>JAWUXS010000017.1:0-22924 GCA_034111185.1 Paracoccaceae bacterium | reverse complement strand
CGATGTTGTTTTGGTTATCCGAAGCGCTGCGCGCGCCAGAAAAACAATTGGATTCGGCATTTGAAGCTGTTTTAAACGCCAACCCTAAAGGCGCAAGCCAATGTGCGGCCTTGCGTGCCGTTCTCACATGGCAAGATGTTGAACATTTTTTGGCAAACTACCCTTACTCAACTAATCAGGTTGTCAGGATGAAATTGGCCTCATTTTTCTGAAGTTAGGCACAAAAGAACTAAATCATACAAAACAGACTTGGCGGTCTAATTGGGGGACAGCGAAAAAGCAAGAAGCCCTAAACATTTGATTTTATTACAAAAATTTAGGATTTCTGGCAGAGACGAAGGGATTCGAACCCTCGAAGCGCGTTAACGCTTACTCCCTTAGCAGGGGAGCGCCTTCGACCACTCGGCCACGTCTCCGTTGACCCGTTTATCCATGAGTTTGCAGGGGGGCAAGGGGGGTTACGAAAAATTCGTGCGGGATAGTTTCATCTTGGCTAACGGGGGCCAAACATGGGCTTTGGGCGATACGCGACGCGTCTGCTTGGCGTATGGCAGTTTACCAGCAAAGACCGGGATGAATGCAGCTCGCGTAGCGAGCTGCGATTTGGCAATGCGGCGGGCTGATGTGCTAGACCGCCGCGTTATGCTTAATCCTCGACTAAGAGCGGGTGTGCCGCCGCCACAACAACCCCTTATGTATTAAACAAGAAGTGCAGCACATCGCCGTCTTTGACGATGTATGCTTTGCCCTCAGCGCGCATTTTGCCTGCTTCTTTTGATGGAGCTTCGCCGCCAAATTCCACAAAGTCACCATAGGCGATGGTTTCGGCGCGGATGAAGCCGCGTTCAAAATCACCGTGGATCACGCCAGCGGCTTGCGGTGCTGAAGTGCCTTGCTTGATGGTCCAAGCACGCGCCTCTTTCGGGCCAACAGTAAAGTAAGTTTGCAGGTTCAACAATTCGTAGCCCGCGCGGATCAAACGGTCGAGGCCTGCTTCTTCGAGGCCCATTTCCGTCAGGAACATCTCGGCCTCTTCGGCGTCGAGCTGAGAGATTTCTTCCTCAATACGGGCCGAAATCACAACGGCAGAGTTACCCTGCTTGGCGGCCATTTCTGCGACGCGAACGGACTGAGAGTTGCCAGCGCCAGCGCTGTCTTCTTCAACGTTACAAACATAAAGAACCGGCTTAGCAGTCAAAAGCTGCAGCATCTTCCATGCTTTGTCGTCGTCCTCGTCTACCTCAACAAGGCGGGCAGGCTTACCGTCTTCGAGCAACTTTTGCGCAGCCTCAAGCAGGCGCACCTGATCGGCGGCTTCTTTGTCACCACCGCGCACTTTGCGGGTCAGATTCAACATACGTTTTTCAATGCTCTCAAGATCGGCAAGCATCAGTTCGGTCTCGATGACATCTGCGTCCTCGACAGGATCAACACGACCCTCAACGTGGGTGATGTCGTCGTCCTCAAAACAGCGCAGCACGTGGGCAATCGCGTCGCACTCTCGGATGTTGGCAAGGAACTGGTTCCCAAGGCCTTCGCCCTTTGACGCACCCTTAACAAGGCCCGCAATGTCGACGAATGTCATCCGCGTCGGAATGATCGTTTTTGAGCTGGCAATCTCGGCCAATTTGTCGAGACGGGCATCAGGAACACCCACTTCACCGACGTTCGGCTCAATCGTGCAAAACGGAAAGTTCGCGGCCTGTGCGGCGGCGGTTTTCGTCAATGCGTTGAACAGGGTCGATTTGCCAACATTCGGCAGACCCACAATACCCATTTTAAAACCCATGACAGCTCTCCTTTTGCGTTTCCGCGCTTCTATGCAGCCAGACGTCACACTGCAAGCAAAAGCGGGCATGGGGGCCGTAATGACGGATTGATTTCCCCCGCGCATTGGCCCAAACAAGCTTGGACCAAGCCAAACACACTTGGAACAAGCAGGAGAAGACCATGAGCCGGATCGACGCAAAATTTGCAGAACTCAAAGCTGCGAATAAGAAAGCCTTTGTGGCCTACGTAATGGCCGGTGATCCGAACTATGAAACCGGGCTTGAGGTAGTCAAAGGATTGCCCGCAGCCGGTGTCGATATTATCGAGCTTGGCCTACCGTTCACAGATCCAATGGCTGACGGCTCAACGATCCAACTTGCTGGGCAACGCGCGCTAGAGGCTGGTCAAAACCTCGAAAAGACACTCGCATACGCAAGCGCGCTGCGCGAAACTGATGACACCACGCCGATTGTGCTGATGGGTTACTACAACCCAATCTACTCTCGCGGCGTTGACCGTTTCTTGAAGGAAGCCAAAGCAGCAGGCATCGACGGCCTGATCATCGTCGACCTACCACCAGAGGAAGACAGCGAACTTTGCATTCCCGCGCAGGCCGTTGGAATCAACTTTATCCGTCTCGCGACGCCAACAACCGATGACAAACGCCTGCCAAAAGTTCTGCAAAACACATCTGGCTTTGTCTACTACGTCTCGGTCACGGGTATTACCGGTGCTGCTGCTGCCCAAGCCTCCGAAGTTGGCCCCGAAGTGGCGCGGATCAAATCCCAAACCGACCTACCTGTCATTGTCGGCTTTGGCATTCGCACACCAGAAGCTGCCGAAGACATTGCAAAGATCGCAGATGGTGCCGTTGTAGGCTCGGCGATCGTTGAAAAAGTTGGCGCTGGCGAAAGCGTCTCTGACATTCTGGCCTTTGTAAAATCCCTCGCTGATGGCGCGCATCGCGGCTAATCGCTCGCTTTGGTGAAAATACTCCCGCCGGAGGCTCTATTCGTGCGACTTGCATCCAAACCCGTGAATTGGTAATGAAACCTAACCAATTCACGAAAGTTGAACCCATGCCGACGATCACCACAATTGCTGACCTGAAACGCCTTCATAAGCGCCGCGCACCAAAAATGTTCTACGACTACGCCGAAAGCGGCAGTTGGACTGAACAAACCTTCCGTGAAAACTCTAGCGATTTTGAACAGATCCGCCTACGCCAGCGCGTTGCTGTGGATATGGATAACCGCACCACCGCAAGTCAGATGATCGGCCAAGACGTCGCGATGCCTGTGGCCCTCGCCCCTGTTGGTCTGACTGGCATGCAATGTGCGGATGGCGAAATCAAAGCCGCGAAAGCCGCCGAGAAGTTTGGCGTCCCGTTTACCCTCTCAACCATGTCTATCTGCTCGATCGAGGATGTGGCCGAGAATACTGAGAAACCATTTTGGTTTCAGGTCTACACGCTCAAAGACGATGACTTTATGAAACGCCTTTTTGCACGGGCGAAAGCGGCTAAAGTTTCTGCGATTGTCATCACGCTTGATCTGCAGATTTTGGGACAACGCCACAAAGACCTCAAGAACGGCCTGACCGCCCCACCTAAGTTCACGATCCCAACGATGATCGACCTCGCGACCAAGTGGGCGTGGGGGATTGAGATGCTGCAAACCAAGCGTCGTTTCTTTGGCAACATTGTCGGTCACGCAAAAGAGGTCAGCGATCCTTCGTCTCTTGCTGCGTGGTCATCAGAGGCATTTGATCCATCGCTGAACTGGGACCGCGTCGCAGAACTGATGAAGATGTGGGACGGGCCAGTCATTCTGAAAGGCATCATGGACGTAGAAGACGCCAAGAAGGCCGCGGCACTTGGTGCGGATGCAATCATTGTGTCAAACCACGGTGGACGGCAGCTAGACGGTACGCTTTCATCGATCAGGATGCTCTCGCAGATCGTTGATGCGGTTGGTGATAAGGTCGAAGTGCATATGGATGGTGGCATCCGCTCTGGCCAAGACGCGCTTAAGGCTTTGGCGTTGGGGGCTAAGGGCACATACATTGGCCGCGCCTACATCAACGGCCTAGGTGCGATGGGCGAAGCTGGGGTGACCAAATCGCTTGAGGTGATCCACAAAGAGCTTGATCTGACGATGGCCTTTTGTGGTCACCGCGACATCAAGACACTCGATCAGGAATGCTTGTTGGTGCCCAAGGACTTTGCAGGCGACTGGGTTTAGGAACCGCGTCCGTTTTCGGGCAGATTGGACGCCATGCGCGCCAAAGGCACCGCAACCAATAGCAATCCCGCGACCGAAAAGAACGCCATGCGCAGACCGAATGCTTCGGACACGAAACCCATCAAGACGGGTGCGAGAAAGAAGCCGGAAAAGCCGATGACAGCAACCTTGCTGATTGCCTCGGTGCGCATGTGCGGCGGGACAACTTTGCCAACCAATGCAAGGCCCATCGGGCCAATGACCGAAACGCCAAGCCCTAAGATGCCAAAACCGATGTATGCATAAAGCGGGCTGACCGCAGTCGCTGCGATAATCGCGCCTACGGCTGCAATTGCTGACGCCCAATAGACCACGTGTACTTCGCGCAAACGGTCAGACACCGCCTGCCCCGAAAAACGACCAAATGCCATTGTGATCCCCAGCATCGCAGGGCCGAACGCGCCTTCGGCTGCTCCGCCACCCAATGTGCGCTCAATATGTAGGGCCGACCATGCTTCGACAGTGGCCTCGGACATGAAAGCAACAAGGACAATCGCACCACATAGAAAGATCGGCCAAAGTGGGTAGCTGCCAACATAGCCGTCTTCGGCCTGCACATCAGCGACTTCCATTTGCAGATACCCAACTGTGAACAGCGCGATGACGCCAAAGGCTGCAAAGACATATACTGGCGGTATCCCTGCTTCGCGGGTGAAGCTGACGACGATGGCACCGACTGCGTAGCCCACCGAAAACATCGCGTGGTTCGCGTTCATCAATGAACGGCCTGTCTTCGCCTCAAGCTCGCTTACTCTGGCGTTCATCACCACATCAAGAAGGCCGGACGCCATGCCAACAAACGCGAGGCTGATGGCAAATAGCAAAGGCGTGAACGCGATGGCTGGCAAGAGCCAAGCAAACGCCAGCATTACTGCGCCAACCTGCATCGAGCGCGCCTTGAGAATGCGGTCAGCCAAAGGGGCCAAGAACATTGAGGCGACCAAGCCTGTCGCAGACCCCAGTAGCAATGTGCCAAAGATTGCGTCGTTCACCCCAAGCCCCGCTTTGAAAACAGGGACATGGGCCGCGAAACAGCCCCAAAACAGGCCGATCAGGACAAAGGCTGTGGCAGGCCTGCGGGATGTATGGAGTGCGCTTAGAATAGACATAAGAAATTGGTTTGCACCAGATCGGGTTCAAAGCAAGTTCCAAAGTTGCAGGCCATCCGAATTACCTGCAATATGCGTCAAAGCGGCTGCAAAAAATGCCCCCTTCCCAAACGCATGATTCCCACCTATACGCGCGACTTCATCTGGGTCGCACACCCTTGGAGGGCGGCCCCATTTATATTGGAGAATTACTATGGCTGGAAACATTCCAGATCTCGTAGCCACGGCACGCGCGGGGACAGGCAAGGGGGCCGCCCGTCAAGCTCGTCGTGATGGTCTTGTACCAGGTGTTGTTTATGGTGGCGGGTCCGATCCTGTTGCGATCAACATCGATTTCAACAAACTGCTGGTACGTCTGCGCAAGGGTCGTTTCCTTGCCACGCTGTTCAACCTGAAGGTTGAAGGCATGGACGACGTCCGCGTTATTTGTCGCGGCGTTCAGCGCCACGTGGTCAAAGACCTTCCGTTGCACGTTGACTTCATGCGTCTGCGTCAGACGTCTAAAGTTAAGTTGTTCGTGAACGTGAACTTCCTCAACGAAGAGACAGCGCCATACGCAAGCGGCGGCGGCATGCTGACAATCAACCGTAACGAGATCGAGCTTCTCGTGACTGCTAACAACATCCCTGAGAGCATCGACATCGATCTTTCAGCCGCTGTTATCGGTGACGTGATCACGTCTACTTCGGTTGCATGGCCTGATGGCGCTACTCCGGTCATCGACCGCGAGTTCACAATCGCTGCTATCTCAGCACCTAAGACTGTTACAGCATCTGACGACGACGATGATGCTGGCGAAGCTGCTGCAGAAGAAGCACCAGCAGAAGAGTAATCTTTCGCCACTATTCGATTTTGAAAGGGCGTCCTTTGGGGCGCCCTTTTGTTATGGCGCATCTGCAAACGACTGCGTGATCGTTACTGGTTGATAGTTGCTGGCGCGGCGCTGCAGCATCGCCTAAACTGCCCCCATGAAATTGATTGTTGGTCTTGGAAATCCTGGCGCGAAATACGCGCGTAACCGTCACAACATTGGCTTTATGGCCTTGGAGCAGATTGCGTCCGATCATGGGTTTGGCCCGTGGCGGTCCAAGTTTCAGGGTCTGGTCAGTGAAGGCCGTATCGGCTCTGAAAAAGTGACCCTGCTTAAGCCTGAGACGTTCATGAACCTGTCGGGCCAATCCGTAGGCGAGGCGATGCGGTTTCACAAACTGGACCCAGCAGATGTAATCGTGTTCCACGATGAGTTGGACCTCGCTCCGGGTAAGGTGCGCCTAAAAACCGGCGGCGGGCATGCAGGACACAACGGCCTGCGATCCATTCACGGACACATCACCCCAGAATATGACCGTGTTCGGTTGGGCATCGGGCATCCGGGTCATAAGGATGCAGTTGCGGGCTATGTTCTGCGCGACTTTGCAAAGGCCGAACAAGAATGGCTGGATGATGTGCTACGCGGGATCGGCGATGGTATCCCCGCGCTTGTTGCAGGCGACGGGTCAAAGTTTCTGAATGCAATCGGGCTGCGTGTGACCCCTGCCCGCTCATCAACATCAAAGCCTAAGGCCAAGCCTGCGCCGGACAAAGTACCAGAGCCAGCTGATGAGCGTAACGCGATGCAAAAGCTGATGGATAAATTCAAGTGATCCCCGCAAAGGTCCATGCGGCCTTTGCAATGCAAGCCGACGCCTGCCGAGGCATGGATTCGCCCTTTATGGGTCAACTTTGCGATCTATTTGCCACCCGTTCGCTACCTGATTCCGCCCTGCGCGACCGAATTTACGGTTGGAATGGCGACATTTCGCCAGCCGCAGATTCAGTTCCGTTGCGTCTATGCGGTGCGTTTCATGCGCTGGTGCTTGAGGGTGCAGATCTTAGTAAATTATACCCACCCGCATGCGTATCAGATGACGCGCTATGGGACGGGGTCAGTGCCGCATTCGTGCAGCACAGCGGCTTTATTGACCATTGGATTGACAGCCCACCACAGACGAACGAAGTACGTAGATCAGCGGCTTTGATCGCAATTGGCCACTGGTTAACTGATCGTTTTGACCTGCCGTTGCAAGTGACCGAGTTGGGGGCAAGCGGCGGTTTGAACCTGATGTGGGACCGGTTTGCGTTGGATATCGGCGGGGACAGATACGGGCCAACGGATGCCGCACTAACCCTATCGCCAGAGTGGTCAGGTGATCGCCCACCGTTCGCACCCCCGACGGTCATCAAGCGGCAAGGTATTGATCTTAATCCATTGAATCCGCGTGATGCAGCGGATGCTTTGCGCCTACGCGCGTATCTATGGCCGGATCAGCCAGACCGGATTGCGCGCACGAACGCAGCGATTGCGGTCAACGAGGTTGTGGTGGATCAAGGTGATGCGATTGATTGGCTGTCCACGCATTTAGGCCAACCAGAAGATGTTGTTCATTTGATCTACAGCACTGTGGCTTGGCAATATTTTCCCAAGGATATTCAGGCCAAAGGAACGCGCCTGATCGAAGCTGCAGGAGAGAAGGCGACCAATCGCACGCCACTTGCTTGGTTTAGTATGGAAACAGATGGGGGCACGCCGGGCGCCGCGCTGACACTCAGGCTGTGGCCCCCCAACTTAGAGTTAACAATGGGGCGCATGGACTTTCATGGACGCTGGATAAGCTTTGAAACTGCAACCTAGGGCGTTGCCTCATGCCGCATTTATGAGTAAAATATTATGACTAGTATCGCTGATGCGCAAAATCATTCCGCGTGTCAGATGTTTTTGAGTGGAGAGATTTTTTGGATACACATCCTTCTTTGAACGTTTTGGGCGGGCCATTGGCCCAATGCTCTGCAGACCCAATGACCGGATATTTTCGTGACGGTTCATGTAATACATGTGCAGCTGATGTAGGCAGCCATACTGTTTGCGCGGTGATGACGGCAGAATTTCTTGCCTATTCAAAATACGTTGGCAACGACCTAAGCACACCAAGACCTGAGCACGGCTTTCCCGGTTTGAAACCAGGCGACGGTTGGTGCTTGTGTGCATCGCGGTTCTTGCAAGCACATCACGAAGGATGTGCGCCCAAGGTTAACCTTGTTGGCACTCACAGACTGGCTCTTGAGGTGGTTTCGATGAGAATTCTAAAGCCCTACGCGCTTAAAGAGGCGTAGCGTTCATCAGCTCATCAATAAATAAGCTAAGGAGCTGGGTGCGACCGGCGACGCCGGCCTTGCGGTAGATTGCGTTTGTTTGGGCTTTGACTGTCCCTTCGGAACTGTCGCGCATGCCTGCGATCTCTTTGGTGGACATGCCTTTGATCGCAAAGAGACCGACATCACGCTCTGCTGGCGTTAAGCCCCATTCGGTAAACCGCTCTTGTAGCAGTTCTGCAAACGCGCCTGATGCTACACGCAACTGGTCCTCAACGCGGCGGTTGCGCCGCATGGTTGCGCGCAGGAACATTGCACCTGTACCAACACCCAGCAACAAGCCAATCGCCGCGCCAAGTTCGATAAATTCACTCATTTGCCAAGGGATCGGCGTAGAGCCGAGCACTGACATCAATATGTTGGCAACAAAAAAGAGTGCGCAGACCACCTGCACAACTAGTATACCAAAAAAGAGATACCTGCGTGCTGTCACGCTGTGGCCAATTTCACGTTATTGATCTTTCGGAGGCGGTGGTGGCCTACCGGGGCGGGGCGGCGGGTTACCGGCTTGCGGTCGCGAGGCTGCATCTACTTCAGAGCCAGTGTCATTGCTGCTGCTGCTTGGATCCGCGAGCTGCACTTGCGGGGTAACATCTTCGCCAGCCAAAGGTGCCCAATAGTCTCGGAGGATTTCTCCGGTGTTTGGGTTAAAAACCAGTTCACGCTCAAGCTGTTCGCTTTGGGTAACAACGCGGACGCGACCTAGAAAGGTGCGGCTGATTTCAAATTCGCCAAAACCCTGTTCAGTCAACTGACCGATAATCTGATCTTGCACGCTTTGGGCTAATGCGGCGAAAGGGGCTGCCACAAGAGCGATACAAAGGATAATTCGTTTGAACATGTTGATCTCCAAACTCCTTTGCCGAGGCCGAAGCCTCGGCGTTAGGTGTTCAGCCGGGGTGAACTGAACACAGTCTACCTAATTGCACGAAGGTAGATAGGCTAGCTGCTTATTCGTCAGCTGTTGTGTCTTTGTCACGTGGGCCGCGGCGAGGAGGCCCGCGACGATCACTGTTGTCAGCATCGGTCGACGTATCTGTATCGGTCGACGTATTTGTAGAAGTTGAAGTTGAGCGGCTGCGACGCTCTGGTGCGTCGTCTACGTCATCTTCGGTAACTTCATAGCTCTCTTGGGTAAGAACTTCGCCGGATGTCGCATCGTAAGAAACATCATAGCGTACGCCGTCTTTCAGAGCGACGACAGTAATCACATCCGTGTCGGGGGAAACGTGGATACGCTCAAAGCCTTCGGCAGTCAGAGAAGCGATTACGTCATCTACTGTATCCGCAGTTGCCATTGGGGCAATCAGAGCAATTGCGGTGGCCGTCATCATCAAGCTCATTTTCATGTGGGTCGTCCCTATTTATTGATAAAACTCGTACACTCGTTACTCGCCGCACCGTGGTGAAGCATGAGAAACGAATGACCCAAGCGAGCGGTCCGATCCATTGTCCGAAGGTTTATTTGGGGCCACGTAAACCGATGGTTTATGTGCATAAACCAAAGTTTATGGCCGCAAACGCAAAAACCCGCAGGCTTGCGCATGCGGGTTTTTGATTCAGTTCGTGATGTGGAAATTTAGGCGAATTCACCCATCTCAAAACCAAGCGCTTTGGCAACGGTAAAGATGTCCTTGTCGCCGCGGCCACACATGTTCATGACCAGCAGGTGGTCCTTCGGCAATGTCGGCGCAATTTTCATCACGTGGGCCAATGCGTGTGACGGCTCAAGCGCGGGGATGATTCCCTCAAGCTCGCAAGAAAGCTGGAATGCTTCGAGTGCTTCGACGTCTGTGATCGACACGTATTGCGCGCGGCCGATTTCATGCAGCCATGCGTGCTCTGGCCCAATACCCGGATAGTCAAGGCCCGCCGAGATTGAGAAGCCCTCGAGGATCTGACCATCGTCGTCCTGCAACAGATAGGTGCGGTTTCCGTGAAGAACGCCAGGGCGCCCGCCAGTCAGTGATGCGCAGTGCTCCATCTTGGCGTTCACGCCTTTCCCACCAGCCTCAACCCCGATGATGTTCACAGATTTATCGTCGAGGAACGGAAAGAACAGACCCATCGCGTTCGAGCCACCACCGATTGCTGCGATTAGCGTATCGGGCAAACGACCTTCGGCCTCTTGCATCTGCTCTTTGGTTTCTTTGCCGATGATGGCTTGGAAATCGCGAACCATTGCGGGGTAAGGGTGCGGGCCAGCAACTGTGCCGATGCAATAGAATGTATCGCGGACGTTTGTGACCCAGTCGCGCAACGCGTCGTTCATCGCATCCTTGAGCGTGCCGCGGCCAGATGTGACAGGCACAACTTCGGCACCCAACAGGCGCATACGGAAAACGTTAGGTGCTTGGCGTTCAACATCGTGGGCGCCCATATAAACGATACACTTAAGGCCGAATTTTGCGCAGACAGTCGCCGTCGCCACGCCGTGCTGACCTGCGCCAGTTTCAGCTATGATGCGGGTTTTACCCATACGGCGGGCGAGAATGATCTGGCCCAGCACGTTATTGATCTTATGCGCGCCTGTGTGGTTCAACTCATCACGCTTAAGATAGATCTTTGCGCCGCCCAGATGCTCGGTCAGACGTTCAGCGTGATAAAGTGGGCTGGGGCGACCAACGTAGTTGGTCCAAAGATCATGCATCTCGGCCCAAAAGGAATCATCGGTTTTCGCGTGTTCGTATTGCGCTTCCAACTCAAGGATCAGCGGCATCAGTGTCTCAGAGACGAACCGCCCCCCAAAATCACCAAAGCGACCGTTCTCATCAGGGCCGGTCATGAAAGAATTGAATAGATCATTTGCCATTGGCTGCGCTCCGTTTGTCTCGGACCGTTCCTAATGAAGCGGTGCCTTAGAAACAAGGCTCGTTGGCTGCGACAGATGCGTCCAAAGTACGATGGACGCTAACAACCCATCGCCGCCTTACAAAATGCTGCGATCTTAACCGCGTCTTTGACGCCTGGCGCAGATTCGACACCTGTAGACACGTCGACTTGCTTTGCGCCGGTCAGTGCAATTGCCTCGGCGACGTTGCCCGCATCCAAGCCACCGGCCAGCATCCAAGGCACAGGCCAGCGGCGGTCCGCGATCAAGCGCCAGTCAAAAGACAAACCATTCCCACCCGGAAGGTCCGCATTTTTGGGCGGCTTGGCATCCACGAGCAGTTGGTCGACGACCTGCGCGTAAGTATCCAAAGCGTCCAAATCAGATGCATCGGACACCCCGACAGCTTTCATCACTGGCAAACCGTAACGACTGCGGATTTCTTGCACACGCAGCGGTGTTTCGCTGCCATGAAGCTGAAGAATATCAAGGGGGACAGTCTCGGTTAGCGCATCGAGGGCTGCATCATCAGCGTTCACGACCAAAGCAACTTTGGCGACGCCAACGGGTACTTCGGCAGCCAAAGCCTTGGCCTCAGCAAGCGTCACATTGCGTGGCGATTTCTTAAAAAAGACTAGTCCAACGTAGGCTGCGCCTGCAACCATAGCGGCATCAAGGCTTTGCTTGTCGCGCAGCCCGCATATCTTAACTTGGGGTGTGTCAGACATTGGCTAAGCTGTTTTATCCAGCAAGGCGAGGACATCGTCCTGTTTGCCTTTACCTTCGTTTTTGAGCAACGCAACTTCTTGTTTGAGAGCCGCAACTTCGCGGGCTTTAGCACGCGATTCAGCGCGTACGCGGTGCTCGCGCACCCATTCCCACAAGAAGCCGATAAGAAGACCAGCACCGACCCCGATAAAGATTACAACAAACAATGGCAGTTGAATATCAGGCGAGAGGCCTAACAAATCGCCAAGAGCTGTTGGCATCGCACGCACAGTGACGATGTCGCGGTTCGCAAGACCGATCAAAATTAAGCAAAGGCCAACAAGGGCCCAAAAAGCATACCGGATCGTCTTCATTTAGAACCTCATTAGCCGCCGTTTAGACGGTCACGTAACAGCTTACCTGTCTTGAAGAAAGGCACGTGCTTTTCTTCAACATCGACAGCTTCACCTGTACGCGGGTTACGGCCGACGCGCGAGTCACGCTTTTTGACTGAGAATGCGCCAAATCCGCGCAGCTCCACCCGATCACCTTTGGACATTGCGCCCGTAATTTCTTCGAAAATAGTATTAACAATCTTTTCAACATCTCGTTGATAAAGGTGCGGATTATCATCCGCAATCTTTTGGATTAATTCAGAACGGATCATCACTAAGTCCCCCAATAGACGATCTAATATTTTATCGCAGGAAAAGACCCTGCTGTATTAAGTCTAAACAGAAAAGATCGCTCACGGAATAGATCGTTCGCGTCGATTACTGTGAATAATCACATTATTTTCCCCTGCGTTGCATGTAAGCCCTTACGTCAGCCCACTTTATTACAAAACCCATGGTTGAATAGCTGATTTCTTACTCGCCTTTGCATGTACCGATTCGGAGGCTTTTGAAATTGTGCGTGCGTAGTCAGTACCCAATTAGAAACAAAAAGGGGCTCCGCAGTAAACTGCGGAGCCCTAAATTATAGCTTAGTGGAGAGAGACGATTACTCGTCGTCGCCACCTTTCAGTGCTGCACCAAGAATATCGCCAAGTGATGCGCCGGAGTCGGATGAACCGAACTGCTCGACTGCTTCTTTCTCTTCTGCGATCTCACGTGCTTTGATCGACAGACCCAATTTGCGGGTCTTGCTATCGATGTTCGTTACACGAACGTCAACTTTGTCGCCTACGCCGAAACGCTCTGGGCGCTGCTCGGCACGGTCACGTGAAAGGTCTGAACGACGGATGAACGATGTCATACCTTCGTAAGACACTTCGATGCCGCCTTCTTCGATCTTCGTCACTTCTACAGTGATGATCGTGCCACGCTTTGTGCCACCAACTGCGTCAGCGAATGGATCGCCGTCGAGTGCCTTGATTGAGAGCGAGATGCGCTCTTTCTCAACATCAACTTCTGCAACCTTAGCTTTGACCATGTCACCTTTGCGGAAATCGCCAATGACGTCTTCGCCGCGGCCTTCCCACGTCAGGTCAGACAAGTGAACCATGCCATCGATGTCGCCTTCGAGGCCAACAAACAGACCGAATTCGGTGATGTTTTTGACTTCGCCTTCAACTTCAGTGCCCTCAGGGAACTGCTCAGCGAAGACTTCCCATGGGTTGCGCTGTGTCTGCTTAAGACCAAGTGAAACGCGACGCTTAACGCTATCGATTTCCAGAACCATAACTTCAACTTCTTGCGAAGTAGAAACGATCTTGCCTGGGTGTACGTTCTTCTTAGTCCAAGACATTTCAGACACGTGGACCAGACCTTCGACGCCTGGCTCAAGCTCAACGAATGCACCGTAATCTGTGATGTTCGTCACGCGACCAGTGTGAGTTGTCTCAAGCGCATATTTCGCTTCGACAGCATCCCATGGATCGTCCTGCAGCTGCTTCATGCCGAGGGAGATACGGTGTGTCTCTTTGTTGATCTTGATAACCTGCACCTTGATCGTCTCACCGATTGTGAGGATCTCGGATGGGTGGTTCACACGGCGCCATGCCATGTCAGTCACGTGGAGCAAGCCGTCTACGCCGCCGAGGTCAACGAACGCACCGTATTCAGTGATGTTCTTGACGACGCCGTCAACTTCTTGGCCTTCAACGAGGTTACCGATAACTTCGGCACGCTGTTCTGCACGGCTCTCTTCGAGGATCGCACGACGTGAAACAACGATGTTGCCACGACGACGGTCCATCTTAAGAATCTGGAACGGCTGCTTGAGGTTCATCAGTGGGCCAGCGTCGCGTACTGGACGCACGTCAACCTGTGAGCCTGGAAGGAACGCAACTGCGCCGCCCAGATCAACAGTAAAGCCACCTTTGACGCGGCCAAAGATAGCACCGTCAACACGCTCTTCGTCAGCATATGCTTTCTCGAGACGATCCCAAGCTTCCTCACGACGAGCCATCTCACGTGAGATAACGGCTTCGCCACGGGCGTTCTCAACCTGACGCAAGAACACTTCTACAGTGTCGCCTACGTTAAGCTCAGCGTCTTCGCCGGGGTTCGCGAATTCTTTAATATCGATGCGGCCTTCCATCTTGTAGCCGACGTCGATGATGGCTTGTCCAGCTTCAATAGCGATGACTTTGCCTTTTACGACAGACCCTTCAGCGGGCGTGTCCATTTCGAAGCTTTCATTCAAGAGTGCTTCGAATTCGTCCATAGATACGTTGTTAGCCATGTGGCGTTTCATTCCTAATCGTTTGTTTATACGGGCCGAGCGGTTGTCTCCGACGGTCTTTGGGTTTCAATGTTGGTCAAACGCCTTAGCGAACATAAAACAACAGGGCCAGCCTAAGCTGAGCCCTGCTCAAGTCTCAATGTCCACGCCTGTTTCGACGCTTTGACAAGGCGACGTGTAGAACGATTGGCTACAAACTTCAAGCCACAAGGCGGCACGGCAGAAAACGATGTATCACTGGGGTCAGCGTAACTTCGCAAAACCGTCTTATGTTACATTATCTGACCTGTTATAATCGGCTAATCAGGCCTAATGTCTGTGCCAATTGCTATGAGTAATATTGATCGGAGCGCTCCCATTTTTAGATTCCCTGTGAACCAAAAAGCGCGAGGCATTAACAAAGGCCTGCGCAGCGCAACATTTCTGCTGGCGGCATCCGTTTTCATGTCTCAGCCCGTTGCTGTCATGGCCCAAGAGGCAAGGCAGTTTGAAACGCTGCCTGATCGCTTTGTCGGGATGATGAACGGCACCGTTCAACCCAACAACACATTCAGAGCATATATCAATTCAGCCCAGACATCCCCCGCGTCGTCGGGTGGGCAAACTGGCCGACAGTTTTACAACGGCGGCTTTAGCTACCGTGGCGACAGTGGCCTGCAATTTGGTGCGGGCCTTGCAGTTTTTGATGACGTGCCCGCAGAGGCGATCAACGGCTCAAACAAAAGCGTGACATACGTCGCACCAAGCATTGACCTAAAGTACCAGTATTATGCCAGTGAACGGCTAAGCGCCGCTGTTCAGTTTGGTGCAGAAGCTGTGTTTTACAGCCGTGGATCAAGCGTGCTGACATTGGTTTCCGACCCGCCAGATATCGAAGACCGCTTTTTCGCGGCCACGCTTAGCCTGCCAGTTACTTATCAACTGAATGACCAACTGTGGGTCACTGGCGAAGTTGGCTACAGCCATTTCGCTGACGTTCTAGCCGGCGATACCGGATTTGGCGGCCGTGCGTTTGCGTCTGCTGGTGTGGCCTATCAACCGACGGAACGTCTGTTCGCTTATGCATCAGTCAAATCTCTTTTGCGGCAAATCGATGATGGTATCGACGCCCCTGCCCAAGGGGCGGCGGATTTGATTTATACCGTAGGTGCACAATACGCGATGACACCACAAAGTGTTCTAAACCTATACGTCACAAATGCATTCAGCTCATCCACGTCCGGTGACGACCTGTTGTTCTATCCTGACAAGGACCAGCCGTTGTTTGGCGTGCTGCTGTCATACATCCCGTCTGGCAGAGGCGTGCAAGACAACGCCGTGACATTCCGCCCAGCACAAAGAAGCGACAATGGCCGGTCCCGTTTCGCGGATGGCTTTACGATCAAATCACCGCATACGCTTGCGGCTGATCGACTGCATGCACGCTTAGCTTATGGATCGGCGGGTCAATCTGCAGTCTCTCTTCAATGGGTGACTGATCCAGATTTTCAGTTTGAATTGTCTTTCGAAGACTACGGCATGACCGCAGGTTCCAATTTCCGGTCGGAAGATGTTGAAAACCTGCGCTACTTTGTTGGTGGCCATTGGCAAGCAATGGACGAGGCATATGGCCAGCCATTTAACCTTGGCCTTTATGCGAACGCGGGCCGCAACATGAGCGATCCATCGATTGGTGTTCTATTTGGCGGGGCTACTGCGTCAAAATCATTCGATTGGGGCGCGCTGGCTGTAAACGGGCGCGGGGGAATTTACGCAGCCGAAAAGGTTGCGGGTGTCGGCGTATCAGCCAGTTACGATATCAACGAAAGCCTGACTGCGATCGGCGAGGTCACATATGTTATGGACGACGACCCCGTTTGGGCCATCGGCATGCGCCACGATCCAGAACCCCTGCCCTTTGCGTTTAGTGTCTATGCGACCAACGCCATCGGCATGAACGGAATTGGTTCGCTGGTGAGCAATGACACCCCGCAGTTCGGGGTGATGCTACACTGGGAAGGTGACTGGGACCTGTTCTAGTCCCCTTCCCCCGCAACTCAGATACTGTCCAACGCCGTTTGCACGGCTGCGAAATACGCGCCTATATGTGCGCCGTCGACCAAGGCGTGATGTACTTCTAATGTCATCGCCATATCGGTTTTGGTGCCGTGATCCACAAACTTGCCCCAACTGACCCGCGGGATGCAGTCGTCAGGGCCAGACAAAGCGTTGTTGAACGCGGTGTAATCAAGCCACGGCAAACACGACGCATAGGCGACATCATCCGCTTCACCATTATTTGCGCCTAAGTCTACGCCAGCGGCGACTGCTGCGATGCGTTTGGCGCTGTCGGCATCGTAGGCTGCAAAGTCGGCGTGATGCGGGACGTATCCATATCCGAACGATCCGTTAGGGCGCGGCACTGTCATAGACAGTGAGATCGCGTCGTGATGCACGACTGTATCGCCGCGAAATCGCATGCACAGTTCTGGTACTGCGTGTATGCCGACGCCAATGGCCCAGAGACAAGCACGATAAGACGAAATCCCATCAGCTTTGCGTGCCAACAGATGACTGACATCAATCCGACTGGTCAAAGCATATTGCGGTTTATCGTATCCGCGAAAGAGTTTGAACAGCCCCGCGCGCGGCCAAGTGTTCATGTCGATTGTGTGAGTTGCCATATAACTCCCCCTTGGGCTTTTCATTGACAATGCAACGTTACGAGGCAGAAACTAAGCCCAATTTTTAGGGAGTGATAGATATGGAACTTATGGATGCAATGGCAGCGTTTGGCCCTGCTTGGTTGATGCCTTGGATGTATGTCTTGATGGTTGGCGGTTTTGGCGCCCCCTTGTTGTTACTGATTTGGCGGCAAAGCAGACTGACCGGTGTTCTGGGACTGATTGCTGGTGTCCTCTCGGGGATCGGGGTGGATTTGCTGCATCGGGAATTTGGGTACGTTAAGTTGCTAGGGTTACCACATGTAATTCTATGGACGCCATTGGCGATCTTTCTTTTGATGCAACTTCGCCGTCCTGATATGCCAGATTGGCCCAAGCGGATCATGATGTTCATGCTTGCTGTGGTCGTGATTTCACTGGCGTTCGATTACACCGATTTGATCCGCTATCTACTAGGTGAAAACGTTGCGCTGGCGCCGCCACCAGCAAGCTGATGATTTTCGCCACGGTTATAATTGCCTGCGGGGTGATGGCATTTACCGCAACCCGATTGGATCATTGGGCCGTGGCGGCGGTTTGTTCGGTGCTATTGATTGGCATTCTTAGCCCAGCCGTCTGGCTGCAAGGTTTGCAAGGCTATCCACAAGACAGCTATTGGACATTGGGGCTAGGTGGGCGTGTCGGTGTTTTGGCGATTAGCCTCGTTGGAATTTCTGCGTCCTACGGGCTGCTTTGGGTTGCGATCCGGCGATTTTCAGCACGGACCCGGTTGGTTCTAACGGTCGTTTGCGGTGGGTTTGGATTTGTTTTGCTGCATGCGTTGGCACCACAGGCATTTTATGCCTTTTACAGGTTCATTTTCCCTGACCTGCCGCAGCAATGGGTTGTCGGACATGTATTCGACTTGGACCGGCTGCGCGCATTGGCATCAATACCAAAGGGCGGAAGCCTGTCAGATCACCTTGCGGGGATGGCATTCTGGGGCGTCTGCCCGTTTGCGGTTTGGGCCTACAAACGCGGCTAGATATCCTCGCCACGCTCAAGCAATTCCTCAAGCAATTCGGCCTGAAGACCACCGCTGTCCCCTGCCCCGAATTGCCCCGCCCCGCTGGTATAAAGTTCACCGTAAGTTTGTGCGACGTTGACAGTTTGGGCAATGCCCGAGATCAGTTGGTCTTTCTCAAGCTCGCGAAGCGGATGGATAAACACACCCCACAGCTTGCCCCGCGCGATGGCGTATCGGGCATCTAGCGCACTATCAAAGTTGGCTTGCAGAACACGCTCCATTTCCTTGGGGGTCATCCCGTCAACGCTGCTGATTGGGACCATAGCACGCATACGGTTTGCCCTAGGGTCGGCAATCAGCAAAACCGGCACATCGTTTACGGTTAGTTCAAAACCATTTCCGGTAAACGAGGCCTCTTTGTCGAGAGCGAGGACAATTTCGGCCATGCGATCAATCGTCATTGGCGGCTCGGCCTCTTGCGCGAAAGCAGGCTGGGCAAACATCAAAGTTAGGATAAAAATCACAGTGCGGCGCATATCACTCTCCGGTTTGTATGCGCCTAGCCTACGAGAGCCGCCGCGCAGGTACCAGAAAACCTTACGTGAAGAATTGTCACAATGGCCTAACGCGCAGCATCAACCGCAGCAATCGCAGCGGCAATTGCCTGTGTGATTGTCATGTCAGACGTATCAATTTGTGTCGCATCTTTAGCCGCCCTAAGCGGGGCCTCTGCACGTTCGCTATCACGTGTGTCGCGTGCAATGACATCAGCCAAAACTTGGTCATAGCTAATATCGTTTCCGCGCGCGCCCAACTCAGCGTAGCGTCTTTGGGCACGGCATTCTGCTGTCGCAGTGACAAACAACTTAGCGTCTGCATTCGGGCAAATCACAGTGCCAATATCACGCCCATCAAGAACAGCACCGCCATCGCGGGCAGCAAAGCTTTGTTGGAACTCAACAAGCGCACTGCGTACTTCGGCAATGACGGCAACCTTGCTGGCCGCCTGTGCAACGTCATGGCTGCGCAGATCAGGATTATCGAGGTCAGATGGCGCAAGGATTTGGGCCGCATCAATCGGATCAGCGCCGACCAAAACTTTGGCCCCAACGGCACGGTAAAGCAGGCCAGTATCAAGATGGGCAAAACCAAAATGTGCTGCAACAGCTTTGGAAATTGTTCCCTTACCGGCAGCGGCAGGGCCGTCAATTGCGACTGTAAAGCTCATGTAATGCCTCGTTTTACCCATCAGTGCGACAGGCCTAAGTTATGCGTTGCTGCGAACAACCTGCGCGCCAAGGGATTTCATCAATGGTTCAAAGATCGGAAAAGACGTGGCGATCGGGCTGCCATCGTCGACCGACATCGGCTTTTGTGTGGCCATGCCAAGCACCATAAATGCCATCGCGATGCGGTGATCCAGAACGCTTGCCACGGTCACGCCGCCTGCAACGCCTCCAGCACCACGGCCGGTCACTTTCCACCAATCATCACCTTCGTCAACGGTCACGCCAGCGGCGCGCAGACCTTTGGCCATTGCGTCGATCCGGTCGGATTCTTTGACGCGCAATTCTTTGACGCCCTGCATGTCGGTCACGCCTTCGGCAAAGGATGCAACCACAGACAAGACTGGGTATTCATCAATCATGCTGGCCGCACGTGCTGGCGGGACAGCGATCCCTTTGAGGTTGGGCGAATACTTAGCCCGCAGATCGGCAACAGGCTCGCCACCCTCTTCGCGCATGTTTTCAAACGTCAGATCCGCACCCATTTCCTGCAGCGTGGTAAACAAACCAGCCCGGGTTGGGTTAAGGCCAATATTAGGGACAAGCACATCAGAGCCAGGCACGATGATCGCGGCACAAACAGGGAAAGCCGCTGATGACGGATCCCGTGGGACAATGATGTCTTGTGGTTTCAGTTCTGGTTGGCCAGTCAACGTGATCACGCGACCTTCGTCGGTGTCTTCTACAGTCAGTGTCGCACCAAAGCCCTGCAACATACGCTCGGTATGGTCGCGGGTCGCCTCTTTTTCGATAACGACGGTTTGGCCGGGTGCGTTTAGACCAGCAAGAAGCACGGCTGATTTCACCTGCGCCGAAGGTACAGGCACGACGTAGCGCACAGGCGTAGGTTCGTCGGCACCAACAAGTGTCATTGGCAAACGCCCACCTTTGCGGCCAACAGTCTGCGTGCCAAACAACGCGAGCGGGTCAGTGACGCGGCCCATCGGGCGGCCATTCAATGACGCGTCGCCAGTGTATGTGACGCAAATCGGGGACGTCGCAGCGGCCCCCATTATCAAACGCACACCTGTGCCAGAGTTACCGCAGTCGATCACTTGGTCAGGTTCTGCAAATCCACCGACGCCAACGCCGTGCACGGACCATTCGCCCTTGCCGTGGTCAGTCACTTCAGCACCAAACGCGCGCATCGCCTTGGCTGTGTCCAACACGTCTTCGCCCTCAAGCAAACCAGTGATCCGTGTCTCGCCGACAGCCATCGCACCCAATATCAAGGAGCGGTGCGAAATTGATTTATCGCCAGGCACATGCGCCTCGCCTTTCAGCGGGCCACAAGGGCGGGAAGTCATCGGAATTGGGGTGCCTTGGCCGGACATAGCGCGTCTCCGTAAATGGGTCGGCGAAGCTGTACCGCAGCAGGGCGAGGCCGTCCAGCGTACCCTGCTGATATCGCTAAGTCCTGCGGAACGTCAGGTAGTGCGGCGTGCGATCTTCGCGCAGTGCTTTTTGCTCATACCTTGTTGAAATCCAATCATCCCACGGCTCGCGCCAGTCGGTTGGACCTTGGGCAAGCCATTCGAACCCAGCCTTTGGGATTTCTTCTAAGGTTTGGCGCACATAATCTTTGATGTCAGTCGCAACGCGCAGTTCTGCGCCCTGCTGCATCACACGGTGCAGCGGGACTAGATGTTCTTGGGTGACAAAGCGCCTGCGGTGGTGGCGTTTCTTTGGCCACGGATCAGGGTAGTTCAGGAATACTTTGGAAATCGACTGCGCGGGCAGTACATCAAACAAGTCGCGCACATCACCCGGATGCACGGCAAGGTTATCAACGTCAGCCTTGCGGATTTTACCCAAAAGCATGGCAACGCCGTTCACAAACGGCTCACACCCGACCAAACCGATTTGCGGGTTTAGGCCTGCCATATGGACCATGTGTTCGCCGCCGCCAAACCCGATCTCAAGCCAGACATCTTTGTCGCCAAACACATCGCTAAGATCGATTGGGTTGCGATCAGGGTTCACATCCCAGCTGATTGGTCCCGGCGAAAGCGGCTCAAGATCATTATCCAGATAGTCATGCTGGCTGGCACGGATCGTCTTGCCACGAAACCGACCATAGAAATTGCGCCAAGGTGCGCCTGAGGGGTGCTTATCATTTTCCATAGGCCGCGATGTAGCAAGGGCAGCCCGTTTGCGCAATCTGCTGGTGGATATTCAATTGAAGGGGAGGTTTTGGTAATTTTTGGGTAGGGGCATGCAGCGAATGGCGAGTTTGAGCCCAAACTGTTAGATGCTGCGCAATCTAGGAATGCCAGCTTCAATACCGCAGAGGTTTTGAAGGCTGAGGTGCTTGCAGTGCATGGAACTTTGCAGTTAATTGACGGTACAGCCATTTCAGCCGCCTTGGACGCAGGAGACATAAATTCGATGGACACACTATCGAAAGCCATTCGAACAGCGGCTAAAGGAAGTGGTTGGTCTGTCAAACGGGATGTTCTTTCAAGGCAAATCGGAAAATACGCTCTCGCAGTTCATCCACGGCGGGGATCCGTTGAATGCATCGAATTTCGGGCAAAGCCAATCGTTTGGGATCACACTCTCTGGTCGATCCTTCAAATCGAAGACAATGAGAAACAGCCCGTTAGCTTTCACTTTTTGGGCGCATTCACTTGCGATTGTCCCGCTTTAATCCAAGAAACTCTGGTGCGTTCTGAAACACCTGAAGAAACAGCAGAAAAGATGACTCTGCTAGCAAGCCGTGCTTTGGCGAAAGAGGAAATCTGGCAAAATTTCAATCTCCTTCACGCCGCAGGATGTGAACAACCACAGGCGGCTTATCGCTATCACATGACACATGTAATCGAGCGGATAGAAAGCGGAGATCGGCGGTCTGCTCAGCTTGTATGCGAGTTGGCATTGAGCGGTGAACTGGATTTAAGAAGCACATTTTCTTCCATCGATAACCTGTCTGCACCGGATGCCGATGGACGTAGAGAGAGTCGATCATTCTTTGAGCTCGCCCAACTCTGGATGAACCGCAATAAACCGTAGTGTTTCTCAAATTGGCGCTTCAAGGCATGCTAGGAAAGCCAAATTTATGCGTTCGTGACGAAGAAATAACCAACGTTTTGAGTTGATCTGGCTCTGGAAAGCCAACTCTGGCGCACCCGCAGCCAACGGTAACTAAGTCCGCACAGCCGACCTTAGCCGGCTGTGCAAAATCTCATGACTTAAAGCGCGTTTTTCAACGCCTCTACCAAGTCTGTCTTCTCCCACGAGAAGCCGCCGTCGGCTTCTGGGGCGCGACCGAAGTGGCCGTAGGCTGCTGTGCGCTCGTAGATGGGGCGGTTCATGCCCAGATGTTGGCGAATGCCGCGCGGTGTCAGGTCCATGATCTGCTCAAGCACTTTCTCAAGCGCTGCTGGATCGACT
>JAWUXS010000016.1:0-17458 GCA_034111185.1 Paracoccaceae bacterium | reverse complement strand
TTGGTCAATTTTCCTTTGCTCCACAATGAGTTGCTCTAGCTTTGGAAACGGTATCAAGGGTTCAAATGCCTCAAGGCCGATACACTGCCCTTCGAGTGCAGAGACATAAAATCGGTCAACAATGTGGATATGATTGAGAGTTTCAATAATTGTAGGGAAGAATCCGGTGCGCGCCTTTGACAGCTCCTTCGGTGACAGGGCAGCACAAGCTTTCCCAAGCCGAAAGTTTGACCACGCATTATTGTGTGCTTGAATGGCAAAATAATTGTTCATGGTACGTTCTTATGTTTTTCTGCAACTCCGGTCCATAGTTTGTTGACTGGGGCAAAGGTCGCTAAGTCCGCATTGCAGCCATCGACCCCACCAAGTTGCTGCGCGCCGTTGCCAATGTCCGCTTCGGTGAAGCTGCACCGCAGCGTCGCGATCACCTGCGGATGTCCGCTTTGGGCCGTGATTTCGTGGACGATTTTGGCAGTTTCCCAAAAACCGAACTTTAGCCGCACGCTGGGGCTCTCAAAATGGGCGCGGCGATAACGACGCGCCCATTTCCGGTTTTTAGCCTTAAGCTAAAACGATGTTCGATGCGCTTTCGCGGCCATCGCGGCCTGACTCGATATCAAACGTCACTTTTTGGTCGTCGTTCAGACCAGTCAGACCTGCTTGCTCAACCGCAGAAATATGTACAAATACATCGTTTGCGCCACCGTCGGGGGCGATAAATCCGAAGCCTTTTGTCGTGTTGAACCATTTTACTGTGCCGGTAGCCATTGTCGTTCTCCTTCAAAAATGTCCGCATAATGCGGTCAATAGTCGACATGGCTGCGATGCAGTTGAACGTCAAGAAGTGCTCGGACAGGACATTCGCCGCATTCGCTCCAAGGCCAGCTATCGGCAACGCCCCTGCAGCATGGTAGAAGAAGCGGCAAGGTCGGCTTTGGGCCGCGTTTGCGCGCGAAGAGTGGAAACTTACCACTTCCGCCAACTTAGCCCCAACGTTGCGGCAACGGCTTCAGGGCAACCAGCCTGAACACGGCTGCGATATGCGCGGACAGATAGCCCGTTTTCCAGCGCAATTACTTCCCACTCATCATCGGGATTATGCGCCATTTCCCGCACCCCTTCAGTTGCGGCTCTTTCTTCCGACCAGCCTCGTTTGAGCCGTTGTTTGAAGGATTGGAATGCTATCCCATTTTCTTCAGCAACAGGCCATGCTGGAAGGCCGTTCTCTAATGTAGCCAAGCCATCACGATGCCGACTTTCAAAGGCAGCACGATCATATGGGTATTGAGTATGCTCGCAGGGAACCGTCCACACCTTTGCTCCATTCTCTGCGTCCTCTAAACTCACCGCAGAGGCATCATTCAAAGGAAATGGCTTCAAGCCATAGCGGCTACAAAGCCACCAGGCATCTTCGCGACTTGCGGCCTTACCGATTGTCTGACCGCCCAATGGAGCGACATAGTTGATCATCAGTTCTTTCCATTTCAAAAATGACAGGAGTGGCTCGTTTGTAGTTTTTGTTCGACTACATGTAAGCACTCTGGACCGCCGGAAAACAGATGTGAGTAGTCATTTTTTTCATAATCGCAAATGGCTGCAGCATCCTCAGCCCATCAGTTCGAACATGAAAAGGTTTTTGGTTTGCGGTGAACGTCCGGAAAGTGGGCTGCAACCGCAGAAACCCAACGACGATCTCAACGTCGGCTTTGGGCCGGTCGCGACAGCATCTCCTTGCCTGACGTGAATTGGAGCTGCAATAAATGAAGATCGCTCACAGACGACACCAACAAGGGACATGCAACATGGCTAAATTGATTACAGAATTCGGCGATATCATCTGCGAAGCCGTTCAAGAGGGGATCGCGATCAATCCTGTATCACCACCAAAACTGTGTGACCCCATTCGGCGAACAAAACAGGAGATCGAGATCTGGTGGCGGCGCCCGTTTGTTACCCATAGCGGCGACAAGTGGAATGTGTTGTGTCTTCAGCAAAGTGGTTATGAGCCAAGTTTGTGGGGAACTTATCTGTCGTTGGATGACGCTATCAGAGAAGCGAATGCCGTGGATCCGGTAAGGAAGCCTTCTACCAACAGCTGGGATATGGATTTCTGATTTTGGGCAATTCAAAGCCCCAATGGTGAACCAAAAATTGGCATCGTCCGTTCTCGACGTAAGCGTTTGAAGTTGTCCATTTTTAAAGATGGATTTTTGGCTTGGCATGCCCAGATATGTGCGGTTTATAATTTGTTACAGTCATTATTTAAGCGAATTCATGTCTAAGGCATTGTTTTTTATATATAAAATTTTCATCAAACTCCTGAAGTGTAACAGGTGTAACAAAATAATTGTTTAAAAACAACGATGTAACGCTTGTTACGCTTTTTCCAGATGAGTGTTTTGTGTGCGCGCGTGTGTGTGCGTGTGCGTGCACATATAATACAATATTTATTATGGTGTAACAAAAGATATAGATAGGTATTTTAGCATATATATCAGTGACTTACGGTGTAACAAAAAATGTAACGGCCCGTTACAAGCGTTACATCGTTGTTTTTAAAGGAAAAGATTGCTCATTCTTGCGCGTTCCCCAGTCAAAGGCGGTCTTTTGAGGTGGAGAGACGCTGACTGATCCGTAGTGCGCTATGTCTGATTGTCGACGAGGTACCTTTTCGCTGCAAAGCAGTGGCTGTTTGAAGTTATGGCCTGTGGGGGCAAAATGCCCGAAGATCGGCATGTGCGGCTGCAGTTGGGTGTATTAATCCGCCAAAAAAACACCTCACAGTCGTTGCTGTGGCCCGTTGTTGCTCCGCATTTAGCAGCCATGTTTGTATTTGTTCTAAAGTTTCTGAAATCATTGTAGTTTTGAGTCTGATCGGTAGGTTGTGTGTGCGAGCATATTTTCTTTGGTAGGGTGCAGATTTGCGGATAATTGATAATACCTCAACTCTTCTTGGAGACGATCTGGGCCGAGAGCTGAAGGGGGCCGCAAAATTTCGTGTGGCGGCCGGCTGTTTTTCAATATTCGCGTTCGAAGCGTTGCAATCTGAGCTCGAGAAGTTGAATGAGTTCGAGTTTATTTTTACTGCCCACACCTTTTTGCCGAGCGGTGCGATTGATCGTATCAAGAAAGAGAGGCGCGAGTTCCACATTCCTAACGCTTCATCTGCCAGTGCTATCGCTGGAAGTGATTTTGAAATTCAGTTGCGGAACAAAATGACACAGCGTGCAGTTGCGCGTGAATGTGCCGAATGGATACGCCGAAAGGCTAAGTTTAAAGCAAATGCAACTCCAGGACCTATGCAACAATTTGCACATGTCGAAGGTCGAATAGCCTTCGATATCAAGATATCGGCGACCTCGCGACCAAACCTATATTCTGATCCGTCATCCCCGTTGTCGTGAATCTGCATGCCACGATAGTGGACGGCACGCACAGCCTGAGTGAGCGAGATCACCTCACGTGGTTTCAAAGGGCTTGGCCTTATTGGCCCAATCCGCCAACCAAGTTCCAGCTTCTTGATAAACAGGATATCTTCCAGTGGATGCCCGGTGCGTTCAACAATTTACCTTAACTTAGCAAGCCGCAGGCGAATGAGGGTTTGTGCCAGACGGTCTTTAATTTCGGTCTGAAATTCAGTCATTGGTTTCGTCTTTCTTGACCTTCAGTATTTGCAATTCAACTTACTGAAGCGATCGAATTGGGTTGGTAGGAGACCCGGGTAACGATCCCGGCCGTCTACGCTTATCTGGCGCTCTAAGTGTATAAAACTCAGCCGCACACCTGTGCTGTCTCCCGAAAAATGAAGATCAGCGTATGAGGTGAGACAGCAAAGTCCCCTGGTCGTGCGATGGATTGAATTTTGTCAAAGTAGTCGTCCAGATTAAGAACTGAAGGGCGCAACGTCGCACCCTTCGGTGGACGCGATTAACTGGCCGATTGTATGAGTGCTTTGTACTTTGACATGACGACAACATGACGCCGCAACGGCGTACAGTCAACCGACGTTATCAAGGTTGATAGGTCGGGCGAGAGGGGTGGGCTTGAGGCCCGGCTGGCAGATGGGTTTGATGGCGACACCACCGTAATCACCCATCATGCACCACACCGTAAAGCACTGAGCACAGAGCCGTCATATGGCCTATGTTACGCCTCGAATCTTGAGGCGATGATCTTGAAGTATCAGCCCAAGCGTTGGCTATTTGGGCACACGCATCATCCTGTGACCTTCACAATTGGGGCAACAGAGCTTCGGAATGTTTCCGTGGGGTATCCCGGCCAGTACCCGCCAACAGAACAGCTGGACCGCTTCATTGTCGAGGTATAAAAATTGTAAGTCGTCATAGGTAACAACATCAATACGAACTGCA
This sequence comes from Paracoccaceae bacterium, assembly GCA_034111185.1. Lineage (GTDB taxonomy): Bacteria > Pseudomonadota > Alphaproteobacteria > Rhodobacterales > Rhodobacteraceae > Yoonia. The sequence goes on along the minus strand of JAWUXS010000016.1, from coordinate 13,088 downwards.
CTCGATCCAGTTTTCCATTTTCCATCCAAAAACAATTTCGCATCCAATCCAACTTTCACGATTCAGAGCAAAACTCGTCTCAGGCACCCCGTCTCTAACATTCAATATGTAACAAATAGCCATGAGATAAACGGGCTGCTACGTCGTTGAATTCACTACCAAAACAAATATTTCAAATTTATTTTCACAAATAATATCAATTACTTATCAACATAAATTCGTTGAATTGGTTTGCGAAAAAATTGCGAAAAATCGATTAGGGAAATAATTAAGATGTATGAGCAACAATAATCGCATCCTTCAGAACAACCATGTCGTCACGCTTCGTCAAGCAAGCCTGCACCTCAACGTATCCATGCCAAAGGTCCATACGGCCCTTTCGGAAATGGGTTGCAGGTTATTGCCAGCTGATCGCGTGGATCTTTCTGACGTGTGGAGGCGCATGTGGCGGATTGATGGCGTTCCATTATTCCACATTTCAGCGATGGAAGCGCAACTAAACACTGTTGATCAAGTTGCCGAAATGATGGGTACCACGTCACAGACTATCCGCAAAGCAGGCAATAGTCGTGACCCAAAGTGGAATCTTCCTGAGCACTACGATCTCGGCCCACGAATGCGAAGATACTTACCAATGCATATCGAAGCATGGCGACGCAGCTCCGAACTTGAGCCGTGGCTGCAGCGCAGGCTTGGCCCTCTAAGCTCAAGCGGAATGGTCGCCCGAGCACCCAGAAATCAGTTCTGCGGGGTCCAAATGACGAATTAGCGAACGAACTCAAAATTAGCGACAAAAATGACGAACACCTATGTTTTTTCGGTTCTGGAAAGCTCAAGGGCCTTCGTCATTTCCTTTCAATTAACGAACAAGGACGAAAATAGTGAATATAAAACCACAATTTGAAATGAACCAACAAGAACCATCCAGTACGATGGCTGAGGTTCTTGGCTGGGTCGAAAAGAACCCCAACTGGTCTCCAGCGACAGTCAAAGATTACACGTCACAAATCAAACGCTGCGTCGAAATATTCAATACAAACACACTTGCTGACATATCATCCAAACTGGATGCTTTTCTTGATCGCTTTCCTCGCAAAACCTTCCCGTCCGGCGGCTTCAAATCATACCCGTCATTTCTTGCTTGGCGCAAAAAGATGGTCACGGTACTCAAGCATTTTCACGGTATAATGTCTCGCGACCAAAAGCTCCGATCGCGTGAGGACGAATGGTCGAAACTTATCAAAACGATCAAATTCAATCTCTCTAAAGGATCTATGGAACCTATCCCATTAGCAGTCTTGGCAAACGAAGCTCGTTCTGCTGGGAAAACGCCGAAGCAGGTTTCAAAAGATTGGCTTCAAATGATCTGCGACGAGATGCCAACTCCTCGACGCAATGCAGTTTGTCGCGCAGTGGCTTTTTTGGAAAAGGTGCGCAAAGAACATGAGAACGTGGCGAAGCAACTCCCCACAGAAAATTTGATAGTCGAAAAAAACGTGCGGCGTCGCGCCAACATGGCCATCCCGCAAAACTTAGAACAAGAAATCAAAACGTGCATTCAAGGTATTTGCCAAGGTACTTATGACGAAATTGCAGATGAATATTCAAACAATCTAAGTCAGGCGACTATTGGGATTTATTGGGCAGCGGCAAAGAAGTATGTCAATTTTGCCCTTCAAGCTGACGAGCTAAATCAGAACAACATAAATTTGGAGGCTGTATTTGAAAAACCTGTTTTTATCTCGGCGATGAGAGCATGGATCAAAGATTCTGACCAAGCTACGACGATCTCTGATCGTACTAAACGCGCATATCTCGGCAAACTAATCGCGATTGCCGGGATTGCCGGCGTCGACACAAGTTTTATGTCCGCTGCGCTCGACTCAAACCAGAACATGAAAAACGGATTCCAAGAAGCACAAGAGATGTCAGCCAGTAACAAAGCTTTCTGCCAACGCCTGCTTACCAGTCGTCCCATTGAACTTTCGTTTCAATCACTGCACGTCACATTTCAGAATGCCGCCAATAGCTTGATGGAACGAAACTCCCCCAGCCATGTGGAAAAAACTCACATCATCCAGCTTGGAATGCTCGCCGCCTTTTCTGCAATAGCACTTTGGGGTGTTCCGCTTCGCCTCAATAACCTTCGGAAATTGCGTCATCGAGGCGATAATCCAACTTTCATCTTACCTCGCGGGAATCGAAAACGAGCCCACATTTTAATTCCTTCTTCTGAGGTTAAAAACGCGGTCAATATTAAGGCGCACATTTCGGATGGACCAACCAAAGCGGTCGAAATCATTGAATGGTATCTGAACAAAATTCGACCACGATTGCCATACGCAACGCGATCAGAATATTTATTTCCCGGTTACAAAACAGAGATCATTTCACCCAACTCCCTCCGAAATCCGCTCTATCGATTTACCCGCGATTTAGGCATTCCTATGACACCTCATAACTTCAGACATGGTCTGGCATCAATCTACCTACGCGATCATCCTGGCGAATACAGCCAAGCTGCTCGCTTGTTGGATAATACTGCTTCTACAGTTCGCAAACATTATGCCTGGATCGATGAAGAGGCCGAACTTGCAACCGTTCAATTGGAGTTAGCAAAGCAAGCGGGGTTCCGTCATGCCTCGTAGTCCTGAAAAAATCGCTACGGCCTTGCGGAATTGCATAGAACACCCTTGTTGGGCTGGTTCCATAGACTTCAGTGCAACTTTAGTACTCTTACAGGGCTCAGAATTATCACTTGCGGGCCTTCAGGACTTAACAGGCCTCATCGGAATGATTTCGGTGAAGCGAAAAGGCTTTTCCGATAAGGACATCCTACAAAAATACACCACATCATGGCCGCAGCACCGAGTGAGGCGCGCTCGAAAGGCAATGTGGCTTCTTTTTGAAAACCATCCAATCCTAAGAATGCTCGACCAGATTATTCACTCCAAAGGTACACGTTCAGCTCGGCCGCCCGGATATCAAAGGCCCAGAAAGTTCTCCGTCTATATGGAAGAACTCCCAACAACGTGGAAAACAGCGTTCGAGCAAATGGATGCCGGCTTCCTTGGAGAGGCGGGCGCGCTGCCAGTGCCTTCGATGATCGCCACGACCAAGTCCAAGATGTGTGAGTTTTCCATGGCGGCACAGATTGCCGGCGCACCTAACGATTTGTGTGTTGTTTCGGCGATCGCTTACGAACGCTCTTTGTTGGGCAGAGTTAAGCCACTGTCAAAAAAGACAGTCTTATCTGCGATCAGACAAGTGCGGGATTTTGCACGTTACATCGGCGTTGATGGAGAGGTTTTAGAGCACTTTGCTGATCGAATTAGGTTTCATGAAAATCGATCACACGGAGCCCTGCCTCAAAAGGAGGCGAGTATTTTAGCCCTCCCAGAATACTCAGATATTTTTGCCTTGGCGTTAGACATGCTTGGCGCGGCTGAAAAAACAAAAAAACCAAGAGTTGCTCAATCACTTCGCAACAAAGCGGTCGCGATCACTTTGTTTTGCCCATTCCCATTGCGCGTTGCTGACACGCGCCTTCGGTTTGGTAAGGAGGTTGTGTGGGATGGTGAGCACTACCGATTCAACTTAAGAATCTCAAAAACTGGACGCTCATTCACGGCCTATATTCTTCCTGTGTTTGGGTTCTTCATTGACCAGTTGATCTTGCAAGGCAGCTCAACCGCGCACCTTAATGATTTGCGCAGCAAGTGCATTCAGAACGAAAGGCTATTGTTCGTGAACTACAACGATACGCCTCCCCACGAGAGATATGTGAGCTATCTTTGGGCCGAAACTTTTGGGATTGGTAGCCATGCTGCCAGAACACATCTGCATAATTCGTTTGGCAGACTGGGAGCACGCGGCGTGGAGCTTGCTATGCGGGCTTGTGATCATCGAAGCGAAAAAACAGCAGAAGCTTACCGAACTAGCGCGTTTGCATTGCTTTCATTGGAGAAAATTCATGATGACCTTGCTGCCGACTTCACCGACAAGGAATGGCAACATTTCTTTGGCAGCTCAAACACGCTTGTCGACGATTTAGCGACGAAGGGGAGCGATCATGCCTGAATATCACTCACAGCTACCACGTTGGCTCTCTGATCGCCGCTATTGCAAGATAAAGGACCTCATGAAGCTTTTTTCCGTATCGCGACCAACAATCGACCGATGGTGTCGTGACAATCCCAAGTTTCCAAAGAAACGAAAGTTAGGGATCCCTGGCAACGGCAACTGCAGCACCCGCTTCGTCGTTTCGGAAGTTGCTGCTTATATGGACCTTGTCGACAATTCAGCATTGGCTTGAACAAGCAATGCAAATTGATCAACACTGGTCGACTACAATGAACAACAACGGAGGTTGGGACCTTCAACACTTTGTGCCACCGTTGTGCCACCAAGATAACACGTAAACAAATCCGACCCGCTCCAAGCATTGGAGAAAGGAGTTAAGTACCTGTAAATTATAGATTTAAAATGGTGCCCAGGGGCGGAATCGAACCACCGACACGAGGATTTTCAATCCACTGCTCTACCCCTGAGCTACCCGGGCACCGGGATGGACAAGTCCATCGGGTAGCGGGGTTTTAGGCGCTGTAACTCGGGGTGTCCATAGACAAAATTACGAATTTCAATGCGGTTTTTGAGAAGCCTCATCTAACGCCTGATCGAGGGTGTCTAAGTCCTCGGGATCGTTTGATGGAATTGCATAAGAACCAGTTAGCCACTTTGCCAAATCCACGTCTGCACAACGTTTTGAGCAGAATGGGCGGACCTTGGGATCAGTTTCTTTTTCACAGATTGGACACGGCATTAGGCGGCTCCGGAAAGCGTTCGGCTGAGAGGAAGGCGTTCACGTTTGCGTTGCAGTTCGAACAAACCCATGGGCGTCCAGCCAACAAGTGACGTTTCAATAGGGTCATTTCGGAAAGACGCGCGCAGTGACTGCTCAACCTGTTTGCGGTGTGCTTTGGACATTGGCGCGAAATCAACGCTGATTTGCCCGCCAAGGCCCCGCAAGCGCAAAGACCGAGGCAACGCACGGCAAGCCGCCAGATTAGCCTTAAGCGCGGCTGCAGGCGACGTGTCGCCGCCTGTGTTAACATCAACGGCGACCATTGCACGGGTGGGTTCAACGTACATTGTCCCCTCACCGATTTCGACCATCGCGCTATCAAGCGCATCAATCTGATCAAGAACGCCAAGATTCTCAAAGCTATTCTGTTCGGTCACGATTTCGCTCGCTCCGGTCCAGTCACGCCACGCCAATGAATGCGGTCCGTCACCTTCGGTCAGGGCTTCTTCTTCACCCTCAAGGTCTTCCATGACGGCCTCGCCAAGTGCGAGCATGGCAGTGATGTCTTCGCCGATCTCTTCGTCAGTGGCGCCAACGCAGATTGAGCGTAGGATCAGACCCATGTCGCCGTCGTGAACCTCATGGGCGATGCCATGCAAACGGTCGCGCTCTTCTTCGTCGGTGATTTGCCGCGAAATATTCAGACCCGGCTTGCCCGGTGTTACAATTGCAAAGCGGCTTTTGAACAAAACGCGATCTGTGACGGGAACCGCTTTGCCGTCATCCGCATAACCAGTGACTTGCACCAGCATCGGCTGACCAGGACGGAGCCCTTTGCCTTGGCGCAGAAACGCACGCCCGCCATCAGGTAGGCGCAGCATCATACCGCCCTGCCCCTTGAGGGGTCGATCGCAGATTGCGCGAAAGATTGCACCAGGACGTGGCGCATCCGGATCATCGATCAGCAGATCATCAAGTTTACCGTCAACAAGATAGGCCGCAGCCTCAAGTCCGTTCAAATGGTCCAGAACAATCGTGCGGCCCTTCATGGGGTCTCTCCTAATACGGGGTATCCAGCAGCACGGAGCAATCCCAACGCCTCTGGTAATGGCAACCCCATGACTGCGTGGAACGATCCATTCAGCCACGGAATAAACGCAGATGCCGGACCTTGGATGCCGTAGCCCCCAGCCTTGCCCTGCCAATCGCCTGTGGCGATGTACCAATCAATTTCAGATTTTGTGAGACGGCGCATTGCGACGGATGTTTGCACATCCTTTTGCCAAACACGGTCACCGTGTTTCACCGCAACTGCTGTGATCACCTTGTGGCGTCGCCCAGACAAAGCGTTCAGAAACGTGCGCGCCTCGTCTTCGTTTGCAGGTTTACCTAAGATTCGGCGACCTAGTGCGACGGATGTGTCGGCGCAAAGCACAACTTCGTCCGCGCTGATCACCACAGCCGCTGCCTTTTCGCTCGCGATACGGTTCACGTAATCGCGCGGCAGCTCGCCTTTGCGGGCGTCTTCGTCAATGTCGGGTGGGCGCACTTCGTCAGGCGTGATGCCAACCTGCGCCAAAAGCTCCAACCGCCGAGGCGAGCCGGAGCCTAGTACGAGTCTCATAATGGTTTACTTAAACCGGTAATTGATCCGACCTTTAGTCAGATCATAGGGGGTCATTTCGACCTGCACCTTGTCGCCTGCCAGAACACGGATGCGGTTCTTACGCATCTTGCCTGCCGTATGAGCGATAATTTCATGGCCGTTTTCCAGCTCGACCCGAAATGTCGCGTTCGGCAAGAGTTCCACCACGACGCCGGGAAATTCGAGCAGTTCTTCCTTGGCCATGTTCTCTCCTGTAAAAGGCGGGGGATAGTCCCACGCGCGGCTTACATGCGCCGACCACCGCTAAATATCAAGCGCAAAGGCGTCTTTAGGTTTGATTGCCGCATAATTTGACGTCAGGTTGATGCCATTGGGCCAAAAGATAGGGATTGTGATGTGTTGGAGTACTGAAGCCTCGGTTGTTTGGGCCACGGTTGGCGTCTCGGCTTCGGCGTATCTTTGGTACAAAAAAGAGCCCCCAGTCATGTGGATGACCATCGGTTATTTCTCTCTCATGGAGATTATTCAGGCGTTTAGCTATCCGGTGCTGAACCAATGCGAACTGCCCCGCAACCAAGTCCTTACCCTGCTAGGCTACCTGCATATCGCGTTTCAGCCGTTCTTTGTGAACCTGATGGCGTTACATTTCATTCCCGCCCAAGTCCGCGCACGCATCATGCTACCCGTCATGATCGCCTGTGGTGCCGTCACCATGTCGCTATTCATGAATGTTTACCCGTTTGAGTTTGCAGGAACCTGTGATCCAAGGCGGGCGCTATGCGGAATTGAGATGTGTACAGTTTCAGGCAATTGGCACCTTGCATGGCTCTTGCCACTTAATGGGTTCGGAAACCCGCTTTCAGCGTTTGAGATTTGGGGCTTCAGACCATTCCCGCATGGCATGCCGGGCTACGCTATTGTCGCGTTTGTGCTGCCTGCAATTTATGGTTCATGGCGAATGGCGCTTTATTTACTGGTGTCTGGGCCAATGTTGGCAAAGCTGTTGACCGACAATATCCACGAGCAGCCAGCAATCTGGTGCCTTATGGCTATTGCCGTGTCGTTCGCAATTATCAAAACACCGCTGCGCCGTATTCTAAAGGAAGAGCGCGTCATGCCTTGGATGCGGTGGACATTGCGCCCACCACGTTCAGGCGACACATCAATGGTCTAGCGTTTTCTAGGTAGACCCACATTGAAGCGTCACAAACCCAGCCGCTGCGGCTTTGCGTATCATTCAGATCTAGCTGTTATCACTTTTTACCGTTGCGGGGCCCCAGCGCGCCTCAAGCCGTGCAATGATCTGGTCCCTTGCGTCGCGGTAACGCACGAGGCGGGCTTCGCGGTCATCACCCATCCCTGTCGGGTCCATCACTGGCCAATATTCGACCTCAAGATGGAAAACATCCGTCAGATCAAGCGCGCGGCGCTGGCTTGCAGGTGACAGCGCGAGAACAAGATCAAAGGATGACAAGTCATCACCCCAATTCTCCATCTCGTCAAAGCTACGGGACCGGTGGCGCGACAACTCGACCCCGATCTCTGCGCAAACAGTGATCGCAAAGCCGTCGATCTCAAGATCGTTCTTCACGCCGACAGACTGTACATAGCATTCAGTGCCGTACAGCTTCTTCATGATTCCTTCGGCCATCGGGGACCGAACGGCATTATGGTCGCAACAAAATAGAACCGACTGCGGTAAGGGTTCAAATGATGTTTCGCCCTCACTCATTCTCAGCCTCCGAAGTGCAATACGCAGATCAGAGTAAACAGGCGGCGGGCCGTGTCTTTGTCTACCGTCGCTTTGCCCTCTAGTCGTTCTTGCAAGACGCGGGCGCCTTCGTTGTGAATGCCGCGGCGGGCCATATCAATCGTCTCTATTTGGCTCGGAGGTAGCGTTTTCACAGCTTCAAAGTAGCTTGCGCAAATCTGGAAATAGTCTTTGACGACTTGCCGGAAAGGACCAAGGGACAGATGGAATTCACCCGCGACGCTCTCGTCTTCTTGGGCAACCGCAAACACCAAACGGCGTTCTTTGATAGAAAGCCCAAGGCGATACGGGCCAGACGGCACATCGCGTCCTTCCTTTGCTGGCAAAGCAAAGTGGTTGTCCTCCATCAGATCAAACATCGCAACTTTGCGTTCTTGTTCGATCTCTGGGGTTGGCGGCGGCAGATTACTGTCGTCGAGGTCTATGTGAATGATCCGGTCCATCTCACTCACCTTGGTTCAGGCGCTCAAGGCGCGCAAGGACAGAAAGGCCGTGCGCCTCAAGACTCTCTGATGCAGCAAGCCGCGCTGCTGCTGGCCCAATTGCTTGTAATGATTGCGGTGTCATCCGTGCCAAAGTCGTGCGTTTCACGAAATCCAATACTGATAGCCCGCTAGAAAAGCGTGCAGAGCGCGCTGTCGGGAGCACGTGATTAGGGCCGCCGATGTAATCGCCGATTGCTTCGGGCGTCCAACCACCAATGAAAATTGCGCCCGCGTGGGTTACTTTGGCCAACAGCGCATCTTCGTCCGCAACACACAGCTCAAGGTGTTCGGGCGCGATGCGATCAGACAAAACAACCGCCTCATTCAAATCAGTGACGGTGATCACAGCCCCAAAATCACGCCAGCTTGCACCCGCAATTTCACGCCGCTCAAGCGTCAAAAGCCGCTTATCAACTGCCGCAGCAACCGCCTGACCGAATTCGGCATCGTCGGTAATCAAAAGCGATTGCGCGCTTGCGTCATGTTCAGCCTGCGATAACAGATCAAGCGCGATCCAATCAGGGTCATTGTCTTTGTCGGCAATCACCAAAATCTCGGACGGACCAGCGATCATATCGATCCCGACCTTTCCAAAAACGCGACGCTTTGCGGCGGCGACAAACGCGTTACCCGGCCCTGTGATTTTATCAACGGGTGGAATGCTTTGCGTGCCATAAGCAAGTGCCGCAATCGCTTGCGCCCCGCCGATGCGGTAAATCTCATCTACGCCAGCTATTTGTGCGGCCAACAAAACCAATGGGTTAATCGCGCCATCCGGTGTTGGAACACAGATCGCAAGGCGACCAACGCCTGCGACCTTTGCTGGGATCGCATTCATCAAAACAGACGAAGGATACGTCGCCAATCCACCAGGCACATAAAGGCCTGCAGCCGCGACAGGGGTCCAACGCCAGCCCAATGTCGCCCCAACATCGTCAGTCCACATCGCATCTTCTGGCATTTGACGGCTGTGATATGCCCTGATCCGCTCGGCCGCCAACATCAGTGCGGCGCGATCTTCGTCAGACACTTTCGCGCATTCAGCCGCGATCTCTTCTGCCGAAAATCGTAGGCCAGCGGCATCCAGCTTCAAGCGATCAAAACGCTCGGTCAGCTCTAGAACAGCATCATCACCGCGCGCCCGCACATCAGCAATGATCTTGGCCACAACATCATCGACATCGGGGCTGTCTTCGCGCTTTGCAGATAATAACTCTACAAAACGGGCTTCAAAATCTGGATCGGTCGTGGATAAAAACTGTGGCATAACGGGACTCCTTGTCCGTCACATAGCCTGCTGACAGGCGTCCATCAATGCGTGGGCAGGTGTTTCTTTCGCAAGCAATCAGAACGGCAAAAGGCCAGAGTTCTGAAAACTCTGGCCTCAAAATTCTCTCACGCGGCTATGCGTTACAAATCGTGTGCAGGTGCTTTCTTAGACGGGGCCACATAAGGCCGCGTCACATCACGTAAAACAACCTCAAGCGCCTCGACCTCAATGGCGATTGCGCCGTCGCCTGCCAATGTCAGCAGAACTTGCCCCATGCCGTCTTCGCTTGGCTCAAAGCTGATTGAAAGCAATGAAAACACCATGTCAGGATCGTCCTTAGACACCCCTTGGGTTTTCACAGACATCACGTCTTCGATCACAAGAACCGACTGAACACGCTCAAAGTCGCGCTTGCGACGTTCGGCGTTTGGCGCGTCTTCCCAGCGGAAACGGTTCAAGAGCAACGCAAAACGACGTGCCTTACTATCCAAGCGCATCTCAGACGCTGGAAACACCGCGTCCTGCGCCAAAGCAGCCAGAACGCCAAGATCCTCAGCATCCAGCGCCTTTAGGCGCAGCGGCTGTTCGCCGCCATCTTCAAACGATGCGTCGGTCAAACGCCCTGTACCCGCTCAATTTGTGCGCCAACGGCGCTCAGCTTGTCCTCAACGTGCTCGTATCCGCGATCAAGGTGGTAGACGCGGTTCACAACGGTTTCGCCCTCGGCCGCAAGTCCTGCAAGAATAAGCGAGACCGAAGCACGCAGATCAGTCGCCATTACTGGCGCACCTTTCATCTTGGACACCCCCGTGACCGTGGCTGTACCGCCCTGCACGTCGATATTTGCGCCCATGCGCACCAGTTCTGGCGCATGCATAAAGCGGTTTTCGAAAATCTTTTCTTCCAGAACGGATGTTCCTTCAGCAAGGCAAAGCATTGCCATCATCTGGGCCTGCAAGTCAGTCGGGAACCCCGGGAACGGCTCGGTCGTGACATTCACGGCTTTCGGGCGGTCGCCACGGCGCTTTACTTTGAGACCTAGCTTGGTCTCGGTGACGTCGATACCAGCAGCATCCAGCTTTTCAGCGAATGCGCCAACCAACTCAAGGCGCCCACCGAGGCACTCAACTTCTCCGCCACAAAACACAGGAGCCAGCATATAGGTGCCAAGTTCGATCCGGTCCGTGACCACCTGATGGGTTGCACCACCCAGACGGTCAACGCCTTGGATTGTGATCGTTGATGTACCATCACCATCAATCTGTGCACCCATTGAACGTAGACACGTCGCAAGATCGACGATCTCAGGCTCGCGTGCGGCGTTGTTAATAACTGTCGTCCCCTTAGCGAGGGTCGCAGCCATCATGATATTCTCGGTTGCACCTACTGATGCGAATGGGAAATCAATGACAGCGCCTTTCAGTTTTCCACCAGCAGCTTTCGCGTGCAGGTAGCCGTCTTTTAGATCGATGGTTGCGCCCATCTTCTCAAGTCCGACTGTGTGGATATCCATCGGGCGGGCACCAATTGCACAACCACCCGGCAGTGAAACAATTGCATGGCCTTCGCGGGCCAACAAAGGACCAAGCACAAGGTTGGATGCGCGCATCTTACGAACAATGTCATAATCCGCAGTCGTGTTAATCTCACCATGGGTCGACATGACTTGGACTTTGCCGTCCTGCATCGATGTAATCTCTGCGCCAAGCGATTCTAACAGCTGCGTCATTGTCTTAATATCAGACAAGCGCGGCGCGTTGGTCAGCGTTAGCGGCTCTTCAGAAAGCAGTGTCGCGGGCATTAGCGTTAACGCTGCATTCTTTGCCCCAGCGATATGGATTTGACCATTCAGCTCTTGGCCACCTTTTACAACAATTGAATCCATAATTTTTTATGCCTTTTGATCAATATTATTATTGTCAGACTCGGTCCCCTGACGCGCTCTTGCTTGCGCTTTACGCTTGCCCATATTGGCCTTCAAGGCCGCCTTTAGCCGATCTTCGCGACTTTGCGGACGTTTGGGGGTTTTATCTGATTTCTGCTCCATGCCTCTCTGTTACATGGTCATTCAAAAACCGTCCAGTGAGGGCTTGCACCATTTGGCGTTTATCGCTAATCCGCACCCCTACGGATGCTGTGGTAGCTCAGTGGCAGAGCACACCCTTGGTAAGGGTGAGGTCGGGAGTTCAATCCTCCCTCACAGCACCATTTCGCTTTTTGAGCCCAAAACTTCCCCTAAGTATTTGAAAGGGAAGGATAATTTTGGAGTTCCATACACCCCATTTAGACCACATTTCAATGGCTCTGAAAACGCCAATCTAAGTACAGTTTGGCGCATGGCGTGGTCGCCATTTCTATATATATTCCAAGGGCTTGATAGGAATTTTAAGGCGAGTTCAATGCAATCCTCCAGCCTTCCCCGCGAAGGCACTGAATGGTCGAGACGCTCGCTGATAATGATCTTCTGGCGTTCAAGCTTATCAATCCGTGCCTCATAGGCACTTACAACGGATGCCGTTTTGGATTCGACAATCCGATCCAATAGGCTTTCGATTTGTTTGTTTATGTCTTGCTGCTGTTTTTTAAACGCATCTTTGTCACCGTGAGCCATCGCTAAGCGTGCATCCCATGCATCCTTAATCATCACCTTTGCCAACTCAAATAAGCTCCTGGCGGGCTGTAAATCCTTCAAGATTTCTTCGAAGCCATCTTCCATTTTGGCGCGAGGTACAGACTTGCCACTCAGGTCGCAGCCTCGCGTCACGCAGCGATAGTAGGCATAGTGCTTGTACTTTCCTTTAGACCAAGCTGCCGTCATTGAGTTGCCGCAGCAATCACAGTCTACAAAGCCACGTAGGGGAAAATCTTCATTGAAGTCTGCCCGCGCTGCTGGGCCGCGTTTGCGTCCCTCAAGATTGTCCTGAATTCGCTGAAATGTCTCGAAACTGATCAAGCCTTCGTGCTTGCCTTTTCGAACGCTAACGCCCCATTTTGGTGCCTCAACATATCCGGCATAGACGACTTTCTTCAGCAGTCTCGTTATCGTCATTGGGCGGATGAAGCCGTTTTTTTGATCTTTTGGGTAATGTGGATTGCTCTCTAAGAACCGCTGTACTTCTGCCTGTGAGGCGAAGTGTCCAGAAGCATAGCCT
>JAWUXS010000015.1:0-39386 GCA_034111185.1 Paracoccaceae bacterium | reverse complement strand
ATGGAAGGTTGAAATGAGGCAATTGGAATAGTGACATTCCAGATCCGGCAATGCGCTAATTTTCGAGGCCGCTTATTCAGCAGCACTGAGGCAGCGATCAGCTAATGCGACTGAATCTAGTATCATAATTGAATCAATTTTGTCGTCAGGCAGTGAGGTTCGCAGGCACCCAAAAACATCTGCAGTGACACCACGGCCCTTATCTTGCTTATCCAGGGGACTAAGTTCAACCACGTTGCCTTCGTTTGTCATTATTATCTCGTCAACGGAATCTACCAATATTCCCAATTTCAGATTTTCGTGTTTGAAGATAAGTACTTTTTGATCCCCAACCTCGTGAGCGACATTTTGGCAGATCAGTCCCGTACGCCATCAGGAGGCAGGATGATCCCTGACCTCGTAGAGAACCACGGACCCGGAAGACACAGAATCTGACACACTTGACTTAACCACAGACAGAAAGGAGGTTTGGGCCGAAAACGAGCTCTACATTTCGATTAGGCATTTAAATTCAACATGGGCTTTGTTCATTCAATGGGCATTGCTGCCTCGCAGCACTTGGTACTTTAAATATTGTCATGCCGTCCTTCATGCATCCAAGTATGCAGAAATTCACACCATGCCCGCTCGAACACGGTCAGTATCCGCTCTCAGTAGCCTTGTTTTAAGCTCTTGGCGGCTGGAAACCTGCGGGTTCAAAGGTTCGGATCCCCACAAAGGCCGCTATATGCTTGATGGTTGCGGGCGAGGTCCGAACCGCTCGGGAGGCCGTATCAGTAGCAGGGGTAGCCGAGGCCACCTTATGTCGCTTTCGCCGTTCAATTGCTGGCAAAAGCCTCATAGCTCATAGCTCATATTCAGAAATTGTACCGTGGACATGCTGGTCAGTTGGCATTTTCCAATGTCGTCAACTTGATGGAGAATGCCAAAAGCGAGAGTGTGCGCATGCGGGCAAGCGAATGGGTTGCAGGTTGTGCAGGGATTGCACCCGCCCAGAAATCCGAAGTTATCCACTCAGGCAAGGTCGAAGGCGCTGGGCTGACGATAGTGTTGCCGGAGAATGTTGCGGGCAATGTGGCGGAGCAAAGCAACCCAGAACCAAAGCCGAAATTGCACTGTTTTTTGATTTTGAACGCCACGCCTTAGTAAACTCGGGGCACCTGATGCGCGCAGGGGCCAAAATAAGAGTCACTGAGGAGGTTGTCGCCCACTTGGCGTTGCGTTGGGTGGCAGAATGAACCTAGCGGCCCTGTAGCGCCTTAAATGGAAGGTCCACCAATTGAGCCTTTGGGGAAGATATGCGGCCTTAGGCTGGCGTAAGCAGAAAGCTGGGCCCGCAGGCAATACGTTCAGCATGCGGTGCCCCGTTGACGGTTGCGGCCTCACATTAGAATTACGCAGGTAAACAGAGCAAAGGGAAGGGCGAGATCGTTTCGAGCTTTCCTGATTTCTCTAGGATCGTTTCACAACGGCGGTACGATCTAAGATTGACGTCCGACGCTCTCGACGATGCAGCGGGGCTTACTAGCCGCCATGTCCAGAAGATTGAGGATGCAGGTCGTCGTGCTGTTGAAGAAGGCATCAAGACAGATGATTACATTTTGGCGCTTCTTCTGGATATTTCAGCTGAGGGACAATTTAGGCGACACCACAAAGCCCAGCTAGGCCACCTAATTGCTTGTCGATCGAAGACCTTTGATCGGCGAAAGACGTCAGGTCAAACCCGCATACCTCGCGCCGATACGTTGATGTTAATCATCCAAGCGCTGGGCGGTGTGGTCAGTATTCAATGGGGAGAGCCGCCCGCATTGACCAAGCGGCTCTCTTCAAAACGAAGGCTGCGGGATGCGGCTAGGTTTGAAACTGTAAGGCCCTGAAGCAGCACTGCGTTGCTTTGGCCTGCGCATCACCCGAAATCAGCCTCGTTTGCGGCATCTTCATAAACAGAAGTTGGGGGGAAAACAGGCCAAGGCGCAATCTCTCGCGCATGGTTG
Source organism: Paracoccaceae bacterium (assembly GCA_034111185.1). GTDB lineage: Bacteria > Pseudomonadota > Alphaproteobacteria > Rhodobacterales > Rhodobacteraceae > Yoonia. Next base: position 37,392 of record JAWUXS010000015.1, on the reverse strand, counting down.
AGATCGATAACGTTGTAGTCGCTCTTTTGGACGGACGTATCAACTTGATGCATGTCTTGAGATAAAGCGCTTGCGTTGCCATTAGGGTCAACGGTTTCTAAGCAATTATGCTGCCGTTGGCGTGACAAATCGGACGGTTGTTTTTTAGGTACTTCTAACACCACTGGAAACCAGTCACTGGAATTCAGTGTTTTGAAATCAGTGTTATGGGCGTAATCCGTAAGCCTCCAACCTGCTTTTCGTTTGCCATTATTGTTTTGTGGCTGTTCTACGTAACCGCGCGCTTTTAGCTCTTTGATAACCTTAGCGATTTTATCGCGACCCCATCCAGTTGCGGTTTCAAGTTGCCGAGAATGAAATGTCCATTTCTCATTGTGCCATCCGCCTGTTGGCCGATGTTGAAGCATCCCCATCAAGACAAGTTTTGCTTCTCCAGATAGTAATTTTGTCGATGCATCGAATATTGCGCCGACTTTCTGGTTGGTAATAGCCATTTTGGCCTCCGAATACAGAAACCGATTTGCAAAACGCTGCCGTAATCTTATAACTAAGTTGTAACTTGGGCTGCGAAATCGGTGGAATTTTAAGAGGCCACCTGTTGTAGCAGGTGGCCTTTTGCTTGGGTGACTAAGCGGCTTGACCCTGCTCAGCAGCGCTATGTGCTGCATCTGCGTCAACAAGGGCATGCATGTCTGCTAAGTGCGCTTCGACTGTTGAAGTGCGCCAGCGGCTAGACCGACCAAGCTTGACTGGCTTTGGGAACTTTCCGTCAGCGATCCACCGCCAAAGTGTTACCTCTGCCACACCGAGCCATTCGGCAATTTCTTTAACATTTACGTATTTATCGATCATTGCGACCTCCATGATGTTTTAAGACATGTCGGTATTGTGCTGAATGGTTAGATCGTCCTCGACTGGCGCACGTACTCTTTTTTGTCAGTGAGCATCTAAGCCTACGGAATTAAGCGTATTTTTCCGCCTTTCAAATCGGACCCACCCTCTTACGGCTTCTTCATTCAGTTCCCATCCAGAATGATCGAGATAGTCGACTACTTGGCCAAGAAAGTTGCGTTCAAATCCGCTTGCCTCAATGCTGACATTTTGACGCCTTGCCAGCTCAAGTGCGATTACGACTAGGGTCTTAGCAGCATCATCGGGCTTAAACTTTGCCCCCCTTGCTTTACGCAAACAGAACTCCAAGATGCGCCGACGTTCGTTGTCGAGGCTCCATTCAAAATCTACCAATGCAGTCAATGCGGATCTTCGGAGGACATCAGGCGTGTGCAGTGCAATTGCTCTAAGTATAGCCATGTTTTGTAGGTCACGGAATTGCTCAAAAAAGCCAGGCAAAAGGATCTGGTTCTCGGGCATTTTTTTGACCAACACTGCCAAGTCAACGCTATCACGAATGCATCAAGCGCAATCTTAGCTGATCCACTTCTTTCTGACAGTTTAATCCACTCAGCAATTCGCACGCCACCGTTAGCCATGTAGCTTCACCACCGTTGCTGACCCACCAGTTACATGACCCGCCCAGCGCTCCATGAGTGCGCGCCGCTGCTCAATATGATCACTGCGCTGGTAGGCACGTGCCGCACTTGAGCCAGAGACGTGCGCCAGAACGGTCTCAGTGACTTCGTGGGGCGCATCAGTGCAATCGGCAAGCCAAGTGCGAATGGATGCTCTAAAGCCATGTGGGCGCGCCTCAAGGCCGTTACGGGCCATGTGTTGGCTAAGGGTCATATCCGATATTGGTGTGGTGCCGCGCTGCCCTGCAAATAGGAAGCCGCCCTTCTCAAGGGCCTTTGCCTCTTCGATTATGCGCTGGGCTTCTGTAGAAAGCGGAACCCGAAAATCGTTGGTCGCACCGACACGCCCCTTCATGAATTCAGCGGGCACTGTCCAAATGTTTCCGTCGATCTGATCCAGCTTGCAATTACGCAAGGCCGCAGTCCTTACGCCCGTCAGAATGAGAAACCTCAGTGCAAGGTGAGTAAACGTGCCATCAGAGAGGGTGTCGTAAAAGGCTGGCACGTCCTGCCACGCCATAGCGGGAATGTGGGATGGGACGTGACGAGATTTGCCAAGCAATGCCTTGGCCTTCTCAATAGCCAAGAGATCAACGTCTAAGCCCAGCGCTGCTGCATGTTTCATAACGATTGAAAGCCGGTTCATAGCTTTGCGCGCCGTATCTGCCTTTGTGTGCCAAATGGGTTTGAGGCAATCGCGAATATCGATCTGGTCGATCTTAGCAACAGGGACTTTACCCAGCTTTGGCAGCACATGGTTGTCTAGCGGGCTCATCCAGCGGCCAGCCTTTCCGTCACCCTTCAATTCAGCTTTGCGGCTTTCGAATGCATCTGTGGCAACGTCTGCCAAAACATGCAGGTTGCGTTCTGCATCTCGGCGCTCTTTTTCACGCGCTTTAATCGGGTCGATCCCTGACTTTGCAACCGCACGCCATTTGTCGCTGAGATCACGTGCAGCCTTGAGGCCCACGTCTGGCCAGCCACCAAGACCCATTTCGCGCCGCCTTCCATGGACTGTCACCCTCAAGAACCATTGTGACGATCCGGCTTGGCGCTTAAACAGCCAAAGCCCCTCGCCGTCGCTGTACTTGCCAGCGGGCAATGGTCCGATACCTTTGACTGTTAATTTGCTAGATCCACTCATAACCAAAAACCCTGTACACCCTTTTGTCCACCTATTGGTTTGCAATCTACAAATAGCAATTGTAACTCAAATATAGCGACATATAGTTCAATCGTTAGGCAAAGCAGGGTTTTGAGAGCTTAAGGTAGCGACGTATTGGGTTGATATATTCCGCCCCTGGGCACCATTTTATACTCACGGTTTAGAAATCAACCAATGACTACGGTGGATTTCTCGTATTTTTAAGGCCTTACGCAAACGGGCTTTCTGGGAACCCCCAAAAAGGCTGCTCCTAGAGTCAAAAAATGTCGCAAGATTTCGCAAGAGGTTTAATTTTTTGGTTGAGAGATTTCCTCGCCCGTCAGATCGAGGTTGGTTATACCTTCGTCAATGCACATGGGCCTTCGGCGATGGATAACAACGGACCATTTGGAGGCTTCAAGAACTCGGGCATTGGCCGCAACTTTGGCTACGAAGGGGTGACCCAGTTCCAAGGGTTTCATTCGATTGCTGGTTGGCTTTGCACAATCTTGTAGGGTCTTGTGTCAATAGGGCAGGCCAACATAGTTTTCGGCCATCGCTTGCTGTGCTGCTTTGTTTGAGCGCAGGAATTCAAGTTCAGCAACTTGCATCTTTTTGTCGAATTCAGATTGATCTGGATAGCTGTGCATTAACGATGAGAACCACCAGCTAAACCGCTCTGCTTTCCAAACCCGCGCGAGCGCTTTTTCAGAATAGGCATCAATGCCGTCAGTGCTGTTGTTTTCATAAAAGTCGCGCAACCCGTTATAAAGGTAGTTCACATCAGACGCGGCAGTGTTCAATCCCTTGGCGCCAGTTGGCGGTACGATGTGTGCCGCGTCACCGCAAAGGAACAGCCGACCCCAGCGCATTGGTTCCGTCACAAATGATCGCAGGGGCGCGATGGATTTTTCTATGCTGGGTCCAGTCACCAACTTTTCCGCTTGATCGGCCGGAATGCGGCTTTTGAGTTCTGCCCAGAACGCAGCGTCTGTCCAATCTTCGGGTTTATCGCTGAGTGAACACTGGATGTAGTACCGACTTAGGTTTTCGTTGCGCATTGAGCAAAGTGCAAAGCCGTCAGGAGAGTGCGCATAAATGAGTTCGTGATTGACCGGGGGCGTTTCTGACAAGATGCCAAGCCAACCGAACGGATATACTTTTTCATATTCCCGCCGCACATCTTGTGGGATGGTCCGGCGGCTGACACCGTGAAACCCGTCACAACCTGCTACGAAATCACAATCTATGCGGCGCGCCTGTCCATCAACTGTGTATGTAAGATGGGGTGTTTCAGTTTCCGCACCATGGATTACGACATCTTCGACGTTGAACTCAATCTTACCACCAGCCTCTTCGCGCGCCTTATATAAGTCGCGTGTCACTTCGGTTTGACCGTAAACCATCACAGGCTTGCCAGTGTGTTCTTTGAAATCGACGCGGAACATCTCGTCTCCGTAAGAGATCAGAGTGCCGTCGTGTGGAATACCTTCGGCATGCAGACGATCGGCGCAGCCTGCCTCCTCCATGAGAGTGACAAGGCCTTGTTCCAAGACACCTGCGCGGATGCGACCAAGAACATAGTCTTTTGTTTTCCGCTCAAGAACGATGCTGTCTATGCCGCGCGCATGCAAAAGCTGGGCCAGCAATAGTCCCGATGGCCCGCCGCCGATAATCGCAACCTGAGTTTTCATAGACGGCTCTCCCTCTGATGCATCCTAGTCGCATCCTCTAGGCAATTTGTACAATTTACACGCAAAATGTCAGACGCACCCGTGCGATGGATTTTATTGACGATGCGATTACGACTGATCCAGATCGGCCGTGGGTTGCGCACGTCAGTTAGATAAAACCGCATTGGCCCTACATCGTGCCTGAACCATACGCCAGCATGTACGGGCTGATGATGTTCCGGCGGCGAACCGGTCCGTTGAAGAGCGCGACAATGCGCATCTACACGAGGCGTTGTTTGAATGGGCGCGCAAGCCGCGCCAGCGCAACACAGTGGTGGACGGAGCTATTGAAGAAACCGAAATTCAGGACTGCCTTGCTGAAGCTGGTCTATTGATTGGTTATTACGATGAGGCAGTGCTTGAAGACGCAATGAGGAAAAAGTTGGGGCCGCGGCTTGCCAACGCAAATCCGCTGGTTGCCCCGACCCTGAACAAGTTGTTGCGGCGCGGCGACAGTATAGATGGCTTGCATTGGAACATTATGGGGCAGGTCTATTTCCCAAAATCAATCACTGAAGAATGCTTTAGCTGGCACGCGCTATTGCCGTCAGATACGCTTGTGCCAACCATATTCACCCATGCAAGTCGTATGAAGGAATTGCATGTAATATCACCGTAACCTGCTGCATTAACCATCTCGCGCAGTTTCGTCTGGGTTGCTTGAAAACAATGCAATCTTGTTGCCTTGTGGGTCACGCAAGTAGCCCACGTAGAATTTGGGCCCGTAGGATGCGCGAAAGCCTGGCTGTCCCTCATCAAACCCGCCAGCGACAAGTGCTGCAGCGTGTAGGGCGCGAACTTGGCTTTGGCTGCCCGCTTCAAACGCGACCATAGCACCGTTTCCTGCTGAGGCAGGACGCCCGTCAAACGCTGGTTTCACGTAGAAATCTGGCAGAACGGGTGTCTGACCATGCGGTACGGGCAGCGCGTAACTTAGGCCCTCGGGCCCTTCGTCTAATCCGTAACCAAGGGCAGGCAGGAACGCCCCGTAGAACCGTTTTGCGCCGGTGATGTCATCGGCACCGACAGTGACATAGGCAATCATGCTCCGGTTTCCTTATTGAATTTCGTGCATGCAGCGTCGCGCCTAAGGCCGGGGCTGTCCAGTGGCTGTGCCATGAGACGCAGACCCACAACCTAGCTATTCTTGCAAATATGCACGAGCAAGTTGCGTCGCTGTTTCAATAAAACGGCCATTGCGCTTAGTTGCACCATCTTCATTCATCCGGTTGATGTTCCACCCAACATAAGTGGCGGCTCGCAAAACGAGGAACAATTCAAGTTCATCAAGGTCTAGATCCCTAACAGACGTGTATCCGTCTAAAATGGATTTTTTCAGCGCAGGGTAATCCGGTGTGCCCATATGTTTGAGCAACGTTGTCGCAATATCAAACAGGCGAAAACCAAACCCACCATCGTCAAAATCAATCAAATGAATGTCGGAGCCGTCTACAATGACATTGGCGCTGACAAGGTCGGCATGGATCAGGCCATAGTCCAAATCGGGACCAAAGCGCGCGAGGTCTTTGCCTGCTTTGTCGCGCAGCTTGGTCAAAAGACGTCGCTCATCGTGTGAAAGGGCAGAGTTATCCCAGAACCGATCCCAAAGAGGTGCGGGGCCAACCAACCCGTCAATGTCCCACGTACAGCGTGTAAAACCAGAGGGGCGAACCCAATCATCAGAGGCGGCGTGCAGCTGTGCCATCGCCGCGCCTAGCGATCTGAATGATGCACATACATCATTGGTAGATTTCTGCGCCATCGCCTCGTCCAATGTGGTTCCAGACAACCACGATAGGCAATCGACTTGGACACCATCGATGATATGCAGAACGTCACCAGACGTCGAAATTATGGGCCTAGGGACGCTAAGCCCTGCATCTTCGACAGTCTCCATCCACTTCAGTTCTGACCACAATTCTTGACCTGTCCGGTAACCTTGTCTGTGCAAGCGCAGCGCGAATTTGTCTGATCGAATTGAAACCTGAAATACTGAGTTTTCGCGCGCAGCAACCAAGTGATACTTTGCGCCAGCGAAGCCCCACAATTCCAAAGCCTGATCAACGATAGCATTCATAGCGTTCGTGAAATGTCAGAAAGGACATGGTCGAGCGTGTCAAATAGGAGGTCAGTATTTTTCAATGAGAACGGCATGGGCGGTCTGATTTTTAGCGTATTCTTGTGACGCCCGAGTTTGGAATGAATAATCCCGTGATCTCGCATGGCGTTGATGACCAGTTCGGTGAACGCGCTGGCTGGTGTTTTAGAATTGCGTTCCAAGACAAGTTCAGCACCAAAAATGAGGCCTGATCCGCGTACGTCGCCAATAACTTCATGCTTTGCCTGCAGTGCGTCTAGGCGTGTTCGTGCATAGCTGCCGACAGTGTTCGCGTTGGCCTGTAGGTTTTTGTCGTCCATTTCATCCAGAACGGCCATCGCCGCGGCGCAAGACACTGGGTTGCCGCCAAAAGTGTTGAAGTATCGATAGCCCTCTCGAAAAGCCTTAAGGATGTCGCGGTTTGCAACAACGCCACCAACTGGGTGCCCGTTGGCCATAGGTTTCCCCAAAACAACAACATCCGGCACAATGCCCATTTTTTCATGCGCCCAAAAGTGCGTTCCTGTGCGCCCAAAGCCAGATTGGACTTCGTCGCAAATCAACAGACCGCCAGCTTTTCTGACCACATCGGCTGTTGGCTTTAGCCAGCCATCTGAATTGTCGGGAAAGCCTTCGTTCAGAAAATATGGACATACGACAAGGGCGGCAAAGCCTGTGCCTGCTTCTTCGTGGGCGGCAATTTGATCTGCCACGCTTTGTGCAAAGATCGTTCCATCAGGGTCTGGGTTGCGGTAGCTATCAGGCGCATCAACAAAGCGGAAATATTGATCTAGCCCAAACCCAACTGTTGGTACGTTTGAGCGGCTAAGTTGGCTGACCAGCGACGTGTTGCCGTGATAGGTCGCGTCGGTCGCGATGATCCCACGTTTACCTGTTACGGCCTCTGCCATGCGCAACGCGACGTCATTCGCCTCAGAGCCGGTGCAGGTCAGAATTGCCATGTCCAAAGACTTAGCCATCGTTGCGGTAAGCCTGTCGATGTAATCGAGTACACCATCATGCAGGTATCTGGTATGCGTATTGAGCATGCTCGCCTGCTTATAGATCGCCTCGACAACGCGCTCGTTGCAATGGCCTACATGCGGGACATTGTTGTAGCAATCCAGATACTTGCGTCCGTCCGCATCCCAAAGCCAGACGCCGCTACCTTTTACAAAATTAATAGGCTCATCATAGAACGTTGAAACATTCGGCCCCATCAGTCGGGCACGGTCAGCCATAAATTCTGAGGTTGAGCGGGCCATCTAAAGCAGGTCAATCCGGACGCCATCATGTCCGACAATCAGCGGACCCGACCAATGGTCAGCAACTGCGTCTTGCCAATCAGGTGGGCCATAGTCTGGATCATCCGATGGGATTAGGTGTGAAAGGGCTAGCCGTTTCACACCGGCATTTGTTGCCGTCCTTGCAGCGTCATGCGCAAAAGAGTGGGACCGTAGCCAGTGCGCCATTAATTTGTCGCTGCCGTTACCAACACGTTTCATCAATGCAGGTAGTGCAGATTCCAACATGGCTTCGTGGATCAAAAGGTCTGCACCGCGTGCAAAGCCTTCAAGCGCTGTAATTGGTGCAGTGTCGCCTGAAAACACAACGTGGATTTTGTCTGTCTTGAACGACAGGGCAAAGCAATCAACTAATGGCGGATGCGCGGTGCGGATGGCTGACACCGTCAAACCATCGCTTTCCATCACTACGCCCGCGTCGATCACGTTGATTGTTAACAGAGCGCGCAAATCAGGGCGGCCTTCGTCTTCGATCCGCAGGTCGATGTCGGCCTTCATTGATGCCAAGAACCCATCCCAATAGGCATCTAGACCAGCAGGCCCGTAAATCACGACAGGAGTTTTCAGTCCTGCCGTCCAAGCCGTATGGAGCAGGGGGCCAAGTTCAAGATAGTGATCCGAGTGGAGGTGCGAGATAAAGATCAGGGATAGATCTTTGAGCTGCATTCCCTGATCGACCAACCCTTTTGTGACGCCCAGCCCGCAATCAACAACGATTTGTTGGCCGTCGACGACGATCAAGTTTGACGTTGGCATCGACGATCCGGGGCGAATTGCCGGACCGCCTTTGGTTCCAAGTAGGGCTACATAGTTTTCAGGCATGATGCTTTCCTAGGCCGCAGCAAGACCGGCATCAATTGCCGACAGAATCGTGTTTGCTTCCTGCTCGGTCAGGATAAGAGCCGGTGAAAGGAGCAGGTTTGGACCAGACACACGCACCATCGCGCCGTTCTGATACGCGACCTCTTGAACGGTTGCTGCGGTATTTGGATCAATCGGTGCTTTCGTGCCACGGTCGCTCACTAGCTCCATCGCGGTCATCAGGCCGTGGCCGCCACGCACGTCACCAATGATGTCGTACTTTTCCATCAATGCTTGGAAGCCAGCATAAAGCTGGTCACCACGCGCTGCCGCGTTTTCCACGACATTCAGGCGCTTGGTTTCGGCCAGACATGCAAGTGCGGCTGCCGCGCCGACAGGGTGGCCTGAATAGGTATAGCCATGCCCGATCTTTGCATTTGGGTTGTCTTCGAATGCTTCGACCATCTTATCGCCCATCATCACCGCGCCAAACGGGAAGTAGCCATTTGTAATGGCTTTTGCGGTCGCCATCATATCCGGCTTGATCCCCCAAAGACGTGCGCCCGACCATGCGCCAGTGCGACCGTAAGCCGTGATCACTTCGTCGGTAATCAGCAAGATGCCATTGCGATCACAAATCTCGCGAACCATCGGAGCGAATGATTTGTGCGGTGGAATAACACCGCCTGCGCCCAAGATTGGTTCCATGATCATAGCGGCGATTGTGTTTGCACCTTGGAACGCGATCTCTTCTTCCAACGCAGCGATACAGAGCAGTGCAAGCTTTTCAGGATCAGTCTCGTTGAACGGATTGCGGTATGTGTATGGGGCAGGGATGTGGAAGCACCCCGGCAAGAGCGGCTCGTACGCGTTACGGAAATTTGCATTCCCGTTCACGCTGGCGCCGCCGATGTGGGTGCCATGGTAGCCTTTTTTGAGGCTAAGGAATTTCACCCGACCATGCTCACCACGCAGTTTGTGGTACTGACGTGCAAGGCGCAGTGCTGTTTCAACAGAATCTGAACCGCCTGATGTAAAGAACGCACGGCTTAGCCCGTCTGGCTCAAAAAAATCGGCAAGTTCATATGACAATTCGATCGCAGCATCATTCGTTGTTCCGCGGAAGGTCGAATAATAAGGAAGCTTTTCGAGTTGCGCTGCCATCGCATCTTTTACTGGCTGGCACGAATACCCGAGATTCACATTCCAAAGACCACCAACACCGTCAACAACGGTGTGCCCGTCGATATCGGTGATGTTAACGCCGCTTGATCCAGTGATGATCTTTGGCGGATGATCGAGACTATCCTGCGGCGAGGTCATCGGGTGCCACATATTGCGGGCATTGTTCTCTTTTAAAAAGTTCGAATCTTTCATGATGCGGGTTCCATTATCTGGGAAGAAGAAAGTGATTTGGCCCAAACGGCCTCGATTGCGGCGGGGATTTTTCCGCCCCAGTTGTGCGTGATCTTACGGCTGGCGGCGATGAGGTTCTGTTGGATTATCGGTTCTTGCTTGGACGTGAACCGCGCGGCGACACTGGCCACGGATACAGCACCTGCGAATTTTTCAGTTTGATCAAAGATCGGAACAGAAAGCCCGTAGATTTCGTCTTCGAATGTCCGGTTTGATCGTCCAAACCCTGTTTCGCGTACAGTTTCAATTGCGCTGGCTAAATCGCCTGACGTTCGCGCCGTTTTCGATGTGAACACTTCAAGGTTTTCTTGTGCAACAGTCAGCAATTCTGCTGGCCCAAAGGCGAGGGCGCACATGCCCGACGCCGTTGCGTGCAGGGCAAATGTCCGAACATCAATAATGGCGCGGATGCTGTGTTTAGGAGATTCGCATGACATTAGCGGATAGACAGACAAGCCAGATAAAACCGAAACATGAGACGTTTCCCCCGTCACATCAGCAAGTGCTGCTAACGGTGCTTCGACCCCTGATCTGCGTGGCACTGTTTTCTCGCGGGTTTGTGCCAATTGCAGAACGAACGGGCCGAGCCGATAGCGTTTTGTTTCGGGATTCTGCTCAACAAATCCTGTTTCTTCAAGCGCTTGAAGGTGGCGGTATGTTGTCGCCTTGTCACGTCCTGCCAGCTTGCACAGCTGCGATAACCCTATCTCTGGTCGTGAGGCTGAGAAGTAGTTCAGCAGCTCTAAGGTTTTCGTGGCAGAGGACATTTTGATCTTAACCTTCACGCTAGGGTAAAAAAAGTTTGACAGGTGTTTATTAACAAGGCAATCTTTTTTTCGAAACAACGGTTCAGTATATGAACCAACAAAGGGAGATTGCAATGCCAACTTTTACAAAATCATTGACGGCTATGGCGCTTGCCATGGCGACGCTCGCTGGAACGGCACAGGCCGAGTATCCAGAAAAGCCTGTTGAGTTCATCGTTCCGTGGCCTCCGGGTGATCTTGAGGATGTTCTGACGCGTATGATCGCAGAAGATTTTCAGGCCGAGTATGGTGTTGCTGCTGCGGTTGTGAACAAGCCAGGTGGGGGCGGTGGCCCGTTCCCTGGTGCGATCGATGTCGCTGTTGCACCTGCTGACGGATACACAATTGGGTCGTTCATCATCGCGATACCAGTCGTTGGTCCGCAGATCGGTATTCCAGAGCTGAACCCAGACCCGTTTGTACCACTTGGTAACTTCCTGACATATCCGTTTGTGATCGCTGCTGGCGCTGATGCGCCATATGATGACATCGCTGGTTTGGCGGCACACGCAGCTGACAATGATGTTGTTCTTGGCCACTTTGGTGCACCACTTGTTCCAACGCAGGTGACATTTGGATTGGCAAAAGAGATGGGCTTTTCATTTGCATCCGACGCTGCGTTTGACGCGCTGGACTGCAACACGCTTGCTTCTGGCGATGTTGACGTGATCAACACAACGCTTCAGTTGATCCTCCCTTGTCTCGATAGCGTTAAGATTCTCGCGTCGATTGGTTCCGAGCGTATCCCGCTGACACCAAACGCACCGACAGTTGCTGAGCTTGCTCCGTCTTTGGACGTTGCCCTTTGGAATGGCTTGTTCGTTCACAAGGACACGCCACAAGACATCCAAGACAAAATCATCGCCGTCGCGTCCAAGACGGTGATGTCCGAGCGCGCACAGCAGTTGGCCCTTGATACGGGTGCGTCTGTTTATTGGCAGTCAGCTGACGAAGTTACAGCGCAGATCGCGTCAGACATCGAGACGCTAGCAGGCATCGAAGCATTGCTTGCTGAATAAGCGATAAGACACCATTGGTCGGGCAGTTCGCGCTGCCCGACCTTTCCTATTTCCTCGTACAAGTTTGGATAGATTGCATGTCGCGCACAAAAACGCTCCAAGTGCTTTTCAAGCGATATCGCCGCCCCGGAGACATCGTCTTTGCGTGGTTCCTGCTGATCGTATGCGTTTTTCTACTGTCACAAATCCTTACTCAGACGACGTATAAGCCTGGTGGTAAGTTGTTCGCGCAGCCAAGGTTTTGGCCCGCGGTTTCATTGGCCTGCATGACGGGTTTTGCGGTTTTTCATCTGCTTGGTTCCATCTTGTCCGAACGGATTCACGGTCGCTGGCAAGAGGTGCTGCTGTGGGTGTCGTCGCTCGAATACGCGGGTTGGTTTATTCTTTATGCCGTCGTCGTGCCATATGGCGGCTATTTGCCCTCGACCATTGTCTTTGCGCTTTTGCTCACGCTACGTGCCGGTTATCGCAGTCGAACTGCGCTGCTCGCATCAGTCGTCAGCGTATTTGTTATCGTGCTGCTGTTTAAAACGTTTTTGCAAGTAAAGCTTCCAGCCGGCAAGATTTACGAAGTGCTGCCAGATGGCCTGCGTTACATCATGCTCAATTATTTCTGATCGGACGAAATCATGGAAAATCTCATTGCTGGGGCTGAAATGTTGGCCCGCTGGGACGTTGTTATCGCTCTTTTGGTCGGATCAATCGGCGGCGTCATCATCGGCGCAATTCCGGGCGTTGGGCCGGCCGTCGCGATTGCGATTCTTTTGCCTGCTACGTTTTCTCTCGATCCGATTGTTGGTCTGACCATGCTTTTGGGCATTTACGGATCGTCGATGTACGGCGGGGCAATCCCAGCCGTTTTGATCAATACACCTGGCACGGCTGTAAACGCATTAACGTCATACGATGGCTACCCGATGACCCAACGCGGTGAGGCGCATCGCGCCGTATCGCTTGCGTATTCGGCATCATTCTGGGGCGGGATTTTTGGTATCCTATGCCTCATCTTACTGTCACCAGTCTTGGCGAAAATCGCACCAATGTTTGGTAGTCGCGAGATCTTTCTTGCAGCACTGCTCGGCATTATTTTGGTTATCCTCGCGCACCGCGGGCAGATCTTTGCTGCAGGTTTACTTGCGATGCTCGGCATCTTTTTGCAGACCGTTGGTCTTGATGCCGTAACCTACACCCAGCGTTATACCTTTGGGTATTCGTTCCTGAGTTCAGGCATCAACCTTATCGTGGTGGTTCTTGGGCTGTTTGCCCTTAGCCAAGCATTCTTTCTGCTAACCGCGCCCGATAGCAGCCCAGAAGCAAAGCCAGTGCACGGCAAAATGTCCGCTGGTTTCAAAGAGCTAATGAAGCACAAGCGGGTCGCAACCGTGTCGTCCAGTCTGGGTGTTATTTTGGGTATGATCCCCGGAACTGGTGAATTCACCGCCCAGTTCATGAGCTATACCTACGCCCAGAAAACATCAAAAAACCCAGAGCTTTTTGGCAAAGGATCGCCCGAAGGACTTATCGCGTCAGAGGCCGCAAATAATGCGGTTCCAGCCGCTGCATTGATCCCATTGTTGGCCCTTGGCATTCCAGGAGAGGCGCTGACGGCGATGATGCTGTCGGTGTTCTACGTGCATAACGTCATCCCGGGTCCGCAGTTGTTCCAGAACAACATCGATCTGGTTTATGGTCTCTATTTCGCGCTGATCTTGCTCAATGTCATCGTGATGGTGTTCTTGCTGTTTTCAACCAATTTGCTGACCAAGATCATTCGCGTACCGACGCGGTTCCTTGGTGTGATGATTTTGATATTGTCGTTTGTCGGTGTTTATTCGCTGCGCAACTCGCTTACTGACTGCATGATCTCTGCGGGCTTTGGCGTGCTGGGTTTGATCCTGAAACGGCTGAATTTGCCGATTGTGCCGATCATTTTGGGCATGGTGCTTGGTGGTATCATGGAGGTCAAATTACGCTCGGCCTTGCCGCGTCTTAAGACGCCATTCGATATGATCGACCGCCCAATTGCGTTTATTCTATTCACCATGATCTTGTTGGTTGTTGTCTTGCATATTCGTACGCTGGTCAAAGAATACAAAGCGCATAAACCTGACGACGATCATGACATTCACGACACACAAACACGGTAGGACACATGGACCAGAATTCGATTGATGCGCTACGTGCGCGCCCCGTCCCACCACGCGGCCATTTGATTGATGGCGCACTTGTGCCCGCATCTGATGGTGCGACGATGGATGTTCTGTCGCCAATTGATGGGCAGGTTCTAACGCAGGTGGCCAAAGGCACCGCTGCGGATATGGAGGCGGCGATCGCATCGGCGCGCGCTGCGTTCGAAGAACAGCGTTGGGCAGGGCAGCCGCCTGCAGCACGTAAGAAAGTTCTGATGAAGTGGGCCGATCTGATCGAAGAGAACGCGCTGGAATTGGCCGTTTTGGGCGTGCGTGACAACGGTACCGAAATCAACATGGCAATCAAAGCCGAGCCGGGATCAGCCGCAGGCACAATCCGTTACTATGCTGAGGCGCTTGATAAGATTTACGGTGAAATCGCGCCGACCCAAAGTGACATCCTAGGGATGATCCATAAAGAACCTGTCGGCGTCGTTGGCGCAATTATCCCGTGGAATTTCCCGATGATGATTGGTGCTTGGAAACTGGGGCCCGCCTTGGCTATGGGTAATTCCGTTGTGCTGAAACCGTCCGAGACCGCGTCGCTTTCATTGATGCGGATGGCCGAACTTGCGCTTGAGGCTGGATTACCACCGGGTGTCTTGAACGCAGTGACAGGCGAAGGCGCGGTCGTCGGCGAGGCAATGGGCCTTTCGATGGATGTTGATGTGCTGGTGTTCACCGGATCGGGCGGCACTGGTCGCCGTTTGATGGAATACGCGGCACGTTCAAACATGAAACGTGTCTACCTCGAACTTGGGGGGAAATCGCCGAACATCATATTTGCAGATGCCCCCAATTTGGAAGAAGCGGCCAAAGTGGCAGCGGGCGGCATTTTCCGCAACGCGGGCCAAGTCTGCGTCGCAGGATCACGTCTTTTGGTCGAAGCATCGATTCACGATGAATTTGTGGGTATGGTTGCAAAGGCGACAGCAGGCATGCGTGTCGGTGACCCGCTTGATTTGGGAACGGCTATTGGTGCTGTGAATTCGGAAATTCAGCTTCAACAAAATCTTGGCTTTGTTGAAACAGCCCAAGCTGAGGGTGGCGAAATCGCCCTTGGTGGTGCGCGTATTTTGCAAGAAACTGGCGGATACTACATGGAGCCCACAATCGTGACAGGCGTCACTGCCCAAGCGACGTTGACCCAAAAAGAAGTGTTTGGACCCGTTTTGGGAACGACAGCCTTTAAGACGACAGAGGAAGCAATCCAATTGGCGAACGCGACGGTTTACGGCTTGGCGGGCGCGGTATGGACGTCGAACCTGTCTCGCGCGCACAAGATGGTACGCGCGGTGCGCACTGGTCTGATGCATGTGAACACATATGGCGGTGCAGACGGCACCGTGCCGCTTGGCGGCGTCGGTCAATCTGGGAATGGCAGTGACAAGTCGCTCCATGCGATTGAAAAATACATCAACCTCAAGACTGCTTGGATCAAGCTCTAGAAAGGCCCGTGCCCATGTCGGAGAAAACCATTCTGGTAATTGGAACATATGACACCAAAGATGACGAACTTAGCTACCTTTCGGACGTGATCCGCACGCAAGGCGGGCAGGTTGTCACAATGGATGTTTCCGTCTTGGGCGATCCAAAGGCGCCGACTGATTATTCAAAGCATGATGTTGCCGAAGAGGGTGGCAGCAGCATCGAGGCTGCGATTGCGACACAGAACGAAAACCTCGCCATGCAAATCATGGCGAGGGGTGCCGCAGTTTTGACGGCTCGCCTTTATGCCGAGGGCAAGTTTGACGGGATGATCGTCCTCGGTGGCACGATGGGAACCGATCTTGCGCTTGATGCAACGTCGGCACTGCCGCTGGGCGTTCCGAAATATATCGTTTCAACCGTTTCGTTTTCGCCGCTTATCCCTGCAGAACGACTTGCTGCGGATACGCAGATGATCCTTTGGGCGGGTGGATTGTATGGCCTTAATTCCGTTTGCAAAGCATCCCTAAGCCAAGCCGCAGGCGCGGTTCTTGGGGCTGCGCGGGCCGTGGAAAAGCCTGACCGCAAAAAGCCACTTATCGGAATGATGTCACTGGGTAAGTCTGCGCTGAAATACATGGTCCCTCTTAAGCCCGCATTAGAAAAGCGCGGCTATGAAGTCGCCGTTTTCCACGCGACGGGCATGGGTGGTCGCGCGTTTGAAAGCCTTGCATCACAAGGCGCGTTTGCCTGTGTCTTTGATTTTTGCACACAAGAGCTTGGGAACTATGTGCACGGGTCGAATATTTCTGCGGGGGCAGACCGCCTTACAAATGCGGGTCTGAATGGCACGCCACAGATTGTAGCACCGGGGTGTTATGACCTTGTTGATGTTGTCGGCTGGCAGCCTTTGGCGGACAAATGGGATGATAACCTTAAGCATGCGCATAATCGGCTTTTGACATCAATCGTGCTGAATGATGAAGAGCGCCGCGAGGTTGCACGCGCGCATTCTGCGCAATTGGCAAAGGCGACGGGACCAGTTGCCGTCATATTGCCAGAGCGTGGTTTGGGAGAATGGGACCGAGAAGGCGCTGATTTGCATGATCAAGCAGGTTTGGATCAGTTCCTAGAAGAGCTGCGTCAAACACTGCCTGAAACCGTGCAAACGCATTCTATCGCCGCGCACATCAATGATGCTGCATTTGCCGACAAAGCGCTTGAGGTGTTTGATGCGTGGTGCGCGCAGGGTCTAATCGCGTGACCCAGGGTCGAGACGTGCAAGCAAGTCCAAAAGCGTTTCGTAGTCTTTTGGCCCTAGCGTTTCACGGAAATCGGCGACGATCCGTGCTGACTGGGTTGCGTATTCATCAATAATTTTCTGGCCGTCTGGGGTAATCTCAATCAATTGCCGACGACGGTCTGCGGCGTCACGCGTCTGCGTAATCAGTCCCTTGTTGCGCATTGTCGTTGCAATGCGGGTCAGGCTTGGAAACAGCAAACTGGCACGTTCTGCCAGTGTAGTGGTGTCCAGTGATCCATATTCTGACAATACACGTAACACCCGCCATTGTTGTTCGGTGATACCTGTATCTGCTAGCATCTCACGGATAGGGGACATGACCCCCTCACGCGCGCGCAATAATGCGATTGGCAAAGACCGAGTTGTCGATGGAAGTTTCGTGGTCATAAGTGCACTCGAATATAGGCCTGAATATTCTACTGTGCTGCCAAGTTGGGCTTGACAATGCAAGGTCCATTTAATTAACTTCGCAATAGTTAACATGTTAAGGAATGAAATGCCCCACTTTCAAATCGACTATTCATCCAACCTCGAACTGGTCGTGGACATGGGGCAATTATGCGAGGTCATTCGGGCCGAAGCCGCGACGATTGATACGTTCCCGTTGGCAGGTATTCGCGTCCGCGCAACGCGCGTCGATCACTATGCGATTGCTGATGGCAATTCTAAACATGGTTTTATTGATCTGTCCGTTCGCCTGCGTGAGGGGCGGCCTGATGATGTGAAGCAAGATGCAATTGCTCGTATCTTCGCGGCGCTAAAAACATTTCTTATCCCAGCGATGGAAAACCATTCCATCGCTCTCTCTGCTGAAATGCGGGACATAAATGCCGACCTTTCGCCGAAATTCGGCAACGTTCGTGACCATCTGGAGGACACCGCATGAGTGCGCTTGACGACAACCTGACAAAACTGGCTGGCTATCTTGAACGGTTCCGCAAAACGGGTATCCCTAACCGGATCGCGGGCAAAGACGTCGCAGGCAGAGGCGGCGTATTCCAGACGTCCTCGCCTGTTGATAAAAGCAATATATGCGATGTGGCCCTAGGCACTGCTGAAGATATCGATGCAGCAGCCAATGCCGCATCGGATGCATTCGCGATGTGGCGTGATATGCCCGCGCTTGAGCGCAAGAAGATCCTCATTAATGTTGCAGAGGGCATTGAGGCACGCGCCGAAGAAATCGCACTTTGCGAATGCTGGGACACAGGCCAAACGATTAAGTTCATGTCAAAGGCAGCGCTGCGCGGCGCTGAAAACTTCCGTTATTTTGCTGACCAAGTTGTACAGGCGCGTGATGGCCAGCACCTGCAATCCCCAACCTTGATGAACGTCACAACCCGCAAACCAATCGGTCCCGTTGGCGTCATCACACCGTGGAACACGCCGTTTATGCTATCCACATGGAAGATCGCGCCTGCGTTGGCTGCGGGCTGCACAGTCGTCCACAAACCAGCCGAGGCATCACCACTCACGGCACGCCTGCTAGTCGAGATCGCCGAAGAAGCGGGCCTGCCACCCGGTGTTCTGAATACTGTGAACGGATATGGCGAAGGTGCGGGCAAAGCACTGTGCGAACATCCGTTAATCAAAGCCATCGCATTTGTAGGAGAGAGCCGCACAGGGAGCCTGATAACCAAGCAGGGCGCTGATACGCTCAAGCGCAACCATCTTGAACTTGGCGGTAAGAACCCCGTCATCGTGTTTGATGATGCGGATCTTGATCGGGCCTTGGACGCAGTGATCTTTATGATCTATTCGATCAACGGCGAGCGCTGCACATCATCGTCGCGCCTTTTGGTGCAAGACACGATCCGCGAAGAGTTTGAAGCCAAGCTTGTCGCGCGCGTGAACAACATCAAAGTTGGTCACCCTCTTGATCCTAAGACCGAAATAGGGCCGCTTGTGACCGAAGAGCATTTTAACAAAGTGACCAGTTATTTCGACATCGCTGTTGAAGACGGTGCAACGATTGCTGCTGGCGGCGAAAAGATTGGTGACGAAGGCTACTTTGTGCGCCCAACGCTATTCACCAATGCCAACAACCAGATGCGGATCGCCCAAGAGGAAATCTTTGGGCCGGTTTTGACCTCAATTCCATTTTCGACCGAAGAAGAAGCTTTGGCGATCGCAAATGACACGGCATATGGTCTGACTGGTTATGTCTGGACCAATGATCTGACCCGTGCACTGCGCTTTACCGAAGCGCTTGAGGCCGGAATGATCTGGGTAAATTCGGAAAACGTTCGCCATCTGCCAACACCGTTTGGTGGGGTCAAAGCCAGTGGCATCGGCCGTGATGGCGGCGATTGGTCGTTCGAGTTTTACATGGAGCAAAAGCACATCGGCTTTGCAACGGGTCACCACAAGATCACGCGTCTCGGCGCCCAGTAATTTAAGCTGATGCGCCCCTTGCGGCGCAATAAGGAGAGAACAGATGCCCGTTCCCGCACCAAATCTATACCCTGATTTTAATACAATCCGCCTGAGCCACGTTTGCATGAACGTCAAAGACCTAGCCGCGTCCAAGACGTTTTATACTGAAATTTTGGGGCTGCAGATCACTGATGAAAGCGACAGCCACGTGTATTTGCGCGCGATGGAAGAACGTGGTCATCACTGCATCATCCTACAGAAATCTGATCAACCTGGCACGGTTGAGGTGATGGGGTTCAAAACCTTCGATGAGGCGGACTTGGACAAAGCCGAAATCTATTTTCAGGGCAAAGGGCGTCCGACCTCATGGGTGGATCGCCTGTATCAAGGCCGCACACTGCTGACATCCGACAACATGGGTATTCCACTTGAGTTTTATCACAAGATGGATCGCCTTGCGCCTATCCACCAGAAATACGCGTTGTACCGTGGTGTGAAGCCGCTGCGGATCGACCATTTCAATTGCTTTTCACATGATGTGGATGCGTCTGTGGAATTCTATTCAGACTTTGGTTTCCGCGTCACTGAATACACAGAAGACAACGAAAGCAAAAAGCTTTGGGCTGCATGGATGCACCGCAAAGGCGGCGTGCATGACATGGCGTTCACCAACGGTAAGGGCCCGCGCATGCACCACGTCGCATTTTGGGTCCCAACGCCGCTGAATATCATTGATCTACTCGATCTGATGGCAACAACTGGCTACGTTGACAACATTGAACGCGGCCCGGGACGGCACGGCATTTCAAATGCGTTCTTCCTTTACATCTTGGACCCTGATGGTCACCGGATTGAAATCTATTGTTCAGATTATCAGACTGTCGATCCAGACTTAGAGCCAATTAAATGGGACCTGACCGATCCGCAGCGTCAAACACTTTGGGGGGCCGCCGCTCCCAAAAGCTGGTTCGAGCATGGCACCACATTTGTGGGTGTTGAAACCAAAGACTCTGATATCAAAGCCAGCCCGATCATAGCGCCTTGATGATGTTGGAGTTGAAAAAGCCAGACTTACTGCGGCAAGCGGCACCTATCGCTGGTCGGTGGATCGCAGCAAATGGCGCTGGGATCGAAGTGACTAACCCCGCAACAGGTGACGTCATTGGATATGTCCCTGATTTGGGGCAAGCCGAGGCGCATGAAGCAATCGCCGCTGCAAAAACGGCTCAGGTCGGCTGGGCTGCACGAACTGCCAAAGATCGTGCGCAGGTTTTGCGCCGTTGGTTCGATTTGATGATGGTGAACCAAGAGGATTTGGCGCGCATCCTAACGGCAGAGCAGGGCAAGCCGCTGGCCGAAGCCGCAGGCGAGATCGCATACGGTGCATCGTTCATCGAATGGTTCGCCGAAGAAGCACGCCGTGCGTATGGCGACATCACGCCGGGCCATGCGCCTGACAAGCGTATCTTGGCAGTCAAGCAACCTATCGGCGTTGTTGCCGCGATCACACCTTGGAACTTTCCCAACGCAATGATTACGCGCAAAGCAGGGCCTGCATTTGCAGCTGGTTGTGCGATGGTTCTTAAGCCTGCATCGCAAACGCCATTCTCGGCGATTGCCTTGGCCGTCTTGGCGCAAGAGGCAGGTATTCCTGCTGGCCTGTTTTCAGTTGTAACTGGCGATGCCCAAAAGATCGGGCAGGTTATGACCGACAGCCCGATTGTACGGAAACTTACATTTACAGGCTCAACCGGTGTGGGTGCAAAGCTATATGCGCAATGCGCCCCGACGGTCAAAAAACTGGGCCTAGAACTTGGTGGGAACGCGCCATTCATCGTGTTTGATGACGCAGATTTGGACGAAGCAGTCGAAGGCGCAATAATTGCTAAGTTTCGCAACAACGGACAAACTTGTGTCTGCGCGAACCGCATATATGTGCAAAGCGGTGTATATGATGCCTTTGCCGAGAAATTAGCCGCAAAAGTGCGTGAACTACCAACTGGTAACGGCATTGATACAGGTATCGTGTTCGGCCCATTAATAGACAAGGCAGCTGTGACCAAGGTGGCCAGCCATGTGACCGATGCCGCAGCAAAAGGGGCATCTGTCCTTTTGGGCGGCCGTGCACACGCGCTTGGCGGAACATTCTTTGAGCCTACGATTTTGACGGGGGTTACCTCTGATATGGCAATTGCCACCGAAGAGACTTTTGGTCCGATCGCCCCGCTTTTCCGGTTTGAAACAGAAACCGAAGTCGTAACCGCTGCAAATGACACAGAGTTTGGACTAGCGTCGTATTTCTATAGCCGCGACTACGCCCGTGTTTGGCGCGTATCAGAGGCTTTGGATTACGGGATGGTTGGTGTGAATACTGGCATGATCTCAACCGCTGAGGCACCTTTTGGTGGCGTGAAGCAATCTGGCTTGGGCCGAGAGGGTTCGCGCCATGGCCTCGATGATTATCTTGAAATTAAGTATATCTGCATGGGCGGAATAAATACGGAGGCCGATGCATGAACTGGGACGAATTCGCCCATTGGGGCAAGCATATCTCGGACTGGGGTGCGGATTATCACAAGACGCTACGCGACCGTCCTGTGCGTGCCCAAACATCGTTTGGTGACATCGCCGCACAATTGCCTGTGACGCCGCCGGACGGTGCCGAAGGAATGGATGCGATCATGACCGATTTTGAGCAGATCGTGATGCCGGGGATAACCCATTGGCAGCATCCAAGGTTCTTTGCCTATTTTCCTGCAAATGCGGCGCCGCCGTCGATGCTTGCCGAGATGCTAGTCAACACAATCGCCGCGCAATGTATGTTGTGGCAGACGTCTCCAGCCGCGACCGAGCTAGAAGGCGTCATGATTGATTGGCTGCGGCAAGCGCTTGGGCTGGCGGACGGATATACCGGTGTGATCCAAGACAGCGCATCGTCTGCGACATTGTCTGCGGTTCTGACCATGCGTGAACGCGCGACAAGCTACACGGGCAACCGCGACGGGTTGTCGAACAAGGGCCACTTGCGCATCTATTGTTCGGATCAGGTGCATTCGTCGATTGATCGCGCTTGCTGGGTGTCTGGTATTGGCCAAGCGAATTTGGTCAAGATCAAAACATTTGGCCCGCGCCACAGCATGGATGTTGATGCGTTAAAGGCAGCAATCGCGGCTGACCGTGCCGCTGGGCATACGCCAGCTGGGATCATCGCAATTACCGGCGGAACGGGTGTCGGGGCCTGTGACGCGTTGGGCGATATCATCAAAGTCGCACATGCCGAGGATCTGTACACTCATCTAGACGCCGCGTGGGCGGGTGCTGCGATGATCTGTCCAGAGCTGCAGGCCGACTTTTGGAATGGCGTAGACGGCTTTGACAGCATCGTATTCAACCCGCACAAATGGCTAGGCGCGCAGTTTGATTGTTCTGTACAATTCCTAAAGGACCCACTGCCGCAGCTAAATACGCTTAAGATCGAGCCAGAATACCTTAAGACGACAGGCGAGAGTGTTACGAATTATTCGGAATGGACGATCCCGCTTGGGCGGCGTTTTCGCGCCCTGAAAATTTGGTTCTTAATCCGGTCATACGGCCTTGATGGTTTGCGTGAACGCATCCGCAACCACATCGCTTGGGCATGTGAACTTTGCGAATTGTTGCGCGGTCTTGATGGCTTTGAAATTGTCACAGAACCGATCCTCAGCCTGTTTTCTTTCCGTTGTCCTGGGAGTGACGCTGACCAACAAAGGTTAGTTGATGCATTGAATGATGACGGCCGCATTTATGTGACCCAAGGGATGTTCAATGACCGAAAGGTTATCCGATTTCAGGTCGGTCAATTTGATACAACACGTGAAGATGTGATGATGGCACATTCCGTCATTCAAGAAATTTGGGAGAGTATTTCATGAGATACGCGACGTATAGCGCTCACGGTCAGACCTATTATGGGGCCGTAACTGATGATGGTATGATCCCGCTGAATGGCGATTTTCCGCAATGGCCAACGCTTCTTGATGTTGTGCAGGCGGGTGGATTTGATGCGCTAGAAGACGCGTCAGCAGGTAAAACTGCAAGCCATACGGATTTCGATTTCGAAATGGTAATTCCAAACGCCCCACGCATTTTATGTGTTGGCGTGAATTTTCCCGACCGGAATGCTGAGTACAAAGACGGCAGCGAGCAGCCTAAATACATGTCGTTGTTCCCACGCTTTGCGAGCGGCTTTACCGGTCACAACCGCCCACTTATCCGCCCACCCGAAAACCATACCCTCGATTACGAAGGTGAAGTGGCGATTGTGATTGGCAAAGCAGGGCGTCGTATCTCGCAAGATGATGCATACGACCATATCGCGGCACTGACATTGTGCAACGAAGGTACAATCCGAGACTGGGTTCGCCACGCTAAATTCAACGTCACCCAAGGCAAGAATTGGGACAATTCAGGCTCAATCGGTCCGTGGTTGGTGCCATTCACCGATCCAGCCCAGCTGGATGACGCGCGCATCATCACGCGCGTGAACGGCGAAGTCCGCCAAGATGACGTTTTGTCCCGCATGATGCATCCTATCCGCCGCGAGATTGAATATATCTCGACGTTCATGACACTTCAGCCTGGCGATATTATTGTGACGGGCACACCAACGGGGTCGGGCGCACGCCTTGATCCACCGCAGTACCTCAAGCCGGGTGATGTAATCGAAGTAGAAGTGAATGGCATCGGCACATTGCGAAACACCGTTGCGGACGAAGTTGTATGACCCCCGAAGATCATGCCGATGCCGCCGCTGCCTTGTTGCAAGCTGAAAAAACAGGCAAGCAGATTGGCTTGCTGACAAGACGCCATCCCGAAATGGAGATGGATGATGCCTATGCAATTCAAAATGCGATCTACCGCGCTAAGCTGGCCGAGGGTCGAAAAACTATCGGTTGGAAAATCGGGCTGACATCCAAGGCGATGCAATATGCGTTAAATATCGACATCCCAGACAGCGGTATTTTGTTCGACGACATGCTATTTTCAAATGGTGCATCTGTGCCGAAGGGTCGCTTTATCCAGCCAAGGATTGAGGCCGAAATTGCCTTTGTCCTTAAGTCGCCGTTGGGTGGTGCTGATGTAACCCGCGATGATGTTATTGCGGCAACTGACTATGTCGCGCCATCCATTGAAATCCTTGATACACGTATCCTGCGTGTTGATCCCAAGACACAGCAAACGCGCAAAGTATACGATACGATCAGCGATAATGCCGCGAATGCTGGCATTGTTTTGGGGTCCGAACGACATGCCGTTGATGCGTTTGATCTGCGCTGGGTCGGGGCAATCACGTCGCGCAACGGCGAGGTTGAAGAAACTGGACTTGGGGCAGGGGTTCTGAATGATCCTGTTGAAAGTGTTGTTTGGCTGGCCCGCCGCATGGCCCAATACGGACAAAGCATCGAACCGGGTCAGGTCATTCTCTCGGGCAGTTTTATACGCCCTGTCGAATGTCCGTCAGGTTCAAATATCTTCGCTGATTTTGCTGCCTTCGGCAGTGTCGAAGTCTCGTTTCAATAGAAAGATCAGCAATGCCAGCACCACTCAATCCATTCAAAAAAGCGCTCGCAAATGGTGAGCTGCAGATAGGTTGCTGGCTTGGACTGGCTGATCCTTATATAGCTGAGATTAGCGCAGGCGCGGGTTTTGACTGGCTTTTGATTGATGGAGAGCATGCACCGAATGATCTGCGTTCAATAACAGCGCAATTACAGGTGATCGCAGGCCGTGATAGCCACGCTGTCGTGCGGCCCCCGATTGGTGAGACATGGATCATCAAGCAGTTGCTTGATGCGGGTGCGCAAACTTTGCTGATCCCGATGGTCGAAAGCGCAGAGCAAGCCCGAGAGCTTGTTGATGCCGTTACATACCCACCAAATGGCGTGCGCGGCGTCGGGTCCGCCTTGGCCCGCGCCTCGGACTTTGCTGCAATCACAGATTATCTGACCACTGCCAGAGATGAGATTTGTTTGCTGGCACAGGTGGAAAACCACAAAGGGATGATGGCACTGGATGAGATCCTAAAGGTTGATGGTCTTGATGGTGTCTTTATTGGGCCGTCGGATCTTGCTGCTGATATGGGGTTCATCGGGCAAGCGGGCGCGCCTGCTGTCAAAGACGCTGTACTGGGCGCCGTTCAAAAGATCGTCGCGTCTGGCAAGGCCGCGGGCATCCTGACGCTTGATACCGATCTGCAGGAAAAGTGCCGAGATCTAGGTGCGACTTTTATCGCAACCGAAATTGACGTGACACTTTTTGCGCGGAACATGCGAAGTGCTTCGGCAGGCGCGAATGAACGGCTTTCCAAGGGGTAACTGACACGTCCGTTAGGGTGCCATCATCTTTTTGCGCCGATTTTTGATCCGCTCATTTGCGGCCTCGGTTCCGTCATGAAACGATCCGAACAGCTTGTCCCACGGGATCTCGAGAGAGCCGTAGTTACACTCAAAATAACGGTGGTGCATTTGATGATGAAAGGTCCCAAGCTTGAGCCGGTTCTCATCTTTGACAACCAACCCTTCAAAGCCCGTATGCGTCGTCGCAGCGGTAAGGGTGTAGTATTGAAGGTGATAGAGAATGTGCACGGGGTGGGCGGCAACAATCCAATGTATCAAGACAGACCCTAGGAAAATAACATGCTCAATAGGGTGCATCGACAGACCTGACCATGGACCAACATTGATGTTGCGGTGATGCAGCGCATGCACGTGTTTGTACAAGAAGGGCACATGCAACAACCGGTGAATCCAATAGAAATAAAAGCTTTCCCATATAGGTATCAGCAAGAACATTACGACAAACCAGATCGGATTGGCGGCCCATGTTAGCATCGGTGCATAGCCATTTGCTAATGCCCAGAACATCAAAACTTCGTACGCAGTCCAGACAGTCACTCCGCTGCAAAGCGTCCAGAACATGTTGTCACGGATCTGGCCACCAAGGGTGAATTGCCGTCCGTTTTTCATCAATGGACGGGGGTCGTATTTTAGCAGCTGGCCCTGTTTGGTGAATGTGTAGAAATACAGATGTAGTCCGCCGGCAACCACGGTCATAAGCAGCAAGTTACGCACATACATTTGCGCAACCCAACCAAAAGCGAGCGTCTTGGTTTCTTCGAGCGGGGGTTGAAACCAATAGAATGATATGAACGCGATCCCAACGATGATCAGCTTTTCGCTGATCAAGAACCACGAGTTCCAGACCCACGCCAACATCTCAAGCGGGCGCAATGGCCACTGGAAAAAGGGTGAGACGGTGACCGGAACGTTCGGAACGTGGTTCCAACCTTTAAGTGGAGCATCTGCCATCTTTGGTCACCTTGTTCGTCTAATGGTTTGTAAGAGTTTGGCAGATTGTCAGACGCATGGAAAACGATTTAACCAATGAGTCGAGCGATCAAATAACCAACATCAAATCGGGGCAGGCGTTACTAAATGCTTGGAATTCCTGCCGCAAAGAGCTGGATAACTGATTTTGTTCAATGCAGATCATTCTCGGGTTTTTCGCCCGTCGTGCCCACGCCAAAATTGCCTAACCGCCAACATCACCGATATTGCAGCGCACTAGGCCCAGCTCTGACATTGATGGTGGAAAAGCCTCTGTAAGGGCTTTGATCCCAAGGTCAGTTAGGGTGGGGTTATAGCTTGCACTGAATGATCGCAGCTTTGGTTTGCCGGAAATGTTTTGGATGGCCTTTGCAAGAGAGAACGCATCTTGGATGCCTAAACTTGCATCCCGCAAATGAAGATCAAACGTTGTCGCACCTAAGAGGGATGCGCGAAGCCTGCATGATGCATCAATACAGGCGGCAGTGCCGATCGCGTCCAATGAAGAGATAAGATCATCCATTGTTACGGCGGCCCTTGAAGAATGAATTCTTCATTTAGTTTCTGGTGCGGCTGCGTGCGTTCCCCTGAAAACTGCTTTTGCAGGCAATTCGATGTTTTCCAAAGGCGTCCCATCTTTCAGCAGATTGGCAAGGGCGAGCGCGGCGCGTCGGCCCATTTCCCTATGAGGCACATGCACAGTTGTGAGAGGTGGGTTTGTAATTTGGGCTAACTCAATATCGTCAAAGCCGATTATTGATACATCTTTTGGGACCGACATTCCCATCTCGTGCGCGCGGCGCAGAGCACCAACAGCGAGAACGTCATTGCCACAGAACACTGCAGTCGGGCAGGGGGTGTTCTTGATCATCGTTTCAAATGCGGCCGCCCCTGTCTCAATGCCGTAAGGTGTCTCAATCACTTGCAAGTCATCTGGATTCAAACCTGCCGCTAACATCGCCTCTTTTACGCCCAATAGACGTGCGTATGCGCGGTCGTTCATTGAAGTTTCTGCGGATATCAAAGCGATGTTGTGATGACCCATTTCGATAATTGTAGTGGCCATTTCCGCAATGGCAGCTTTGTTGTCAAAGCCAACGGACGGACGTGGGGAATTGGCGTCATAGGTCCAACTGATGATGGCGGGAACGCCTTGTGCCTCAAGGAACCTGTAAATTTCGGGGTCACGTTCATGTCCGATCAAAAGCAATGCATCAGCACCGCGGGCGACCAATGATCTTATCTGCTCGTCCTCGATTTCGGGTCGGTATGAGGTACTGGCCACCAACATTGTGAACCCATGAACGCGGAGTTCTTCCTGAAACGCCTGCAAGCCACGCGCAAAGATTGCGTTTTCCATCGTCGGGATGATCGCGCCGATAGTATTCGTGCGGCGTGCGGCCATTGCACGGGCGCCAAAGTTTGGCGAATAGCCCAAATCGGACACGGCTGTCATCACCCTCTCGCGGGTCAGGCCTGCAACTTGATCAGGGAAATTCAGACAGCGCGAAACTGTAGCTGTCGATACGCCTGCCGCGGCGGCAACATCGAGTAGCGTTGATGGTGGTTTCTTGGGATTCATAACGGTCCTAGGTCGGTAACTTTACATAGGCTAGCGGTTTGCTGGCTTGGGACAAAGGAGAAACCATAGCGCTAGCAAATGTAAAGGCTTGCATTCGTCGAATGTAAACGCTTACATGAAGGAGAATCGGCCTAGCGACTGGGAGGAGACGCGACATGCCGCTTATCGGGGCACTCGTACTGTTATTAATTTTTGCTGTGAACGTGGCGCTTGGTTCTGCGTCCAACTCTGCATTCTTAAATGATGTGGGCGAGATGTTGGTCCTAATTGGCGTCGCGGTTTTGTTTGTTGTGGCCATTCTTAAGAAAGAGGCCGACGCCAAAAAATAGGTGCGGTCCAAACATGTCCAGGGAGGACGATATTTTGGATAAGACTACGATTGAAATTAAGTCGGCAGAGCGCCGTAACTTTTTGAAACTGGCTGGCATGGGTAGCTTTACTGCTGCTCTGGTTGCTGGTGCTGCTGGATCGCTTTGGTCAACAGAAGCCACAGCGCAAACTGCAAACGAAGAACGTGACCGCGAAGAAGCGGCTGAGCACACAATGACAATCGCAACAGCGTATGTCCTTGGCGCGACACGCAGCTACCCAATCATGCAGTTGGACCTCAAAGAGAACATCCAGAACGCTACCAATGGCAAAGTATACGTGAAATTGGCCCCAGGTGGTCAGCTTGGCGCAGGCGGCGCATTGGCACAGTCTGTTCAGGGCGGCACAATCCAAGCAGCTCAGCACTCGCTTTCAAACTTTGCACCATTCGCGTCAGTCGTTGACCTGATCAACATGCCGTACCTGTGTGGTTCAAACCAGCGTTTCACAAACCTCGTACACTCAGACGTTTGGGCACAAGAAGTGAACCCAAAGGTCGAAGCTGCGGGCTTTAAGGCATTGTTCTACGTCAACATCGACCCACGGGTTGTGGCTGTACGTAAGGGCGGTTCTGGCCCTGTCATGACACCTGGCGATCTGGCTGGCGTTAAATTCCGCGTTCCTGGCTCTGCGATGTTGCAGCAGTACTACCGCATGGTTGGCGCAAACCCGACACCAGTTGCTTGGGGCGAAACGCCTTCTGCGATCAAACAGGGTGTTGCTGATGCTCTTGACCCATCAGTTGGCGCGCTCTTCGTGTTCGGCTTCAAGGATATCTTGTCCCACGTGACCTTCACACAGGCTGTGCCTGACTCGCAGGTTTACTCATGTAACCTTGAGTGGTTCAATTCTATGCCCGCCGACATCCAAGACGGCATCATGGAAGCCGCTGAGATCACGCGTCATCAGAACCTCGCGAAAGTTCCTTCTGCGCGTA
This sequence comes from Paracoccaceae bacterium, assembly GCA_034111185.1. Taxonomy (GTDB): domain Bacteria; phylum Pseudomonadota; class Alphaproteobacteria; order Rhodobacterales; family Rhodobacteraceae; genus Yoonia. The sequence goes on along the minus strand of JAWUXS010000015.1, from coordinate 7,994 downwards.
ACTACGCAATGGCAGAATTGCGTAAGTCTGGCGTTGAATTCCATTCATTGTCCGACGACCAGTTGGCTGAATGGAAAGCAACAGGCGGCTACCAGTTGCCTGAGTGGGATAGCTTTAAGACAGAGCTGGCCGGTTCAATGGATACGTTCGCGAAACTGGAAGAAGCAGCAGGCACACAGGGCCGCTATTACGTCCACGACGCATAAACACTTTAGGCGGGTGCCCTTTGGGGGCGCCTGCCACCCTATATCGCTTTTCATCCAATTACGCCCAAACGTACCGCGCAGTTTTGATCTGCATGGCAATGCGAGAGGTCCGTCATGAACTTAGTCCGAAACCTGAACCAAAACGCCGAACGATGGGCGCTTTTGGTGTTTTACGTGATGCTTGTCATGACGATGGCGATTGAGGTGCTGCGGCGCGAAGTCTTTGCCTACTCGTCTATCTGGGGCGAAGAGATCGTGCGCTATTCGTTTATTTACCTTGCATGGATCGGTGCTGCGGCTGCTGTCAAAGAGCGCGCCCACATCCGTATCGACGTGATTATGCATTACCTAAGCCCGCGCCTGAAAGCGGCACTTTATATATTTGGCGACCTTGTGATGTTCGGCGTGGCTGTCATCGCTTTGTATTGGTCATGGGAGGCCGTGCACGTGTCATGGAAGTTTGGTTCCGTAAGCCACGGTCTGCGCATTTCAATGGTTTGGTTCCTGCTCGCCGTCCCAATCGGTTTTGCACTGATGCTGCTGCGCCTGACCCAATCTTTATTGCGCGACATGCGCAGCTTTCGTGACGGAACACCCGTCTACGAAGGCGATAAATTGTTTGATTGAGGGGATAAGAGATGCTGTTTAACACTCTGAACCAAGCGGTCGAACTGGGCTGGGATTTCTATCTTCCTGTGCTGATCTTCGTCGCACTTGCTGCACTTGCTGTGCCTGTCTGGGCCTCGATTGGTGTGGCTGCGATCACAATGTTGCTGATGTCTGGCGATCTGCCGCTTGGCCTCGTTGGTGAAAGCCTGTTTCACGGGATCGACGCATTCGCATTGACCGCCGTGCCGCTTTTTATCCTCACAGGGGACGTTCTTGTTCGGACAGGTCTAAGCCGTAAGTTTCTAGACGTTGCCGAAGCACTGACGCAATTCGCAAAGGGCGGATTTGGTTCGGCGACGGTTCTTGTTTGCGGTATGTTCGCTGCGATCTCAGGATCTGACGCGGCGGGCGCTGCGGCAGTTGGCCGGATGACAATCGATCGTTTGGTCGAAAGTGGGTACCCGCGCCCCTATGCCTGTGCGCTGGTTGCTGCAGGCGCATGTACCGGCATCCTGATCCCGCCATCGATTGCCTACATCATCATTGGCTTGGTCTTGGGTATATCGGCGTCTACACTATTCTTAGCTGCGATTATTCCGGGCGTTATGATTTTGACCGCGATCTTGGTCACGAACCTGATTGTGAACCGGATCTATGGATACGAGGGCGGCGGTAACCTGTCGGCTTCGGAATACTTCAGTAACCTTGGTCGCTCTCTTGCCTCTGGATGGTATGCGTTCATCGTTCCAGGCATCATTTTTTACGGTATCTTCTCGGGTCGTTTGACACCAACCGAGGCGGGCGCGACGGCTGTTATCGTCACGATCATAATCGGTTTCGTTCTCGGAACGCTGAAGCTTTCTGATTTCCCACCAATGCTGATTAGCTCTGCAAAGGTGAATGGTATTATCCTGCCTATCATCGCGTTCTCTTTGCCATTGGCACAAGCACTCGCAATCATGGGTGTTCCACAGGGTTTTGTCTATTCGATTACCGCGCTGACTGATGATCCAACTTTGCTTATTCTTATGATGATTGGCATCTTGATCGCTGCTGGCTGTGTGATGGAGACGACGCCAAATATTGTGATCCTTGCGCCGATCCTTAAGCCGTTGGCCGACAACATCGGCATGAACGAAATCCAATTCTGTATTATGATGATCACGGCGCTTGGTGTGGGCTTTATCACTCCGCCTTTGGGGCTTAACCTGTTCGTCGTATCGGGGATTACCGGCGAATCAATATTAAAGATCGCATGGCGTGCTGTCCCTTTCGTTATCTTTATGCTGTTCGTTGTTTTGCTTATCGCATTCGTGCCAGCAATTTCCACAACGCTGCTTCCCGACATCTACAAATAAGGCGACCAAACACATGGCACGAACCTATCTTAAGAAAGCTACTCTGACGGCCCAGTCGGGCGCATCGGACGTGCATGACACAGTGCGCACAATCCTTGACGATATCGAAAAAGGTGGGGACGCCGCAGCCAAAGAGTATGCTGCGAAATTCGACAAATATGATGGCAACATCATCCTGACCGCAGAAGAGATCGAAGCCGCGAGCGCTTTGGTTCCACAAAAACTGAAGGACGATATCCAGTTCGCTCATGACAACGTGCGCCGTTTTGCCGAAGCACAAAAATCAACAGTCAGCGATGTTGAGTATGAAATCGTTCAAGGTCTGATCGCGGGTCAAAAAGCGATTCCTGTTGATGCCGCAGGTTGCTACGTGCCGGGCGGCCGTTATAGCCACATCGCCAGTGCTATTATGACAGTGACAACTGCGAAAGTTGCAGGCTGTAATCACATCACAGCAACGTCTCCTCCGCGTCCGGGTGTTGGTGTCGCACCAGCAATCGTTTACGCAGCCCATATCTGTGGCGCTGATAAGATCATGGCACTTGGTGGTGTTCAGGGTGTAGCGGCAATGACGTTTGGTTTGTTCGGACTGCCAAAAGCCAACATTCTTGTTGGCCCCGGCAATCAGTTTGTCGCCGAAGCAAAGCGCATTCTGTTCGGTCGCGTTGGTATCGATATGATCGCAGGTCCGACAGACAGCCTTGTGCTTGCCGACAAAGACGCAGACGCACACATCGTTGCGACCGATCTCGTGTCACAGGCCGAGCATGGTTATAATTCGCCAGTATGGTTGGTTACAGACGACCAAGCACTCGCCGAAGACGTGATGGCGCGTGTTCCAGCACTGATCGCTGACTTGCCAGAATTGAACCGCGACAACGCATTCGCAGCATGGCGCGATTATGCCGAAGTGATCGTATGTGCCGACCGCGAAGAAATGGCAGCTTGTTCAGACGAATACGCGCCAGAGCATCTGACAGTTCAGGCCGCAGACCTTGATTGGTGGTTGAACCGCTTGTCTTGCTACGGGTCATTGTTCTTGGGCGAAGAAACGACCGTTTCGTATGGCGACAAGGCATCTGGCACGAACCACGTGCTGCCAACGTCTGGCGCTGCTGGCTACACGGGCGGTTTGTCTGTGCACAAGTATATGAAGATCGTAACTTGGCAGCGTTCCACTCGCGAAGGTTCTAAGCGGGTTGCCGAGGCAACTGCGCGGATCAGCCGCTTGGAAGGCATGGAGGGCCACGCCCGCGCAGCTGACGTGCGTCTTGCCAAATACTTCCCGAACGAGACTTTTGATCTTAGCTCAGATGGCTAATCCGAACGCTCTTTTTGACCTGACTGGTCGTGTGGCCTGTGTGACCGGCGCAAGCGCCGGTCTAGGGCAGCGTGCGGCAATTGCTTTGGCCGAAGCTGGGGCCAAAGTTGTGGGTGTCGCACGGCGGGCAGATGCGCTGACCGTATGGGCGGCGCAGTACGGCGACAACGCCGCAACCGTAGCGGCGGATCTGTCTGATCGCGATAAGATTGCGGAAATAGCCGCGCAGATTGCGTTGCCGTTTGGTGCGCCCGATATTGTTGTGCACGCCGCTGGTATCAACACACGTGAAACGGCAGATGATGTTACGGCCGAAGGCTGGGACGTTACGCTGAACCTGAACCTCGCGGCTCCGTTCTTTTTGTCGCAAGCGTTCGCGCCAGCTATGAAAGCAAAGGGTTGGGGCCGGATCGTGAATTTTGCGTCCTTGCAAACAACCCGCGCTTTTCCAGGTGGTGTCAGTTACGGCGCGTCCAAAGCAGGGGTCGCCCAATTGACGCGTGCCATGGCCGAGGCGTGGTCGGCAGATGGCATCAACGCGAATGCAATTGGTCCGGGGTTTTTCCCAACAGAATTGACGGGGCCGGTTTTTGCTGATCCTGAGCGTGCAGCACGCAATGCCGCGCAAACATGTGTGGGTCGCAATGGCGCGCTTGAGGATATCGACGGTCCGTTGTTGTTCTTATGCTCGGACGCGTCGGCCTTTGTCACAGGTCAGGTTCTGATGGTCGATGGAGGATATACTGCGAAATGAAGGCACTTGTTTATGAAGGGGTTGAAACCCTTGTTTATCGTGATGTCCCCGATCCTGTGGCTAGTGCGGACCAAAGCCTGATCCAGATTAAGGCGTCGGGCATTTGCGGTTCAGACATGCACGCATTTCTTGGCCACGACGAACGTCGCCCTGCGCCACTGATCCTTGGCCACGAAGCGGCTGGTGTCATTGTCGGCGGTGCCCGCGACGGTGAACGTGTGACGATCAACCCGCTTGTGGCTTGCGGAACCTGTCGTGCCTGCCTTGCTGGGCGTGATAATCTTTGCCCGAAGCGGGTGATTATCTCAATGCCGCCGCGTGAAGGTGCCTTTGCCGAGCAAGTTGTCATGCGCAACGAAAACCTGATCACTGTTCCCGACCATGTGCCTTTGGCGAAAGCAGCCCTTGCCGAACCGCTTGCTTGCGGTTGGCATGCCGTGCGCATGGGATCGGCAGCGCTTGAGCTGCCACTGTCCGAGGCGCGTTGCCATGTGATGGGTGGTGGTGCGATTGGTGTTGGTGCTGCGCTTGCTTTGCGCGCTTTTGGTGCAACGCAGATCACAGTGGCCGAGCCGAACGAGACACGCCGCGCTGTCTTGCAAGATATCGAAGGGTTCGATGTTGTTGCACCTGGTGATGTTAGCGAAGCTGATCTTGTCATCGACGGTGTCGGTTATGCTGCGACCCGTGCCGATGCCACGGCGATTACGAACCCCGGTGGTGTGATCATGCATATCGGCCTTGGCGAAGCGACTGGTGGTCTCGATATCCGCCGGATGACTTTGCAAGAGATTACGTTTGTAGGGACCTACACTTATACAGCACAAGATTTCAAAGACACCGCCGCTGCCATTTTTGATGGCCGCCTTGGTGCGCTTGATTGGACTGAACAACGTCCTCTTTCGGACGGGCAACAGGCCATGGTCGACATTCGGGCAGGCGACGTTGCTGCGCCCAAAATCATATTGGAGCCGTCAGAAAGCTGACGTCTTCTTTTCTTACAACCTAACCTTCGCGAAGGAGCGACCTTTGAGTATTGATAAGAAAATCGTAGCCGACTTAGTGGCTAACGACGTTTCATTCGTCACGACCGTGCCATGCAAGCAGCTTGCCGGTGTGATTGACGAGATTGACCGCAGCGAGGATATTTTCCATATCCCGTCCAACAAAGAAGACGAAGGCATGGGCCTTTGCGCTGGTGCATGGATGGGTGGCAAACGCCCTGCGATCATCATGCAGAACACGGCGATCGGTGTGACGATCAACACGCTTGCGACGTTGACGCAGTATTACCGTATGCCACTGCCGATGTTGATTTCCTACCGTGGAGAGCTGCGCGAGCCTGTGGCCTGTCAGGTTGAAATGGCTGTGCATACAAAGGCATTGCTGAACCAGTTGAACATCCCAACGTATCACTTCCACAAGGAAAGCGACGCGGATGAGTTGGATGCGATCCTGAAATACACATTCATGTGCAACAAACCAGTCGCGATCCTGACCGACGCGTCTTTCTGGGGAGGCTACGGCGACCAATGATCCGTTCTGAAATCCTGCGCGAGATCGCGCCAATCCTTCATGACCAACTGGTCGTCTGTAACATCGGTCTTCCGAGCCAAGAGCTCCATATGATCGACGACAATGCAAAGAACTTCTACATGCTTGGTACGATGGGCCTGTCTTCGTCTATCGGTCTTGGCCTTGCGTTGTCCCAAGACAAGACAGTCATCTCAATCGATGGTGACGGTTCTGTTTTGACGAACCTTGGTACATTGCCAACAATTGCGAACAACGTCGCTGACAACTACATCTTGCTGATCATCGACAACGGCTCTTACGGATCAACCGGTGATCAACCAACGTATGCCGGTAAGAAGACTAAGCTGGAAGCCGTTGCATCAGCATGTGGCTGCGAGAACGTCGTTGTTTGCCAAGCCGAAGATACTGGTAAGACACTTCAAGCGGCTATCGACAGCAAGCAGATGACAATCATCGTGTCCAAATGTGAAAGCGGCAACATCAAGCTGCCAGTGATCACAATGGATCCTGTCGTCATCCGTGACCGCTTTATGAAAGCTGTGGCTGGTTAAGCATGGCAAATGGCATTCATTCGAGCGCAGATGCACGTCGCCTTGCGCGGCGGCGTCTGCCTTGGATGGTGTTTGACTATATAGACGGGGCCGCAGGACAAGAGACTGGTGCGATGCGCAATCGCGCAGCACTAGATGCGCTTGAATTGCGGCCCCGTATTCTACGAGACGTTAGTAATAGATCCCTCGCGGTACCGTTGTTTGATAAGATCGCCAAAGCGCCGTTTGGCATTAGCCCCATGGGGATGTGTAATCTCTCTGGGCCTGGTGCTGATATGATGTTGGCCCGACTGGCTGCCCGTGAAAACGTACCACTTGGCGTATCTACCGTTGCATCCACCGCGATGGAGCCGTTGATCGAAGCCGCAGAAGGCAATGCTTGGTTCCAGCTATACTTTAGCGGAGACGGGGAGGGGACGTTCAAACTTGTCGAACGTGCCAAAGCTGCTGGATACGACACAATCATCTTAACTGTTGATGTGCCCGAGGTTGGCCGTAGACCGCGCGAACTGCGTCACGGCTTCACGATGCCATTCCGTATAGGGCCAAAGCAGTTCATCGACTTTGCGCTTCATCCTCAGTGGTCATTGACTGCGTTGTTCAAAGGCCGCCCACAGATGGCGAACTTTGATATGCCTGGATACAGCTTTGATCGTACCGAAAGCCGTGCACGTGCCGATTGGGATACGCTCGCGAAACTACGCGATATGTGGCCAGGTAAGCTGGTGGTGAAAGGTGTGCTCGATAGTGAAGACGCTGTAAGTCTTAAGGCCAATGGCGTTGATGCGATCCAAGTATCCAGCCACGGATGTCGCCAGCTGGAAAGTGCGCCGTCTCCTATAACCGCATTGGCGGATATCCGGGCGGCGGTAGGGGCAGACTATCCACTATATTATGACACGGGATTGCGTACCGGCGAGGATGTGGTGAAAGCCTATCATCAAGGTGCGAACTTCACCTTCCTTGGCCGTGTCCTGCAATTCGCAATTGCGGCTGGTGGCGAAGAGGGGCTGAACACCCTGTGGGACGTTTTGCGTAATGAGGCGAGCATCGCCTTGGCACAAATCGGCGAAACATCTCTTGTACGTGAAACGGATAGCTAAACAGCTGTTGTCGTTCCAAGTCCGCTCTTAGCTATACACTATATACAAGATGTTCCAGAAGCTGGGCCTTTGGCCTTCAATTCGGGTGAATCACGAGGGAAGGGGAGGCGGGCTAACCCCGATTCTACGAATCCTCGCCCAATATCACACTGAATCGGTGCTTCGAGTCGGGGTAATGGCGCAGAAGCGTAAGCAAACGACTCGGATTTCAGAAGTCTCAGCACTGTAGGCCGCAATTTGAGCCGAAATCGGTAACCTACAATTTCACATTTCTGCCCAATTAACACTCGTTTCCTTATATTTTCAGTGATTTCTTGTAGTTTTCAAAAAGTCTTTGGATTTGTTGAAAAAAGGGGTTGCGGGTCCTTGGTACTAACCTTAGAACCCCCCTTACCGGAGGCGCAGAGATGCACCAGCGGGGCGCCAGACGGGCCGGACGGAAGCGGAAACGCAGACAGAAGGTTACGCGGCGGAGACTAAAATCAGAGTTAAGACGAGGCGGGGCGCGCCACTACTATACGGCGCATCCTGTTAGTTTTTGTCTCTACGCTTTTTG
>JAWUXS010000014.1:0-39099 GCA_034111185.1 Paracoccaceae bacterium | reverse complement strand
CCGATGACGCCTACGATGAATACTGACAGTGCGTGTAAAAACCGTGTCGCCGTTTTAAATGTACCCGTTAACAAAATGCATTCCCCCAAAAATGCTAATAATATTTTAACAATACCTGTTGGCGAAAGTCCGCCAAAGGGGGAAAATCCCAAAGAACAACCGCACTGCGCGAGTTGGATGCAATGAAGGGCGTATCGGAATATTGTTTCCAATCAATGGCGGATTTTGTTTGTTACTTAGCTAGAAAGCTTTAGCTGTTGCGCGCCTAGTGAAGGTGCCGCGCCACATTTGCGCCACAATTTCTAGGTGCTAGCCCGCGATTTTGTCATATGCTTATGACGTAGGTGCGTATCGGTCACTGTTTTGGTTATTCAGCGATGAAATCGCCGGAAACGCCCAATAAATACGAATTTTCGGCTGAAAAACGCGAATCGGTCAAATTTCAGGGGCCCGCATCACCGCGAATGAACTGCCCCAAGACGGCATCATCAGACGCATCCATTTCGGCGCAAGTCCCTGTCCAGCGGATTACGCCGTCATCTAGCATAGCAACCTGATCGGCGATCGCGCGTACCGATGTCATGTCATGGGTGATCGTAATTGCCGTCACACCAAGGTCGGTCACGACACGGCGAATAAGTCGGTTTATGGTCGCTGCGCGGATTGGATCAAGGCCAGTTGTCGGCTCATCAAAAAAGATCACATCAGGGTCAGCGGCAATGGCGCGGGCAAGACCCACACGCTTTTGCATGCCGCCCGAAAGCTCGGCTGGGTAACGGTCTGCAACATCAGCCTCTAGCCCGACAATAGCCAGCTTTTCTATAGCAAGTGCACGCGCCTTGTCGTTGGGCATATCGCGCAAGAACCTGAATGAAACGTTTTGCCAGACGGTCATGCTGTCGAACAAGGCGGCACCTTGGAACAACATGCCAAAGCGAGACATGAAATCAGATCGCGTGCTGGCCGTTACTGGCGTTCCGTCGAGAGTGATCGTTCCTGCGTCTGGTGAGAGCAGGCCAAGGATCGATTTCAACAAAACGGACTTACCACTGCCTGATCCGCCAATGATCACGCAGCTTTCGCCTTTTGCGACTGACAGATCAAGGCCACGTAGAACGTGATTGCCTTCGAATGTTTTATGAATGCCAGCGAGTGTTATCATGAGGCGAAGAATGCCTCGGTCAGGAAAAAGTTTGCAGCAAGGATCAACACGGATGCCGCAACAACAGCGCCTTTGGTTGCATCGCCGACACCTGCCGCACCACGAGACGAGCGCATACCGTAGTAACACCCCATAAGGGCGGCGATAAATCCAAACACCGCGCCTTTAACGAGGGACGATATGATGTCAGCACTTTCCAGAAACGTGACGGTGTTCTTGATGTAGCCCGCGGCGTTAAAGCCAAGACGTTCGGTGCTAATCAGGTAGCCACCGAAGATACCTATCGTATCGCCGACAGCGACAAGCAGGGGCACGACAAGGGTGGCTGCCGCAACGCGGGGCACTGTCAGGTACTTCATCGGATGGGTCGAAAGTGTAATCAGCGCGTCAATTTGTTCTGTCACTTTCATCGTCGCAATTTCAGCGGTGATGGATGATGTGACCCGTGCCGCGATCATCAAGCCAACAAGGACAGGCCCCAATTCGCGGACCATCCCGATTGCGACGATCTGGGGGACAACAGCCTCGGCCGAGAAACGAGCACCACCCGCGTAGATTTGCAAGGCAAGCGCGCCACCTGTGAACAAGGCGGTTAGGCCAACAACGGGAAGTGATAAATACCCGATATTCCAAAGTGCTGTACCAAAGGCGCGGCCATAAAACGGGCGTTGGAACAAATGCTTGAACGTTTCCGCCATAAACAATGCAACACGCCCAATCGCCGCCAAAGCGCCCAAAACGAGAGCACCGATTGCGGCAAGAGGGCGCAGCATCAGCCTGTTGTGCGGCGCGTATAACGGCCGCCCAATGATGTAAGGATCTCATATCCGATAGTTCCAGCAGCACGGGCCAGATCATCAACGGATTGCTGTGCGCCAAGCAGTGTCAGCGCATGTGGAATTTCAGTCAGGTCAGTAACATCAACCGTGATTAGGTCCATCGACACACGACCAACCAAGCGGCAAGGCGTATCGTCGTACCAGAACGTCGCGCGGTCAGACATCGCACGGATCAGGCCGTCGGCGTAACCTGCTGCAACTGTTGCGATTTTCGTCGGACGCTCGGCCTGCCATGCATTCCCGTAGCCTACGACTTCGCCAGGGTCGAGATCACGGATCTGGATCACAGGCAAATCAAGACGGGCAACTTGCTGGGACTGCATAAATGGCTCGCCGCCATAAAGGCCGATGCCGGGGCGGCACAGATCAAAGTGATATTCAGCACCCAAGAGCATGCCACCAGTGGCGGCCAAAGAACGCGGCGTTGAGATACCGTCGGTCATCTGGTGGAACGTATCAAGTTGGTAGGCATTCATCGGGTGATCGGGATCATCTGCGCAGGCAAGGTGGCTCATCACCAATGTCGGGCGTTGGGCCAAGGCGATTTCGGCAATCGCGGCCCATTCATCCCATTCCATGCCCAGACGGTTCATCCCGGTATCAAGCTGAATGCCAAATGGATGACCTGGCAGGCTTTCGAGGTGACGTGTCACCTGATCGATTGAGTTGAGCATTGGCGTTAGGCCGAGATCACCGATCATGTCGGTATCGCCGCGCATGTGCCCCGAAAAGACATTGATTTGAACGTCTTGCCCCAATGCCTCGCGCACGGCGGCGGCTTCTTCGGCGGCGGCTACAAAGAACTTGCGTGCACCTGCCTTGGCCAAAGCGCGTGCAACTGTGCCAGCGCCAAGGCCGTAACCATCCGCTTTGACAACCGCGGCGGTTTCGCAGTGGGTTTTTGCGTCCAATGCGCGCCAATTGGCGGCAATGGCGGATAAATCGATAGAAAGATGACCTGTACTCATAACGTCCTTTTCGCAGGACCGTCCGCCACGTCAAGGGAAAGCTGAATATCTGCTGTTTCTGGCCGCATTATCGGCAATCTAGAATTCTTGTTCGCCACCCGATTGCTGCCATGCCTGCACAAGGTTGCCAAAACGGGTAAAGCGGCCTTCGAATGACAGCTCAACTGTACCAATTGGGCCGTGACGCTGTTTGCCGATCACGACTTCGGCCTTTGCGTGCAGGCTTTCCATGCGTTCCTGCCAAGCGGCCATCTTTTCCATCTCGTGATCGCCGGGCTTTTCGCGCTCAACGTAATATTCTTCGCGGTACACGAACATAACAACGTCGGCGTCTTGCTCAATCGAACCTGATTCACGCAGGTCTGATAGCTGTGGACGCTTATCTTCGCGATTCTCAACCTGACGCGAAAGCTGGGAAAGTGCGATCACGGGGATCTGTAATTCCTTGGCGATGGCCTTTAGGCCCATCGTGATCTCAGAAATCTCGTTCACGCGGTTTTCGCTTTTGCCTGTACCGCGCACAAGCTGCAGGTAGTCTACGATCAATAGGTCCAAACCATGTGTCCGCTTAAGGCGGCGCGCACGAGCAGCAAGCTGCGAGATGGGCAGGGCAGGCGTATCGTCGATGAATAATGGGCACGCCTCAAGTTTCTTGGCAGCCTCAACAAAGCGGCGGAATTCCGGCTCTGTCATGTCGCCACTACGTATCTGGGTCGATGGGACCTCGGACGCTTCGGACAAAATACGCGCCGCAAGCTGATCTGCTGACATCTCAAGAGAATAGAACCCGACGACGCCACCATCTACCGCACCTTCGGTGCCATCATGCAGCTTACCTTTGCGGTAAGCTTTGGCGACGTTGTAGGCGATGTTTGTGGCCAGCGATGTCTTACCCATTGATGGACGACCCGCGAGGATCAGAAGGTCAGATTTGTGTAATCCGCCCAGCTTTTTGTCCATGTCGATCAGGCCAGTTGAAACGCCAGACAGGCCACCATCACGTTGGTAGGCGGCGTTGGCCGTGTTAACCGCTGCGGTTACCGCCTTGAGAAAACTTTGAAATCCGCTTTCTGATGTGCCTTGCTCGGCGAGGCGGTAAAGCTCTTGTTCGGCCTCAACAATCTGTTCGCGCGGTTCGGATGATACATCAACTTTGGCGGCTTTTGCGGCAATGTCTTGGCCCACAAGGATCAGTTCGCGGCGCACCGAAAGGTCGTAGATCATCTGCGCGTAGTCACGTGCGGCAAAGGCAGAGATCGCGGCACCCGCCAAACGGGCAAGGTACGCAGGACCGCCAAGCTCTTTGAGACCCTCATCATCTTCGAGGAATGTTTTCAGCGTCACAGGAGAAGCGAGCGCGTTCTTAGCAATCCTGTTTGCGGCAACTTCAAAGATGCGGGCATGCACTGGATCGTAGAAATGCTGTGGACCCATGATGCTGGCAACGCGGTCGAAGACATCGTTGTTGGTCAGGATCGCTCCCAAAAGCTGCTGCTCTGCCTCGATTGAGTGAGGCATTGTGTCAACTGCTGCCTCGGCAGTGGCAACGCCGGTCGCATTAAATGCTGTAATCTCGTTCATTCTATCGCTGCCCTTTGCCTACCTGTCCCGCGTATTGTGCTACAGGTCTGGGGGCAAAACGGCTCTGTGGATAAGCCTGCCCGCCAGTGGATTATTTAGAGTTAATTAACACAAACCGTCGACGCGCAACAGTATCTTGTGGCGCGTGGCCTTTGAACCACTAGATTGGCTTATTTTTATCCACAGCTGTGGATAAAAATTTTACCCCTGACGGGCTGCTGACCAAGCTGCTGGATCGTTGAGATATTTTTCAACTTCAGCCAACGTTGCAGCGTCATATGCACCGCGGGCTTTTGCCTCGGCTAGAACATCCCACCATGTGCAAAGATGCAAAAGCTGGACGCCGTGATCGCCTAGTGTTTTCTCAACACCGTCGAAAATGCCGTAGTAAAAAATGACAGCTGTTGCTGAACATGTTGCACCCGTTTCGCGGATCGCATCCACAAATGACAATTTGCTGCCGCCGTCGGTTGTCAGGTCTTCGACCAAAAGAACGCGCTGCCCTTCGGTCATGACACCTTCGATCCGCGCATTGCGGCCGTAACCCTTTGGCTTTTTGCGGACGTAAGTCATTGGCAATGCAAGACGCTCGGCGATCAGGGCAGAAAAGGGGATGCCCGCAGTTTCGCCGCCAGCGATGTTGTCAAAAGCCTCAAATCCTGCTTCGCGCATGATTGTGACGGACAAGAAATCCATCAGTGTTGCGCGGATACGTGGGTATGAAATCAGTTTGCGGCAATCGACATAGGTCGGTGCCTGCTTGCCAGATGCATGCGTGAACGGTTCTGCCGCGTTGAAATCAATTGCGCCAATCTCAATCAGCATCCCCGCTGTCAGGCGTGCCATCTCTTCTTTGGTGGGGAAGCTTGTTGGGATCATGATGCAGCCTTTCAGTTGGATTTGTTTGTCGTAGGTTTGTTTTTGCGGGGCCCTAGGTGGTCACATGCCAGTGCAATGGGAAGCCAGGATCGAATACGGTCACTGGGCCATCGGCTGTGGCTATATGGCTAGGATACTCAACAGGTTCGCCGCGCGTTAGCGTGATCGTGTCTTCGTTTGGGGTAACGCCATAAAACGCAGGGCCATTCAGCGACGAGAATGCCTCGATCTTTCCCAAGGCACCTGCGGCTTCGAAAACTTCGGCGAGGCATGACATGGTGTTCGTCGCCGAGAAGACACCAGCACATCCACAAGCCTGCAGTTTAGCGGGATCAGTATGTGGTGCACTGTCAGTGCCAAGGAAGAAACGCTTGTCACCGGAAATCGCGGCTTGGACCAATGCGACGCGGTGCTGTTCGCGTTTAGCGACGGGTAAGCAGTAGTAATGCGGTTTGATTCCCCCAGCGAGGATGTGATTCCTGTTGATGATCAGGTGGTGTGTGGTGATCGTCGCGGCAAGGTTCTTGCGCTGGTCGCGGACATAATCAACGGCGTCTTGTGTCGTCACATGTTCCATGATCACGCGTAGATCAGGGTTTTTCTTGCGAATTGGTTTCAATACTTTGTCGATAAACACTGCTTCGCGGTCAAAGATATCGATCTCGGCGTTGGTGACTTCACCGTGAATACACAGCGGCATTCCAATTTCAGCCATCTTATCCAGAACAGGCCGGACTTTATCAAAGTCACGAACACCAGAGGCAGAATTCGTAGTCGCACCAGCCGGATAGAGCTTTACCGCCGTCGCAATACCAGAGGCATATGCATGTGCTACATCCTCAGGATCGGTCTCTTCAGTGAGGTACAATGTCATCAGCGGTTCAAACGTCATGTCGACAGGCAGCGCTGCTTGAATGCGCGTGCGGTATGCGATGGCGTCTGCGGCGGTCACGACTGGCGGGACAAGGTTTGGCATGATGATCGCGCGGCCAAAGTGACGTGCTGTTTCCGGCAATACGGCGCGCAACATTGCGTTGTCGCGCAGATGCAGGTGCCAGTCGTCAGGGCGGCGGATGGTGAGTGTTGTGATATGTGTCTCTGGCATGTTGCCCGATTACACCCATCTCGCGGGCGTGACCAGTGCTTCTCGGTTCGAACTTGCAGCCATGTGCCATAGCTTAGATAGTCCCACCCAAATGCTATAATACCAATGAAGGGTACGTCATGTTCGGATTTCTCATCGCAATCGCTGCAGGTTTCATCACACCAATGATTGAAACACCGATCGCAAAGCCAATTGTAAAGCTAATGGAGCGTTATATCACGCTCGAGGCTCCTGAATTGCGATTGATTGCTTTCATGGCCGCGCTTTTGGGTGCTGCAATTGTTTCAGCGTTGTTGGACAGCGGTTCCACCTTCGCAATCGTGGTCGGTGCGATCATCGGTTACTTTCTTACGCGCTTGATCGCTGCGGGTCGCGAAACTTACGAAGACCGCAATTCTTAAACGAATTTACGCCAGAATAGAAAAAGCGCGCTACCATCGCTGGCAGCGCGCTTTTTTAATGCTTTCCTAGAAAAGGTTACTCCGCT
This sequence comes from Paracoccaceae bacterium, assembly GCA_034111185.1. Lineage (GTDB taxonomy): Bacteria > Pseudomonadota > Alphaproteobacteria > Rhodobacterales > Rhodobacteraceae > Yoonia. The sequence continues at coordinate 32,078 of JAWUXS010000014.1, read as the reverse complement.
GCGTGCGTTTCAACAGGTCGTGTCGGATGATGACCTTTCGCAGCAAGCTCTTGCAGCTTTTCTTCAAAGAATTTGTCAGGGGCATCGCGCAGCACATAGGCCGCGACATTCGCCGCAAGCACGGGATGACCACGGCGTAAAGCCTGCCCGAAAAGCCCGCGACGGTAATTTCTATCACTACAGCGATTTCGTATCGCGGCCGCGAACGTTGACGTATTCAACGTGGTATTCATTGCTGCTTTTATGATTTCGTCTTGGGCGCCTAGGCTGTCCAAAGCAATTTCGGGTTTGTTGCCCATGCAGTAACAACGAAGGGGTGTAATGTTCTTGCGGGTGAAAAGGGCCGCGTGAACGGCATCCATAGCGATCGTAGGGTCAAATGCGATAAAAGCCTGATCTGCTGCATCAATCATATCAGGCGCATAGCCATAACGCGTTGTAAAATCGTTGCGGCGTTCTTTGACGTGACGATGATCAAACCCCGCTATAGATGCGGCCAATGTGGCTTGTGGACGAACAGCTAGAACTGTGCAGCCAGGTGCCGCGACACTAAAGGCCGCTGCTGCATACCCGCATGAACCGATGCCGTGAAATAACACTGTGTCAAAGTCTTCGAAAAAGCCATCGTCGATTAGACGGTCGAAATAGCGATAAACCGTTTCGTCGCGGAACCAGCTTTCGGCATGGGATATAATTGCAAGATGCGACCAGCCCTCGTGACGGACATAATGGAACCCGCGTGGTTCCGCGTCTGGATTCGAGCGGCGAATTGTCTCGGCGCTCTCGAAGGTCACAAACAGTTTCGGACCGGCATCAATAAAGCCAACGACGTGGTCATCACCCAAAGGTTCAAAGTAACCAAGATCTTCGGTCAGCTCTTCAAAGGTGGCTAACCACTCGTCCACATCAAGGCGGGCAAGATTCGCTTCAAATTCGATCCGCATGTCTTTCATCTATCGTCTGCCTTCTGCGCGTGTCTCAACTATTCCCTAATACTATCGCTTTGCATTGCGGCAAAAATTGGCAGTGTCCGTGATTGCTTTGCGTTCATTTTCTTAAAAGAACGCCTGTAAACCCGTCTGCGCACGTCCCAAGATAAGAGCATGCACGTCATGCGTGCCCTCATATGTATTAACCGTTTCAAGGTTAACCATATGGCGCATTACCTGAAATTCTTCGGAAATACCGTTACCGCCGTGCATGTCACGTGACATTCGGGCGATATCCAAAGCCTTGCCGCAGTTGTTGCGCTTCATCATGCTGATCATCTCAGGCGCTGCTTTGCCTTGGTCCATAAGGCGGCCAACTTGTAATGCTCCCTGTAAGCCCAATGTGATTTCGGTCTGCATATTCGCGAGTTTGAGTTGGAAAAGCTGGGTCTGGGCCAATGGCTTGTCGAATTGTTTGCGATCAAGCCCGTATTGGCGCGATGCGTGCCAGCAGAACTCGGCCGCACCCATAACCCCCCAAGAGATACCGTAGCGCGCACGGTTCAGACACCCAAACGGACCTTTGAGGCCCTGAACACCCGGCAGAAGAGCATCTTCGCCGACGTGCACGTCTTTCATCACGATCTCGCCAGTGATTGAGGCACGTAGCGAAAGCTTGCCGCCGATCTTAGGAGCAGAGAGCCCTTCCATTCCTTTTTCAAGAACGAAGCCACGGATTTTGCCGCCGTGTTCTTCTGATTTCGCCCAGATTATAAAGACGTCAGCGATCGGCGCATTTGATATCCACATCTTTGCGCCATTCAGCACATAGCCTTTGGCGGTTTTCTGGGCTGTTGTCTTCATGCCCGCAGGGTCACTGCCTGCGTCTGGCTCGGTCAGGCCAAAACAGCCGATCAAATCGCCAGCTGCCAATCCCGGCAGGTACTTTTGCTTTTGCTCTTCCGAGCCGTAGGCGTTGATCGGGTACATGACCAATGATGACTGCACTGACATCATTGAGCGGTAGCCGCTGTCAACGCGTTCAACTTCGCGGGCGACTAGGCCGTATGTGACATAGCTTGCACCCAATCCGCCGTATTCTTCGGGGATGGTCAGTCCTAATAGGCCCGCATCGCCCATTTGCTTAAAGACACCAGCGTCGGTTGTCTGTTCGCGATTGGCGGCTGTAACCTTAGGCTGAAGCACTTCTTGCGAAAAACTACGCGCGGCATCACGCAACATGCGTTCGTCTTCGGTCAGTTGATCCTCGAGGCGGAATGCATCTGCCCAGTCAAAAGGACCCAGATCAGGGCCAAAGCCAGCGTTTACGTGGGAATCTTTCATGGGACCTGTCCTTCATTGTTGCGTGCAAACTAGAGCTTCTGTTGCGGCCAAGCAATCCACCGCTTGACCTGAGCCGATCAGGGTGCAGCTATAGTGTAGAGGGGTGACGATGACATTTCCAGATATTGATAGTGTACAAACGAAACTTGCTGAACAGGACTACGTTTGCAGCCGCGCGCTTGCGACGGTTGTTTTCTTGTCTTTGCGTTTAGGTAGGCCGCTTTTCCTTGAGGGCGAAGCAGGCACAGGTAAGACCGAGATCGCCAAAGCAATCGCTGCTTCCTTGGGCCGCAGGCTGATCCGGTTGCAATGCTACGAGGGGCTTGATGCGTCATCTGCGGTCTACGAGTGGAACTTTGCTGAGCAAATGATCGCAATTCGTGCAGCCGAGGCCACAGGCGGGGTAGAGCGCGACAGCCTAAAGGCCGAGTTGTTTACCGAAGAGTATTTGATTGCGCGTCCACTGCTTGAGGCGATGAAGCCGCAGACTGGCGGTGCGCCCGTTCTGTTGATTGACGAGTTGGATCGCACTGATGCCCCGTTTGAGGCGTTCTTGCTCGAAGCGCTTAGCGACTTTCAAGTGACCATCCCCGAGCTGGGCACGATCAAAGCACCAGAACCGCCGATAGTGATTCTAACGTCTAACCGGACCCGCGAAGTGCATGACGCGCTCAAGCGGCGGTGTTTGTATCACTGGGTGGACTATCCAGACTTTGAAACTGAAATGTCGATTATGCAGGCCCGCGTCCCAGAGGCGACACAAGCGCTTAGCCAAGAGGTGGTTGCATTTGTGCAAAAGCTGCGTGGCGAGGATCTGTTCAAGAAACCTGGTGTGGCGGAAACCATTGATTGGGCCAAATGCCTGTTGGCACTGGATGCGATCAATCTATCGCCTGAGGTTATATCAGACACGTTGGGTGCCGTGTTGAAGTACCAAGACGACATTCAAAAGCTTCAGGGGGCCGAGGCAAAGCGTATTCTTGACGAAGCCAAGTCAACGCTGCCCGGCTGATGGTATGAAGCTCGCGCCGCTAGAACTGCCCGAAAACCCAAAGCTGGCTGGAAACATCACCCATTTTGCCCGCGCTTTGCGCAAAGCTGGATTGCCCATAGGGTCGGGGCGTTTAAATGACGCGATCCGTGCTGTGCAGGCTGCAGGTTTTACGCAGCGCGAGGATTTCTTTTGGACGTTGCAGGCGTGTTTCGTATCAAAGCCTGAGGAACGTTTGATCTTTGCGCAGATATTCCGGCTATATTGGCGCGACCCGCAGTTCATGGAACATATGATGGGGTTTCTGACCCCGATGATCCGTGGCCTGCAAGAAGAACGGCTTGCTGCCCCAGCCGAGCGCCGCGCAGCACAAGCTTTGTTAGATGACCGCGAGGCAGAAGAGCCTGAGGCAACATCGGCTGATGAGGTTGAACTGGATATCGACGCAGCCCAGACGGCATCGGCCGAAGAACGGCTTAAGACACTCGACTTTGAACAGATGAGCACGGCTGAGATGGCTGCGGCACAAAAGATGTTAGCAAAGTTGCATTTGCCTGTGCCGCCGATCTTGTCGCGGCGTACCCAAGCCAGATCAGGGGTATTGCCGGATTGGACAGCGACAATGCGCCAATCCATGCGCAAAGGCGGTGAAATACATAGCTTTGCCACCAAGCGGCGTAGGCAGCGGTACCCGAACCTGATTGTGCTGTGCGATATCTCAGGCTCAATGTCGCAGTATTCTCGTGCTGTGCTGCATTTTGTGCATGCGGTCGCCAATAGGCAGGGACAGGGATGGGCGCAGGTACACGCGTTTACATTCGGGACGCGCCTAACCAACATCACACGGCATTTGCGGGAACGCGATGTGGATGCAGCCCTCGCCTCTGCTGGGGCCGAGGCGCAGGATTGGGAAGGCGGTACACGGATTGCCACCTGTCTGGATCGGTTCAACCGCGATTGGTCGCGGCGGGTTATGGGGCAGGGCGCTGTTGTGCTGCTGATCACCGATGGTCTGGACCGTGATAAGGCCGAAGGGCTGGGTAAGGTCATGGAGCGGCTAAGCCTGACATCGAAACAACTGATCTGGCTGAACCCGCTGTTGCGTTGGGATGGGTTTGTGCCACGCGCGGCTGGGATCGCCGCGATGCTGCCGCATGTCAGCAGCTTTCGCGCAGGACATAACATTGCATCCCTTGAGGGACTAGCGACAGCACTGTCGCGTCCAGACGATAGCGGAGATAAACAGCGTCTTATGGCAATGGTATCAGCGCATAAGCCGCAGGATACGGGTCGGCTAGGCTGGTCGCTAACGGGTAAGCTTGGTCAACAAGGGAGAGACCAATGACTTTGACCTATTTGCCATATGACACTGCAACAGTAGCAAGCCTGCGTGCTGGTGGCCCAGATGCCTACGGCCAACCAGCCGAGCGTAGCATCTCGGACGGGGGTGGTAATCCGTGTCGGTCTTGTTTGAATGATGTGCCCAAGGGCGCCGCGATGCTGATCTGCGCCGCACGTCCATTTCCAACCAAGCAGCCTTATGCCGAGACAGGACCGATCTTTCTATGTGCGGATGAATGTACGCCATACGCGGGGGATGACTTGCCGCCGGTTCTGAAAACTTCACCTGATTACCTACTCAAAAGCTACTCCAAGGATGACCGGATCATCTATGGGACAGGACAGATCACATTGTCTAGGGATATAGCCCAGTATGCGACAGACCTTTTGGCCCGCGATGATGTTGCCTATGTTGATGTTAGATCCGCACGGAACAACTGCTTTCAAACAAGGATAATTTCAAAGCCATGACAAATGTGACTGACCTTCCGGCCCTCGCGCTCGAATGGCACCGTGCTGGGCGACGTGTTGCTGTGGCAATGGTTGTTGAAACATGGGGCTCTGCGCCACGGCCTGTAGGCAGTTGGTTGGTGATTGATGGGGATGGAGCCATGGAAGGCTCAGTCTCGGGGGGATGTGTCGAGGGCGCTGTGATAGTTGAGGCATTGGACGCCATTGGTGACGGTAAGCCGCGTGTGCTGGATTTCGGCGTAAGCGATGACGAGGCGTTTGCTGTGGGTCTTGCCTGTGGTGGGCGCATTCGTGTGCTTGTTGATCCTATAGGGGGCGTGCTGCCTGTTGATTTGCTGGAAAGCCTTGTGGCTAAGCGCATTGGGAAGGAGTCGGTTGCCTATATAGCGGATATTGACGGGGACACCCGTAGCCTTGCCAGTGCTGAGCAGCATGCCGAACGCTTTGCTGCGGATAAGTCGGGGATTGAACCAGATGGGCGTACGTTCGTCGGTATCCATAATCCACCATTGCGGATGATTGTTGTGGGGGCTGTGCATATAGCCCAAGCCCTGATCCCGATGTCGCGTGCCTGTGGGTATGATCCTGTGTTGATTGACCCACGCGGTGCCTTTGGTTCCGAAGATAGGTTCCCAAATGAGGTAATTGTAGAGGAGTGGCCAGACGAAGCCATGTTCGCACTTGCACCTGATAGTCGAACTGCCGTTGTAACACTGACCCATGATCCTAAGCTGGATGACCCAGCGATCCTTGCTGCATTGGATAGTCCTGCGTTTTATATTGGCTGTCTTGGATCGACGCGGACCCATGCAAAACGTGTCGCCCGTCTTGAGGGTGCAGATATGACCCGTATCCATGCACCAGTAGGATTGAACATCGGGTCCAAGTCACCTGCCGAGATAGCAGTTAGCATTATGGCCCAGATTACAGAAAAGCTGCGTCGCGGATGAAATTTGGCGCTGTACCACTAGAACAAGCGCTGGGCGCGATCCTTGCCCATTCGGCTAATTTGCGTGGGGGGCGGCTGCGTAAGGGTAAGATTTTAAACGCTGATGATCTGTCCCGTATGGCAGATGGGGGCTGGCAAGACGTCATAGTCGCCCGCCTTACGCCCGATGATATGGACGAGAACGCCGCTGCTGCAGGCCTCGCCAGTGCGCTAAGTGCTGATGTGACGGGGATGGTTCGTGCCTCGGTCGCGGCGACAGGTCGGGTGAACCTGCATAGTGAGGCCGCAGGCATCGTCTTGTTTGATCCTGCGATGATCGATGCGATTAATAACGTGAACCCCATGATCACGGTGGCAACCGTTCTGCCGCATCACCGCGTAATAAAAGGCGATATGATCGCGACGATTAAGATCATCGCGTATGGTGTCCCTAGGGGGGATGTAGACAAAGCGCTGCACGTGGTGACGCATAGCCTAAAAGTGCAACAGATCGCCTATAGGACTGCCACACTGATTGAGACACAGATCGGCGTTGTTCCAAGTGACAAGGGGCGCGAAGCCTTAAGAGCCAGACTAGACCGTTTAGGCGCTGGGCTGACGGATCGCTGTATTGTCCCCCATGAGGCTAAGCCGCTTGCGAAAGCGATTGGCGAGGCTGCGGGTGATGTAGTGTTTATCCTTACAGCCTCGGCCACGTCAGACCCACAAGACGTAGGGCCTTCAGCGGTTATTCAGGCGGGGGGGCAGATCACACGCTTTGGTATGCCCGTAGACCCAGGTAACTTGCTGTTCCTAGGGAATAAGGGGGCAAAGCCAATCATTGGATTGCCGGGATGCGCACGCTCGCCCGCGTTGAATGGTGCGGATTGGGTGTTAGAGCGTGTTCTATGTGGGCAAGAGGTCACTCATAAGGACATAGCGGGGATGGGTGTTGGTGGATTACTCAAAGAGATTCCCACGCGTCCACAGCCAAGAGATGCGCATTCATCGAAAGATTGATCCAATAAACGCTGAGTTGTGCAGCTGCAGCGACGAATTTGTGTTCTCAATGACACCGACCCATGCTTAACTAACGGACGAAGATATAGATTTGAGGGAGGATGTTATGCCGCACGTTTCAATGACCGTTAACGGGAAAGCTATTTCAGGGGACGTCGAAGGACGCACGCTTCTTGTAGATTTCCTAAGAGGCGACCTGCGCCTGACGGGTACACACGTAGGATGTGACACAAGCCAATGTGGTGCCTGTGTTGTGCATGTAGACGGTAAGGCTGTTAAGTCTTGCACGATGTTCGCCTCAGAGGCCGAAGGCGCTGATGTTGCAACGATTGAGGGTCAGGCAAATGCTGATGGCTCTCTCAATGTGATCCAACAAGCATTCCAAGACCACCACGGTTTGCAATGTGGATTTTGCACACCGGGTATGGTGATGTCTGCGGCTGCCTTGTTGAAAGACAATCCTAAGCCAACCGAAACTGATGTGCGTGAATACCTTGAGGGCAATATCTGCCGCTGCACAGGATACCACAACATCGTCAAAGCGATCATGGCTGCATCTGGTCAAGACGTCGCTGGTATTGCTGCTGAATGACGCGCTGGGCTGTCGTCCTGTAACCTATACGTAGGGAAGGGCCCCCAACAGCCGCGCAACACTTGAATAGAAAAGGCCTGTAAAGGCCATGTGCCATCATCCGGGGAGGGATCGAGGGCACATCTAAGGGAGGATACTTGAATGCCGAAAGATCATGATGGAATTGGCGCTTCGACCAAACGCCGCGAAGACGTGCGTTTTCTCACTGGGCGCGGAAAATACACAGATGACATTCAAATAGCGGGGCAGGCCTATGCCTGTTTTGCACGCTCACAAGTAGCGAACGGCGAGATCGTATCAATTGATACAACCGCTGCCGAGGCGATGGACGGTGTATTGGCTGTCTTTACAGGCGATGACTTTACCGAAGTTGGCGGAAACCCAGCGGGTTGGTTGATCAACTCGCGTGATGGTGAGCCGATGAAAGAACCAAAGCGCCCTGTATTGGCACACGGTAAGGTCCGTCATGTAGGGGATGCCTACGCTGCTGTTATTGCCGACACCCCACAACAAGCCCGCGACGCTGCCGAAGCGATAGAGGCAAATATCAAAGAACTGCCCGCAGTTGTTGATATGGCCGCAGCATTGGCCGGTAAAAACTATGTTCACGATGAGATTGAGACGAACCAGTGTTTTGACTGGGGCTGGATCGAAGACAACCGTGCTGCAACGGACGCTGCTATCAAAGCTGCCCCGCATGTCACCACACTTGAGCTGGTCAATAACCGCCTTGTGCCCAACGCGATGGAGCCACGTGCATCTACCGGTATGTATGACGCTGGTACGGGTGAGTATAAGCTTTACACCACATCCCAGAACCCACACCTGACGCGCCTTTTGATCTGTGCTTTCGTTATGGGCATCCCAGAGAACAAGCTGACAGTGATTGCCCCAGACGTAGGCGGTGGTTTCGGATCGAAAATCTATCACTACGGCGAAGAAGCACTTGTGCTTGCTGCGGCAAAAAAGCTGAACCGCGCGGTGCGCTGGACTGCTTCACGCTCTGAGGCATTTCTGACAGACGCACATGGACGCGATCACGTCACGAAGATTGAGCTGGCTTGCGAGAAAGACGGCACATTCATCGCCTTCCGGACCGAGACAATGGCCAATGTTGGCGCTTACTTGTCGAACTTTTCAACCGCGACACCGACGTTCCTGCATGGCACGTTAATGGCGGGCAACTATACCGTCCCAAATGTCTATGTGAACGTAAAGGCCGTGTTCACAAACACAGCCCCTGTTGACGCTTACCGAGGCGCTGGGCGTCCAGAGGCGACATATTCGCTTGAGCGGGTGATCGACATGGCAGCCCGCGAATTGGATATTGATCCGATTGAGCTGCGCCGTAAGAACTTTATCAAGCCAGATCAGTTCCCATATGCGGCTGCCGCAGGTCTTGAGTACGACACCGGAAACTACGACGCTTTGATGGACAAGATGGAAACGCTTGCCGACACCGCTGGTTTTGCGGCGCGGCGCGAAGCATCCGAGGCGAATGGCAAACTGCGTGGCCTTGGTATCAACAGCTACATCGAGGCTTGTGGCATCGCGCCGTCAAACCTTGTCGGTATCCTAGGTGCGCGCGTTGGTCTTTATGACGCCGCAACGGTGCGTGTGAACGCAACCGGATCGCTTTCGGTCATGGTTGGTGCACACAGCCATGGGCAGGGCCACGAGACGGCGTTCCCGCAGGTTGTCGCGGATATGCTGGGCATCGATGCGCAAAGCATTGATATCGTCCATGGTGATACGTCGAAAATTCCGTTCGGCATGGGATCTTATGGATCACGTTCTTTGGCGGTTTGTGGATCAGCGGTAGTGCGTGCCACTGAAAAGGTGATCGCGAAGGCCAAAAAGATCGCAGCCCACATGCTAGAAGCCTCAGAAGGTGACATCAGCTTTGAAGATGGCAACTTTTCTGTTGCGGGTACTGACAAGTCGGTCAGCTTTGGCGAAGTTGCGTTCAAAGCCTACGTTCCGCACAACTTTCCACTTGAGAGTGTTGAGCCGGGTCTTGAGGAAACGGCGTTCTACGACCCTGCCAACTTTACCTACCCATCAGGTGCATACACTTGCGAGGTCGAAGTAGATCCTGAAACTGGCAAAGTCACAGTCGAAAGTTTTACCGCTGTTGACGACTTTGGGAACGTGATCAACCCGATGATTGTTACGGGCCAAGTTCACGGTGGTTTGGGTCAGGGTATCGGGCAGGCATTGCTTGAGAACACGACATATAACGAAGATGGGCAGCTGACCTCGGCCAGCTATATGGATTATACGATGCCGCGCGCCGATGATTTCCCGTTCTATCAGGTTGATCATTCTTGTGTGACACCGTGCACCCATAACCCACTTGGCGTGAAAGGCTGCGGCGAAGCGGGGGCGATTGGATCGCCGCCGACAATCGTAAACGCAGTGATAGACGCCTTGCAGTCTGGCGGCAAAAACGTCACCCACATCGATATGCCCCTGACGCCGTCGCGCGTCTGGTCCGCAATGAACGCCCAATAAGGAGACCGCGTCATGTATACGTTTGAAATTGAGCGGCCAACAACGATTGCCGATGCCGTTACGGCCCTAAAGGTCGAAGACGCCCAAGCATTGGGTGGTGGTCAAACATTAATTCCAACGCTCAAGGCGCGTCTTGCGATGCCATCAGCCTTGGTTAGCCTTGCTGGTATTGGTGAAATGCAGGGCATTTGTACCGATGATGCGGGTAGGCTTTGCATCGGTGGGTCCACGACCCACGCTGATGTGGCGGCAGGCGCAGGCGCATATGCGGGCCTTGCTGACCTTGCCGCGCATATTGGTGATCCGGCTGTGCGCAACCGCGGCACAATTGGCGGATCCGTTGCGAATAACGACCCGTCGGCGTGTTACCCAGCGGCGGTTCTCGCCTCTGGCGCCGAAATCGTAACGAACGCCCGCAGCATCGCGGCTGATGACTATTTCCAAGGGATGTTCACAACTGCCTTGGAAGAGGGCGAGATCGTCACCGAAGTGAAGTTCCCGATCCCTGAGGTCTCAAACTACCAAAAGTTCGTGCAACCGGCGTCGCGCTTTGCGCTTGTCGGTGTGTTCGTTGCTAAATTCGCGGACGGTGTCCGCGTTGCAGTGACAGGCGCATCCGAACAGGGTGTTCACCGTTGGACAGCCGCAGAAGAGGCATTGTCTGCCAACTTCTCGGCTGATGCATTGGCTGATCTGACTGTGCCTGCGGATGGCATGATCGAAGATCTGCACGGATCGCCCGAGTACCGCGCGCATCTGGTAAAAGTCATGACAGGCCGCGCAGTTAAGGCTGCAAGTTAGACTATATCACGCGCCCCGCAGACGTCGGGGCGCGTAATACCTATTCGTTTATGCCTGCTGCTTAGCCCACAGCGCATCTAGCTCAGCGTTAAATGCCACAGCATCCCAACCTTCATCCAAAGCCCGATGGAACTTGGCCGCTTGCGTTTCAGGCGCAAGGCCGCCAATCGGTGGGTCCGTGTCGAGGTTGGTTGAGAACGAATACCCTTCGGCGCAGGCACCAATGGCCGCGGCTACTTTATCAGTTGGCATATCTGAAGCCTGCAAGACAGGGAACAGAGCCTTGGACATTGCGCGACGGTCAACGTTTTCTAGCGCGCGACCGAATGCTGATGATACCTGCAATAGGTTCGCCATGCGGTGCACATCACCCGTGCGATTTTCACCAGCTGCATGGAATAGCCCGGGGTTAAAGAACAAGGCGTCCCCTTTTTCCAGTGGCAGTTGAACATAGTGCTGTTCAAAATATTCGCGGAACGCGGGCAGGCGATATGCTTGGTAACCAGGGCGGTAGGCCTGCGAGAATGGCAGCAGCTTTGTGGGGCCGCTTTCGACCGGCATATCACAATGGGCGACTGCGCCCTGTAGGGTCAAAAGCGGTGACATATCATGCACATGGGCAGGGTATGCGGCGGAAATATCGTTCGTCTGGAACCCAAGATGATAATCGCGGTGACAGACCTGCGGCGCGCCACCTGGATAGACTAGGTTCACCTGCGCAGTCATCTGATAGTTTGGCCCCAACCATGCCTCAGATGCAGCCTTAAGCGCGGTATTGCCAAAGTAAGTGGCAAAAACAGCAGGGTTTTTCAGGCATAGCTTTTGTAGCGAATTCCAAACGCGGTCATTTGTGCCAGCGGCAAAGTGATCTGCCGTATTGCCGCCCGCTGCCTTTTCATCAGCGATGATGTCTAAATAGATTTGGGTCGCCGCATCAATCGACGACGTGTCCATGTAGGCGCGTTTTAGCACAATTGACCCTGATCCGGTGCTAAGGACCTGAGCCCACTCCGTTAAGAGCTTGCGTCGGTTGGGCCCTGCGAGCATCTCAGCCAAAGCAGGCATGTCGTAGCTCGGGATGTTGTGCTGCACGTCGCAGGCGTGCGGCATAGTCGCAGGATCAACTTTCTGGCTACAAAGCTGGTTAAACGTGTCGAGATCACATGATGTTTCGTCGAAATATGCGGGCATTTTTCTGGTCCTTATCTTGGTTAAGGCCACTGTGCATATATTTGGCTGGAAATACTTTGCAAAACACATCAATAATCTATCAATGACACATCGTTTTACAATCAAAGCTATCGCTGCCCAGTCGGGGCTGGGCGTAGCCACTATCGACCGCGTCTTGAATGTGCGCGCGAATGTCAGTGCGCAGACCAAAGCACGGGTTGCCGCCGCGATGAGCGAGCTTGAGGCACAAGAAGGCCAGCTTGCTGCGCGCGGGCGCACCGTTTGGGTTGATGTCGTTGTCGAGGCACCGCAGCGATTTAGCCGCGAAATTCGTCACGCGGCTGAGACGGCGATGCCAATGATGCGCCCCGTGGTGGTAAGACCACGGTTTACGATGCACGAAGTTGTCGAAGTGTCCCAAATGGTTGCGACCCTGCGAAGGATCGCAAGGCGTGGGACAGGTGGCGTCTGCCTTAAGGCACGGGATGTGCCGCTGATCCGCGCAGAGGTCGCATCTTTGGTCGCAAAGGGCATTCCAGTTGTCACGCTGGTAACTGACGTGCCGGGCAGATTGGCCTATGCAGGTGTTGATAACGTGCGGGCAGGGCAAGTCGCCGCTGCACTGATCGCACGGCAGGTCCAAACGGGCGTCGTTGTGACCAGTCAAAGCCGCGAGGACTTTGCTGGTGAAACGGCGCGGATCAGCGCATTCCGCGCAGCATTGGCCAATCTTGCACCAAATGTGCGGATCGTGGCACTGCCTGATGCGGCAGGTTTGAACACAGCAACGTCGCGGGCGGCCACGCAAACTCTTGCGCAAGTAGGCGATGTAAGTGGTGTTTATTCGGCGGGTGGTGGCAATCGGGCTATTTCAGCTGCGCTGAGTAATCGACCCATTGTCTTCGTGGCCCATGATCTGGACGACGATAACAAAGCACTGCTGTCTGAAGGTGGTATCGACTTTGTCTTGCACCACGATCTGGTCTCGGACATGCAAACTGCGTTCCGCCATATTCTGGGCGCACATGGATTGGCGGGGCCAGTCCAGCAACAGCTTGCTGATGTGCAGGTCATCTTGCGCGAAAATATGCCGACAGATGGCTGACATGCAAAAGCCCCGACCAATGATCGGGGCTTTGCAAAATTTCAATCGGTCCTAAGGCTACTTAGGAAGCGGGCCAATCAACATGACCATCTGGCGGCCTTCCATTTTAGGGAAGTTCTCGACCTTGCCAGCTTCGGTTGTGTCCGCGGCGACACGCTCAAGCAGGCGACGGCCAAGTTCTTGGTGCGCCATTTCGCGACCACGGAAACGCAAAGTGATTTTCACTTTGTCGCCGTTCTCAAGGAACTTAAAGACGTTACGCATTTTCACATCGTAGTCGTTGTTATCCGTGTTTGGACGGAACTTAACTTCTTTGATTTCGATGATCTTTTGCTTCTTACGGGCCTCAGCTTCTTTTTTCTGAGTCTCGTATTTGAACTTACCAAAGTCCATAATTTTGCAGACAGGCGGCGAAGCATTTGGTGAAATCTCAACAAGATCTAGACCGGCATCTTCTGCCATGACCATCGCGCGCTCTGGCGTGATAAGGCCGACGTTCTCGCCTTCCGCCCCGATAAGGCGGATTTCGGTGGCCCGAATGCGGTCGTTAATGCGGGGGCCGGTATCGCGCTGCGGTGGCGCGTTATGTGGTCTGCGTGCTATGGTCTCTATCCTCAGGTTGTTAAAGAGTGTCGCGGTATAAGGTAAAGACGCGCGTGACCACCTTCAACCCGCAAAAAAGAGGTGTTTTGGCAGAATTTTCCCCGTCAGTGGCGCTTTTACTTCTCTACGTCATCTGACATAGGACGGTTAAGGCCGAATTACGGCCGCTGCCCTTTAAATAAATGAAAAAGGATCAATCTCATGAGAGCTACGATCATTCTTATTGTCGCCGCGATTCTCGGCTTCTTTGGCTACCAGTATGCCGTAAACGATCGCACCCCAGGCGAGGCTGTCGGCGTTGCAACTGGCGCTGCTGAGCAGATGGGTGCAGAAGCTGCATCAACTGCAGAAGCTGCGGTTGAAGCAACAACCGAAGCCGTTGAAGAAGCTGCCGAAGCTACAAGCGAAGCCGCAACTGAAGCGGCGCAGGCGGCTTTTGATGCTGCATCTGATGCCGCTGCTGAGCTTCTTGATGCGGATTCACAAGACTCCGATGCGCCATCTGTCGAAGCAGGCGAAGTTGAAGCTGCACCTATCGAAAATGTTGAAGATGTCGCCGTTGACGAGAGCGCAACACCAACTGCTGAAGAAATTGCTGCTGTAGAAGCTGCAAGCGCCGCTAAGCTTGCTGAAGTCGAAGCTGCTGTTGCTGCTGAAGCTGAAGCCGCTGCTGCCGCCGCCGCTGAAGTAGAAGCTGCCGCTGCTGCTGCCGCCGCCGCGGAAGTAGAAGCTGCCGCTGCTGCTGCTGCCGCCGCTGAAGTAGAAGCTGCTGCTGCTGCTGCCGAAGTTGAAGCTGCCGCCGCTGCTGCCGCCGCTGAAGTAGAAGCTGCCGCTGCTGAAGTTGTTGAAGGCGCTGCAGACGCGGCGACCGAGACTGCCGAAGAAGCTGCTGCAGATGCGACTGACGCTGCGATGTCACCTGCTGACCTTCTGACAGTTGACGGTTTTGACGCTGACAAAGTTGCCGAGATGATCGAAGGGTCTGACCTTTCAATCGTTCAGAAAACTGCACTGGCTGCTGCGACGAACGCTGTAAAAGACAACCCAGCTTTGCTTGAAGCAACGTTGACACGTCTGCGCGAAGCACTTGGCCTCTAAGCCTTAGGCAATCAATAAAATAAGGGCCGCGTCAGCAATGACGCGGCCCTTTTGCTATCTGGTGGTTGTTGCGGTTTTAACCGACAAAAGCTTTCTCGATCACAAACTGGCCCGGTTCGGAATTTGCCCCCTCACTCAGCCCAGCCTTTTCCATCAACGCTTTGATGTCCAAGTTGAACGCAAGTGATCCACAAACCATCGCGCGGTCAGTTGTGGGATCAAGGGCTGGCACACCTAGGTCTGAAAACAGCTCTCCGTTCTCGATCAGGGTTGTGATACGGCCCATCTTTGGGCTCGGCTCACGTGTCGTCGTCGGATAGTATTTGATCTTCGCAAGGTTCTCTTCGCCAAGCAGCTCGATCATCATCTCGTCTTGCTTGAGGTTCTCGATCAACGTGCGTCCATACGTTAGCTCTGCCACATCGCGGCAAGTGTGCGTCATGATCACTTCGTCGTATTTTTCATAGGTGTCAGGTTCGCGCAGCAACGATGCAAATGGCGCAAAGCCTGTGCCAGTCGCGAAAAAGTATAACCGTTTACCCGGAAGCAATGCGTCGTGGACCAACGTGCCCACTGGCTTAGGCCGCAAGATAATCTCATCGCCGACTTTGATGTGCTGCAAGCGCGACGTCAGTGGGCCGTCAGGAACCTTGATTGAATAGAACTCAAGCTCTTCGTCCCAAGATGGCGACGCGATTGAATATGCACGCAGCAACGGCTTTTGCTTGCCAGTCTCTGGGTGCGGATCGCCCATCAGTCCTATCATCACAAACTCGCCTGACCGGAACCGCATCGACGCGGGGCGGGTGACGCGGAATGAAAACAGGCTGTCTGTATAATGTTGGACAGACGTTACAGTCTGCGCATCAGGCAGAGTAGGTACGGGTTTTGCGTTTGTATCAGTCACAGGTGTTTGCTCAGTCATATGTCAAAAGGCGACCCGGTTGAGCCGCCACCTTTGTTCTAGAGATTGTTTGTACACAAATAAAGAGGGAGGTCGAATTCAGCCGCGTAGGCGGGTTTGATAATCGTTTGCTTGCCAATTCGCACGGGCGAGCCATTCGGCCTCGGGTTGGCGGGCGGCAAGGTCATCTGAGATTTCGACCTCATCAAAGCCGGAGCGACGTGCCATTGCATATTGGTCAGAGATCACGTGGCCCTTTGCGCGCATCCGGCCCTTGTAGCCCAGTCCACGCAGGCGCGTCGCCAATGTAAATCCACGTCCATCCGCAAAGCTAGGAAAGTCGATGCGGATCATCGGCGCGTTCAGCAATCCGTTTAGGGTGGTGGGGGCGGTGTCGGATGCAAGATCGATGCCCTGTGGGCAATCGTTTGCAGGCACGTCTTTATTGGTGCGAAATCCGCAATCCCAGTCGTCTTGCGCAAATCCTGCGTCGGTGACTATCACGCTCATTTTTAATATCCTCATGGGGATTGGTCCCCGTTAGCTAGCAAGTTGATTCCGGCTTAAGGGTCTGACCCTAAAGATGAATTCCACATTCTGTTTTTTCCTGACCTTCCCAGCGGCCTGCGCGGGATTGACCAAGGTCACTGACCCTTGCCGTGCATGGCATGCAGCCAATCGACGGGTATCCCTGCTTAACCAATGGGTGGCGGGGCAAATTGTGCGTATCCATATAGGCCGCGATCTGTCCCGCGTCCCAACGGGCAAGTGGGTTGATCTTAAACCGCGGTGTGCCCGCCTCTTTTTCAAAGACTGGCAGCGTGGCGCGTTTCCCACCTTGGTATTGCTTACGACCCGTGACCCACGACCCGAACGGGGCCAAGGCGTTCTTCAACGGCTCGGTCTTGCGCAGGGTGCAACACGCGTCGGTATCTGCTTGATGCAAAAGGCCGTCGTTATCACGCAAGAAAACCGCATCAGGATTTGGGCGAATTACACGCACATCAGTCAGGCCCAATGTCTCAGCTAGTTCTTTTTGGTAGGTAAGCGTTTCGGCAAACAGCATCTCGGTATCCAGAAAGATCACTGGCACGTCGTTGTTGATTTGCGCCGCCATATGCAGCAACACAACGCTTTCCGCCCCGAAAGAGCTGACGATAGCAGTGTTACCTAAACGCACATCCTCAAGCGTGTGGCGCAAGATTAGGGCAGGGTCGCTTTTGGCGTGAAGCAGGTTTTGACGATCGGCTATTTCCTTAAGCGGCATTTTTTGCAGCCTTTTCTGGGTAAAGAATATCTTTGAATGGTGCGGCGCCTAGGCGGCGATATGCCTGTAGAAACGTCTCGTCCGCGTCGCGGCGCAAATCGAGGTATCCAAGAACTAGCTTTTCAATCGCAGGGACGATCTGTTCTGCACCAAATCCAGGGCCAGCGCGTTCACCGATTTTCGCGTCTTGGGTGCCGTCGCCGCCCAGTGTGATCTGGTAATTTTCAACACCAGCACGGTCGAGACCAAGAATGCCGATGTGCCCCACATGGTGGTGGCCACATGCGTTGATGCAACCCGAGATCTTGATCTTCAGCGGACCCACTTCGTGCTCGAGCTTCAGCTCTTCGAACCGCAGTGCAATTTCTTGTGCGACTGGGATTGACCGGGCTGTGGCCAGCGCACAATAATCCATACCGGGGCAGGCGATGATATCGCTGACCAAGCCGATGTTTGCTGTCGCGAGATCGGCCTGACGCAGGGCGGCATAGACCTTGGGCAGGTCAGATTTGTGGACATGCGGCAGGATCACGTTCTGTTCGTGCGAGATGCGCAATTCGTCGTGGCCATATTGTGCCGCAAGGTCGGCCATCGCGCGCATCTGATCTGACGTCGCGTCGCCGGGCGTCGCGCCGTGCTTTTTGATTGAGATAGAAACAATCGCGTAGCCATCAGCCTTGTGGGCGGTCAGGTTTGTATCGGTCCAGCTGCGGAAGGCCGGGTTTGCCATGCGTGCTGCCTCATAACCGTCAATGCTGGCGGTTTTGAATGTTGGCGCTGCAAAGTCACCTTCGATTTGGGTCAGCAAGTCTTGATCGAAACCAGAAAATCCGGGCTGGATTTCAGCAAACCGTCCCTCGACAAGATCGCGGATTTTTTTAATGCCGTTCTCGTGGACAGTGATCTTGATGCGGGCTTTGTACTTGTTATCGCGGCGACCAAGCAGGTTGTAGACACTGACGATGGCCTCGCAATATGGCAGCAGATCAGCGACTGGCAAAAAGTCACGGATGACTTTGCCAACCATCGGTGTCCGACCAAGGCCGCCACCAACGATAACTTCGAAACCAGCGTCACCCGCATCATTGCGGACCATACGTAGGCCAATGTCATGTGCGCGTGTAACTGCGCGGTCATTCGGAGAGCCGGTGACCGCAATCTTGAACTTGCGCGGGAGGAACTGGAACTCAGGATGATCAGTTGACCACTGACGCAGCAATTCAGCAACGGGGCGGGGGTCTGCTATCTCGTCCGCGGCAGCGCCAGCAAAGTGGTCCGCAGTCACGTTGCGGATCGTGTTGCCAGATGTCTGGATCGCGTGCATCCCAACTTCGCCCAATGCATCAAGCATATCAGGCACGTCTGTCAGCTGTGGCCAGTTATACTGAATGTTCTGGCGCGTGGTGAAATGGCCGTAACCTTTGTCCCACTTGTCCGCAATAAACGCGAGCTTGCCCATCTGCGCGCTGTTCAACGTGCCATAAGGGATCGCGACGCGCAGCATGTAGGCGTGCAACTGTAGGTACAAACCGTTCATCAGACGCAATGGCTTGAACTCATCCTCGGTCAACGATCCGTCAAGGCGGCGTTCAACTTGGGCGCGGAACTGGGCGTTGCGGGCTGTGACAAATGCGGTGTCAAAATTGTTGTACTGGTACATTTGGTATCCTTTGCGGTGGCTGAGGAAGGTCTATAGAGGGACGTTCAGCCCGCTTGCTTGCCGTGGAAATAGTTCGAAGGGCCGCGTGTGCGGAAATCTTCGCGAAAGTGTGTAGGCGTTGGGCCGTCAGCGCCGATAGCGACGTCAGCCAAATATGCGCCTGCGATCTGCTCTTGTTGGCCTTGTGCCTGAAGCAGGCGCAGATCTGCATCTGCCTCGTCCTCCAGAACTTCGGCCTGTGCGATGTCGCCAGTCCATGTGCTGTCTTGCGTGAACCAAACAGCATCGCCGGAACGCAAGGCGTTTGCTGTCACAACTTTTGGGGTGAATTGGCGGCTCATACTGCGGCCTCCTTGCGTTGATAGGTGTCACTAATGGCCAGCGCCTGACGTGGGGCGAGGCCGTAGAATGTAATGGCAGGGCCAGTCAGGTTGGCCGCACTTAACGTCGGCTCAAGCTTGGCCAAAGTTGTGGCTAGGATGCGCTGATCGGTGCGCGATGCGTTTTCAATGACCGTCACAGGCGTGTCTGGGTTGGCACCGTGCATCAGCAGGCGGCCTTGAATGAAACGTGCTGTCTTTTTGCCCATGTAGATCGCGGCAACTTCGCCCTCGGCGGCTAGTGCACGCCAGTCATGTTCCGCAAAACCTTTGGTATCGGGGCCCGTAAGGTAACGAATGGCTGAGTTGCGACCGCGTTTCGTCAGGCTTTGTCCGATACCCGCAACCGCAGCAGAGGCCGCTGTGATGCCAGGTACGATCTGCCAACTTACGCCAGCAGCGTCACATGCTGCGATCTCTTCATCAAGGCGGCCAAATACAGTGGGATCACCTGCCTTAAGGCGCACAACGTGCAACCCTTTCTGCGCGTGGGCAACGATCAGGTCGTCAATGTCCGCTTGTGCCATTGAGGTTCCAAAGCCTTCTTTGCCGGCGTCAATGATGACAGCTTCCCGCCGTGCCAGCTCCAAAATTTCAGGCGTGACAAGGCGGTCGTGGATGACGACGTCGGCCTTGTCCAAGATATTGCGGGCCTTCAATGTAAGCAGTTCTGGATCGCCGGGGCCGGCACCAACAAGATCGACGTGACCCTGCTTGGCCTCGGCCATGATGTGTTTATCCAAAAGTTTCTCAAGTGTGGGGATCACAACGGCTTCGCCAGCGGCCAGCGCCTTTGGGCCAGCGTCAAAGTAAAAGTCAGACCAAAAACGGCGGCGTTTAGCGCCCATCGGTAATACCTCAACCGCGTGGCGGAATGTCTTGCCAATCCGTGCGAGCAGGCCAAGCGACGCAGGCAGCGCTGCCTCAACATCCGCTTTGATCTTGCGGGCCAGCACGGGTGCCGCACCTTCTGTGCCAATCGCCACGACAACAGGGTCGCGGTCTACAATGGCTGGCGTGATAAATTGGCTGTCATGCAGGTTGTCTACGATGTTCACCAGCGCGCCTTCGGCGTTGGCGATTGCGGCTGTACGTGCATCTTCGGTGGTGTCTTCGTTGGCGGCATAAAACAACGCGGCGCAGATTGTATCGCCAAGCGTCATCGCGCGTGGGATCAATGTCAGCTTGCCTTCGGATGCCCAGCGATAAATCTCGGGCGCGGCGTCATTGGCGACGACAGTGATGCGCCCTTCGGTTTTCATCAGCAAACGCAACTTCGCTAGCGCTGCGTCACCGCCGCCTGAAACGACGATGCGGCGGCCTGCGATGGCAAGGAAGATTGGAAAGTGCTTCATGACGTACCTGCTTGCTAGAAGTTGGTCTGCTTGCTTAACTTGAGCTGAATATAGAATATTGTTCTATCAATTGCAGTACTCTGGCGGTATCTAAGGACGTATGTTCCGAATGATTGCCCGTTTGGACCGCATGTTTGCTATTTGTAGGAAAATGAGAATGGCAGTTCGCATAGATGAAACCGACCGGAAAATCCTTTTGGAGATGCAGCGCGATGCGGCGCAATCCTTGGACGAAATTGCCAAAAATGTAGGCAGCTCAAAGACACCTGTCTGGAATCGCATCCGTAAAATGCGCGAAGCAGGGGTGATTGGTCATCAGACCGTCATGCTTGATGCTGAAGCGCTAGGTTTCGAGGCGTGTTTCTTTGTTTTGATCCGCACATCCGAGCATGAAGCAGACTGGCAGCAGCGGTTTCTTAAGGCGTTGCAATCGCGTCCTGAGGTCCAAGAAGCCCACCGTTTAGCGGGTGATATCGACTATATTTTGAAGGTTCGCGTTAAGAATGCGCGCGCATATGACGCGTTCTACCAAGCCCTGATTTCAGAGGTTCGCGTGCATAATGTGACCGCACTTTTGTCGATGGAAGAGATCAAATCGACAGTGTCTTTGCCGCTGTAAATCTGTGCCGTTAACGCTGCACCATCAACTGCTCAAGCCCGTGAAAATGGAACACATCAGCGTATTGCGGCGTGCCCGCAAGCCTTAGGTTTGGGCAGCGCTGGAACAGCACGTCCATTGCAATTTTAATCTCTAATCTTGCCAATGGCGCCCCGACGCAGAAATGTATGCCGCCACCAAAACTGGTGTTTTGTTTGGGCGGTCTTGTAGGGTCGAACGATGAGGGATCATGATAGGCCAGCGGATCGCGATTTGCGGCGCCCAGCAGGCAGCCAATCTGATCGCCGCGCTTCAGGGCGACGCCGCCCAATTCCGCGTCTTCGTAAACCCACCGCGTAAACATATGCAGCGGCGGGTCATGGCGCAGGACCTCTTCTGTGCAGCGGTCCGTCATTTCATGAACGCCGGTTTCCAAGAATGTCTTGATCCCATTTCCAAGGGTGTGAACCGTTGCTTCGTGGCCTGCATTCAGTAGCAAGATGCAGGTCGTGATCAGCTCGTCTGTGCTCAATTTTTCGCCATCTTCTTCGGCGGCGATCAATGTGGAAATCAGGTCATCGCGGGGCGTTTTGCGCTTTTCTGCAATATAATCAGTTAGGAACGCGCTGAAATCTAGTGTGGCGGCAACGGCTGCGGCCTCAATCTCGGGTGTGCAGCGGGCCTGATACATCGACACCATCGCATTCGACCACCGCAATAGATCGTCGCAGCTGCTGGCTGGAACGCCAAGAAGGCGGGCAATGATTTGAACGGGTACAGGTTGGGCATACTGCGTGATCAGGTCAAACGGTGCATCAGGAAAACTGTCGATCAGGTTGTGACATAGTGCTGTAATCTCTGGTCCCAGTTCTGCAATGCGGCGGCTGGTAAAGGCGCGCAGAACCAAGCCACGCAGGCGCGTGTGGCGCGGTGGTTCAAGCTCAAGCATGGAATGCGCCTCGATTGCGTAGAACGGCGCAAGGGCAGGTGGGATGACCGGCGCGCATTCGGGCGGTGCCTCGCGACCAAAACGGCGATCTTTGAGGGCAAGCCGCACAGCATCATAAGAAACAGCACAGACCATTTGGTAATCTTCCCACCAAAACACCTCGGCCTGCGCACGGGCGCGGTCGTAGAAGGGGTAGGGGTTTTGGACAAAGTCCGGATCAGTCGGGGATTGGGATAAGCGCAGCATGCCCTTAAATGCCGTGTCACGCTAGCCAAGGCAAGCGGCTGTGCGTAATGTCTGCTGGATGTTTATCTTTACCCGCCTTCAATTCAGCCTGGTGATCGTCTTTTTGGCAGCTGTAACCGCGTTTTCTGGAGGTGTCTGGTGGTATAGCTATGGCGCCGCGTTGGATGCGCTGGAACGGCGGGGCAGTTCTGATCTGGCGCTGACATCAAACGGCCTGACCCGCGAATTGGAACAGTTCCGCGCTTTGGCGGTTTTGACAGCCGACCATCCAGCCGTTCTGTCGGCCCTAAGCGGGGATGAGACGCGCGATGACATGCAGGGGCTTCTACGGCGCATTGCCGATAAATCAGGGGCTTATGACATTATCCTTGCGCAAAGCTCGGGCGAAGTTTTAGCCGCAACCTATCCGTCTGCCGTCGATGATTTACGCGATGCCGCGTATTTTGCGCGGGCTTTGCACGGTGCAATGGGTGTCGGACATTTTGCAAGCGCGGTTTATGGCCGCCGCGCGTTTCTATTTGCGGCTCCGGTTTTTTCTGATGCGGGTCCGGTCGCTGGGGGTCTTATCGTCGTGGCTGATATCGAAGCGCTTGAGGCGTCTTGGCGCGGGGATAGACCAGCGATGTTTTTCACTGACGAAGCGGGGATCATCTTTGTTTCAAACCGGTCTGAATTGCTGTTTCGCATGCGTTTTGATCCCGATGATCCGTTTGTCGAATATGAGGCACAGTTCGTGCGTGGGCGCGACATGTGGCGGGTTGACGGTGGTCGGTATTTACCGCGGCGCGCATTGCATTTGACCAAGGAATTGCCCGTCATTGATATGCTGGGTGAGATACTGCTGGATGTCGCACCCGTGAGGCGCTTGGCATTCATGCAAGCATTGGTCGCTGCGATTTTATGTTTGGCGTTTGGTGCGCTTTTACTGTTGGCGATGGCCCGTAGGCAGGCGTTATCCTTGCTGAATGCCGGGCTTGAGCAACGTGTCGCCGAACGTACAGAGGCCCTGCAATCGTTGAACACTGATTTGCAGCACGAAGTGACCGAGCGTACGGCCGCAGAGGCTGAGTTGAAGAAAGTGCAAGAAGATTTGGTGCAGGCAGGTAAGCTTGCCGCATTGGGGCATATGTCAGCGGGTATCAGTCACGAGTTGAACCAACCTTTGATGGCGATCAGGTCGTTTGCTGAAAATGCGCAGGGTTTTCTTGATCGGTCGCAGCCCGAGATAGCATCGCAAAATCTGGGTCGTATCTCGGACATGGCGCGGCGGATGGGGCGTATTATTCAGAACCTAAGGGCATTTGCCCGACAAGAAAACGCGCCGATCCGCGACGTTGATATTGTGGGTATCATTAGCGGGGCGGTTGAGACTGTCGGCCCGAAAGCACAGGAAACATCTGCAATAATCAGTTGGGAGCCGCCAGAAAAGGCTGTTCTGGTTCTTGGTGGCGAGGTGCGATTACAGCAAGTCATCGTAAATCTGCTATCCAATGCGATGGACGCGATGGTGGGTTGCGATCAGCGTGACGTGACGCTGTCTTTGGCTACAAATGCAACAAAAGCGGCCATTACGGTGACCGACACAGGGCCCGGCATTACCGAACCTGACAAGATTTTTGACCCGTTCTACACTACCAAAGCCGTTGGCGGCGGTGATGGTATGGGTTTGGGGCTTTCACTTTCTTACGGGCTTGTCCAAAGTTTTGGAGGTGTTATTCGCGGCCGCAACACTGAAACAGGCGGCGCGGAATTCACCGTAGAGCTTGATTTGGTCAAACAGGATTAGGATGTGATGACGCGACAGGTTCTTTTGGTCGATGACGATCCCGACATTCGTGATGCTCTAGGGCAGACCCTTATGCTTGCTGATCTTGAGCCGGTTTTGGCAGGGTCATTCGTTGCAGCAAAAGACCTGATAACCCGTGCGTTTGATGGCGTCGTCGTCACTGATGTGCGGATGCCGGGACGGGATGGGTTTTTCCTATTGGATTATGTGCGGCAGGCTGATCCGGATTTGCCTGTTATCGTTTTAACGGGCGAGGCAGACATCCCGATGGCCGTCAAAGCCATGTCTGCAGGCGCGTTTGACTTCCTAGAAAAGCCCTGTGCACCGCAAGATTTCTTGTCGGTGATTGAACGCGCATTATCGGCCCGCAGTGAAATTGTAGAAAGCCGCCGCCGTAAGATCGCACTTGATAGCGGCGATGCGGCGACCCGCATGCTGTACGGCCAATCCGAAAAATCTGAGGAATTGCGCGCACGTGCACGTGCTGTGGCACGGGTCGGTGGTGAGGTTCTTTTGACCGGAGATCCGGGATCAGGTACCCCAAAGATTGCAGAAGTCATCCACCTGCTTTCGTCAGCGGCAAGGCACCCGTTTGTGAAACGCGCTGCAGCCGAGCTAGACGGCGAGGCAGTTGCGGTTGCTTTGGCGGCGGCCACGGAAGGTACGCTATATATAGACGAAGTATCTGCCATGCCTGCTGGTGGGCAGTTCGCATTGCTTGAGCGGCTTGAGACTGGCGGCGGACCACGCATCATTGCAGGGACGACGCGGTCATTGGACGACGAAGTCGCAGCAGGGCGGTTCCATGCTGATCTATTTTATCGGCTTGATTTGTTGCGGGTGCGTATCCCGCCGCTGCGGGAGCGACCCGAGGACATCCCAGTGCTTTTCCGCGAGTACGTCACCCAAGCCTGTGAGCAGGCAAATCTACCGCAACCTGAAATCACACCAGACGTGAATGCGCGCCTTATGGCGCAAGAATGGCCCGGCAATGCGCGTGCGCTGATGAATGCGGCGATGCGGTTCGTGATGGGGCTGCATCAAGTCGAAGAAGACACGAACCTTGGTCTGGCCGAGCAGATGGCGCAGGTTGAACGCTCGTTATTGGTGGGTGCGCTGCAACGGCACCGCGGGACTGTGACTGCGGCGGTCAGTGATCTTAAGTTACCGCGCAAAACTTTTTACGACAAATTGGCGAAACACGGTCTTAAGGCCGAGGATTACCGCAGCTAGGTGTGTGTGGATTTCCGCACAGTTAGCGCGACCACATGTGCGGTTTTCCGCGTTATGTGAACTGTGCCAGCTGGCTTTGGGCAATTCGTATGCATGCAACGCATTGAAAATAGGTGATGAAATATTGATTGCCATAGCTGCATATATTGCGCTTTTTCCACCCCGCGGCTTCGTGCTTTAATCAAATCATTCCAAGTTTTGGAAAAAAATACGTCCAGGGAGGGACCCCATGAAATTTTTGAAAGCTACTGCTTTAGCTGCTGCCGCATCCACTGCGATGACTGGTTCTTATGCGTTCGCTGACGGCCATTCAGGCCCAGCGGGTTGTGATGACGGCGAGATCGTTGTGAAATTCAGCCACGTGACTAACACTGACCGCCATCCAAAAGGCATCGCAGCTACGCTGCTGGCCGAGCGTGTGAACGCTGAAATGGACGGCACAATGTGCATGGAGGTCTTCCCGAACTCCACGCTTTATACAGACGAGCAGGTCCTTGAGGCCATGTTGCGCGGCGACGTTCAGATGGCAGCACCATCGTTGTCATTGTTTGAAAGCATCACCAAAGCGTACCGCTTGTTTGACCTGCCATTCATGTTTGAGAGCATCGAAGCAGTGAACGCTTTCCAAGCGTCAGAAACTGGCCAAGAAATGCTGAACGCGATGCAGCGTCGCGGTGTTCAGGGCCTCGCTTACTGGCACAATGGCATGAAGCAGATCTCTGCAAATGTGCCGCTTCTTGATCCATCAGACGCAAACGGCCTTAAGTTCCGCGTTCAGCCATCAGAAGTGCTTGTTGCTCAGATGGAAGCACTAGGTGCGTCGCCGCAGCCAATGGCGTTCTCAGAAGTTTACGGTGCTTTACAGACAGGCGTTGTAGACGGACAAGAAAACACATGGTCCAACATCTACGGCAAGAAGTTCTTTGAAGTTCAAGACGGTGTCACTGAATCTAACCACGGTATCATCGACTATATGGTGGTTTCGTCTGTTGATTTCCTCGATAGCCTTGACGCTGATGTGCGTGATCAGTTGATGACGCTGGTTGCCGAAGTGACCGAGACACGCAACACAGAATCCACTCGCGTGAACGCAGAAGCCCGTCAGGCTGTGATCGATGCAGGCGGCGAAGTCCGCCAGCTGACAGACGAGCAGCGCGCTGCTTGGGTTGCTGTGATGAAGCCTGTTTGGGGTCAGTTCGCAGACGAAGTCGGCCAAGAGAACATCGATGCGGCGCAAGCGATCAACGATAGCCTTTAAGTCTATTCACTAAGCTATTCTTTGGTCCGGCTGATTGGTCGGGCCAAAGCAATAATCACCTTGGGGGAGGGTGCCATGAGTGCCGGGTGGAAATACGAGCCGCAGACAAGGCTCGGACATGCAGTTCACAAATTTGAAGAGAATACGATCGCACTTGCGCTAGGCCTGATGACGGCTCTGACGTTTGTGAATGTGATCATGCGCTATGCGTTTAACACCAGTATCATCTGGTCACTCGAAGTGACTTTGGTTTTGTTTGCATGGCTGGTCCTGTTCGGGATCTCATATGGTTTCAAAATCACCGCTCACCTTGGTGTTGATGCGCTGATCAACGTTCTGCCATCGCGTGGCAAACGGATGATGGCAATTGTCGCAGGGATTTTGACACTATTTTACGGAATGCTACTGTTCAAAGGGGCTTGGGACTACTGGGCGCCATTCGCAGATCTACCACCGACAACTGGTCGTTGGTTCCCTACAGGTTTGGACTGGGGTGCACGCGGAACGTCGTATTTTGAGACTGATCAAATCCCGATGCTGTCTTGGCTGCGCTGGCTTGAGGATGCGATCAACTATGGCGAAAGCTACGCCAAGTTGCCGCGCATGGTACCTTATATCATTCTGCCCATCGCCTCGGCGCTGATCTTTTTCCGGATTGCCCAGTGTTTTGGGCGCATTTTACGCGGCGAGCAGTCTTCTCTGATCGTCTCCCATGAAGCAGAAGAGGCGGTCGAAGAAGCCGCCGCATTGAACCGGGAGTAACGGGTCATGGAAGTTGTTCTATTATTCACGCTGATCATTGGCATGCTGCTGATCGGGGTGCCAATCGCTGTATCGCTTGGCCTGTCGTCTATCGTGTTCTTGCTCGCGTTCTCCGAGACATCTCTCGCTTCGGTCGCGCAGTCACTTTATCAAGCGATGGCAGGGCATTACACTTTGCTTGCGATCCCGTTTTTTGTGCTTGCCTCGTCGTTTATGTCGACAGGTGGCGTGGCAAAGCGGATCATCAGGTTCTCGATTGCTTGTGTGGGTCACCTGCAGGGCGGCTTGGCCATTGCGGGTGTGTTTGCCTGTATGATGTTCGCGGCCTTGTCCGGCTCATCTCCTGCGACGGTTGTGGCAATTGGTTCTATCGTGATCGCGGCCATGACGCAGGTTGGCTACACCAAAGAATTTGCGGCAGGCGTGATCTGTAATGCAGGTACACTTGGTATCTTGATCCCACCGTCTATCGTGATGGTTGTCTATGCATCAGCCACGGATGTGTCCGTCGGGCGCATGTTTCTTGCAGGTGTGATCCCCGGCCTTTTGGCGGGCTTTATGCTGATGGTGACGATCTATGTTATTGCGCGGATCAAGAATATGCCCAAGGGCGAATGGCAGGGCTGGGGCGAAATTGCCGCCAGCTTCCGTGATGCGATCTGGGGGCTTTTACTGATCCTGATCATCATGGGCGGTATTTACGGTCACCCTTGGATCGGCAGCGAAGGCGTTTATTGGAAAGGTGGCGCGTTCACACCAACCGAAGCCGCCGCAGTTGCAGCTGTCTATGCGTTCTTTGTAGCGTCGTTTATCTACCGCGATATGGGGCCGCTTTATAATGGCGAGGGCAATGCCCCTACGTCTTTGATCCGCCAACCTTGGGCGATCGTGACTGCGCTGTTCCATGCTGACACCCGCCGGACGTTGTTTGAGGGGGGCAAGCTGACGATCACTTTGATGTTCATTATCGCGAATGCCTT
Organism: Paracoccaceae bacterium; assembly: GCA_034111185.1. Classification (GTDB taxonomy): domain Bacteria; phylum Pseudomonadota; class Alphaproteobacteria; order Rhodobacterales; family Rhodobacteraceae; genus Yoonia. The sequence continues at coordinate 3,793 of JAWUXS010000014.1, read as the reverse complement.
GATCCTTAAGCACGTACTGACCGACGAGCAAATCCCACAACATATCGCCGAGGCGATGCTGGCTGCGGGACTTGGCCCTGTGATGTTCTTGGTTGTCGTCAACGTTATCTTGTTAATCGGCGGACAATTCATGGAGCCGTCAGGATTGATCGTCATCGTGGCACCATTGGTGTTTCCGATTGCAATCGAGTTGGGCATCGATCCAATTCACCTAGGCATCATCATGGTCGTGAACATGGAGATCGGGATGATCACACCGCCGGTTGGTTTGAACCTTTTCGTGACGTCGGGCGTCGCGGGCATGCCGATGATGGCAGTTGTTCGTGCGGCTTTGCCATTCCTTGCTGTTCTTTTCGTATTCTTAATAATGATAACTTACATACCCGCTATCTCAACCTATCTACCCACAAAGTTTATGGGACCTGAGATTGTCACGAACTGACCCGGGAGGGCGCAGACGTGCAGTGGGTTAACGAGTTTCAGGGCGCTGCATCAGTCATTGATGCAGCGCCCTGCTTTTTTGAAATTACCAATTTTTGTTACTTATGATGCTTCGAGTGCCGTGATGATGGGCGAGAAATCATCAGACTTAAGGCTGGCCCCACCAACAAGCGCGCCGTCAACGTCGGGCACTGCAAAAATCTCAGCGGCATTAGATTCTTTGACCGACCCGCCATAAAGAATCCGGTAGCCGTCGCCATCAGTGAAACGGGCGTTAAGGCGGGTGCGGATATGCGCGTGGACTTCTGCGATTTGTTCCAGCGTTGGGACCTTGCCCGTGCCAATTGCCCACACAGGCTCATATGCAACGATTGTATTGGCGGCGGTGGCTGTGGCTGGAATTGACCCAGCAAGCTGGATGTCGAGGACGGCTAGTGTTGTGCCCATCTCGCGCTCATCAAGGGTTTCACCTATGCAAATCACAGCAGTCAGGTTCGCGGCATAAGCGGCGGCAGCTTTGTGCGATATCAGGGCATTCGTCTCGTGGTGGTCGCTGCGGCGCTCAGAATGCCCTACGATCACATGTGTCGCACCAGCGGCGGCCAGCATAGGCGCTGAGATCTCGCCTGTATGGGCACCTTGTTCCGCGATGTGGCAGTCTTGGCCACCAATGAAAATCGGATCAGCGCTGGCAGCAAGTGTGCTGATGACAGTAGCAGGCGGGCAAATCAGAATATCAACTGACGGGGATGGATGGGCCGAGGCAAGTGCGTCGATTTGCGCCTTATCGGCGGCAGTGCCATTCATTTTCCAATTTCCGGCGGCAATTTTGCGGCGCATGTGCATTTCCTTTGCTGAGGTTTGTGAATGGTTACCAAGCCGTCCCGTGTTTGCAAAGTTAAAGAAGCAATCAGGATCAAAGGCTGGCTATTGTGGTCCTTGCAAGGTCACACGCGACCTCAGGATCGTCGAGGCATGCATCAGGCAGAGACCAGTAGGGCATGTTGTGAAATTGTGCGCTGTCGCTTAGTTCACTTGGGCGCGGAGCCGTAGCCTTGAGATAGATTTGCCCGTCGCTGGACAGCAACGCAAAGATCGCGCCATCCAGATAGAGACCAAGGCCACCAAACATTTTACGGTTTGCCAGATCACCAAGCGGGCCGAACAGCTCCATTGCGAATGCAATGTCAGCGTCCGAGACGCTCACTGTGCGGCGGCTGCGTTCTCAGCTGCGAGGGTCTCGTCGAATTTTATGCTTTCGCCACAACCACATGCGTCAACAACGTTTGGATTGCGGAACTTAAAGCCGCTTTCCAATAGGCTGACTTCGTAGTCGATTTCAGTTCCGAAAAGGAACATCTGCGCCATTGGTGCAATCATGACCCGTGCGCCAAGTTTCTCAACGACCTCGTCCATGGGGTTCACCTCGGTGACGTATTCCATGGTGTATTCCATACCTGCGCAGCCGCCCTTTTTGACGCCGATGCGCAATCCCTCATGCCCGTCTTTGGACATAAGCTTAGCGATCTGTGTTGCTGCTTTATCTGTGATATCAACAGCTTGCTTGCCTGGAATGCCGAACATTTGAGGTCTCCTTTGACTACAAAGTAGGAAGTCGGGGGCGTCTTCTCAAGGGTTACATAAAACCAAGTTCAAGACGGGCTTCGTCGGACATCATTTCCATGCCCCATTGCGGTTCAAATACCATTTCAACGTCAACTTGCTTAACACCGGGTAACGGCTCAACCGCGTCAGCGACCCAACCTGGCATTTCGCCAGCAACAGGACAGCCTGGTGCAGTGAGGGTCATGATGATCTCAACCGCGGAATCTTCTTTGACTACAATCGTGTAGATCAAGCCTAGGTCGTAAATATTCACAGGAATTTCAGGGTCATAGACCGATTGGATCGCCTGAACGATCTCAGGGTACAGCGGATGATCTGTCGTAGAAGGCGCGATCATCGGTGTGCCTTCGAGAGGGGTGCTTGCATCGGTCATATTGGGACGTCCTTAGGATACCTGAGTGTTCATATAGGGTTTGACCCCATGGGCGTAAAGGGCGGTATGAAAAGCGTCTGCTTTGCGTATGGCAATATTCTGATCAACGTGGTCTTTTCATTGGGTAAATCTTGGGGCAATAGGGCGCTATGACACAACGTTTTTCATTCGACCTGAATGCCACCGATGGCCAAGCCCGCACGGGCGTTATTCATACGCCGCGTGGCGATATCCGAACGCCCGCCTTTATGCCTGTGGGCACAGCAGCGACCGTCAAGGCGATGATGCCTGAAAGTGTTGCCGCAACAGGTGCCGATATCTTGTTGGGCAATACGTATCATTTGATGCTGCGCCCCACAGCCGAACGGATTGACCGTCTTGGCGGTTTGCACAAGTTCATGAATTGGGAAAAGCCGATCCTTACGGATAGCGGGGGGTTTCAGGTGATGAGCCTTGCTGGTTTGCGCAAGCTGACCGAAGACGGTGTTACCTTCAAATCCCACATTGATGGGTCCAAGCATTTCCTAAGCCCAGAGACATCAATGGAAATCCAGCGTTTGCTGGGGTCCGATATTGTGATGTGTTTTGACGAATGTCCCGCACTTCCTGCGACGGATGAAGATGTCGCAAAGTCGATGCGTATGTCGATGCGGTGGGCCAAGCGTTCGCGCGAAGCGTTCGGAGACCGCCCGGGTCATGCATTGTTTGGCATCCAGCAAGGTGGCGTCACACAAGAACTGCGGGCCGAAAGTGCCGAAGCGCTGAAAGAGATCGGTTTTGAAGGCTATGCCGTCGGCGGTTTGGCTGTGGGTGAGGGGCAAGAGGCTATGTTTGGCGTTCTTGATTACGCACCTGATATGCTGCCCATTGATAAGCCACGCTATTTGATGGGCGTAGGCAAGCCTGACGATATTGTCGGCGCGGTTAAGCGCGGGATCGACATGATGGATTGTGTTTTGCCGTCGCGGTCGGGCCGCACTGGCCAAGTGTTTACGCGTGCTGGCGTCGTAAACATTAAGAATGCACGTCATGCCGACGACCCGCGTCCTTTGGATGAAGGTTGCGCATGTCCTGCGTGTTCGAAATATTCACGGGCCTATCTGCACCATGTATTCCGCAGCAACGAGATGATCTCGGGTATGTTGCTGACGTGGCATAACTTGCGGTATTTCCAAGATATCATGCAAGGTATGCGCGATGCGATTTCTGCGGGTACGTTTGCTGCTTGGGAGTCTGATTTTCATGCCGGGCGCGCGCAGGGCGATATTGAACCGTTGTAAGTGCGGGCGGTATTAAGCGCGGACTTTGCGTGCCTTGTGCCATCCAAGCAATCCAAGTGCTGAAAGCAACAAG
>JAWUXS010000013.1:0-11675 GCA_034111185.1 Paracoccaceae bacterium | reverse complement strand
TGGTCCATGACGCCGCTGGGCTCTTCGCGTCATTCCGCGGCGCCATTCTACTTCATGAAACGATAGAACCACCGGCAACGACACAACCTTGCCTCACATGTGCAGCCCCCTGCAAAACCGCCTGCCCTGTTGGCGCGTTTGGCCATGGTTATGACGTTGCCACCTGTAAGGCTCACCTATCCACCCCCGAAGGGGCTGATTGTATGACCAGCGGCTGTCGCGCGCGTCGCGCCTGCCCCGTTGGTCAAAACAACCGACTGCCTGCTCAGGCGGCATTCCACATGAAAGCATTCTTATGAGCGCCACACGTCGCCTAATCCTGATCCGCCATGCCAAATCGGGCTGGGATGACCTGATGGCCGACGATCATGAACGCACCCTCACAGATCGCGGACACACTGCTGCCGCTGCGATCGGCGGATGGCTCCAATCCAAGCGCTTCGTGCCCAAGATCCTCCTCAGTTCTGATGCAACGCGCACCGTCCAAACAACCGATGCCGTTTTGCGGGGTATCACGACCAAAGTTGATGTGCGTTTTGTCCCTATGCTGTACCATGCTGCCCCAGACACCGTCCAAGACATCGCTGCAGCCATGACAGAACAAACAGTCGCTATTGTTGCCCACAACCCCGGAATTGGGATGCTAGCCAGCAGATTGGCTCGGTCACGACCTCAACACCGTCGCTTTGACGATTATCCAACCTGTGCGACCACAGTGATCGATTTTGCCACAGACGATTGGATGCAAGCTGGCAAAGGTATCGTCACCGCCTTTGTTACTCCACGTGACCTGACACAATAGGGGCGACCTGACAAAATAAAGGCCCGCGTTTTCACGCAGGCCCTTTTATCTCGCTTTGGTTAAAATACTCCCGCCGGAGGCAGGTTCTCGTATTTTAGTGACCCAAGATTTGGCTCAGGAACAACTGTGTCCGCTCTGACTGTGGGTTGTTAAAGAACGCTTCTGGCTCATTTTGCTCAACAACCTGACCTTGGTCCATAAATATAACGCGGTTGGCAACCTGACGGGCAAAGCCCATCTCGTGCGTCACGCAGATCATTGTCATGCCTTCTTCGGCCAACTCGATCATTGTATCCAGAACCTCTTTGATCATCTCAGGATCGAGAGCAGACGTAGGCTCGTCGAACAACATGATACGTGGCTTCATGCAAAGCGAACGGGCAATCGCAACACGCTGCTGTTGACCACCAGATAGCTGACCAGGATACTTGTCGGCTTGCTCAGGGATCTTCACCTTCTCAAGGTAATGCATCGCAATTTCTTCGGCTTCTTTCTTAGGTGTCTTACGAACCCAGATCGGTGCCAAAGTACAGTTCTCAAGAATCGTCAGGTGCGGGAACAGGTTGAAGTGCTGAAAGCACATGCCAACCTCTGAACGGACCTTATCGATATTCTTAAGATCCGAAGACAGCTCAGTTCCATCAACGATGATCTGGCCCTGTTGATGCTCTTCCAGACGGTTAATGCAGCGGATCAGCGTAGATTTGCCCGAACCAGATGGTCCACACACAACGATACGTTCGCCTTGATTAACAGTCAGGTTGATGTCGCGCAGCACGTGAAACGTGCCGTACCACTTGTTCATCCCATTGATTTCAATCGCGACCTCATCGGACACTTGCATGTTAGAACGGTCGATTGCGCGGTCAGTGACGGTATCAGACATATTCCATGCCCTCCTTAGCGATGTTCACGCTGGAGTTTGTTCTCCAGGTGAAGTGAATAGCGGCCCATGCTGAAACAGAAGATAAAGAACAAAAGGCCGATGAAGATGAAGAGTTCCCAATAGATGCCGTTCCAATCAGTGCTGGCACGAATTGCAGATGCCATTCCAAGTGGGTCAAACAGTCCAATGAAGACGACGAGCGTTGTATCTTTGAACAATCCGATAAAGGTGTTCACGATCCCCGGAATGGAAATCTTCAACGCTTGTGGCAGAACGATCAGACGCATGGACTGCCAATAGTTCAGACCAAGGCTGTCTGCGCCTTCATACTGTCCTTTTGGCAAAGCGGCCAAACCGCCCCGCACGACTTCTGCGATATAAGCAGCTGAGAACAGCGTCACCATGATGATCACGCGCAGCGTTAAGTCAAAGTTCGTACCTGGAGGCAAGAAGTAGTTCAGCAGCAACTGCGCTGTGAACAACCACACGATCAATGGAACGCCACGGATCACCTCAATGAACACCACGGCGGATGTCTTGATAATGAACAGATCCGACTGACGTGCGAGCGCCAACAAGATACCCAATGGCAGCGACAGAACGATCGCAGCAAGACCGATCACAACCGACAGCATAAAGCCACCGAATGCACGCGACTCAACGAACTGAATCCCGATTGGCATGACGCTATCCATCAGACCAGCGAACGGACCTGATACGTAAAGCCAGAACAAGATTGGGACTACGATTGCAGCGATGATGCCTGCTAGTGCACTGATTGCTTTGGTCGCAAAACCAAACGCAAAATATGCAGCAACAAGACCAAGTGCAACGCTAACTGGCAGCCAAACAGAGCCACCCCAAAGCAACCAGAAGCACAAGAATGGTGCGATCATAGTTACAATGAACAGCTTACGAGAAGCATTCGGGAACAAGATTGGACCCAAACCGACAAGGAAAATCGCCAGCGCTAAAAGTGGGCGCCAGTACAGCTCGCTCGGATAGAAACCGAACAGCAGCTGGTGCCATCTTTCGCTCAGCACAGCCCAACAAGCGACCGAGTGATCCGCACCAACAGTAGCGGCAGCGATCTCACGACACTCGGACAGTGAATCCGCACTCCAGATACCGCCGACGACCCAAGGGCCGACATGGCTGATGACCCAGTAAACAACGTAGATCGACAGCAATGTAAGGATCGCATTCAGCGGGCTCGAGAACAGGTTCTCGCGGACCCAGCGGATTGCACCAACTTCCGTAATCGGTGGTGCTGCTTGCGGCAGCATCCCTTCACGGACGAATGATACGTTTTGTGTTTTTGTTTCTGACATTCTACCGCTCCGCCAATTTAGTGGAATTGTTGTAGAGGTTCATCGCGCCAGAGATCAGCAATGACAGCGTCAAATAGAACAGACCCAGCATCAACATGCCCTCAAGCTCACGACCAGTCTGGTTAATGGTGATACCGCCCAACGTGGCACGCACATCCATGTAACCCACAGCAATCGCCAGTGACGAGTTTTTGGTCAGGTTAAGGTACTGCGAAATCAGTGGTGGGATAATCACGCGCATCGCCTGTGGCAGAACCACAAGGTTCATTGTGCGGTTTGGCTGAAGACCCAGCGCAGATGCAGCTTCGGTCTGACCCTTGCTAACAGCAAGGATACCAGCGCGCACGTTCTCGGCGATGAATGCGCCTGTATAGACGGATAGTGCCAACCACAAAGCAATCAACGAGTTGCGCAGATGCACACCTTCGGTGAAGTTAAAGCCCTTCAAGTAAGGCTTTACGATTGTTGCACCAAGGAACAGCAAAACAATCGCGACCGGAATGATCAAGATTGCCAGATTGGTCCAACGTGTATTTGGACGAATACCTGTTTGTTGCTGAATTAGGTTAGCTCGGCTCGTCAGTGTACGGATCACAAAGATGCTGATCGCAAGAACACCAAAGATAAGCAGCCAATCAAGACCACCAGACGCAACCGCGGTTGTGCCCTCTTGTGAGGCAACATTTTCGTTCCCGCTTAGCGAGTTAGTGAACCCGATACGTGGAATATATGTACCTCGGTTTGTAACCGCGACGCTATCTGCCAAAACCATAGATGCAGTCGGCGTTTCGCCACGGAATTCATTCGGGCGCGGCGTTGATTCAGTCACAACCGCAAAGATCAGGATGATCCAAAGCAGCAGTGGAACGTTACGGAAGCCCTCAACGTAGACGGCCATCAGTTTATTCACGACCCAGTTTTTCGACAGACGCAGAACACCCGCGATAACGCCGAGGACCGTTGCCGTGATACAGCCCAAAAAGGCCACCAACAGCGTATTGAGAATACCAACAAACGCGGCACGTCCGTGCGTCATTTGACTGTCATACTCGACAAGCCTTTGATTGATGTCATAGCCAGCAGCGCTTCCGAGGAAGCCAAAATCAAAGTCCTTACCCAAAGCAGCAAGGTTATTGATGGTGTTGTTCACCAGCCATCCGATACCAGCAAGGATCAGTAGTCCGGCCACCACTTGGATGGTTATTGATCGATAGCGGGTGTCGTATAATAGCTGAGATAGCCGGAAGCTTTGCTTCGGCGGGTCCGTAAGGACTGACATATTTAATCTCCCTTGGCTCTCGTTGGTTTTTTCGCCCAAGCTCGGTTTACCGAGTCTACCTGACCTTTGCGGTCAGAAGGCGCGAGATGCGCAAAATTCTTGATAACTTATCGCAGAAACGCGAAGGGCCCAGCCATTGGCTGGGCCCTTGCAGTCAGTTCTTAACGGAACGGTGGTGAGTAAACCAAGCCGCCTTCAGTCCACATAGCGTTCAAGCCACGTGCAAGACCGATTGGTGTGTTCTCGCCGATGTTCTTCTCGAAGATCTCGCCGTAGTTGCCAGATGCTGAGATAGCGTTCAAAGCCCAACCAGCGTCAAGGCCGATCATCGCGCCAAGTTCACCTTCAGTGCCCAAGAGACGGTTGATCTCTGGGTTGTTAGTTGCAGCAGCTGAAAGCTCACCGATGTTAGAAGATGTCACACCCAGCTCTTCAGCTGTGATCAGTGCGTTCAAAGTCCAACGAACAATGTCGCCCCACTCAGAATCGCCGTGACGGACCAGTGGACCGAGTGGCTCTTTTGAGATGATTTCAGGCAGCAATGTGTGGTCGTTAGGTGCTTCGAAAGTAGCACGTGTCGCGGCCAAACCAGATGCGTCTGTTGTGTACACGTCACAAGCGCCAGCAAGGTACTGCTGCTGAGCTTCTGCGTTTGTTTCAATAGGCACAGGCTCGTAAGAGATGTTGTTTGTGCGGAAGAAGTCAGCAAGGTTCAGCTCGGTAGTTGTACCGGTCTGAATGCAGACAGTCGCGCCATCAAGATCTTTTGCAGAAGCAACACCAAGTGCTTTTGGCACCATGAAGCCTTGACCGTCGTAGTAGTTTACGCCGACAAAATCGAACTTCAGGTCTGTGTCACGTGAGAATGTCCAAGTGGTGTTACGTGCCAGCATGTCGATCTCGCCAGAAGCAAGTGCTGTGAACCGTGTCTGACCAGTTGTTGGAACGAACTCAACCGCAGCAGCATCGCCGAGAACGGCAGCAGCAACAGCGCGACATACTGAAACGTCAAAGCCAGTCCATTCGCCGTTTGCATCTGGAGCAGCAAAGCCAACCAGACCAGTTGTAACACCACAGTTCAGCGTGCCGCGTGCCTTGACGTCGTCAAGTGTTGCAGCAGACGCAGCTACAGCAGACAGACCAACAATAGTCAGTGCACCGAGAAATACGTTTTTTTTCATTTTTACCTCTTCCTGAGTTTCCACCAGAGTGATGGTGGATTTTCGTCCGCCCCTTTGGGGCATTTGTGATTGTTGTAGGGGCAGGCCCCGACCACACTAGAGTGGTAGGAATCATAGCGGGTCGTCAAGGGGATCAATCGGTAAACACTGAGTGTTTTGCACTGAATTTCACAAGCAAAAGACCGATTCGGCCCGATTCTGACAATTGCCCCTAGGTAAGCGTCATTTCAAAGAATCGGGCAGCATCCAGAAACGCCGTTTTTTTGATCGCGGCCAGCGCGTTTGCATCGTCGTCGTCGCCCCACTTTTCAGACTGCCAGTCTTCGTCAATTCGGGACAGTCGCCACCCTTCGTTCGGGGGGACTTCCTTGGCCATGACAGCAAGGGCTATAATGAGTGAACCTGAAAGGCTGATAAGATCGTGCGCCGCGGCAAGTTGAAAATGTGTGAGCACCTGCAGCTCTTTGGCAAGCCGCGCTTGACCCTTCACGTCTTGTGGGACGTGAATAACACCCGCACAAGTTGTTAGTCGTACACCGAATGTAGCATCAGCCCAATCCAGCATTGGGTCCCACTGCTCAGCTTGGCGTGCGATCAATTCTTGCGGATCAGTTGCACGGTAGCAAAGCAAATCGCTGTCACCATAAGCGGCAAGCATATCAGCAACCTCATCGAACTGGATCGCAACCTTATCAATCGCGGCATTTGCAGCGCGTGTCATCGGCATCGTACCAGGGTCGATTTTTTCGACCTGTGCATCCCATTCTTCAGCGATAGCTTGTGCCATGCTTTGCATCGGAACAACCAAAGTTGCCTTGGCTGGCGTTTTCACAGGGCGTCCATCTAGGGAAATGCCAAAGCCGCCTTCAGCGGCAACTGTCTCGGCCTGTTTCCAAAACCGTTTTGCTGTCCATTCGCTCATTGGGCAGGTCCTATTAAATCATCAATCGCAGGTAGTATCGCATCAGGCGTGGTCACAATTCGGTCCGCCTTTAGTTGTTTCGTGTCATGATACCCCCACGAAACACCAATAGTTTTCACGCTAGCAGAACGCCCCATGTCGATATCGAACGTCGTATCGCCAATCATCACTGTTTGCGCGGCATCAACACCACATTCGGTCAAACATGCCTCGACCATTGCGGGGTGGGGCTTAGACGGATGGAAATCTGCGACCTGCTGGCTTTGGAAATAGCCTTCCAGCCCATGACCTTCGATCAACTTATCGAGGCCACGCTTGCTTTTGCCCGTGGCGACAGCCAACAGCGTCCAGTCTTGCGTCTTCAGTTGATCCAACACATCCCGCATCCCAGCAAAGAAAGGGCTTGTTTCAGCAGAACCGCTTTTCTGGCGCATATGAAAATAGCTATCACGGTATCCTTGGGACAAGGCAGCATGCTGTGCTGCATCCAATTCGGGCGAAAGCTGCGGAAAAATCAGGTCGAGCGACATACCGACATAGCTAAGCAGCGCGTCACGCGCGGGCACAGCCACACCGATCTGCGCATACGTATATTCCATCGCCTGCACGATCATGTCTTGGCTATCGACAAGCGTTCCGTCGACGTCAAAAATCACAAGGCGCATGTTTAGTAGTCCGGCATATTGAACGGATCAAACGGTGCGTGGCTGACATTCCAGCCCACAAAGTCCCAAGTTGCCTGCATGTGGTCCGGCAAAGGTGCGACAAACTGCATCTGTGCGCCCGTCATCGGGTGCTCGATCGTCAAGCTGCGTGCGTGCAGATGCATCTTGCGACCAATGTCGCTGCCCATACCTGCGCCCCAGCCGTCGCCCATGTTTTCTTGGCCAGAACCACCATACTTACCGTCACCGATAATCGGGTGGCCCAGCTCTGCCATGTGGGCGCGCAACTGGTGCGTCCGGCCTGTGATCGGAACAAGTGCGCACCATGATGCCCGCTGCGCCAACGTATCCATGACCGCATAATCAGACGTCGCACGCTTTGCGCCCTCGGTCGTGGCGATGTCACGTGGGTGGATGCAGCGCATCTTTTCGTTTTCACCGTTTGCGCCGTGACCACCAGACTTAAGCAGCCCGTATTTGATCGTACCCGCACGCGGATGCGGCACACCCGCAATCGCGGCCCAGTAAATCTTGCGGGTCTCGCGGTGCTTAAGGTTCTCGGTCAGCGCCTTCGCTGCCATGCGCGTCCGCGCCAGCAACAAAACACCCGAAGTATCTTTGTCGAGACGGTGCACAAGCCGTGGCTTTTCGTCGTAATCAAACATCAGCGCTTCGGCCATGCCATCAACGTGACGCGTGGTGTTCGTGCCGCCTTGGGTCGCAAGGCCAGCAGGCTTATTGATCGCGATGATATGGTCGTCGCGGAACAAGACACATGACTGAATCAGCTTGGCATCCGCTTTGGTGACGCCATGCTTTACCAGATTGCGCGCAGCCTCGGCCTCGGCCTCGGTCGGCAAAGGCGGGATGCGGATCTTCTGTCCGACCTCAAGCCGTGTGTTGGCTTTGACGCGGCCACCATCGACACGCAGCTCACCCTTGCGGCACATCTTCTCGATGCGGCCTTGGGTCAAGTGCGGGTATAAACGGTGCAAATACCGGTCGAGCCGCTGGTCGCCGTCATCTTCACCGATGATCCGATTTTGTACGCCACTCATGCGAAGCCCTTTGCGATCCAGAGGCCGGTAGCACATGCCACCAGCGAAAACAGAACCGAGGCCATAACATATCCAACAGCCGCCGCCAGCCTTCCGTCTTCTACCAAACGCATCGTATCGAGGGAAAATGCACTAAACGTGGTGAAACCACCCAGAATACCGGTCATCACAAGCGGCAACCACGCTTGCAGCCCCTTTTGTTGGAACGTGACCCAAACGATTCCTATCAGAAACGAACCCGTGATGTTCACCGTCAACGTGCCCAATGGAAACGCCACAGCCATCCCCACAAGATACCGCAGACACGCGCCAAGCGCCCCACCGATGCCGACCAAAATCAAAGTCATGTTCTATTCCTTTTCGCACGCAGCCCTGCAAAAAAGTCGACGCGCTTTTTCAAATCACGCTCAAAACCGCGATCAACGGGCAGGTAATACTCGCCCCGCTCCATCGTTTCAGGGAAATAGTTCTGACCGCTAAACCCGTCTTCCGCATTGTGGTCATAATCATACCCAGCACCAAACCCCTGCTCTTTCATCAAAGTTGTCGGCGCGTTCAGGATGTGGTTCGGTGGCGGCTCTGACCCGTGCTTCTTCGCGGCATTCATCGCAGCCTTATAGGCCACATAAGTCGCATTCGATTTCGGAGCGAGCGCGAGGTACGTTACCGCACCTGCCAGCGCAAGTTCCCCCTCGGGCGAGCCTAGGCGCTCATACGTCTCCCATGCATCAAGACATACACGGTGCGCCTGCGGATCAGCAAGTGCGATATCTTCAACCGCCATACGGGTTATCCGCCGCGCAAGGTAACGTGGATCTTCGCCACCCGTCAGCATCCGTGCAAACCAATAAAGCGCTGCATCAGGGTCTGATCCACGCACCGATTTATGCAAAGCACTAATGAGGTTATAATGCTCGTCACCTGTCTTGTCGTACTTCGCGGCACGTTTCATCAGGCGCTTGGTCAGATCATCGATCCCCAACTCGCCAGTAACTTTCCACGCAGATATCTGTTCGATCAAGTTCAACAGCGCGCGCCCGTCCCCGTCTGCCATATTCAACAACGCATCACGCCCTGGCCCATCAAGCGGCAGTGTTCGACCTAGGTCCTCCTCGGCCCGTTGGGCCAAGCGCTCAAGATCAGCAAGGTCAAGACGGGTCAGGATCAGCACTTGGGAACGTGACAGCACAGCCGAGTTCAGCTCGAACGACGGGTTCTCGGTAGTTGCCCCAACCAACAGGATCGTGCCGTCTTCCATGTAAGGCAGAAAGCCGTCCTGTTGGGCTTTGTTAAAGCGATGGATCTCGTCCACGAACAAGAGGGTGCCTTTGCCGTTTTGGCGCCTCATCTTGGCCGCCTCAAAAACTTTGCGCAGGTCGGCCATGCCTGTAAAGATCGCTGAGATTTGGACGAAATGCAGATCAGTCTCATCCGCCAAGAGGCGTGCAATCGTTGTCTTTCCAACACCGGGTGGGCCCCAAAAAATCAACGACGACAAAGACCCAGACGACAGCATGGTTCCAAGCGGGGCATCAGGCCCCAAAACCTGTTCCTGACCAATGACGTCAGCTAACACCTGTGGACGCAGGCGATCAGCCAACGGGCGGGGACCAGTTGAGGCGGCGGGCGAGCTTGATGCGAAAAGGTCTGACATGACCGCACATTAGGCCCGCCCCCGCCGATTGGAAAGGATCAGTGCAGTTGCGTTGAAAAGTCTATCCAAACCGCCTGATATTCGATGCCGCCCATGTTCATGGAACGACCCGCCGCCGTCATCTCAAGCGAGCACCTTGCGGCCCACCTGCCCCAGTTCGATGGCAACAGCGCGATCATCTGGCAGATCCCCTCTTCTCGGGATGCTTTCGCAAGCTGAAGAACCAGCCGCATTCGTACGCGATGCCGCTGCTCTGCTGGAATATCATGGGCGACGAACCCACGGGTCACCTCCCAGATATTCTCAGCCACGGGAGCGGGTTCATAGAGCAGGTCATTTGGAATGCTTTCGAGCAGTCCATTTTGGGCGTCATGGATCATGTAGCTATAAATACCGCAACGCGCCGTTGTCGGCGTAAGCCGCGCACCAGCAAGGATGCGACCAGTTTCGTCATGTACGGCAAGCCAACGTGAAACAGGTGTATCGTATTGATCGTATTCCATGCCCATGGTTTCGGGCAAAAGCCAACGGTTCTGAACAATAAATGATTCGCGTCTCGCGCGTAGAACGTTGGCAAAAAGCTCGCCATGATTGTGCATATTAGCAAAGGAAAGTGTTGTGCTGTGCATGTGCAGCCTCCAGAAAAACATCAATGGTTAAGGGTGTCGCCCCTCGTCCATGTCGAAAATTCCAAGAGAGATCAGAGCAGTCGGTAATCACGGGCACGCTGCACCGCTTCTGCTGTTGTACGTGCCAACAGGTTGTCCCTTGCAAGCGCAAGGCGGGCTTTGAAGGCGCTTTCCGAAATATTGAGCTTCTTCGCGGCAGCAGCATGACGATCCCCCTCAGCGACACGACGTAAGGCGTCAACTTGAGCGTCAGTTAGTGTCTTAGGCGTTTCCGTTATCTTGTGAAGTCGCTGAATAATCTCAGCAAATTCTACAATTTCAGCGTCGTCAAACTCCCGATCCGAGCGTGCTGCCGATGCTATCGTCCGCGAACTCATTTCTCCAAATGAGACCGCAAGGCCATAGTTCATATCGTAGTCCCGGGCCTGCCCAAGGATGTTGAATGGGTCCGGTATACCTATTTCTGTCCACCGCGATGTTCCGACTGTGCTAAAACCCCAAGCCACAATAGGATCACGAAGTGCGTATGCCTCCTGTGTATAGTGATCAACCCAACCGGTCGGATAGCTTTGGAAATGCAGAAGTGGGGCTGCAAAGCGAATATGCATCGCATAGAAAAAGCCCGTTGGTGCAATGCGCGCCAAAAGCTCAGTATGTAAATCTATTCCGGACCGTAAGGACATGTCTTTTTAGACAAGTTGCACCTGTCGCAGTCAACCTTAAATTGTGCACTGTCAAAAGTAAGGAGTTTCCGGTGAAGCAAGATCAACTTTCCAAGCTCTATCCAATGCTATCCGAGGCGGTACTGACTGAACTTCGCGCGTTCATCCGTTCCCCATCGCAGCAGCCCAGAGATTCTGACGATGGCGCTGAACCTCAAGCAGTCGAGGTTGAGGCCAAGTCAGCCGTAAAACCGCAGCCCTCATAAAAAAAAGGCCCCGCAAAAAATGCGAGGCCTTTTGGAATTACTTAGAAGCGCTAAAGCTTAGTCGTTAGCTGCGTCTTCGAACTCAGCCAGACGGGTCTTGTCAGCAAGACCTTTGGCATTCACGTCGCGGTCAACGAATTCGATGATCGCCATTGGCGCCATGTCGCCGTAGCGGAAGCCAGCCTTCATAACGCGGACATAACCACCCTGACGCTCAGCATAACGTGGGCCGAGAATTTCAAAGAGCTTTGCAGTGTGCATCTCTTGCTTGAGACGTGCGTTAGCCTGACGACGTGCGTGCAGGTCGCCGCGCTTAGCAAGCGTGATCAGCTTCTCGATG
>JAWUXS010000012.1:0-38818 GCA_034111185.1 Paracoccaceae bacterium | reverse complement strand
TTAGGATCGTGTGCTTCAGTGTGTCTCTTTGATCCAGATTCAGGCTTGGGTGGGATGAACCACTATCTCCTTGCTGATAGCGATAAATCAGGATCGGTAAGTCTAAAATACGGTGCGCACGCAATGGAGCTGCTTATAAATAGCCTATTAAAAATGGGGGCTGCTCGCCATCGCCTCAAAGCTAAGGTTTTTGGTGGAGGCCTTATCACCGGGCGGTTCGACTACATTGGGCCGCGAAACACCGAATTTGCGCTGCAGTATCTCGCAGACGAAGGGATTCCAATTATTTCACAAGACATTGGCGGGAACGCAGCACGACGTCTGAATTTTCATCCACCGACAGGGCAAGTTCGGATTACCTACACTCAAACGAAAACGGATCCTGCGATGAGTCGCCCACCGAAACCTGCGGCCCCAACAAAGCCAACTAACAATCTCATCCTATTCTAATCTTGGCCGTCAATCGCAACGCCTTGCGAATTGGTGGCATTACAGCGCGCAATTTCCAAAATCAGTCTATCATCTGAACCTGCCATCTTGTCTGCTTACACGGTCCGGCCCACAAAAGAATTATTGCTAATTGTTTAACGAGATGTTCGCATGAGCCATTGGTTCAGGAGAAAGCAATGGCAATCAAGACAGCAGTTATTGGTCTAGGAATAATGGGCCGCCGCATGCTTGAAAACATGTTGTTGCACCCTGACTTTGTGATCTCTGCAATTTGGGATCCGGATACCACAGCATGCAAAGCTGCTTTAAGTTTGGTGCCTTCAGCTTTGTTGGCCAAAAATGCGGCTGATGCGATTGCCGCAGCAGATCTCGTTTATCTTGCGTGCCCGCCTGCCCCCCGCAAAGAATACGCGTATGCTGCGGCGGTTCAAAGCAAAGCAATATTCCTTGAAAAACCGCTAGGGATCGATATCGCTGCGAGCCGCGAACTCGTACAGCAACTCGAGGATGCAGGCGTCGCTACAGCAGTCAATTTCACGCAAGCCGCAGGTGCCACACTGACGGATATTTCAGCTGCCGCGGTCACGGGTGAATTGGGCGAATTGTTGGGTATCGACATAATTGTGACTTACGCGAACTGGCCCCGCGCCTGGCAAAAGGAAGCCGAGTGGCTCAAATTTCGGGACGAAGGCGGCATGACCCGAGAAGTTATTTCGCACTTTTTGTTCCTCAGTGAGCGGATTCTTGGCCCGTTGCAGCTGGATTGGGCACATCCCAGCTATCCACAACAAGTTGGGCTTTGTGAAACTCATGTCGCTGCAAGATTGATCAATGCTGCAGGCGTACCAGTCACAATCATGGGTAGCGTTGGTGGGGCTCAACCAGACCGACAAGAAGTTACGATCAAAGGTTCAAAAACAAGCCGGCGCATTTCAGACTTTTACCGCGACTCTATTTCATCTGGCGACGCGTTTCATGCAGTTGCAGCTGATCCGGCAGACCCAAGAGCGACCGATCTGAAAGCGCAACTTGATGATTTAGTTTTGCTACTGAACGGTGAACCGAGTCGCTTGGCATCTGTTCAAGAAGCGCTTCGAGTGCAAATTCTCGTCGAAGGAATCTTGAGTAGTGATAGCTAAAACCGCTCCGATCAAATCATCCCAGCAGCGCAAAAATGGATAAATCGCAATGACTGCTAAGGCTTTGAAAGCGTCCACTTCAACCTGCCACTGGGGGTTTTTCGATGCCTCTCTTTCGCCTGCTGTCACAATTGAAAGCGGCGACGAGATCATAATCGATACGATCTCAGGCGGGCCAATGAACTTGCCTGGGGCGGGCTTCCACGTTCCACCTGAACTTCTCGAAATGCATGCACAGGGTGTCCCATCAATGCCTGGTCATCTACTGACCGGTCCTGTCGGTATCTCAGGCGCCAAAGCTGGGGACGTGCTCAAGGTCGACATCTTGAACGTATCCTTAAGACAGGACTGGGGTTTCAACTTTCTTGGCCCATTGAAAGGCACCCTGCCTCACGACTTTCCGAACGTTCAGCACACGATTATCCCACTGGATGCAGAACGCGGTGTCGGAACCCTACCATGGGGGCTCGAGCTAGAGCTTGCTCCATTCTTCGGCGTCATGGGTGTCGCCCCACCCGCTCAATGGGGTCGCATCTCAACGATAGAACCTCGCATACATGGGGGGAATATCGACAACAAGGAGCTCGTTGCGGGCGCAACGCTTTACCTACCTATTTTCGTCGATGGCGCCTTGTTTTCATGCGGTGATGGACACGGTGCACAAGGCGATGGTGAGGTTTGCGTTACTGCGATTGAGACTGCTCTGCAGGGCCGCTTTCGATTGACCGTATTGAAAGAGCATGACCTGACATACCCGCGCGCAGAAACGCCGACCCACTACATCACAATGGGAATGGCTCCAGACCTTGATCGCTGTGTTGAAATGGGGCTGCGGGATATGATCGATCTGGTTTCAAAACATGCCGAAATTTCCCGCGAAGACGCATACATGCTTTGCAGCCTAGCGGGTGATTTGCGCATTACACAAACAGTGAACCGCGAAAAAGGCGTGCACATGATGATGGAAAAACGTTTGATAGATCAAAGGTAGAAATCATCAAATTCGCCTCGAAACAGGAGCTACGTTACATGGACGTCCGAGCCACACACCCTTATCCATCACGCCGGTCCGCAGTTCTCGCCGACAACATGGTTTCGACGTCGCAACCCTTGGCGGCGCAGGCTGGCCTTTCAATGCTCGCGCGTGGCGGCAACGCGGTTGATGCGGCCATTGCGACGGCAATCACCCTGACTTTGGTGGAACCCACGGGCAATGGTGTCGGGTCAGATGCGTTTGCAATCGTTTGGGACGGAACTGAATTGCATGGCCTCAATGCCTCGGGCAGGTCGCCAGCAGCGTGGACACCAGAACGTTTTGCCGGATTAGATACAATGCCATTTCGAGGGTGGGAAAGTGTGACTGTGCCCGGCGCAGTCTCGGCTTGGGTTTCGTTGTCAGATCGGTTCGGAAAGCTGCCATTTACCGAGCTATTTGAACCCGCCATAGAGCATGCGCAAAACGGTTTCATCGTAACACCAATCATTGCTGAACTTTGGCGAAGGGCCGCGAAAGAACTTGGTAAATGTCCGGGGTTTGCGGAGACGTTTTTACCTAATGGGCAAGCACCAAGGGCGGGCGAGCGTTTTGTGAACCAGCCCTTGGCTGAAACCCTGAAACTGATTGCGCAAAGCAAGGGCGATGCGTTCTACAAGGGCGCTTTGGCCGAAGCCATCTGCGACTTTGCGACCGATCACGGGGCCGCTTTGACGCGTGCAGATATGGCAGCGCACACCGTGGATTGGTGCGGCACCATATCAAAAACATTCGATAGCGTTGAACTACATGAGATCCCACCGAACGGCCAAGGCATAGCAGCCCTTATGGCGCTGGGAATTTTGTCTCACACCCGCATTCGCGAATTGGATGCGGATGATCCGCTTGCGATGCACCTTCAAATCGAAGCAATGAAGCTCGCTCTTGTAGACGCCGAAGAATATGTCGCAGACGGCGAACATATGACCAATGTCACGTCCACAGCGCTATTGGATGATACCTACCTCAAAAGCCGCGCTAACCTTATCGACGAAAGCCGCGCACAGGATTTCAATGTCGGGGCACCCAAAAACGGCGGAACAGTTTACCTAAGCACCGCGGATGCGTCGGGCATGATGGTGTCGGTCATTCAATCCAATTACGCGGGTTTCGGATCGGGCGTTGCAATTCCCGGCACTAGTATCAGCATGCAAAACCGTGGCGCTGGTTTCTCGCTTGATCCGCAAAGCCCCAACCGCGTTGGCCCAAACAAGCGGCCTTTTCATACCATCATTCCTGGCTTTCTAATGGGGCCCGACGGCCCATTAATGAGCTTTGGCGTCATGGGTGGACCGATGCAGGCGCAGGGCCATGTCCAAATGGTTTTGCGCACGCAGATTTGGGGGCAAGATCCACAGATGGCAGTCGATGCACCGCGGTGGCGTTTCATCGATAGCCTAAACATCGCTTGTGAAACCTCAATGCCCGAGACAACGCTGAACGCGCTTACCGCGTTTGGCCACGTTATTTCGCTTGAGGCACCGGACAACGCATTTGGATTTGGCGGTGCCCAGTTGATCTGCCGTCTTGGCGACAAAGGCTATGCAGGTGGTTCTGATCCACGCAAAGATGGCGCCGCCGTCGGGTTTTGATTGGACGTTCGCGCAATCCATCAACTAAGCTGATATTTGAATGAGGCCTTGAGGTAAGAACTTGCAACAAGAACACTCCGATAAATCGCGTGAAATCTTAGCTAAGCTAAGCGTTTTCATGAATGAACATATCTACCCCAACGAGGCCAACTATGCTGCGCAGTTGCACGATGCCAAAGATCGGTATGCGCCGCTGCCTCTGATGGATGAGTTGAAGGTCAAAGCAAAAGCCGCTGGCCTGTGGAATTTGTTCATACCACCAAGCCATGCCGCATTCAGTGACCATGGCGGCCTAAGTAATTACGATTACGCCCCCATCGCGGAGATGATGGGACGGGTCATTTGGTCGTCTGAGGTTTTCAACTGCAATGCGCCCGATACTGGCAACATGGAAGTTTTCATGAACTACGCCACGCAGGCACAGCAGGACGAATGGCTTACGCCTTTGCTGAACGGATCAATCAGGTCATGCTACGCCATGACCGAACCGCAGGTCGCGTCCAGCGATGCCACGAACATACAAATGCGCATCGAACGCGACGGCGGTGAATGGGTTTTGAACGGGCGTAAATGGTTCATCACAGGTGCGATGAACCAGCGGTCCAAGATCCTCATTGTCATGGGCAAATCGGACCCTGAAAATGCGAACCGTCATAAACAGCAAACCCAGATCCTTGTGCCCAAAGATACCAAGGGTGTGAACCTCATCCGGCCGTTGACCACATTGGGATACGACGACGCGCCATTCGGTCATGCAGAAATCGTTTTTGACGATGTGCGCGTACCGCTTGAGAACGTGCTGTTGGGCGAAGGACGCGGATTTGAAATCGCGCAGGGCCGCCTTGGCCCGGGCCGTATGCATCATTGCATGCGTCTGATTGGAATTGCTCAGCGGTCATTAGAGCTCGCATGTAAACGTGTGCAGCAACGGACCACGTTTGGTCGTCCGCTTGAGAAACATCAATCAGTCCGCGAAAACATCGCCAAGTGTTTTTCTGAAATAGAAATGGCCCGTCTTCTTGTTCTTAAGACAAGCCAATGCATTGACGACGTTGGCGCCCAAGCATCACGCGATATGATCGCCGCAACGAAAACAAGCGTGCCAATCATGGTCCAAACGATCATTGACCGCTGCATGCAAATGCATGGCGCGGGCGGCCTGACCGAAGACTACTTTATGGCCGAAGGTTTCAACTATGCACGGTGGTGTCGTCAGGCAGATGGCCCAGACGAGGTGCATCAAATGGCGTTGGGCAAAATGGTCATTCAACGGTTTGGCGATGTGGCGGTCGATGGAACGTGATTTTGCGAACCTTGCCCGCCTAGGTGAGTACCTCGAAGATAACGTCAAAGGGTTTCATTGCCTGACGGGTGCCCAGAAATTTGCCGATGGTCAATCAAATCCAACTTACCTGCTGACAGCGTCCTCGGGGCAATATGTGCTGCGAAGCCAACCATTGGGCGAGCTGCTAAAATCTGCCCATGCCGTTGATCGCGAATACCGCGTTTTGGGGGCCCTTAGCAGCAGCAAGGTTCCCACCGCGCAAGCCTATCATCTGTGTCAGGACACCAGCGTAATTGGCAGCATGTTCTATGTCATGAGTTATGAGAGCGGGCGCATCTTTTGGGACCCAGCCTTGCCTGAACTTACAAAACACGAACGCGCTGGGATCTACGATGAGATGAACAGCGTTCTCGCAAAACTACATGACGTAGATTTCGATGCTTTGGGTCTTGGGGATTTTGGCCGCGCTGGCAACTATTTTGAACGCCAGATTAGCCGTTGGACGAGACAGTACAAAGCCACTGAAGCCGTCCCAATTCCTGCCATGGACCAACTGATCAATTGGCTGCCGAAAAACCTGCCTACTGATGATGGCAAAGTTAGCCTGATCCACGGCGACTACCGGTTGGACAACATCATTTTTGACAAGTCAGGAACCAGCGCATTGGCTGTTCTTGATTGGGAACTGTCCACACTTGGCCATCCCTACGCTGACTTGGCCTATCAATGCATGCAGCTCAGACTTGCCCGAGATGCCGCTATCCCCGGCTTGGGCGACCTTGATCGTGCGGCATTGGGCATCCCGACCGAGGCTGATTATGTTGCCCGCTACTGCGAGAGACGTGGCATTCCAGACATCCCAGATTGGGACTTCTATCTCGCATTCAGTTTCTTCCGCCTCGCGGCCATTCTCCAAGGCGTTCTTAAACGCGCAAAAGACGGGAACGCCTCGAATTCCAAAGCCGAGGTTTATGGCGCTTTGGCCCCTGACTTGGCTAATTTGGCAATCGGACTGATAGAAGAAACGCCATAGATAAGAAATACGAGAACCAAGGAAACTTCATTCATGAAAATCACCGGTGCACAGGTATTCGTTGGCGGGCCCGCGAAAAACTACGTCACTCTGAAGATTATGACCGATCAGGGTATCTATGGATTGGGCGATGCCACGTTGAACAATCGCGAAACGTTGCCAGCTGCCTATCTGCAAGACTACCTCATTCCCAACCTTATCGGGATGGATCCCCGCAACAGCGAAGATATCTGGCAGTTCTTTTACCGAGGCGCATACTTTCGGCGTGGCCCAATTGCGATGGCAGCATTTGGCGCCATTGATACGGCACTTTGGGACATCAAAGGCAAACTAGCAAACATGCCTCTCTACCAGCTTTTCGGCGGCAAAAGTCGTGAAGGCGCTATGGTCTATGCACATGCAACTGGCGCCGATCTCGAAGATCTGATGGACAGTATACATGGCTATGTTGAACAGGGCTACAAAGCGGTGCGGGTGCAATGCGGCATTCCCGATATGCCAACGGCTAGCTATGCGGTGCCGGACAAATCTGGCGAGAACAAGCACTACATCAGCGACTTTAGCGGTATCAAACCAAAGGTCGAGATCTGGAATACAGAACGCTATATGCGCTACATGCCCAGCGCACTTGCTGAAATCCGCGCGCGCTTTGGTCCCGACCTCAAGATCCTGCACGACGTTCATCACCGTCTTACACCACGTGAAGCTGCTGAATTTGCAAGGTCCGTTGAACCTGTTGGGCTTTACTGGCTCGAAGACCCTACGCCCGCAGAGGATCAGAATGCTTTGCGGCTGCTTCGGCAACATTCAACTGTTCCGATTGCAATAGGCGAGGTCTTTAATTCGATTTGGGATTGCAACAAATTGATCGAAGACGAATTGATTGATTTCATCCGCGTGGCCGTAACCTATGCAGGCGGCATTACACATGTAAAACGCATCGTTGACCTTGCCGGATTACACCACGTACGCACCGGTTTCCATGGTGCACCTAGCCACTCGCCGATCAGTATGGCAGCACAGCATCATCTAAACGCATGGGCTCCGAATTTTGGCATTCAAGAATATTTGGTTCTCGGTACGCCCGAATGTGACGCCCTATTTCCATCCAGTCACAGAATGGAAAACGGCATGTTCTATGTCAGTGATGCGCCGGGATTAGGGGTCGACTTTGATGAATCTGAAGCCACCAAATATAGCTATTCAAGCAGGCAGCCACCCTATCGTCAGATTAGAGGATGGAACGCTATGGAATTACTAGCCTTATGCAGCCACTTCGGCCGTCTTCCACCTGCCTTGATACAATCGACGATGGAATAATGGAAATTTGATCAACTCTTCAAAGAACAAGATCGAAAGCACCCAAAACACCGGCACATCAAAATACAACACAGCGAGTGCGGTTGCAGGCACGCGGAATAACCATTGCGACCAAATGAAAATGTGCATCACATAAATCGTGTCACCGCTTGCCCGCAGGGTATTCCCACAAATTGCATTCGATTGTTTTGGGAACGGTAACACCAGCAAGAGTGGCAAAAAGGCCAAAAGGATCGCGCGAGTTTCAAAGCTAAGATCCGCATAGAGATAGGTCGCTGAAAGACAAATTATCATATAAATAAACGCAACAATCGTGGCAGCCACAAACGCGCCACGCCATGCGCTGCTTAGGAACCTGTCCAACACATCTGCGGGCGGCCGTTGCCCCAATAGCTGCGCCACAATGATGCCTGTCGCTTGGGCCCACTGCATGCCAATGGTTCCCGCGACCATGATCCAAGGTGTGATTAACGTCATCGCTGCGAATTCATTCAGACTAAGCTTGGCGTAGATCAACGTGCAGATATGCGCGGCAAAAGTAGCACTGATGAATGTCGCGGCGATAGGGAGTGAAAAGCTGACGTGCCGAGAAACAGTGCGCATAAACGTGGCCTGCCGCCAGCCGTTCAACCGCGCCAAATGCCCATTTGAACGCGCAAGTTGATAGATCAAAAAACCAACTTGGATGCTGATTGCAAGGGCGCTGCCCATCGCAGCACCCGTCACGCCGAACGCCGGCAAACCCCAGTACCCATGGATCAGAACAATACTTGCGACCACATTGATCGGGAGAGACAGGCAGTAGCTATAAAGTGGCAATCGGGTACGACCGCATCCGTTGAAATAGCTCGACAGACATTGGCCAATAGACTCGCCTAGAATAACGATTGAAAAAACGGCCAAGTATCCCTTGGCCATCGTCGCCATATCAAGTGTTGGTGCCATCGCATCAATCAGCTGGCCACCAAACACGGCGAGAATAACGAGCCCAACACATCCGACAGCGACGCTTACGGCGAGGCCGGAAAAAAGCGTCGACTTCATGAATATGGGATCTTTGGTGCCGAATGCCTGCGCGGTCCGGATTTGCATCGCATTAGAAAACGCCAGAACCGCCCCTAGAATGAACCCGGCAATCGCCGCGGCCAATCCCATCGCAGCGAGTGGTGCCTCGCCCAATGCTGAGACAAGATACGCATCGATGACAACGGTACCATGCAGGATGATGGCCTTTAGGGTCATCGGCCAAGCCAGCTCAAGCACGTCTTTCCAGTTACGGCTAGGCAAAGCAGTGTCAGACATCAGCTTTGCCAAACACGTTTGGGGCGTTGGATTGGTGAACGTCTTAGTTGGTTTAGTGAACAAAAGGTCGGCGAAATATGCGCCCCTTTAGACATCCGCCACTTCAAAATAGTTGGCGTTTGTTGCGGTAATTCTTTCGATAGTCTCATCCAGACGTGAAAGGTGGAACATGCCAACTTCGATCGCAAGGCCACCATCGTGCGCTTTGATAGCATCCGCGATGTTGCGATGATCCAGCATAAGATCCGGCAACCGTTGCTCTTTTGACAAGCCAAGTCTGCAAAGACGGTCAACCTTGGCCTTTTCAGTCATGATGACATCAAACGCAAAATCTGCGTCCGCAATATCACAAATCGCTTTATGAAACTCATAATCGAGCACGCCAAACCCGTCGACATCAAGAGCCTGCACTGCTTTGTCTTGGTCATTCAGTGCGGCCTCAAGCCGTGCTTCGCCGTCAGCATCGCACTTTGCCGCGGCACGTCTTAGCACTTCTTTTTCGACGGCGGCACGAACAAAACGCGATTTCTCAATCTCGCGCATCGAGAACCTTTTGACCTCGGTCGCGCGCTGTGGGCGGATCAGTAACAGGTCAAGGTTTGCAAGACGACTAAACGCGTCACGCACGGGTTGCCGAGAGATGCCAAATCGCGCCGCGATATCGGCTTCTGAAATCTTGTCGCCGGGGCGTAAAGCCAAAGAAGAAATTTGGTCATGAAGATAGTCAAAGACTTCGTCCACACTGGTCCGTCGCTCAGTCAATCGGGCCGTATTTACCAAGTTATCATCTCCTCTTTTGGACGCCGCCAAAACTTTCGAACTCTCAAAAACACGATGGCTTCATCATCAAGGCTTTGCGGTCTGGCTCCAATACACCTGTCACGCAGGGAAAGACAAACCTTCGTCCCTCTTCTACTAAACTATTAGCTAGTATGCCAGCACAATTACTAGTATCCTAGTTTGCAGGAAGTCGATTCGACGATTTGACCGCCAATGGAACAGAACAGCGTTGCATCCGAAGGAGTACCAACATGACAGGTGTTAGTCTTAAGGGCCTCGTTAAGGCATATGGTGCCGTTCAAGTCGTCCACGGAATTGACTTAGACGTGCAAGAGAAAGAGTTTGTTGTTCTTGTTGGCCCGTCAGGGTGTGGAAAATCTACGACACTGCGCATGATCGCAGGCCTAGAAGAAATCACCGCTGGCGATCTTACGATTGATGGAAAGCGGATGAACCGCATCGCGCCAAAAGATCGCGATGTCGCGATGGTTTTCCAAAACTATGCGCTTTATCCGCACCTGAATGTCGCTGACAACATGGCCTTTGGCCTACGCATCAGAAAGATGCCAAAGGACGAAATTCAAACCACAATCGCTAACGTCGCCGAGGTTCTTGGCTTGACGGACTACCTTAAACGCAGGCCTGCCGACCTTTCAGGCGGCCAACGTCAGCGTGTGGCAATGGGACGCGCGATTGTGCGTCACCCCAAGGTTTTCCTATTCGATGAGCCCCTATCAAATCTCGATGCAAAGCTGCGCACCCAAATGCGCGCAGAGATCAAGCGGCTGCATAACAGGTTGGGTGTCACATCGGTTTATGTGACCCATGACCAAGTCGAGGCGATGACCCTCGCCGACCGGATCGTTGTGATGAATGACGGTGCTATCGAACAGGTCGGCACCCCGATGGAGCTATTCAACGATCCCACGAATGTCTTTGTTGCCGGATTTCTTGGCTCCCCACCGATGAACCAACTCAAGGGTGTGTTGACCGAAACTGGTGCAAACATCGGCGGCGTCGAAATCAAACTGAATGGCAAAGTTAGCCAGCACGCTGGACGCGATGTCATTGTAGGCATTCGGCCCGAGCATGTTGAACTGACTGCAAACTCGCAAACGTCTGTATTGCCGATTGAGCTGGATTTGGTCGAACCGCTGGGCTCAGAGGCTTTGTTGCATGCGCACTTTAATGAGAGCGAAATGGTATTCAAAGCCGACACAAACGGCGACATTGAGCACCTTTCAAATGTCAAAGAGGTCCATGTCCCTGCTTCGCTTGTGAAATTATTTGACGCGCAAACCGGACGCGCATTGAATTTGGAGGTCTGAAGCAATTGGCTGACAGAAACCTTCCCAATGATGGCCGCTGGACCCGTTTGTACGACCATTTCAAGCGGGAATGGCAAATCTATTTGATGCTATTGCCAACGATCGTCTGGTTTCTCGTCTTTCTCTACAAGCCAATGTACGGGCTACAAATTGCTTTCAAAGACTACTCGATCTTCAAAGGTGTTGCGGGTAGCGCATGGGTTGGCTTTGAACATTTCCAAACGCTGTTTACGAATGACCAGTTTCTGCGCGCCGTATCAAATACGATCAAAATCAGCGCCCTGAACTTGCTGTTCGGCTTCCCTGCCCCAATCATTCTCGCTTTGATGTTCAATGAGATCCTTCACGCGAATTTCAAGCGTACAGCGCAGACGATTGTGTATCTGCCTCACTTTATCTCGTCCGTGATTATTGCGGGTATTGTGATTACTGCGTTTTCGCCGACTGCTGGTATCGTAAATACGGTCATGGGGTGGTTCGGTCTAGACGCCGTGTACTTCCTGACACAGCCCCAATGGTTCCGGCCGATTTTCGTAGGAACTGGTATCTGGCAGGAAGCCGGATTTGGCTCAATCGTTTTCCTTGCAGCAATCGCGGGCGTCAGCCCATCGCTTTATGAAAGTGCGGTTGTTGATGGTGCGAACCGTTGGCAGATGATGTGGAAGATCACCATTCCTTCGATCCTGCCCACCATCCTGATCATGCTGATCATCCGCATCGGCAACATCATGGAAGTGTCATTCGAGTTGGTGATCCTGCTGTACCAGCCCGCCACCTACGAGACTGCGGATGTCGTAAACACTTGGGTCTACCGTCAGGGCCTTCAGTCTGGCCAATACGACCTTGCCGCCGCCGCAGGCCTGTTTAACGCAATGGTAGCATTCACGTTGGTTATGACCGCAAACACTTTGTCGCGCCGTTTCTCGCGCACGTCACTTTGGTAGGGGGGAGTAGCGCGTTATGAAATGGAACCTTTATTCACGTGGAGATAAATTTTTCGCCATCGCGGTGTCAGTCCTGATCGGCATGTTCACGGTCGCGACGCTGTACCCATTCATCTACATCGCTGCTGTCTCATTCAGTTCTGGGTTCGCGGCGCAGGCTGGCAAAGTTGTCATCACACCTATCGATGCCACCCTCGAGGCATATGGATACATCCTAAAAGATCCACAATTCTGGGTCTCGTATCGCAATACATTTATCTACACGATTGGCGGCACGATCATGAGCATGATGTTCATCATCCCCGGTGCCTACGCGTTGTCCCGCCCACAGCTTAAGGGGCGCCGTTTCTTTAACCTCTTTATCGCGTTCACGATGTGGTTCAACGCGGGTCTTATTCCGTTCTTCCTGAACATGCGCGACCTCAATCTGTTGGATAGCATGTTCGGTATCATCCTTGCCTTCGCAGTCAACGCATTCAACATCATCCTTTTGCGCAACTTCTTTGAGGCCATCCCGCAAAGCTTTGAAGAAGCCGCACGGATGGACGGCGCCAATGATTTTCAGGTGCTTTGGAAAGTCTTCGTGCCATTGTCCAAGCCCGCAATCGCAACAATCACATTGTTCTGCATTGTTTCACGTTGGAACGGGTTCTTCTGGGCGATGGTTCTTTTGCAAAGCGAAGAAAAAATCCCGCTTCAGGTCTTCTTACGCCACACAATATCAAATCTCAGCGACAATGACGAATTCGCAATCGTCCAGACTGCCGCCGGCTTTAGTGCCGAAACAGTCACCGCTGCAATCATCGTGTGTTCGGTCATCCCCGTGCTGATCGTTTACCCATTTATCCAGAAATACTTTGAGAAGGGCATCCTTCTTGGTGGAGTTAAAGAGTGACAACAAAAACCGCAAAAGGGAGGAAAACTAATGCGTAAACTTAGTCTTACCGCGGCGTTTCTTGCAGGGAGTGCAATAACAACGCCCGCTTTAGCAGACGGACATCTTCAGATCGTACAAGGCGATCCATTGGAGTTGACCATTCAGATGAACCACGCGCGCTACCCCGTCTACGAAGAAGACTGGCCAGTCGAACAAACCGCCCGAGCGATGACAAACATTCACCTTGTTGATGTGACCGTTGGCGCGAACATGCGCACAGACGAAAACACAGGCAAGACCGAAGCATTGAACTTGATGCTGGCAGGTGGTGCTATTCCTGACATCGTCGGTTCAAGCCGGATCAAAGACTTTGTGAACCAGTTTGGTCCAGAAGGCGCGTTCCAGCCCCTTAATGACCTGATCGCTGAGCATGCACCAAACTTGCAAGCCTACCTTGATGAGCGTCCAGAGATTGCGTCAGCCATTCAAGCGGCTGATGGCAACATGTATTACATACCGTACCTGCCAGACGGCAAATACGGTCGCGCCTATTGGATCCGCACAGATTGGCTTGATGCGCTTGGCCTAGAAGTGCCGCAGACAGTCGACGAATTCGAAGCAGCCCTGCGTGCCTTCAAAACCCAAGACCCGAATGGCAACGGAATTGCTGACGAAGTGCCTTACTTTGCCCGTCAGTGGCCAGAGCTTATCCGTCTTGTGACACTTTGGGACGGTCGTTCATCTGGTTCAGACACCTACCATGACTTTATGGTGACTGATGGCCAGCTAGAGCACCCATACGCAGGCGAAGGCTACCGTGATGGCATCAGCAACCTTGCCCGTTGGTATGCAGACGGTTTGATCGACGCCGAGATCTTCACGCGCGGTAGTTCAGCACGTGACTTCTTGTTGTCAGAAAACCTAGGCGGCGCGACCCATGACTGGTTCGCATCAACGTCTGGCTACAACAGCTTGTCTGCCGAAATCGAAGGCTTTGAGTTCAAAGCGATGGCACCGCCAGCATCTGTTTCTGGCGCACGCATCGAAGAGCACCGTCGCATTCCGATTAAGCCGGACGGATGGGCCATTGGCCACACCAACGAGCATCCGATCGAGACGATCAAGTACTTCGACTTCTGGTTCACCGAAGAAGGTCGCCGCTTGGCTAACTTTGGTGTCGAAGGCGAGCACTATGACATGATCGACGGCAAAGCGATCTTTAAGCAAGAGTTCCTCGACGCGGGCCCTGTGAACCGGTCACTTTATCAGGTTGGTGCACAGCTTCAGGGACGTGGTTACTTCCAAGACTACGGCTATGAAATCCAGTGGTCGAACGAGTTCGCACTCGAAGGTATCGCACTTTATGACGAGGGCGATTACCTGATCGACCAATTCTTGGGTGTGGCATTCAATGCTGACGAGCAGAAGATCTATGACCGCTACTGGGGTTCAGTCCGCGACTACATGCTTGAGCGGCAGCAAAGCTGGGTCTTGGGCAACGGCGACGTCGTAGCTGATTGGGACGAGTATACTGCTCAACTCGAAAAGCTTGGACTTAGTGACGTTCTTGCCGTGATGCAGTCTGCATACGATCGCCAGTACGGTAACTAAGCTACGCTTAACGGGGCGGCCAAAATGGTCGCCCCGCACTACTCTTGAATACAGGAATATTGAACGATGACGGTCAGCGCGCTTCCATTACTTGATGAACCCAAAGCAGGCCGTTTGACCATTCAATACGCGCCAGACGCCGGATCAGACGTGATCGAAAACCCACCACGCTTTATGTGGATACCAGTGATTGATGACGACGCGGCGTATGTTTTGCGCATCTCATCCGACCCCGAATTCCCCAAAGGTAAGACGCAGGTATTTGACAATCTGCCATTGAATTTCTTCACGCCAGACACTGTTCTTACGCCGGACACCTATTATTGGTCCTACGCGACGTGGGATCAAGGCACTGGCGCGCCCTCAAGCGGATGGAGCAGCAGTCGCAGCTTTACCGTTGAAAAAGACATACCTGAAACACCACTCCCCTCACGCGCGACGCGGCTTGAGAATGTAGCGATGGATCATCCGCGCCTATGGATGACGAACGATCGCCTTGGTGGCTTCATGAAGGCAGTCGCTGCTGATCCTGAACATTGCACTTGGTCAACGTTCTACGAAAAATCCGTGCTACCGTGGATGGACCGCGATATTATCAAAGAGCCTGCGGGCTACCCTGACCACAAACGCACCGCACCTATTTGGCGGCAGACGTACATCGACCTCCAAGAAGTCTGGTACGCTATTCGCCACCTCGCGATTGGGGGTAAGGTCACAGGCGACGCGGCTATGACTGCCCGTGCAAAAGAGTGGCTATTAGAAGTAGCAAGCTGGGACCCGATGGGCGTGACATCGCGCGCATATACCGACGAATGGGCGTACCGTGTCTGCAACGCGCTCGCTTGGGGGTATGACTGGCTTTATAACGAGATGTCAGATGACGAGCGTGCAATGGTCCGCGCATCATTGCTCGTGCGGACCCGCGACATCGCGGAACATGCCATTCTGAACGCCAAGATACATTTATTCCCCTACGACAGTCATGCCGTCCGGTCAGTATCACTGACGATTGTCCCTGCCTGCATCGCACTGCTTGGCGATGATGATGCGGACGAAGCTAAGGATTGGCTGCACTACAGCATCGAATTTCTGTCCACAGTCTATTCCCCTTGGGGTGACGGTGATGGCGGCTGGGCCGAAGGCACGCACTACTGGATGATGGGCATCGCCTATCTTATCGATTCCGCGAACCGGCTGAAGTCATATACGGGGCTTGATCTCTATAAGCGTCCGTTCTTCCAAAATACTGGTGACTTCCCGTTATATTGCAAAGCACCGAACACCCGCCGCGCAACGATGGGCGACGACAGCACCATGGGCGACCTGCCCTGCGTTAAGACCGGTTTGAACCTGCGCCAATTCGGCGGGGCGACTGGCAATGGCGCATATCAATGGTATTGCGAAGAAAACTTGCGCACCAATCCGGGCACAGAAATGGCGTTCTACAATTGGGGTTGGTGGGACACAAATTTTGACGAGCTTGTCTTTCAAACGGATTTCCCCGCTGTGCCCGCGACACCCCCCGAAGGTGGTTTGCGCCACTTCAAAGGGATCGGATGGGTCGGCGTCCAACACGCTATGGACGATCCAGACAGCCACGTGCATTTTGTCTTTAAGTCGTCCCCGTTTGGTTCAATCAGCCACAGCCACGGCGACCAGAATTCGTTCTGCATGTCAGCCTTTGGCGAAGATATGGCGATCCAGTCAGGGCACTACGTCGCCTTCAATTCGTCGATGCATCAGAAATGGCGACGTCAGACGCGATCTAAGAATGCAATCTTGATCAATGGCAAAGGCCAGTACGCCGAAAAAGACAAATCCATTGCGATGGCATCAACCGGCCGCATCATCACGGCTGAGCAACGCGAAGATCATATCTTTATCCACGGAGACGCGACCCCCGCCTATCAAAGCCTGTCACCCGAAGTGACCCGCGCCGAGCGCGAGATCTACTTTGTCCGCAATTCCTACTTTGTGATCATCGACAAAGTTGACGCGCAAACGCCTGTCACCGTCGATTGGCTGCTACATGCCAACAAACCCTATGAATTGGGCAAATCGTCGTTCCGCAATACGGGCGAGCACGCTGGTTTTTATGGTCAGGTCGTTTGGTCAGAAGCAGGCAAACCCAACATTACGCAGCACACAGGATTTCCTGATGTCGATCCCGCCGACTACGACGGCCTGCCGGTTAGCACATTCTTGAATGCGTCATACCCTGCATCAACGCGCCACCGGATCGCGACCCTTTTGGTGCCATACAAGCTTGATGCGCCAAAGCGGATTTTCAACTTCATGGACGATCAGGGCTATGACGCTGATCTCTACTTCACCGATGCAGACGAGAACACATTCAAAGTCGTTCTTAAGAAACTAGCCAATACATAGATCGACCACGCCACTGGCGAGGTACCAACCTTAGGAAGGACTATCATGAAACTTGCAGGAAAAACGGCTGTAATCACAGGCGGTGGCCGCGACATTGGTGCCGCTATTGCGGTCAAATTAGCATCCGAGGGCGCAAACGTTGCGATCAACTATTTCGCTAGCTCTGCTGGTGCCGACGCAACAGTAGCCAAAATTCAAGCTGCGGGTGGCAAAGCAATTGCGGTGCAGGGCGACCTGAACAACCAAGCTGACGTTGATACACTTATTGCAAAGACAATGGATGCTTTTGGCAGCATCGATGTTCTTGTGAACAACGCAGGTGGCCTGATTGCGCGCAAAAAGATTGCCGAGATGGAGCTGGAGCACTGGAACGCTGTCATGACCCTGAACCTGACAAGTACGTTCATGATGACCAAAGCATGCCTTGCCCATATGACGACCGGCGCGATTGTAAATCTCGCGAGCCAAGCCGCACGCGACGGAGGCGGACCAGGTGCGGTTGCTTATGCAACGTCCAAAGGTGCTGTTATGACCATGACACGCGGCTTGGCCAAAGAGCTGGGCCCAGACATCCGCGTAAATGCATTGTGCCCCGGTATGATCGACACCGATTTCCATAACATTCACACGCCAGACGCCGGACGCCGTGGTTTTGAAGCAAATGCCCCTCTTAAACGGCAAGGCCATGTTGATGATGCAGCTAATCTCGTGCTGTTCTTGGCATGTGACGACAGCGCGTTCATAACTGGTACCAATATGGACCTCAACGGCGGCATGCTGTTCAGCTAAGCGCAATCAAAAGGATACGACATGACAGAATTTCCTGTAGTCCCAACAGGCGAAAACGTCTCGCGGCAGGTTCTTTCCGATCATCCCAAAATGATGGTTGTGGCCTTTCGGTTTACCGCCAAAGGCGCAATTGGCGCGCTGCACAATCATCCACATGTGCAATCCACCTACGTTGAGTCTGGTAGATTTCGGTTCACACTGGGCGATGAAGATCGCGAAGTTGGACCCGGCGATAGCTTTGTCATCCCAAGTGAACTGACGCATGGCTGCGTTTGCCTTGAACCCGGTACTTTGGTCGATTGCTTCACGCCGCGGCGCGATGATTTTTTGTAGGTCAACATCATGAAATTTCTCGCAATCGGAGAGTGTATGGCAGAGATGTCGCCGCAAAACGAAACAGGCGTGTTCCGGCTTGGGTTTGCAGGGGATACCTTCAACACGGCTTGGTATTTGCGCCACATCAACCAAGACATCGATGTGTCATACTTTACCGGCTTGGGCACCGATACGATTTCCGATCAATTGCGGGATACGATCAAGCAGGCAGGCATTAACGACCAATACGGGGTTGTTGTGCCCGACAAAACTGTCGGTCTCTACCTTATCTCTCTCTTGGATGGCGAACGCAGTTTTTCCTATTGGCGGGGGCAGTCTGCCGCGCGCCAGCTCGCGTCAGATCCTATCGCTTTGAAAAATGCGATCGATGATCATGACCTGATATATTTTTCAGGTATCACGCTTGCCATCTTAGACCCTGATGGACGCACGGCACTTTTGTCCGCCTTGCGTGCAGGGCGCGATTCAGGAAAATCAATTGCGTTTGACCCAAATCTGCGTCCCCGCTTGTGGGAAGATACAGATACCATGCTACGCGCAACAATGGCCGGCGCAGAGGTATCTGATGTTGTCTTACCGTCTTTTGAAGACGAAGCAACATGGTTCAACGATGCCGATCCGATGGCCACTGCCCAGCGCTATCTTGATGCAGGTGCCAGCACAGTTGTCGTTAAAAACGGAGCAGAGGCTATTTTTCATTGCAGCCCAGCTGGCGAAGGCACCGTGTCAGTACCTCCCATTTCGACCATCATCGACACCACGGCCGCTGGTGACAGTTTTAACGCCGCAATCTTTTCGGGGCTGAACGCGCAAGAACCTTTGGCACAAAGCATTGAGACAGCATGCCGATTATCCGGCGCAGTTGTCCAAGCACGTGGCGCGTTGGTAGCTGTCAATTAAGCCGCGGCTGCAAACGATTGAGCAGCTCCGGGAGCCTGCCAGCTTCCGACAAATTGGAAATAACCTTAACTTTCCATTCATTTCATCTGGTATACTAGTCTTAAATGGCTTAGCGTCGCGAGTCGAACACTAGACGATTGCATAGGAGTAAAGACATGAAAAATCCCATCATAGGCTTTGTCGGCCTCGGCCTTATGGGCGGCAATATGGTCGAATGCATTCAAAAAAATGGGTTTGAGCCAGTTGTCATGGACCTTAACAAAGAATTTGTGGCGACTGTCGTTGCAAGAGGGGCAAGCGAAGCTGCCTCTGGCAAAGACCTCGCTGCTGCATGCGACATTATCATGCTTTGCCTCACAACGTCAGACGTCGTCGAAAGCCTGATGTACGGCGACGACGGTATTCTTGCTGGGATCAAAGCAGGCGCTACTGTCATTGATTTCGGGACGTCCATTCCCGCCTCAACCCGCAAAATCGGTGCGGACCTTGCTGCAAAAGGAGCAGGCATGATTGACGCCCCCCTTGGACGCACGCCTGCCCACGCAAAAGACGGCCTGCTCAATATCATGGCAGCAGGTGACAAAGATACTTACGACAAGGTGAAACCTGTTCTGGATATGTTGGGCGAAAATGTATTCCACCTTGGCGCACTCGGCGCTGGGCATACGACAAAGCTGATCAACAATTTCATGGGAATGACCACCGTCAGCGCCATGAGCCAAGCATTCGCTGTCGCTGATCGTGCTGGCGTCGACCGTCAGCAACTGTACGAAATCATGTCGACGGGCCCGTCCAATTCACCGTTCATGGGGTTTTGTAAGAACTATGCGGTCGATAACGTTAGCGACTTAGGCTTCTCTATTGCCAACGCGAACAAAGACCTCGGTTATTTCCTTAAGATGCTCGAAGACTTAGGAACCCGTTCCGAGATTGCCGAAGGCACATCTAACAATCTCAATGCAGCCGTTGATGCAGGGATGAGCCAAGGCAACGTCCCTGAAATATTTGACTACTTTTTAAACCTCAAGACCTAGTATCACATTAAACCTCAAGACCTAAACTCACGGTGACCAAGCGGGCCCTTGGATTTTATCCAAGGGCCCGAACACCCGCCTCTGCAACTTCTAAATCTTGCGCTGGGGTGCCAGAACTTACACCTACCCCGCCCACAACTTCGCCGTTCACGATGATAGGTAGCCCGCCTGCGATCACAACCATGCGTCCACCCACTGCAGATGTCAGACCGTACACCGGATTGCCCGGCATGCTTGGACCAGCAAGGTCATGCGTCGGCTTACGTGTGCCCGAGGCGGTAAAGCTTTTATCAATCGCCATTGTGATGCTTGGAATTTTGCCGCCATCCATCCGCACAAAAGCAAGCAGATTGCAGCCCTCATCGGTGACCGCGATGCACATTGGTACGCCAATCTCGTTCGCCTTTGCCTGTGCGCCCGCCAGAATTTGGGCAGCGTCGTCACTATCAAGCCTGTTGAGTGTCAGCATCAGATTATCCTATCTTGAAACATGCGGTGAAGTGGCGCGATCCGTATCTGTGCCAATGTCATCGCAATCTCAGCAAAGCGCCGCATAAATGTTACTAGTATTCTAGTCGAATCGGAGGCTATTGTCACGGGACGTTTGTTATTACTTTGACAGGAGGCCCCAATGCCAACACCCAAACCCATTGCAGGTAGTATTCTTCCTCGCATGACATTCCCAAACTTAAGCGGCGGGGAAATTTCCGTTGGTGGACCTAACCCAAACTGGTCAATCCTTGTCGTGTATCGCGGTAAACATTGCGGGCGCTGCAAAAAGTACCTGAAAATCCTCAACGACATGCGTGGCGAATGGGCCAACGCAGGCTTTGACCTAACAGTGGTGTCTGCTGACACGCATGACAAAGCGCTGGCAGACAAAGAAGAATTCGGCTGGGAGTTCCCTCTCGGCTACGACCTTACAGAAGATCAGATGGCGCAACTTGGTGTCTATGTATCTGACCCTCTGTCACCTACCGAGACCGACCGCAGGTTCTCTGAGCCAGGTATTTTTGTAACCCGCCCAGACGGTAGCCTTGTCATGATCGCCATATCAAATGGCCCATCAGCACGCCCTGAACTGGCTGAACTGCTCGATGGTATGATCTTTACGATGGAGAATGACCGCCCACCTCGCGGGACTGCATAGTCACTTCGGATCAATCACGATTGACTCACTCAACAGCTTCAAATACTAGTATACCTGTTGGAGCTCAGAAATGAGACTGAACACAAATTGCGAATGCAATACGACATCAATTTTATCTGGGAGGATCAAATGTCCAAATTTTTCACACTCCGCAGCGCTCTATTGGGCAGCTGCATCGCGCTTGCCGCGTCATCAGTAGCAGCACAGGAACTGCGCGGATGGAACATCCACGTAGAAGATTACCCTGTCTCAATCGCTATGGAATCGTTTGCCGCCGAAGTCGCTGAGATGACCAACGGCGAGCTGACAGCAACAACATTCCACAACGGCGTTTTGGGCAGCCAGCCAGACGCGATCGAACAGATCCGCCTCGGCGTCATCGACTTTGGTGAATTTAGCCTTGGCCCAATGGGTACATCTGTCCCTGAGACCAACGTCGTTTCACTGCCCTTCATCTTCTCAAGCATCCCGCAGATGTATGAACTGATGGACGGCGAAGTTGGCGACGCAATCGGCGCAGGCATGATTGAACGCGGTATCGTTCCACTTGGTTGGTACGACGCTGGTGCACGTTCATTCTACAACTCGGTACGCCCGATCAACACACCTGCTGATGTTGAAGGCCTTAAAATCCGCGTGATGAGCAACGATCTGTTCGTTCAGATGGTTGAATCAATGGACGGTAACGCGACACCAATGGCATTCGCCGAAGTGTATCAGTCTATCCAGACTGGCGTTGTAGACGGTGCGGAAAACAACCCACCTTCATACGAGTCTACGTCACACTACGAAGTTGCTTCGTTCTACTCTTTGACCGAGCACCTGATCATTCCTGAGTGTCTGTGCATGTCCAAAGTTTCTTGGGACAAGCTGACACCAGAGCAGCAGGACATCGTGATGAAAGCTGGTCGTGCCAGCGCAGACTTGCAGCGTGAACTGTGGCAGGCCCGTGAAGCGGCTTCTATGGAGATCGTTCAGGCTGGCGGCACTGTGGTCAACACAATCGCAGACAAAGCACCATTCCAAGATGCAATGGCACCTGTCTACGAAGGCTTCCTCGAAGCAAATCCTGACCTTGTCGACTTGGTCAATATGATCCGCGACGCAAGCTAAGCTATCGCTTTCTACACTGCGGCCCGTATCATAACGATGCGGGCCGTATTGCAACTAACTTCATAACAAACACGAGGCGGAAATGAGCAGTCGTAAAACTCTTTTAGATCGATGTGAAACCGTTCTAGCAGCCGTTCAATGGCTTAGCATTCTCACGGCCTCGGTCGCCCTTGTTATCTTGATCATCACATTCGGCTGGTTGGTCTTTGGTCGCTACGTTCTGAACGTAACACCCACGTGGGTTGAACAGCTCGCGTTGCTTCTGGTCTGCTACATTGCCTTTCTTGGTGCCGCCGCTGGTATTCGCGACAACACCCATCTTGGCGTGACCCTATTTAGGGATATGACACCAGAGCCGGTGCAAAAAGTAATCATCGTTATTATCGATTTCATACTCGCTGCCTTTGGCGCGATCATGTTCATTGCTGGCCTTGAACTAATGAAATTCGGCTGGGATTCGAACCTCCCAATGCTCGAAATACCCGAAAGTTTCCGAACACTTGCGATTACGCTGTGCGGAGTGTTGATCGTTCTGCACGCAGGAACGCGCGGCATTATCCGTGTCCTGAATTTCCGTGAGTGGTCACCCGAAATTCAAATACAGGAGTCCTGATATGGGCCTTACCATTCTTATGCTCGTGTTCGGCGCGGGCGTCATCATTGGGATGCCCGTAGCCTTTGCGATGGGCATCGCTGCGGCCTCAGCATTCTGGTTCGAAGGCTTCCCAATGCTGATCACCTTTCAGCGCGCGACAGCTGGCGTTTCTGTCTTTTCATTGCTTGCCATCCCATTCTTTGTCCTTGCCGGTGAAATCATGCTTCACGGCGGCATCGCAGTTCGTTTAGTCAAATTGGCATCTGCCTTGGTCGGTCACCTCAAGGGTGGTTTGGCAATGGTTAACATCTTCTCCAGCATGCTGTTCGGCGGCATTTCCGGCTCTGCTGTCGCAGACATCTCTGCACTCGGCTCTATCCTCGTGCCAGTGATGAAAGAACGCGGCTACCGTCCTGACTTTGCGGTCAACGTGACCGTCACATCGTCAATCGCAGGCATCGTCATTCCACCCAGCCACAACATGATCATTTTTGCCGTCGCAGCAGGTGGCGGTATATCCGTATCCGGCCTGTTCCTCGCGGGCGTTGTGCCTGGCATCATTATGTGTGTCAGCCTCGCCATTGCGGCCTACATCCTATCAGTCAAACACAACTACCCTGCCGAACCATTTCCAGGTTGGAAAGAAGTTGGACGGACAGCAGGCGACGCGATCCCTGGTTTCTTGACCGCTGTTATCATTGTTGGCGGGACGCTCTCCGGCATTTTCACTGTCACAGAATCCGGCGCGTTCGGTGCGATCTATGCGATCTTACTCACAACGTTCTTCTACCGCAGCCTAACGTGGGATTCGTTTAAACGGGCCGTGGTCGGAACTGTTCGGACCACATCAATGGTGATGATCCTTATCGCCTTTGCCAGCTCATTTGCCTACCTGCTGGCCCTGTACCAAGTCCCTGCCCGCCTTAGTAATTCGCTTGTCCTAATTTCGGACAATCCGATTATCATCCTCTTGATGATCAACGTCATCCTGCTTGTACTTGGTATGATCATGGATATGGCGGCATTGATCCTAATCTGCACGCCAATCTTTTTGCCAATCGCCAAGGGCCTTGGCATGGACCCGACGCAGTTCGGCATCATGATGCTTATGAACCTCGGCTTGGGCCTGTGTACGCCGCCTGTTGGCACCTGTCTGTTCGTTGGCTGTGCGGTCGGAAAGATCAAGATCGAAGAAGCGCTCAAGTCAATCTGGCCATTCTATATCGCGATTCTCGGCGCACTGATCTTGGTGACGTATGTTCCCGCGGTCTCACTCTGGCTTCCTTCACTCTTCTAAAGTTAGCGTGGTGCGTTACGGATGAGTTTAAATTGCTGGGCCACCCCTTCAATAGGTGGTCCAGCATACACCAAGTCGAGGTTGCTCCCTATCAGCCTCTATGACTCCCTTTGCACAAGTTCCCGATAAGATTCGTCGTCAAATTTTCTGACAAGGTCACGTTCCCAACCGATCAAGATATCGATCTTCGCAATATCAAAAGGGACATGCGCCATCGAAAAAACATCCACCTCAACGCAAAGAAAAAGGCCGCCCAAGGCGACCCATTCAAATTCATCAAAAGTGTGATGTGGCGGAGACGAAGTCCGACAGCAATCTTAGAGATTAAAAATAAATCTTTTATTATTAGATACTTAAGAATACCACCTATAACCATCTGTGTAGCAGAATGTGTAGCAAAATCTCTCACTCGTATTCAAAGAATAGCCCTGACAGGACAATGTCACAATTCAATCCTCGTCACCAACGATGCGGTCACAGCTATTTGCACGTCACGAGTAATCTTCGCTGTTTGCAATCGGGGCACGAACGAGAACGGCCCTTAGCTGCCTTTCGCGCAAGCTCTCGACGCTGCGGCGCAGCTTCCCCAAAGCGGACATTGGAGCAGGTGCGCAACATTTTGATGGGCTGGAGGTCCGCTCAGCGGAAAAAGCTGCCCTCGAAGGGAGAGTTCGTAAAGTCCGCTCACAGCCCGAACCGGACTTTCGCGGCAGCCATTTCCAACGCCCACTAAGGGTCAAAGGCTGCCCTTTTGCACATAACGGCCAGTAATCCATTCTGTGTTAAACTCCATACCAGCAGTATTGCATTATCGCCAAGTTGTGGGCGGGCCAGATGCCAACCGAGGCGCACGAGACATTATCGACTGATGCCCGAGGGTATTGATGAACCTGTGGCCCGGCTGTTGCCATTTACGCTGACGCATATCGGTTAATTGGGGTGCGTGCCTCGGTCGAATTTGATCATGGTCGATATTTGCTGATAGTCCTTGACGGATCGAACACCCAGTGTTTTAGCGCTAACATACAAATGTTTTGCGCAAGACAAGGTGTGATATGATGCAAGAATGGTGGCGCAGTGCCGTAATTTATCAAGTTTATCCACGCTCCTATCAGGATGAAACGGGTGACGGCGTTGGCGACCTTCGCGGCATCACAAGCCGCCTGCCCTACATCGCAGAACTCGGTGCTGATTGCATCTGGTTATCGCCGATCTTCGGCTCGCCTCAGGCTGATATGGGGTATGATGTTTCTGACTATGTGGCCGTCGATCCCCTATTCGGCACGATGGACGACTTTGATACCTTGATCACCGCAGCTCATGATCTGGGTCTGAAAGTCATTGTCGATCAAGTGTTGTCACACACATCCGACCAACACGACTGGTTCAAAGAATCGCGCAAAGATCGCACCAATGGCAAGGCCGACTGGTATGTCTGGGCCGACCCGTTGCCGGATGGATCGCCACCGACAAACTGGCACTCCCATTTTGGAGGCCCCGCATGGGAATTCGATCCTGGTCGCGGGCAGTATTATCAGCACAACTTCCTGACCTCACAGCCTGACTTGAACTTTCACAACCCCGACGTGGTCGAGGCGATACTCGAGACGTGCAAGTTCTGGCTAGAACGTGGGCTGGATGGCTTCCGTTTAGACACCGTGAACTATTATTTTCATGATGATAAACTGCGTTCGAACCCGGCCGCCAATGCGGCACCGCAGGTTATGGCAACTGATCTTTATGGGATGCAGGACAATATCTACAACAAGACTCGCCCCGAAAACCTCGCGTTTTTAGAACAGATGCGCGCGCTTACGGATCAGTATGATAATATCATGATGGTTGGCGAGGTCGGTGAAATGGGCAACAAATCCATTGAAATCATGGGCCGCTATACTGAGGGCACCAACCGACTGCATATGGCCTATAGCTTTGCGATGTTGGGGCCAGATTTCAACGCCGAACACTTTCGCAATTGCATCGAAGGTTTCCAAACGGGCGCACCCGAAGGACACCCCTATTGGTCTTTCAGCAACCACGACGTTCCGCGTCAAGTCACCCGCTGGGCCGAGCATTCTGTTTCCGAGGATACGATGGCGCGGCTCGCTTGCGCCATGTTGATGAGCTTTGAAGGCACAATCGGCATCTATCAGGGCGAAGAACTGGGGCAGACCGAAACCGAAATGGAATTCCACGAGCTAACCGATCCACCCGCGATCCGGTTCTGGCCAACGGTCAAGGGCCGAGATGGCTGCCGCACACCGATGGTCTGGGAAAAAGACGCGAAGAACGCTGGTTTTTCAACGGGCAAGCCATGGCTTCCAGTAAAGGCGGAACAAGCGGCAAAAGCTGTGGACCAACAAGGCGATAACAGCATTCTGGCGTTCTACAAGGCAATGACCGCGCGCCGCAAAGCGTCCCCCGCGATGACTATTGGCAAGACCACATTCATTGACCTGCCGGAGCCATTGTTGGCGTTTACGCGTGCCGCTGATGGCGAAACCCTGACGTTTGTGTTCAACTTGTCCAAGGACAGCCATGTTGTAACCGTAACTGGCGATGCGGTAGTGGAATTCTCTGGCGAGGCCGCATTGGACACCGAAAAGTTAACGCTGTCCGGCAACGGGTTCGCTTATCTGACCCACACCGGGGACATCACACTGTCCACTAAGTAATTACGTCCGGATCATCCCGGCCTGTTAGTACTGTAAGGTCGGACAGCGCGCGTGCCGCCCTGACAACGTCCACCAAAGCGTCTTCGGCGGCCATGTGCAGCCTGCTAGCATCCGTTTGCAGTTGCTCCAGATAAATGCGGATCGTCGCGCCCTCGGTTCCTGTTCCGGACAGACGAAACACAGCCCGCGCCCCGCCTTCAAATGCAATACGAATGCCTTGGGCCGCGGAATGGGATTGGTCGATGGGATCGTCGTAGGCAAATTCGTCGGCAGCCTCGACCGTTAACGGACCATACTTGGCACCGGCAAGCGATGCCAGCTGGCCACGCAACGCAGCCATCATCGCATTCGCTTTGTCGCTGTCCACCGCTTCATAGTCATGGCGCGAGTAATAGCAGCGGCCATGATTGACCCACAGGTCATCAAGCGTTTCAGCAACGGATTGACCCGTTTCAGCCAAGATATTCAGCCAAAGCAGCACTGCCCAAAGCCCGTCTTTTTCGCGGACATGGTCCGACCCCGTGCCAGCACTTTCTTCGCCGCACAGCGTGACCAAGCCAGCATCCAGCAGATTGCCGAAAAACTTCCAACCCGTCGGTGTTTCATAACAGCCAATGCCCAGACTTTCGGCCACACGATCCACTGCGCGTGACGTCGGCATGGACCGCGCAACACCGGCAAGACCACCACGATAAGCTGGGGCCAAATGCGCCTTAGCCGTTAGCACCGCAAGGCTGTCAGACGGGGTCACATAGGCATTGCGCCCGACGATCATATTGCGATCCCCGTCGCCATCGGACGCAGCACCGAAATCAGGTGCATCGGCCCCGTGCATGATATCCATCAACGCCTTGGCCCAGATCGGGTTCGGGTCTGGATGCCCGCCGCCAAAATCGGGGCTGGGAATACCGTTCATAACCGTGCCTTTAGGTGCGCCCAACGTGCCCTCAAGAATAGCGTGTGCATATGGGCCTGTTACCGCATGCATCGCGTCAAAGCGCATCGTGAACCCGCCCGCAAACAAGGTGCGGATTTTGTCGAAATCAAACAGCGCCGCCATTAAGTCAGCGTAATCGGCCACGGGATCAACGATCTCGATGTGCATCGACCCCAGCTTGCTGCTGCCAAGCGTGTCGATATCTAGGTCTTCACTGGCGCAAATTTTGTAAAACTCGATATCGAGCGTGCGCGTAAAAATCTGATCAGTGACAGTTTCAGTCGCGGGGCCACCGTTCGGCCCGTTGTATTTCAACCCGAAATCTTCATCTTTGCCACCCGGATTATGGCTAGCTGACAGGATCAAGCCGCCGTCGGCCTTGCGCTTGCGGATCAGGTGCGACGCGGCGGGTGTGGACAGGATACCGCCCTGCCCGACAATGCATTTCGCAGCCCCGTTTGCCCCTGCCATACGCAAGATCACCTGAATGGCACGATCGTTAAAAAACCGCCCATCACCGCCGACCACGAGGGTCTTGCCCTCCACTCCGCCGATTCCATCGAACGTGGATTGCACATAGTTTTCAAGGTAGTGCGGCCGCATGAACACTGCGGTTTTCTTGCGCAATCCGCTGGTTCCCGGCTTTTGACCGTCAATCGGGCTTGTTCTAACTGTCTGCATTGGCATCACATTCTCCTATACTCAGTGTCTTGTCAGCCGCTCCCCGCGACCTCGTGGGAGAAGACAACGACGGCGTCCGCTGCCACCTGCATCCCTTCGGTAGCTTCGATTGCATTATCTTGGCTGGTGTCAAACCTACGCACCCAAGCGCCTTCCGACAATGTGGGCGGAACGATTGTCACGGCCGGCCCACGGTTCAGAACCACCAACAATGCCCCTTCGCGTTGCACATATTCGGGCGATCCCGAAGCCATGCGCATTTCAGCGATCAAGATATCCAGCTGCGGATTGTCCCAGTCTTCTTGGCGCATCTGTTCGCCGTCCACCCGACGCCAGTACAAATCCGGTTCCCCATCAATCAGGCGTTGGCGTGAATGCAGGAACCGTCTTTGACGCAACAACGGGTGCATCTTGCGAAACTCAATCGCCTGTTTGCAGAAATCAAAAAACGGATCAGTGGTCTCAGGCCAATTGATCCAGCCAATTTCATTGTCCTGACAATATGCGTTGTTGTTCCCTGCTTGGCTATTGCCGAG
This sequence comes from Paracoccaceae bacterium, assembly GCA_034111185.1. GTDB lineage: Bacteria > Pseudomonadota > Alphaproteobacteria > Rhodobacterales > Rhodobacteraceae > Yoonia. The sequence goes on along the minus strand of JAWUXS010000012.1, from coordinate 9,693 downwards.
TTCATCCCCCGCAAGCATCATCGGTGTGCCCTGCGACAACATCAACGTCGCGATCATATTGCGTTTGCGACGAATGCGTGCGGCGATGATTGCCGGATCACATGTCGGACCTTCAACACCCATATTGTCGGAATGGTTGTCTGAGTGACCGTCGCGGTTGTCTTCGCCATTGGCGAGATTCATTTTGGCGTTGTAGCTGACCGTGTCGTGCAGCGTGAATCCGTCATGGGCCGTCAGGAAATTTAGCGACGATGTCGCATGACGACCGCTGTGATCGAAATACCGCGCAGATCCTGCGAGGCGTGAGGCAACATTGGGTGCGCCGCCCTGATCGCCGCGCCAAAATTCTCGGGTATTGTCGCGATATTTATCATTCCATTCCAAAAATGGAGCTGGAAATCCACCCAGTTGATATCCACCCGGCCCGATATCCCACGGTTCGGCAATCAATTTCACCTTGTTGAGCACCGGATCCTGCCCAATGGCGCGAAAGAATGGACCGTCGCGTTCAAACCCAGTGCGAGTGCGTCCAAGCGTGGAACACAAATCAAACCGGAAACCGTCAACACCCATTCGTTTGACCCAATAGCGTAGTGAATCCATAACCAACCGGATCACGAACGGGTTTTCAAAATCAAGCGTATTGCCGCAACCCGCATCATCAATGTAGTAGCGCGGATCATCGGCCAGTCGATAATAGCTGGCGTTGTCTAACCCACGAAACATCAACGTTGGGCCCAATTCGGACCCTTCAGCAGTGTGGTTATAAACCACGTCTAAGATCACCTCGATTCCTGCGGAATGGAAGCGCTTCACCATCTGCTGAAACTCGGCGATCTCGCCGTTCTGCATGTAGCGGGGATCGGGCGCAAAGAACCCGTAGGTCATGTAGCCCCAATAATTCGTCAGCCCACGATCAAGCAGGAACTTATCATTGATGAACGCTTGAACCGGCAGCAGTTCAATAGTCGTGATGCCCAAATTGGTGAGGTGGTCCAATATCGGGGCGGACGCCATCGCGAGGTAACTGCCAGCCCCCTCGATGTCGGCGCGTTCCGCAGTCATGCCTTTGACGTGGGCCTCATAGATGATGGTGTTTTCCATCTCATGATTTGGGCGCGGTGCATCGGACCAATCAAAACTCGGATCAACGACCACGCAACGCGGCATAAACGGCGCGCTGTCGGTCTTGTCAAAGCTCAGGTCTTTGTCTTTGTGGCCGGTCTGATAGCTAAACAAAGCATCGTTCCATTCAGGATGGCCTGTCAGCTGCTTTGCATAGGGGTCAATCAACAGTTTAAACGGGTTGAAGCGATGCCCAGCCGCGGGATCATAAGGCCCATCCATTCGAAATCCGTATTGCTGGCCCGCCGTCAGCCCTTCTACATATCCGTGCCAAATGTCGCCGGTGCGTTCTGGCAGCGCCAACACCTGATGCTCAACTCCGTTCTCATCAAACAAACACAACATCGCTTTTGTCGCGTGCCGCGAGAAGACGGCGAAATTCACGCCACCTTCGTCAACAGTCGCCCCAAGGGGCGTCGAATATCCAGGGAGGATCGAAAGTGCGTCAGGGCTCACTGGCCATCTTTCGTCAGGGCGGAGTAAATCGCGTGATATTTCAAGGCTGAACTTTGCCAACCAACTGGTTGTGCCATGGCGTTCTTTTGCAAAGATTTCCAGACCGTTTTGTCACGATACAGCGTTCCAAGCCGTGTAAATGCGTTTGATAGGGCTTGGGTGGTGGTTGGGTAAAACTGCACACCCGTTGCTACACCTTTGGTCATCGCCGCTGGGGACGCATTGATCACCGTATCCGCCAGACCGCCTGTTAGGGACACCAACGGCAAGGTACCATAGCGCAGCCCATAAAGCTGCGTAAGCCCGCAAGGTTCAAAGCGCGAGGGCACGAGGATCGTATCGCCCCCCGCCATCATCTGGTGTGAGAGCGCTTCGTCGTAGCCGATCTTGATCGAAACGTTGCTGTGATTGGCTGCGGCTTCGTTCAACGCCACTTCAAGGCGCGGATCACCGGAACCAAGCAAGGCAAGTTGCCCGCCCTGCGCCAACAATTCATCCAATGCGCCAAGCAACAGATCAATGCCTTTTTGTTCGGTCAGGCGCGACACCAGCACACACAACGGGCCGTCCGAGGTTTTCAATCCAAAGGTCTTTTGCAATGCACGCTTATTGGCGGCCTTGCCCGCTACGGTTTTGTAAGGTTTGATCAAAGGGTCGGTGGCAGGGTTCCAAACGTCTTCGTCGATACCATTTACGATCCCCACGAGGTCATTCTTGCGATGGCGCAACACCCCGTCCATGCCAATGCCAAATTCCGGTGTAAGCAATTCTTCGGCGTAAGTTTGCGACACCGTGGTAATTTTCGCAGCCCCCATAAGCCCCGCCTTAAGCGCGGAAATCTGGCCCCAGAATTCAAAGTGATCCCTGTGGAACCGCCCAAAATCAAGTTCCAGCTCGCTAAGTCGCTCACCCGCCACATTGCCATGGAACGCAATGTTATGGACTGTAAACACGAAGGGCACATCACATTTTTCATTGTGTAGAAATTCCGGCGTTAGTCCCGCTTGCCAATCATGGCCATGCACGATCTCGGGCACCCAGCCATCAAGTCCACGCACCGCGATCAAGGCTGCCGCTTTGGACAGCGCTGCAAAGCGTTCGGGGTTGTCGGTCCAGTCCTTGCCCGCCACATCGCCGTAGATACCGCCATCGCGGTCAAACAAATGTGGCGCGTCCAAGATCAACAAGTCCAGCCCTGCCACGTTGCACGATAAGACCCGCGCAGGTTCGCCGAACAAATTGGCAATTTTCATCGCCAACTTTGTTTTGCCCAACTTGCCCATCACCGCGCGGTATCCAGGCAGCAAAACGCGCACCTCATCGCCGTGTTCAGCCAAGGCCAACGGCAATGCGCCCGCGACATCCGCAAGGCCCCCCGTTTTGATCAAGGGGGCGCATTCGGACACGACGAACAGGATTTTACTCATGAAGCAGCGGCCCTTTTGTCCAGCATGTCTTGGGTGATCAGTGTGACGCCCGTTTCTGTGACGCGGAACCACTTTTTATCTTCTTCCGGGTTTATTCCGACCTCAAGCCCTTCAGGAATGACCACTTTGGCATCGACCACCACTTTGTGCAATTTCGCCGAACGTTTGATCGTTACATCCGGCAGGATCACCGCGTGATCCAGCACTGCATAAGAGTTGGTGTGCACATTGGTGAACAACACTGAATTGCGTACTTCCGTGCCAGAAATAATACAGCCACCCGAAATCATGGACGAAATTGCCATGCCACGGCGGTCGCTTTCGTCGTGGATAAATTTCGCCGGAGGAACGGCTTGATTATAAGTCCAGATCGGCCAGTTCTTATCCCACAAGTCGAGTTCTGGCGTGAAATTCGTCAGGTCGATATGGGCCTGCCAGAAGGCATCAACCGTTCCGACGTCTTTCCAATAGGCGGGCGCGCCCTCGGCACGAACACAGCTTTCATCAAAACGATGCGCCATGGCTTTACCGTTTTTAACGATGTCCGGTATCAGATCATTGCCAAAATCATTGGTAGATTTTTCGTCCAGCGCATCCTTTTCCAACAGCGCGCGCAGGAACTTCCAATCGAACACGTAAATTCCCATCGACGCCAGCGCGAGGTCAGGATCTTCCGGTGTGCCCGGCGGATCGGCAGGTTTTTCAAGGAAATCAGTGATACGCCCATCTTGGTCGGTGCCCATAACGCCAAAAGCCGTGGCCTCCATCCGTGGAACTGTCAGGCAGCCAATTGTCACGTCAGCTTTGGCTGCAACGTGTTGGCGAAGCATGATCTCATAATCCATCTTGTAGATGTGATCGCCTGCCAAAATAATAACGTAATCAACGCCGTAGCTGTCGACGATGTCGATATTCTGGGTCACAGCGTCGGCCGTTCCTTTATACCAACTTTCAGTCCCGCCGCGCTGGGATGCAGGCAAAACGTCAATGAATTCGTTCCGTTCGGCACTCAGGAAATTCCAGCCGCGCTGGACGTGACGGATAAGACTGTGGGCCTTGTATTGCGTGGCGATCGCCATCTTGCGAATACCCGAATTCATCGCATTGGACAGGGCGAAATCGATAATTCGCGCCTTGCCGCCAAATTGCACGGCAGGTTTTACACGACGGTCGGTCAATTCTTTCAGGCGGCTCCCACGCCCCCCCGCCAATACGAACACCATGCTCCGTTGGGTCAATCGTTTGTTAGTCATGTCTTACCCCTCCCTAAATCGTTCATGTCTTGCGCAGTTTCAGCACGACGACGGCCAACGGTGGCAGAGTAATTACCACCGATTGCCCCTGCCCGTCTGCGCCAATGTCATCGGACTGCACGCCGCCCATATTACCGCGATTGCCGCCGCCATAGATGTCGGCGTCCGAATTCAGAACTTCCTCCCAGAAACCCTGTTTAGGAACGCCCAACCGGAAATCGGTGCGTTCAACTGGCGTAAAGTTACACATCACAACCACCGGCGCGTGCGTGTCGTCTCCGTAGCGCGCAAAGCCAATTGTCGATTGTGACGGATCATTGTGAATCCAGCCAAACCCATCCTCCGTGCAGTCTTTGACATGCAGTGAAGGCGTCGATTTATACAGCGCGTTTAGGTCTTGCACCAAACGTTGGACGCCTTTGTTGGCGGTCTGTTCGGCGGCATTCCAGTCTAGCTCACCGTTGTGATCCCATTCGTGGCCTTGAGCAAATTCGCAGCCCATGAACAACAACTTCTTGCCAGGATGGCACCACATATAGGCGTAATAAGCGCGCAAGTTTGCAAACTTTTCCCATTCCGTGCCGGGCATCTTTTCGATCATCGCGCCCTTTCCGTGCACAACTTCGTCATGGCTGATCGGCAAAATGAAATTCTCGGTAAAGGCCCAATCTATAGGAAACGTCATTAGATGATGATCGTGCTGGCGGTAAATCGGATCCTTTTCCATGTAGCGCAGGGTGTCGTTCATCCAGCCCATGTTCCACTTGTATCCGAACCCCAATCCGCCCGAATGCACCGGTTGGGACACGCCTGGAAAGGATGTGGATTCCTCGGCGACGGTCATTATGCTCGTGTCCGCACCGTAAACGGCCGTGTTCATTTCGCGCAGAAAATCGATAGCTTCGTAATTCTCACGCCCGCCGTCCTTGTTTGGAACCCACGCGTCGCCATCACGGGAATAATCGCGGTAAAGCATTGAAGCCACTGCATCCACGCGGAGCCCGTCCAGATGGTATTCTTCCATCCAATACAACGCGTTAGCCACGTAGTAATTCTTAACTTCGCGCCGCCCGTAGTTGGGGATCAACGTGTTCCAATCCTGATGAAACCCTTCGCGCGGGTCGGCATGTTCATAAAGGGCAGTGCCGTCAAATTGTGCCAGCCCGTGTTCATCCGTTGGGAAGTGCCCCGGCACCCAGTCAAGCAAGACGCCAATATCTGCGGTGTGCGCCGCCTCGACAAAATCGCGAAATTCATGAGGTGGCCCGAAACGGATCGTGGGCGCGAACAAGCCGACGGGTTGATAGCCCCATGATCCATCGAACGGGAATTCTGACACAGGCATCAACTCAATATGGGTGAACCCCATGTGTTTGACGTAACCCACCAGATCGCGGGCCAGCTCTTTGTAGCTTAACGGACGGCCCCCGTCATCAAAGCGGCGACGCCATGATCCAAGATGCACTTCGTAAATGGAAATCGGGCTGGCACGATCAGATCGTTTGGCCCGCGATTTCATCCATTTAATATCTTTCCAACCGTAGCCCGCGATATCGCGCACAATGCTGGCTTTTTCTGGCGGGTGCTGGGACCCGAAACCAACCGGATCAGCCTTTAGGATCGATCCCGCATCACTCACCACTTCGTATTTGTATATGGTACTGTCGCCGACTTCGGGTAGGAACACCTCCCAGACACCGGTGGACCCGGCAGGGCGCATGGGGTGACGGCGGCCATCCCATGAATTGAAATCCCCAACGACGCTGACACGGCGGGCATTGGGCGCCCAAACGGCAAAATGCGTTCCCGACGCGCCTTCATGTTTTATCACATGTGCGCCAAGCACACGCCAAAGCTCTTTGTGCGTTCCCTCGCCGAGCAAGTATTGATCAAAACCCTTAAGCACTGGGTCAAACGAAAACGGATCGCGCGTGGTGTGGCCTACCCCTCCCGCATAAGACATTGTAAGTGTGTACGTTTTTCCAGCCACAGGCCCGGCAAACACCGCACCACCAACTCGTTGTAAAGGCGTCTGTTTGCCGCCAACCGTGGCAATCACATCAGTTGCATCCGGTTGAAAAGTTGAAATCCACCTTCTTCCGCCAACCTTGTGCGGGCCTAGGACATCAAACGGATTTGGATGAGTACCATCATTAAGTGACTCCAAATCACGCTGCGACAAGAACTCTGATAGGTTCTTTGCATTCTTGTGATCTGCCTTAGTCGTCGGCATAAATAGGAACCCCCGGTTCTTAAAAGCAAAGCGCAGTTCAAGATGTAAAACTTCGAACTTCAAGTTAGGTGAAAGTGGGTGGAAAAGAAATACCTCTACGTGCGTAAAGTTAGCGAAGACACGATACCACTGCTTTTCATTGGCATTTTGCGGCTGTCATAGTTCGTGTGCCTATCGTGGATTTGCAACAAATCATAAAACAGTGACCGTGGCTACTTTTGCACCAGACTTAAGCTCACGTTGAAATTCGGTCTCGCTGATGATCTGAATGCGAGCCCCATCCAAAAAATTATATTTCAACAAACTTGCCAAAAAGCCTGCATTGATTGTTTTGCCGGGGGCCAGCGTCCGCTACTTTAGCTTGCTGGATCGGTACGTCCACCAAGAGACGACCCCCGAGAAGTGCGCAGTACCAGGAGCCAGGACGACCACTTTATCCGTATAGCAAACCGGCGGAAGACGGGCAATCTTGCCAACCCATGCATTGGCCGTGCAGCAGACATTCATCCAAAGCGCAGCATCGGTTACATTGGGCTCTTTGAAGACCTTCGCTGCGCCACGTAGGTGTGTTTTATGTTGAAGGTCCGCTTCTTCTTGAATTGAAGTTAGGCTTTGCACCTGCAGCGAAGGGCCGCTTTCCGCCAATAGCGAAGGATGCCGCTAACGGCCCAAAGCCGCCATTGGCCGATGGGTCAAGATGCTGCGGTGCAGTCCGTCGAACCGGACTTTCGCTGCATCTGCAAAGTCATAAGATGGGCGAGCTCACGTTCTGCAGCCCTAGTATGTTCGACAGACCTCCTCTCGATTCGGATCGAGAGGAGGTTGAGTTTTTATTTGATCTATGGCTCAGCAACATGCTCGCTATACGAGCGCAAGATCATCTGTCAGGCTACTGATGGTAGTGTTTTCGACGGTAAGTGATCCACCAGTTCCAAAATCAAAGACGACATCACCTCCATCTTGCTGAGCGATAGCTAGTGCGTCCGCGACATTTGCAAAGCTGAAGTTGGCGAGAGAAATCGTATCGACGTTGTTTTCGAAATCCATTATCCGATCATTCTCCGCGTTACGGTAGAAACGGAAGTGGTCCGCTCCGGTACCACCGTACAACAGGTCATCGCCATTGCCGCCGTTCAGGTAGTCGTCGCCATCACCGCCATACATGCGGTCATTGCCGTCATGACCCCACAGTTTGTCATTGCCACCAGCACCTTGGATCTTGTTAGCACTGTCAGAGCCCCAAAGACTATCATTGTGAATTTCAGTTCCAAGAATATCTTCGATGCTTGAATATCCATCGCCGTCACTGTTCTCACGGGTACGCAAGTTCACCGAAACGCCAGACCCACGACCATAATACGATACCGTATCCGTCCCAGCCCCACCGTAGAAATAATCCTTGCCTGTAGAGTCATCACGCAGATAGTCGTTGCCAGCGCCGCCAACGAGGTGGTCAGTGCCGTTGCCGCCATACAAGCGGTCGTTCGCATCGCCACCATAGAGGAAGTCGTTGCCGTTGCCTCCTGAAAGCGTATCAGCTCCACCAAGACCATAAAGGGCATCAGCCGCAGTCGTGCTGGACAGCGTGTTGTTTCCACTGGTGCCAACTTGCTCGGCACCGCCTTTATAGACCTCGGCATCGTTGTTCAGATAGCCAATTGTCGTGTTCTCAATTGTGAACGTATGTCCGCCACCAAAGTTAAAAACGACGTCGGAGCCTACTTGTTTTGCGTATTGTTTTGCCCCGTACCAAGAGCCAAAGAGCGATCCAAATCCGCCGAATGAGATCGTATCGACGTTGTTTTCAAAATCCATAACACGGTCGGCTTCAGAGTTCCGATAATACCGGAAGTGGTCAGCTCCAGCCCCGCCGTACAACAGATCGTCGTCGTTTCCGCCGTTCAGGTAGTCGTCGCCATCACCGCCATACATGCGGTCATTGCCGTCATGACCCCACAGTTTGTCATTGCCGTTTTCTCCGTAGAGCTTATCGCTGCCTTCATTACCGTGCAATTCGTCGGTTCCGTCTCCACCATACAGTGTGTCAGTCCCTTCTCCGCCAGTCATATAATCGGATCCGTTACCGCCAGATAGCTCGTCGTTGCCCTCCTGACCATATAACAGGTCGCCGCCTGATCCACCGTACAATCGGTCAGTGCCGTTCCCGCCGTCTAAAAAGTCATCTGCGCTACCACCAGTGACGACATCATTGCCTTTAGCTCCAGAGATAACGACGCTTGTTGAAACGCCTGATGCGCTGAGCCGATCATTCCCACCACTACCGTGCACAATTTCGACTTGTTTTGTACCAAGGTTCATGTGGACACCTTGATCACCAGTTATGATGAGAGTGTCGATCCCAGTCCCACCTCTGACTTTGCCAATATTGCTCACACCGAGTGACTGAGCTTGCTCATCGGAGAGAAGGTCCAGAAAATCTGCTACAATAACATCATTTCCGTGCCCGCCAAAAAGACGATCTGATCCTGCATCGCCATAGATATAGTCATCGCCAGCGCTACCACCTAAAAAATCATCGCCATCAGTACCAATCCAGTCGTTACCTCCAGAATTAGCCGGATTTCTATCAGAAAGCGATCTCTCAGGTTCGTATGAAACGACAGAGTTATCAAGAACCTCTTGGCCGTCATCTTGGTGAGGCAATGCATTCTGAGCATTAGGATGACTGGTACCAGGAGTCCCATCAATTCCAAGAACACGAGCGGCTTCATCAATGCGTTCGTAAAACTCAAGTGAGTGATGGGTTTGATCGTTGTCCGCTGCCGTTAAATGCAATCGCGGATTGAAGGCGTGTGCAAGCTCGTGAAGAGTATGCTCCTCAATCTCCCCAGGGTTGAATGGGATGCCAGAGGAATGAATTGCTGCCACACCGATCTCGCCATTCCCGCCGTATTTACCGCCTGCAGAGAGTATTTCCCCGGCCCTGTTTCGAGCAAAAACAGGGCCAACACTCAGGTGCAAAGTGCTTAAGTCCGGATCACCAACCTCGATATCACCGTTCTTCACGGCATCAGCAAAGCCAATTGCTGTATTCACAGCCGCATCAATTTGCGCTTGCGTAGTACCTTGGGCGACAGTCACATTTATCACTACACCGGTCGATGTTGTGATTAAATGAACCCGGTCATTGGCGACGACTGGATCACCATTGTAAGTCACGTCTGCGAGTTGTGAACTT
>JAWUXS010000011.1:0-60336 GCA_034111185.1 Paracoccaceae bacterium | reverse complement strand
CACCCAATACAAAGAAAACCCATGAAAAACCTGTTAGAAAATCGCAATGTAACCGGCTGGCTGATGGTGTCTCCTCTTGCGGCTGTACTGCTGATTTTTCTCGTGATGCCGATTGTCCTAATTGTTATCGTCAGCTTTTGGCGTGCGACCGAATTTTCCATCATTCCGGCCTTTGAATGGGACAATTACGCTTTCCTGTTTGGGTCACCCGTCACCTACACCGTCTTTCTCAACACGTTCAAATATGCGTTCATCACATGGGCCTTTACCTTGGTAATCGGGTTCACCGTTGCCTATTATTTGGCATTCCACATTCGCAGCCTGACATGGCAAATCGCACTTTTCCTCCTGTGCACAATCCCGTTCTGGACGTCCAACATCATCCGCATGATCAGTTGGATCCCATTTCTCGGGCGCAACGGCATCGCCAACACAACCTTGATGTCTTGGGGCGTGATCGACGAACCGGTCGAGTGGCTGTTGTTTTCAGATTTCGCCGTCATCCTCGCCTTTGTGCACCTCTACACGCTGTTCATGGTCGTCCCGATCTTCAACACGATGATGCGGATCGACAAATCCTTGATCGAGGCTGCGCGGGATGCAGGGGCAAGCGGTGCGCAAATTTTATGGAACGTTATTATCCCGCTGACCAAACCAGGCATCATGATCGGTACCATTTTCGTGGTCACACTGGTCATGGGTGATTTCATCACTGTTCGCTTCATGAGCGGCAGCCAATCTGCCAACGTCGGTCGCTTGATCTCAAACGATATCGCGTTGCTCCAATACCCAAGCGCATCTGCCACGGCCATCGTGTTGCTGGCAACGGTGCTGATCACCATTGCCATCCTTCTGCGCTTTGTCGACATTCGGAAGGAACTGTAATGGAACCGCGTCCAAGATCATTCTACGTGCTCTCCGCGTTCTTCGCACTGTTTGTGCTGTTCCTTTACGGTCCAACACTGACGATTGGCATACTGTCGTTCCAAGGCGAGGGTGGTGGCCTGACATTCCCGATGCGCGGTGTATCCATGTATTGGTTCTATGACCTGTTTGAACAACAGGCCGTCGGCGACATCTGGGGCAGCTTTCGCCGTTCAATCGTATTGGGCCTGATGGTCATGGTCACAACAGTGGTCGTCTCGGTTTTAGGCGGCTTGGCCTTTCGCAAGAAATTTGCAGGCTCGGGCATTCTGTTTTACCTGATCATTACGGCGCTGGTGATCCCGTCGATCCTTGTGTCGCTGGGCGTGGGCCTGCTGTTTTCGCAAAGCGGGCTCAACGTGCATTGGTCGACCTCCGGTTTTGGCGCGCAATTGACATGGACGCTGCCGTTCGGCCTGCTGATCATGTTCGCAGTCTTCAACCGTTTCGACAAAAGCTATGAGGAAGCCGCCCGTGACCTTGGGGCATCCCCGTGGCAAACAATCCGCCATGTTGTGTTGCCAATCATAGCCCCGTCCTTGATTGGCGTAGCCTTATTCGGCTTCACCCTCAGCTATGACGAATTCGCGCGCACCTTACTGACGGCAGGCAGTTACAACACCTTGCCGCTTGAGATTTATGGGATGACGACCAATGTGACCTCGCCTGTGCTGTATGCGCTTGGCACGCTGACGACGCTGTTCTCGCTGTTGATGATCGGGGGGTTCCTTGCTCTCGCACTCCTCAGCAATCGGCGCAAAGCGCGCGCAGGCAGCGACGCGGGAAAGGCCTTCTGATGATCGTCCTTATCAACCCCAACAGCACTGAGGCTATGACCCAAGCGATGGTGGAAACAGCATCGAAAGCGGGCGTCGCGCTGGAGGGCTGGACATCCGCTGATGGGCCCGCCGCCATCCAAGGGCCCGACGACGGCGCAGCTTGCATCCCACCCTTATTGGTGCTCGTTCGCAAAGCATCTGATGCAGGCGCGAAGACTATTATCATCGGCTGTTTTGACGATACGGGGCTGGATGCAGCCCGCGAAATAGCCACCTGTCCCGTCATTGGTATCGGCCAAGCGGCCTATCACATGGCGGTTCTGGCGGGTGGGCGTTTTTCAGTTGTGACCACTTTGGCCGTTTCTGTGCCCATTCTGGAAGACAATATCCACGCCTACGGCTTCACATCCAAACTGGCCCGCGTTCGCGCCTGTGGTGTCCCGGTTTTAGATTTGGAAACAGATCCTGTCGGAACTGCTCCTGCCGTGGTGGGGGAAATCAAACGTGCTGTCGCTGAAGACAAGGTCGATGTAGTGGTTCTGGGGTGCGCCGGTATGGTTCATATTCCGGCATATTTTGGTGGAACTGAAGCTGTAAGGCTCATTGAAGGTGTAACAGCTGCCGCGCAACTTGCATTTCTTTTGGCTAAGTAAAATTCAGAACCGCACTAAAGACTGGCATTGCAGACTATCAGTGAACGCCCGCTATGCTTACGGAAGCCGCCATTTATACGGGCGGCAGCATTGGTCACAATGGGGTTCCAAGCCGCCGTAAATTGCATTTGCACATCGGAAAAACTGGGTCGCAATCTCCGGCGTCCGCTTTCTTTAGTTTCCAAATTTAGATTGCGGGCGCAGCGAAGGTCCGCAATCCGCCACGACTGACACCAAAGCCATATTTCACGCCCTGCATTCCTAAAGAAAAAAGAGGCCCCCTAAGGGACCCCGTTAGTTTCGCTGTTCGGGCTCGTGTTTATACCGCTCGTGTTTTTTGCCTGCGGCCCGAACCGCGCCGAGGGCAAGCGCACCTGCCCCGGATCTGTATTCTTATCTCATCTCTCCCATACGGGAGGATCTTTGCCCCCAAACGGGAGAACCTTTGCCCAAATCGGGAGGAACTATGCCCCGAGGGACAGCACCCCTTAATTCTTTAGCTGCAGCCTGATGTCCCGCCACAGGTGTTACACTTCATGCACGTCCCATTACGGACCAGCGTGTAGTTACCGCATTCGCCGCATGCTTCGCCTTCATAGCCCTGCATTTTCGCCTTAACGCGGGCGTCCATACCTGTGGCAGTTGTTGTGCCAGATGACAGCGACGTTGACGCCGTTTGACCAACCGCGATGTCAGGTACGAGTGTTTGCAGCGCTTGGGTTGCGTCACCTTTGAATGCAGTCGCAGCCATGCCGCCCTGCAACACGATCAGTTCTTGCGGCATCCGCTTGCGCAGGTAACCAGTAGAAGAGATCTGCTTGAGAACCTCTAATGACCGTGAAGCTGCATCTTCGGACGGCGTGCTAACGTTCGACACACCCTCTTCTACACCGCGGCCAATGTCATCGAATGCTGCGCCTTCAGGCTTAACATGCGCAAGATCGGTACGGTCGAGGTAAGACACCGCCAATTCACGGAAGATGTAATCAAGGATCGACGTTGCATTCTTAATGCTATCGTTGCCCTGAACCATGCCAGCAGGCTCAAACTTTGTGAATGTGAAAGCGTCCACGAACTCTTCCAGTGGCACACCGTACTGAAGGCCGACCGATACTGCGATCGCGAAGTTATTCATCATCGCGCGGAAGCCAGCACCTTCTTTGTGCATATCGATGAAGATTTCGCCAAGGTTACCGTCTTCATACTCTCCAGTACGCAGATAAACTTTGTGCCCACCGACGATGGCTTTCTGGGTATAGCCTTTGCGGCGCTCAGGCATCTTTTCCCGGTGCGACTTTTGGATTTCCTTGATGATCACCTTCTCGACGATCTTCTCGGCCAGAACGACTGCCTTTTCTTGCATCGAACCCGTAGCGAGGATGTCATACGCCTCATCATCGTCTTCGACCAATGCTGCAGCCAAAGGCTGTGACAGTTTCGATCCGTCACGATACAAGGCGTTCGCTTTCACACCCAGCGACCATGACAATTCGTATGCCTTTTGGCAGTCCTCAATTGTCGCGTCGTTTGGCATGTTGATCGTCTTCGAGATCGCACCAGAGATGAACGACTGGGCTGCAGCCATCATGTGGATGTGGCTATCAACGCTCAGATAACGCTTACCTTTTTTACCGCATGGGTTGGCGCAGTCAAAGACGCTGAGGTGCTCATCCTTAAGGAATGGCGCGCCCTCCAATGTCATCGTTCCACAAACGTGATCGTTGGCCGCATCGATGTCCTGCTTTGTATAGCCAAGGTGGCGCAGTAGGTCGAATGTTGGATCGGCCAGTTTCTCGGCTGGGATGCCAAGTGATTTGGTGCAGAAGTCTTCGCCTAGCGTCCACTGGTTGAACACAAAGCGGATGTCGAATGCAGCTTTCAGCGCGCCTTCAACTTTGTCCAACTCAGTCTGACCAAATCCATGACCGATCAAAGATGTGTGGTTGATTGCAGGCGCCTGCCCCATTGATCCGTGACCAACAGCATATGCGATGATCTCTTCGATCTGTGCTGAACCGTAGCCAAGTGTATCAAGGGCTGCAGGCACTGACTGGTTGATGATCTTGAAGTAACCACCACCAGCAAGCTTTTTGAATTTCACCAAAGCAAAGTCAGGCTCAATCCCTGTGGTGTCACAATCCATCACCAGACCAATTGTGCCGGTCGGCGCGATCACAGAAACCTGTGCGTTGCGGTAACCGTGCTTTTCGCCCAAGGCCAAAGCTTCGTCCCATGCACCCGTCGCCAAAGCGATCAAACGCTGATCTGGGCAGTTCGCTTGGTCCAAAGGAACAGGCTTTACGTCCAGCTTCTCATAACCGTTCGCTTTGCCGTATGCGGCGTTGCGGTGGTTACGAATAACTTTGAGCATGTGATCTGCGTTTTTCGCATAACCTGGGAATGCACCCAGCTCAGACGCCATCTCAGCAGATGTCGCGTAAGAAACACCTGTCATGATCGCTGTCAAAGCAGCACCCATTGAGCGGCCTTCAACCGAGTCGTAGCTGTAACCCATGTTCATCAGCAAGCCGCCGATGTTTGCGTAGCCAAGGCCCAATGTGCGGAAGTCGTACGAACGCTGTGCGATCTCTTTGGATGGGAACTGCGCCATCATCACCGAAATCTCAAGCGTCACAGTCCAAAGGCGTGTGGCGTGGATATAGTCTTCGACCTGAAATTCACCGTCCTTATAGAACGTCAGCAGGTTCATCGATGCAAGGTTACATGCCGTGTCATCAAGGAACATGTATTCAGAACAAGGATTTGATCCGCGGATCGCACCGTCTTCTGGGCATGTGTGCCAAGCGTTGACTGTGTCGTGGTACTGGATGCCTGGATCGGCACAGGCCCATGCAGCGTGGCCAACCTGCTCCCACAAATCACGGGCGCGGATGGTTTTCATCACTTCGCCGTCTTTACGGTTAATAAGATTCCAGTCCTCGTCTTTCTCAACCGCCTTAAGAAACGCATCCGTGACGCGGATCGAGTTGTTTGAGTTTTGACCTGAAACAGATGAATACGCCTCGGAATCCCAATCGGTGTCATATGTCGGGAATTCAATCGATGTGTGGCCCTGCTTTGCATAGTCCAGCACGCGCTTGATATATGTTTCAGGAATGGCAGAGCGCTTGGCGTCTTTTACAGCGGCCTGCAGGCCCGTGTTTACTTTGGGGTCATAAGCGTCGGCTTCTTTGCCGTCCCATGCTTTGATCGCAGCAAAGATCGCGTTCAAGTAACGCTCGTGCATCTTGGAGCCAGCAACGATGGACGCAACTTTCTGCTCTTCGATAACCTTCCAGTTGATGAAATCCTCGATATCAGGATGATCCGCATCAACGATAACCATTTTCGCTGCACGGCGTGTAGTGCCGCCAGACTTGATCGCACCAGCAGCGCGGTCACCAATCTTAAGGAAACCCATCAAACCAGATGACTTACCGCCGCCAGAAAGCTTTTCGCCCGCGCCACGCAATGATGAGAAGTTAGTGCCAGTACCTGAGCCATACTTGAACAAACGTGCCTCACGTACCCAAAGGTCCATGATACCGCCTTCGTTCACCAAATCGTCTGAAACTGATTGGATGAAACAAGCGTGTGGCTGAGGGTGCTCGTAAGACGACGTGGACTTGGTCAACACGCCGGTCTGATAATCTACATAGTGGTGACCCTGTGCTGGGCCATCAATACCGTACGCCCAATGCAAACCAGTATTGAACCACTGCGGGCTATTCGGAGCCGCACGCTGTGTCGCCAACATATAGCGCATCTCGTCGAAATAGGCCTGTGCGTCTGCTTCGGTTGAGAAGTAGCCACCTTTCCAGCCCCAATACGCCCAAGCACCAGCAAGACGGTCGAAAACCTGCTTAGAAGAGGTTTCGCCATCAAACGTGGCATCTTTTGTAGGGACAGAACGCCAGAGGAACTCGGGAACGCCTTTTTCTTTAACCTTTTTAACTTCGGAAGGTACGCCAGCCTTGCGGAAGTATTTTTGTGCAATCACATCCGAGGCCACTTGGCTCCATGTTGATGGGATTTCACAGTTCTCAAGCTTGAACACGATACTGCCGTCTGGATTTCTAATTTCGGATGTCGCACTCCGAAATGTCAGATCCGCATATGCATCTTGTCCTGCCGCCGTAAAACTGCGTTCGATTCTCATTGTCATCTGCCCCGTATGTGTAGCCGTCTTTGCGGCGTTATCTGAAACCAGGTCCCCGCTTGCGCGGTCCCATCATGTTGCCAAACGAACCACTTACAAATCACGGGTCTCAGCGGCGCGCTGAAGGATCACAATTGGTGTTGAACCGGTATAAGTGACGTGCCCCGCGACTGGCACTACATTTCGTGTAGCGCTCGTCGGCTCATACAATTTGAACTATCCAGCCCTTGGGGGTCAACGAAATTTTCACACTATATGTAGATTAAATTGGTTGACCTGATCTGGCGTCTCAGGGCGGCTCACGCTTACGTGATTCATCCCCCGACTTGTCCACATAGTTTTCCTCAGCAAGCGAATAAGGCGAACCAAAAAGAAATGGTTTGTTCCAGCAGACTTAGCAAAAGCGCCGCATCCATCGCATCAACATCGCAAACCACGCATCCAAAAAAGAATCGCTTAGGACGACAGGAAGAAGTGAGGATGCAGTGCTGCAACAACGCAATGCGCCACCCCAAGGGGGTGGTACGTGCGTTACTACATATAGTGGTAAATGGTCGGGGCAGAGAGATTCGAACTCCCGACCCTCTGTTCCCAAAACAGATGCGCTACCAGGCTGCGCTATGCCCCGATCCGAGGCCGTATCTAGTCCGGTATTATCGGATTGAAAAGCCCTTTTTCAGATTAATTTTCACAAGGCGCTGCAGCGTCGGGTCCAAATGTCGGATGTTGCAAAGTATCACCCTCAGCAATGCCCAAACGAGAGGCCAAACCACCATTGATTTCCAAAACATACTGCACGCCAACGCCACCATCTATCGAAGTGGTGTCCCCAGGGATCGCATTTTCATGGATTCGGAGAATCACCCCCGCAGGATCGGCAAAAAGCATGTCCAAAGGAATCAGTGTGTTCTTCATCCAGAAGCTCGCGCGTCGTGGTTCATCGTAGACAAACAGCATGCCAGATAAGGTTGGCATTTGGTCGACAAACATCAGACCGCGGGCGCGCTCTTCGTTGTCATCGGCCACATCAACTTTGAAATTTGCCTGCCCAAACGGGCCAGCCACAGCTACCCTGCCCTCGGCGCACGTTGCTGCCGAGACCGCACTAGCTGCACAAAAAAACGCGCCGGCCAAAAGACCGAAACGCATCATTTACTAGCAGCGTCCCAAACGAGAATATCAATTGCCATCAGACCGCGATCTCCATCCATTTGGCGCAGACCGATTGCCTCGCCAGGTTGGAGGTCAGATAAGCCGCTTCTGCGTAAAACTTCAATATGTACAAAGACATCCGCTGGATCGCCGAACACATTTGCAAAACCAAATCCTTTGATCTTGTCAAACCACTTCACACGTGCAGGTAGAATCTCGGTCGATTCAATCTGCTCTGCGGATATATCCTCCATGTCACGCAGAGGTGCCGTGCCATCAGTCGGTGGGTTAATCTCAAGGACTTCGATTGCTTGGAAACCACGATCAGTTTCCTGAGCGAGAATGGCAATTCTAGAGCCATCCGCGACAGAACCTTGTCCAAAATTGCGCAAGACATTTGCGTGCAAAAGGATATCTGCACCGCCCTCGTCTGAGACAATAAAGCCAAAGCCTTTGGTTGGATCGAACCACTTAATTTGACCTAATACAGTAACAGGTTTTTGGGTATCTTCGGCGGTCATATTGTCTCGCTAAATGTTGTGCTGGTGGCAGTTGCTAAAAGAACGTATTTTCATACAATCCACCAGAAAATTGTACGAACATCAAGCGATTACCGTTCACGCATCGTGAAAATCATGGGTTTAGGCGGCAAATTGACCACGGTTCGTCTGGCGCTTCACGGCTCCAGCGAAACCGATCATGCAATCGAAACGCGCCATCTGCCCAAAACTCTACCTCGAGCGGCGTAATCCGGTAGCCCCCCCAAAACGGGGGCCTTGTCGGCTGGGTGCCTTTTGTTGCGGTCACCTTTGCGACTTCAGCCATCAACGCCCCGCGGGAATTTAGTGGTGTTGATTGCGCGGACGCCCACGCACCTAGCCTGCTCTTTAATGATCGTGACTGGTAGTAAGCATCAGCTATCGGGCCGTCTTCGCGGGTCACAATGCCCCGCACTCGGACCTGCCTAGCAAGAGACTTCCAATGTAGGACAAACGCGGCTTTACCAGAGGCATCTAACTCCTGCCCTTTGCGACTGTCATAGTTTGTATAAAAGACAAATGCCGCATCCTCGATGTCTTTTAACAACACCATGCGAACATTGGGCAATCCAGATGGATCAACTGTAGAAAGGGCTATTGCGTTCGGATCGGTTGGTTCAGAGGCTTCCGCCTCTTTCATCCAGCTCCGCGCGATCTCAAATGGATCATCACCTAAGAAAATGCCGTCACGTTCCATTACACACACCAATCTTCTACAAAATACGTTAACGTTTATATGTCATAAGACACATGTACTGCCAACGCCCTACATGCCTCTCTTGATGACTTACGGCCAATCCCCTAAACCGGATTAATAAAAGATGGTAATTATGCTTACAAAAAGGGCACAGGGCAATGACTTCACAGCTGATGCAAGGCAAACGCGGCCTTATAATGGGTTTGGCCAACGATAAATCCATCGCATGGGGAATCGCCAAAGCTTGCGCCGCAGCCGGTGCCGAACTCGCATTCTCTTACCAAGGCGATGCACTTCTCAAGCGCGTTACGCCACTCGCAGCATCCGTAGGTTCGGATATCGTGTTGCCATGTGACGTAAGCGACGAAGCATCGATTGATGGGCTTTTTGAGTCACTAGAGGAACGCTGGGGCAAGCTTGACTTTGTTGTGCATGCCATTGGTTTCTCGGACAAAAATGAACTTCGCGGCCGTTATGTTGATACATCCCGCCAGAACTTCCTCACTTCGATGGATATTTCTGTCTACTCGTTCACTGCCGTTGTCCAACGTGCTGAGAAGATGATGAACGAAGGCGGCTCTTGCCTGACGCTCACTTACTACGGCGCCGAGCGCGTGATGCCACATTATAACGTCATGGGTTTGTGCAAAGCAGCCCTCGAGGCATCTGTGCGGTATCTTGCCGAAGACCTTGGAAAAGACGGTATTCGCATCAACGCAATCTCTGCTGGACCGATCAAAACGCTGGCTGCATCGGGAATCGGCGACTTTCGCTACATTCTGAAGTGGAACGAATATAACGCACCGCTGCGCCGCACTGTGACGATTGATGATGTTGGCAAGTCCGCACTATACCTTCTTTCTGACCTAAGCTCCGGCACAACAGGCGAAGTCTTGCACGTCGATGCTGGTTATCACGTCGTTGGGATGAAGGCCGTCGATGCGCCTGACATGCATAAAGCCGAAGGAAGCTGAAGATGACTGACCGCCTACCCCACGAAAAAGGCTTCCACATTAGCTGGGATCAAATCCACCGCGATAGTCGTGCTTTGGCTTGGCGCCTTGACGGCAAAGGTCCGGATGGTGGTGCTTGGAAAGCTGTTGTTGCGATCACCCGTGGCGGCATGGCCCCTGCGATGATCGTTGCCCGCGAATTGGATATCCGGACAGTCGATACCATCAGCATCAAGTCATACGACCACCAAGACCAAGCCGAAGCGCAGGTCCTGAAGCGGCCTGATGATGCGTTGATGGGCGACGGTGCTGGGATACTGATCATCGATGATCTTGTCGACAGCGGTAAAACGCTTGAAGTTGTGCGCGCGCTTTATCCCAAAGCGCACTGTGCGACCGTTTATGCAAAGCCCAAAGGCGAGCCGATGGTCCAAGACTTTATCACTGGTGTCAGCCAAGACACTTGGATCTTCTTTCCTTGGGATATGGCGCTGCAATATGTGCAGCCGTATCGCGGCAAAGACTAAAGCCCTAATTCTTTGGCAAGGTCTGCTTTGCCGAAGAATCCCATCGTTTGCCAAAACTTCTGACTATTAAACAAGAAGTTATACGGATTAGTTTCCTCCATGCGGCGCAGGCCGCCCCAAAGGATCAGATAAATGTCCTTAAGCCGCACCGCATCAACTTTCGCGCCACCAGTCATGGAAGCCCGCCGCTGGTTAGATGGTGTCATTCATCCAGATGACCGCCCTTTGATCAACGTAAGCCAAGCGGCCCCAGTTGACCCGCCGCCCGCACCAATGCGCGCAGCAATGGCTGAAATGATCATCAACGATCCCGAAAGCCACCTTTATGGCCCCGTACTTGGGTTGCCTGAACTGCGCGAAGAGATCGCAAGCAGGTGGAGCCGGAATTACGGTGGGGCGATAGCCGCCGACCAAGTTGCGATAACGTCCGGCTGTAACCAAGCCTTTGCCGCCGCGATCTCAAGCCTGTGTGCCGAAAACGATGAGATTATCATTCCACTGCCCTACTACTTTAACCACCGCATGTGGCTAGACATGGCTGGGGTTAAGACCGTTGGCTTGATGACCGGCTCGGACATGATGCCTGACGTGGATGAGGCAGCCAAACTGATCACGCCGCGCACGCGGGCAATTGCACTTGTTAGCCCGAACAACCCTGCTGGCGTTGAATATCCGGCATCGCTGCTAGTCGCATTTCGCGATTTGGCCAAAGCCAGTGGCATAAAACTGATCGTAGACGAGACGTATCGCGACTTTGACAGCCGCACTGGTGCGCCACATCCATTGTTTGATGCTGACGACTGGCACGATACGCTGATCCATCTTTATTCGTTCTCAAAAGCCTACCGTCTTACGGGCCACCGCGTAGGTGCTGTCATCACAGGCGCGCCTTTACTGGCTGAAATGGAGAAATTTCTGGATACCGTTGCGATCTGCCCCAACCAATTGGGCCAACGCGCAGCACTTTGGGGTATTCAAAACCTCGATGAATGGCTCGCTGGTGAGCGGCTTGAGATTCTTGATCGTCGTGCTGCCATCACGGATAACTTTCCGCGCCTTGCTGCAAAAGGCTGGAAACTGTTGGGATGCGGCGCGTATTTTGCCTATGTTGCGCATCCGTTTGACATGCCATCGGACCAGCTTGCGCAGCAACTTGTAGCAAAGGCAGGCGTTCTTGCCCTACCCGGAACGATGTTCATGCCAGCCGAAGTTGAACAAGGTCAGCGCCATTTACGCGTTGCTTTCGCAAACATTGACCGAAAAGGCGTTACACAACTGTTTGATAGGCTCGAAAACCTGACGCTCTGATCTTGCGCCCGCCTTGCCCGCGACTTACACATTTGCGACCGCAAGTGTGCCACCCCGGCATGCTCGACTATACAGGCAGGACCCATGGCCCAAAAATCAGGTAAGCGTTACGGCATTTGGATCATTGTGATCTTACTTTTTGTCGGACTTTTGGGCTTTGGCACTGGGGGCTTGGGCGGTAATATCCGCACTATTGGCACCGTTGGTGACAAAGAAATCCGTATCCAAGACTATCAGCAAGAGCTGACTCAACAAATGCGGTCCTTTGGCGCGCAGGTTGGAACAAACATTACATTCCAGCAAGCACAGCAATTTGGAATCGACCAAGCAGTCCTTAGCCAGATCGTCGCTACTGTTGCCCTAGAAAACGAAGCATCAGAACTGGGTTTATCCGTCGGTGACGCACGTGTGCGCGACGAAGTCCTGCGCATTCCTGGTTTCCAAGGTCTAAGCGGGTCTTTTGATCGCGAAGCTTATCGTCTTGGCCTACGCCAATCAGGGATGTCAGAAGCACAATTCGAAGCGGGCATTCGCGATGAGATGTCACGCACATTGCTGCAAGGCGCGGTTGTTGGTGGCATTCCTGCCCCAGACGTCTTTGCCGACACAGTCGTCAGCTACATCACCGAGCGTCGCGATATAACTTGGGCCACTGTAGATTTTTCTCAACTGAACGAACCGATGGTTCCCGCAACCCCAGAAGAACTGACAGCGTTCTACAACGACAACCCAGATCTGTTTACCCAAGGCGAAATTCGCAACATCACTTACACATGGCTCACACCTGAGATGATCCAAGACGAACTTGTAATCGACGATGCCGCGCTACAAACCCTTTACGACGAGCGGATTGCAGAATTTGTCCGCCCCGAGCGTCGCTTGGTTGAGCGTCTTGTCTTTGCTGATGAAGCAACAGCAGCTTCTGCGCTTGCGACCCTTTCAGTTGGTGGTAGCGACTTTGATACGTTGGTCATCGACCGTGGTCTTAACCTTGCTGATGTCGACCTTGGCGATGTGAACGAGGCTGAACTTGGCGCTGCTGGTGCTGCTGTTTTCGCAGCTAACTCTGGCGACGTTGTTGGCCCGTTCGATACAAATCTTGGTCCAGCACTTTACCGGATGAACGCAGTTCTTTCTGCCGAAGAAACCACATTTGACGAAGCCAAAGCAGAGCTTGGTGCAGAAATCGCAGCGTCCCGCGCCCGCCGCATCATTGAGGACGCGATCGAAGGCGTGAATGATCTGCTGGCTGGCGGTGCTGCAATCGAAGACTTAACTGGCCGCACTGACATGGTTCAGGGCACCATTGCTTGGACACCTGACAGCCAAGAAGAAATCTCGGCATACGAAGAGTTTCGGATCGCTGCAGAATTGGCCCAAGAAGGCGCATTTCCTGAGCTGACCCTGACAGAAGACGGTGCAATCTTTGTACTGCGACTTGATGATGTCGTCCCCGCTGCTGTTAAGCCGCAAGCGGACATCGCGGGTGATCTTGCATCTGCATGGTCTGCCGCACAACAAAAGCAGGCCATCATGGATGTTGCACAGACACTGGCCGATCAAATCCTGCCTTTGACAGACCTCGCAACGCTTGGTTTAGCCGCAAATGATGAGCCTCAGTTAACGCGTCAAAGCTTTATTGAGGGCACACCACCGGGCTTTACCAATGTCGCATATGACTTGGATCCAAGCGAAGTTCGTGTGCTTGAAAGCGGCGACAACGCTGTAATCATCCGTTTGAACGGCATCGCAGCCGCAGTAGGTGCCGAAGACGAGACCGCAGCTAACCGCGAGACTGTTGCAAACAGTGCCACAGCTGGCATTGCACAAGACATATTTGAGATCTTCTCAGGCCAAGTGCAGCAACGCACGGACGTCAACATTGATCAGGCGGCCCTGAATGCAGTGCATGTCTACCTACAGTAAGGCCTAAACAATGGCACTTTTGCCCGACTACGATAGCTTTGCGCGTGACTATGATGCTGGCAATAATCAGGTTGTCTATGCACGGTTAGCAGCTGATCTTGATACGCCAGTATCATTGATGCTGAAACTGGCTGGCGCTGGCAAAGATGCGTTCATGCTTGAAAGTGTGACGGGCGGCGAAGTTCGTGGTCGCTATTCCATCGTAGGTATGAACCCAGACCTGATCTGGGAATGTCACGGCGACAAAAGCCGCGTGAACCGCAAGGCACGCTTTGATCCCGATGGGTTCGCCGATTGTGCAGAAGACCCGCTGACTGCGTTGCGCAGGATATTGGCCGAATCTAAGATTGACCTGCCAGACGGCCTGCCCGCGGCATCCGCTGGTTTATTCGGCTATCTCGGCTACGATACGATCCGCTTGATCGAAAATCTACCAAACGTGAACCCAGACCCGCTTGGCCTGCCAGACGCGGTTATGATGCGCCCGTCCCTTGTGGCCGTGTTGGACGGTGTCAAAGGTGACGTAATTCTTGTTGCACCTGCATGGGCGAACACCGGATTGTCAGCCAAGGCGGCCTACGCACAAGCCGCCGAGCGCGTGATGGACGCCCAACGCGCGTTAGAACGCCCTGCTTCGGTCGAAAGCCGGACATTGGCAAATCCTAATCCAGAAAGCCCACCAGTCAGCAATTTCAGCCACGACGCCTATCTTGAGGCGGTTGAGAAGGCCAAAGATTACATCCGTGCTGGTGACATCTTTCAGGTGGTCCCTTCACAGCGCTGGACCCAAGAGTTCCGTGAACCTCCGTTCTCGCTCTATCGATCGTTGCGCCGGACGAACCCATCGCCGTTTATGTTCTTTTTCAACTTTGGTGACTTCCAAGTTATCGGCGCCTCGCCCGAGATCCTTGTACGGGTCTTTGGCAAAGAGGTGACGATTCGCCCCATCGCAGGCACCCGCCCACGCGGCGCAACACCCGAGGAAGACAACGCAAACGAAGCTGATCTGATGGCCGACCAAAAGGAATTGGCAGAGCACCTTATGCTGCTAGACCTTGGCCGTAACGATACTGGCAAGGTGTCCAAGATAGGCACTGTGAAACCAACAGAAGAATTCATCGTTGAGCGGTATTCTCACGTGATGCACATCGTATCGAACGTTGTTGGCGAATTGGCCGACGACCAAGATGCGCTGTCGGCCTTCTTTGCGGGCATGCCTGCAGGAACGGTATCTGGCGCGCCCAAAGTCCGCGCTATGGAAATCATTGACGAGCTTGAACCCGAAAAGCGCGGTGTCTACGGCGGCGGGTGCGGATATTTCAGTGCCAATGGCGACATGGACATGTGCATCGCACTCCGCACAGCGGTTCTAAAGGATCAAAAACTTTATATTCAAGCGGGCGGCGGCGTTGTTTACGACAGCGACCCCGAGGCGGAATACCAAGAGACAGTTCACAAATCGAACGCTATCCGCAAAGCCGCAGCAGACGCCGCGATGTTTACCGGAAACGGAAACAGCTAAGGTTTAATCTAAGGATCGGTAAAGATCGAGGTCACTGGAACAAGTGCTACTTGTTCTGCCCGATTTGCCGTCCCCCAAAGGATAAGCGCCGAAATCGTATCAGCGCGGACACGACCCAACAGCACAACACCACTTTCTTGGCGGGCGCGGAATGCGGCCTGATCCATGAAGCGGCGAATAACGCGGGCGTCTTGACCATCGCTATCTAGATCACGGTAGACAACGCCTGTCGGCACGCCTTCGGTTTCAGCGGTTCGCAAAGTTGTATTTAAGCCGCGTGATACAGTGACAAGACCGCGTCCATCGGCGCTGACCGCCGCAATCGCTTGCTCAATCGTAGCTTTGCCATTGTTGGCCAAATTTCCATCGACGTCCAAAACCGCGACGGTTTCTGGCAAGGCTGCAAAAGCAGCCTCAAAATAAACCTCAACATCAGTTGGTGTAGCACCCTCAGGCAGGTCGGCCCGAATGGCGACCTCAATCCCAGCGGCACGGTACGCGAGCATTTTTTCAGTTGCGTCTGCTTCGCTGGGGTTCAGAACAACAGTGACCGGAAATGGAATTCCGGCCAAGGCAGGGATCGCACCTGCAAAGCTGCCATCATCAACCAAGACCACAGCAATTGTTGGTTTCCCATCAGGGTTTGAGACCTGCATCCCATAGCGCTCTGTCGCTGGACCAACATCGGTCCCAGATGGTGCATCTTCGGCGGTAATTGTAATCTCTTCTGCCGCATCATCCCCAACGGTTAATCGATTCACTGTCACCGATGCATCGCCACTCGGCAGGCTCGGACTGCTCTCTGGTATCAACGCGACAACTGCAGGCTTTACGACATTCTCTGGCTCGACCGCTATATCGGGGTCAGGCTCAGCCGTTGTCTCGGCAACGGTTTCATCCCCAGTTGCTGCTGAATCGTCCGTTTCCGGCGCAACCTCAGCAACATCTCTTGATATTTCATCATCTGCATCAGCAACAACTGCCGGCTCAACCAAAGGCTCTTCGAGGTCAGTTTCCTGAGAGTCCTCACGCGTTATTTGAGCGATTACCGCCTCAAGCGTCGGCAGTTCCTCGGCGGCATCCTCAGAAGGCGCATCAACCTCAACACCTTCAATGACTTCGGCAGTAACTTCAGGAATTGCTTCTGGTGTTGCTTCTGGTGTTGCGTCTGGGGCCTCTTCGACTGTTGCTACTTCAATTTCCGGAACGACAGCTGCCTCAGGTGCAACGCTCTCTGGTGTAATTGATGGATCAATCGCCTCGGCTAACTCTTCGGCGACAACCTCAGGTTCTTCGACGACGACGATAACTGGCTGTGGCAATGCCGCGGGCGCTGTCGCAACGACAAGGTCATCTTCAGCCACAGGGATTTGCGGCGCAACTGATTGTGGATTGGGCAAAACAGGCTCTTCGGCCGTTGCGACCACTTCGGGCGCATCACCAATCCGCGGGGCCTGAGGCGCTTCGACCTCACCACCAGCACTTGGCAATGCGGCAGGCGTTGTGTCTGCCTCAATCCGCGCTTGCGTGGAATCAGGCGCGACGACGCGCGACACAGGTGTTGAGGCGGATGTTTCGTCAGCGATGACAACCGACTGCGGCGTTTCACTATTGGGCGTGGATTGTTCAGCCGATTGTGGCGCAGTTACCTGTGGCGCTGCTGGGGGTGTATTCCCAGCAGGTGTTTCATTCACAAGCGACGCAGTAAGAACAGCAACGCTACCTAAGACAAGGCCCCACACGCCCCCAGAAAGTAAACCACGCATTTTGTCGATTAACCCTTTGCCTGCTGCCGTTTCTACCGACGAGACCTTGACGCCCGCCTGTACCTCGGCTCATGTATGGGCCGACTATACCGTGACCCTTTGGTCTTGCGGTAGCCCCAAATTCCAGGATTGCGCGACTGATGCTGCTCTTGATCGATAACTATGACAGTTTCACCTATAATTTGGTGCATTACCTAGGTGAACTTGGTGCTGATGTGCTGGTGAGACGCAATGATGCCCTCGACGTGCAAGAGGCAATGGCATTGCGTCCCGAAGGTATTTTGCTGTCCCCTGGCCCGTGTGACCCAGCGCAGGCTGGCATTTGCCTTGCTTTGACGGCAGCTGCCGCAGAAACAAAGACACCGCTGATGGGTGTTTGCCTTGGCCATCAAACAATTGGCGAAGCATTCGGCGGCAAAGTTGTCCGCTGCCACGAAATCGTACACGGCAAAATGGGCACAATGAACCACACTGGCAAAGGCCTGTTCGCTGGTCTTCCAAGCCCATTCCAAGCCACGCGCTATCACTCACTAACCGTTGAGCGTGAAACCCTGCCAGATTGCCTTGAAATCACGGCCGAGCTTGATGACGGGACGATCATGGGTTTGCAGCACCGTGAGTTGCCGATGCATGGCGTTCAATTCCACCCAGAAAGCATCCGCTCTGAGCACGGGCATGCAATGCTGGATAATTTCCTAAAGACGATGAAGGTTCCAGCATGAGCGATAAAATGAAGCCACTGATCTATGCGGCCTCTGAGGGTCCGCTAAGCCGCGTTCAGGCTGAAATCGCGTTCTCGTTGCTGTTTGAGGGTGCCGCGACTGATGCCCAAATCGGCGGCTTGTTGATGGCCATGCGTGCCCGCGGCGAGTCTGTTGCAGAATATGCGGCGGCGGCTGCGGCGATGCGCGCGCGCTGCAATGCGGTTATTGCGCCTGAGGGTGCGATGGATATCGTGGGCACTGGTGGCGACGGCGTTGGCACGCTCAATATCTCGACCGCGACTGCGTTTGTCGTTGCGGGCGCAGGTGTGCCGGTTGCAAAACACGGCAACAAGAACCTGTCATCGCAATCAGGTGCAGCGGATGCCTTGGGCCAGATGGGCGTAAACGTCATGGTCGGCCCTAAGGTGGTTGAACAGGCGCTTGAGGAAGCAGGCATTGGCTTTATGATGGCGCCAATGCACCATCCTGCGACGAAATACGTCATGCCAGTACGACAAGAACTGGGATGCAAAACAATCTTTAACATATTGGGACCACTCACAAATCCGGCTGGCGTGAAACGCCAACTGACAGGCGCTTTTGCGCCAGACCTGATTTTCCCAATGGCAGAAACTCTCAAAGACCTTGGGTCCGAAGCCGCATGGTTAGTCCACGGATCTGACGGCACTGACGAGATGACAATCACAGGTACAACTGCTGTCGCGGCTTTGACGCCCGATGGTAAAATCGTTGGGATGGAAATCCATCCCGAGGACGCAGGACTGCCCGTTCATCCGTTGCGTGACATCATGGGTGGCACACCTGCCGAGAACGGAATTGCGTTCGCCGCCCTACTTGATGGCGCTAAAAATGCCTACCGTGATGCCGTGTTGCTGAACGCAGCCGCCGCTCTCTTGGTTGCGGGCAAAGCTGCTGATCTTAAGGAAGGCACTGCAATGGCGATAGAATCAATCGATAGCGGTGCCGCGAAGCGCGCGATTGAGGCATTGGCCCGCGTCACATCAGCGGCGTGATGTTTGATACGTCCCAACTTGGCGGTTGGGGCGATCTGCCGTTCTTTCAAAGCGAACTATCCCAACTTGCCGCAAAAATAGACGGTCCGTTTTTACCGCCAGCGGACAAGACATTCGCCGCTCTGCAACGCATACAACCTGACGACGTCAAAATCATCATTCTTGGCCAAGATCCGTACCATACGGTTGGCAAAGCTGATGGCTTTGCATTCTCAATTCCTGTTGGGTTTGGTGGCAGGCTCGATAGTCTTGGAAATATATTCAAAGAGTTAGAGGCCGACCTACAAGTGCTACGCACGAAGACTTCGCTTGATGACTGGGCAGATCAAGGCGTCCTTTTACTCAATACCGCGCTCACAGTACCACCTGGTGAACCTAAAGCGCATGCCAAGCTGGGGTGGTCCAGTCTCGTGCAACAAATCATCGAACGGCTTAACAACAGGCCGCGTGCATATGTGTTGTGGGGCAACCCTGCGCAATCTTATGCCAAGCACATTGTCGGCGACCATTTGGTCCATATGTCCGCACATCCGTCGCCCTTGTCGGTTCATCGCGGCTTTTTCGGGTCTCGGCCCTTTTCGAAGGTGAACCAGTGGCTTATTGAACAGGGCAAGCAACCAATTGATTGGGCAGATCCACAATGAGCATCACCATCCTCGATAAAATCAAAGCCTATAAGCTGGAAGAAGTCGCCGCACGCAAAGCCACCGTGCCTTTGGCGGACGTCGAAGCATTGGCGCATGCCGCCTCACCCACACGCGGGTTTGCCGCCGCATTATCTTTGGCTACCCGCGCAGGCTATGGATTAATCGCAGAAGTCAAAAAGGCGAGCCCGTCCAAGGGTTTGATCCGCGCTGACTTTAACCCGCCAGTGCTTGCGAAAGCATATGAAGACGGCGGCGCCACTTGCTTGTCCGTTCTCACGGACGGTCCGTCATTCCAAGGCGACGACAGCTATCTGACTGCCGCACGCAATGCGACAGCCCTGCCCGCTTTGCGCAAGGATTTCATGTACGACACTTATCAAGTCGCCGAAGCCCGCGCCCTGCATGCCGACTGCATATTAATTATCATGGCTTCAGTGTCCGACGCCCAAGCCCAAGAGCTTGAGGATGCAGCTTTTGCATGGGGTATGGATGTGTTGATCGAGGTTCACGACGCCGCCGAGCTTGAGCGCGCCACCGCTTTGAAGTCCCCACTGATGGGCATCAACAACCGCAACCTCAACACGTTTGAAACGTCGCTCGATACAACACGGGTCCTATCCAAGCTGGTGCCAGCCGACCGCATGATCGTTTGTGAAAGTGGTCTATCTGGCCCAGACGAACTTGCTGACATGGCCCGCTATGGCGCCCGCGCGTTCCTGATTGGCGAAAGCCTGATGCGTCAAGACGATGTGACAGCAGCAACACGGACGCTTTTGGCGAACCCGCACAGCGCTGGTGGCATGTAATGGCGGATAAACTCAGCCATTTCGACGCCAAAGGGCAAGCACACATGGTTGATGTCTCGGACAAGCCAGTGACTGACCGTATCGCCACAGCCGAAGCGTTCATTCAGATGGCCCCTGCGACCCTCGCACTGATCCAAGAAGGTCGCGCTGGCAAAGGCGACGTTTTGGGCATCGCCCGCGTTGCTGGCATCATGGCATCCAAAAAGACAGCTGAACTTATCCCGCTGTGCCATCCACTGCCGATCACCAAAGTCGCCGTAGACCTTACCCCCGATCCCACCCTGCCCGGTGTGCAAATCACGGCCACGGTCAAAACCTCAGGGCAAACTGGCGTCGAGATGGAAGCACTTACAGCCGCTTCTATCGCAGCACTTACCGTCTACGATATGGTCAAAGCCGTACAAAAAGACATGGTCATTGGCGGACTACGCGTCACGCTGAAAGATGGCGGAAAATCTGGTCGGTTCGAAGGATGATCTCTGTCGCCGAAGCATCCGTGCTTTGCCTTGCCCAAGTGCGTGTTGGTTCGGTCGGGGTTGTTGAACTTGCCCAAGCAAACGGTCGGGTTTTGCGTGAACCTGCATTTGCGGAACGTGACCAGCCACCATTTCATGCCTCGGCAATGGATGGCTACGCGTGCCGTGCGGTCGATGCAGTTGTCGGTGCGACCCTTGAGATCATTGGCGAAGCAGCGGCAGGGCATGCGTGGGATGGTGCGATCTCAGCGGGGCAAGCCTTGCGGATTTTCACAGGCGCGCCGTTACCACAAGGTGCCGACCGTATCGTCATCCAAGAAGACGTCACCCGCGATGCAGGTCAAATTACGCTGAACGACGACCTATCGTCCGAGGCATTTGTACGCCCTGCCGGTGCTGACTTCCCCCAAGGGTTTGAGCTGTCAGCACCCCGCCGCCTAACACCGTCTGACTTAGCGCTTCTTGCTGCGATGAACGTAGACCGTGTCACTGTGGCGAAGGCACCCAAGGTTGCTTTGATCGCAACCGGCGATGAACTCGTTATGCCCGGTGCAACTCCGCGCCCGGACCAGATCATTGCGTCGAACATATTTGCATTAGAGGCCATGATCACGAACACAGGCGGCAAGGCTTTGACCGTGCCCATCGCACCGGATACCGAAAAAGGATTGGAAAACGCATTCCAAGCAGCCGAAGAATGGGGCGCAGATATCGTCGTCAGCATCGGCGGAGCATCCGTCGGTGACCATGACCTTCTTGCTGATTTCGCCCAAAAATGGGGGGCAAAGCTGGCCTTTCACAAGATTGCAATGCGTCCCGGTAAGCCGCTTATCGCAGGGTCAAACGGCAACGCCGCCTATCTGGGCCTACCTGGAAACCCCGTGTCTGCGATTGTATGCGGGCACCTATTTTTGCTCCCGATGATCCGCCGAATGCTTGGCCTGACTGACGTTGCTCCGCTGCTGGTTCAGGCAAAACTGATCAAGCCAATTGGGCCCAACGGACCGCGTGCCCACTACATGCGCGCCGATCTAGCGTTAGATGGCGCTACGCAAGTCGTAACTGCGTTTGACAGGCAAGACAGCGCCCTTTTGCAGGTTCTGACAAATGCGAACGCGCTGTTGCTGCGCCCGCCGCACGATCCTGCGCGTGACGTTGGTGACATCCTCGATGTTCTCCCTTTGAACACACACAGTTGACACAAAACAAGAACATCGGTAGAACATACACAAAACGCAGGCCTACCTGCCAAGACTGTGACGGGAGAATCCGATGCTCACCAAAAAACAACTAGATCTACTTGAATTCATTCATGGCCGCGTGCAGCGCGATGGTGTTCCGCCTTCATTCGACGAGATGAAAGAAGCGCTTGATCTGCGATCAAAGTCCGGCATCCACCGTCTTATCACTGCATTAGAGGAACGTGGATTTATCCGCCGCCTTGCCCACCGTGCCCGCGCGCTTGAGATTATCAAGCTGCCAGATGCGATGAAGAGCAAAAAGTCAGGCTTTACCCCTCGCGTGATTGAGGGTGATCGCCCTGATAGCACACCTGCGAACGCAATGCCGGTCGAAACGGCAAGTGCGGTTGAATTGCCTGTCATGGGTCGAATCGCAGCAGGTGTTCCAATCGCCGCTATTTCTGAGATTTCTCACAACGTCGCAGTTCCCCAGTCTATGCTTGGTTCGGGCGAGCATTATGCCCTCGAAGTTAAGGGAGACTCGATGATTGATGCAGGTATCAACGACGGCGACGTTGTTGTGATCCGCGAGACATCAACCGCGAACAATGGCGATATAGTTGTCGCTTTGGTCGAGGATGCTGAGGCAACGCTTAAGCGGTTCCGCCGCAATGGCACGATGATTGCACTTGAGGCTGCTAACCCTGCGTATGAAACACGGATGTTACGGGATGATCAGATTAAGGTGCAGGGCCGTCTGGTCGGCTTGATCCGCACCTACTGATCCCGTGCTACTCTAACAACTGACTTACAGTTCTTGACGGGCCGCCTTGGCGGTCCGTTTCTTTTTGTAACAAGACCGCATGTGTTTGCGTATCGTTGCGCCCCTGCGCATTCCAAGGTCGTAGCCCCGTTTCATAGCGCGCTGACCTAATCTGCAATGCACCATCAGGCCGTAGATCAAACGCAAGCGAGCCGCTTTGACGCAAGACTGTCACGTCATACACAATGCACGGCCTTTCATCTTCAATCACCGTATTGAAGATGATCACATCAGCACCCGCACAACCAATCATCTCGGCTGCAGCCGTTTTGCCGGACACTTGTGTAATCCGCCAATCACCTAACATTGTCGAAACGACACGACCCTGCCGGACAAATCCTGCTCTGGCAGCAGCGATTTCCTGCACGACTGGCTGTCCGTCATTTTCCAGCCAAACGCCCGCTACAAATCCGCTCCCACGCGGTTTTGAAAGGATACGCCCTTCGGATCCCATTTGCCCGATCAAGCCACCGCTATCATCAACAAGAATTGCCGGTCTGGTGGACGTCATCCAAAGTCCGAATGCTGCGATTATTCCAACCAACCCGATAAACCGGATCCGCCCTTGTCACAGGACCAGCCACAAGAATGCGATAGCCAACAACGGGAGAACGGCCGCAGGTGGGGCAATGACATGCCCCACCGCACCCTCTTGTTCCGTCACTGCATGGGCGACCCATAGTATCCACTTTAATCCTTGCGCCATGATCCATAGCCCCACGTCCCAAAGGCCAATGGGGGCAAGGCAAACAGCCAGAACAGCGGCAGGCATAATGATGATCCCCATCAAAGGCACGCTGAGTAGATTTGCGATCAATCCGTAGTGTGCAATTTGATTAAAGTGCGCGGCAGCAAACGGTGCGGTGGCAATTCCCGCAACAAATGACGACATTACAACCGATAAAATTGGCTTTGACCATTTGGGCAATCGAGGAAGATCGACCTTTTTCATGACACCGAACACGACTACCAATGCAGTTGTAGCCGAGAATGACATTTGAAAACCGGGTCCGGGCAGTGCATCTGGCTGGAAAATCAAGACGATGATTGCCGCCATTGCGACGGCCCTAAGCGTTAGCGCCCGACGCCCCAAAAGCACTGCAAGGAACATCATCGCGACCATAATATACGCCCGTTCGGTTGCGACATTCCCGCCAGAAAGCGCCAGATAGAATGCGCCCGCGACCAACGCAAAAACCGCGCCAATCTTTTTGACCGGAAGACGCAAACCAACACCCGGGATTAGAACGAGACCGTAGCGGACCAACCCAAAGACAAACGCAGTCAACAACCCCATATGCAAACCCGATATCGCAAGGAGATGCGCCAGATTGGCGCCCCTTAGTGCGGCCAACGTGTCTTGGCTCATCCCAGATCTGTCACCGCTCATAATTGCTGCTGCAAATGCGCCTGCTTCCCCCTCAAGGCTGTCCTGCACTGCGTTTGACAGCGCAATGCGCGCCGCAAAGATGCGCATTTTCCAATCCGCCTTATCGCTTCCGCGCAGTCGTAAAACCGGCGTGCGCGTATATCCAACGGCGCCTAGCCCCGCGAACCATGCGTGACGCTGGAAATCAAACCCACCTGGTTCCGCGGGCCCGCTAGGCGGTGACAAATGCCCTGTCAGGATCAGAACATCGCCGGCGACATAGCTGGGATATGGTTGGTCCCCATGTACCGAAATACGTACACGCTTAGGCGTGCGATCGGGTGCCATGCGGTTCAAGACAACACGGTCTAACGTCAGCCGTGGCGCATCACTCGACGAGCGATCTATGCCAACAACGCGTCCTTCGATGGGACCGTAATATCGAAATGTCAAAACCGGCGCGGCCACAGATTCTGTTCGGTATTTTGCGACCACGGCGCCAGTCAAAACTAATGAAATCGCGATCAGAAACGGACCAAAAGCTACGGGAATAATTCTTGAGACGACAAGCAGTACGAAGACCATCAGGCCCAGACCGATAAAGAGTAGGACTGAAGGTTCGTGTCGAAGGTTGAAATACCCACCGATCCCTAACCCAAGACATAAAGGCACCCAACAAATGAGATGACCGCGCTGGCGCAATAAGGCTTCGGTCAACATGTCCCGCGCACTTGTCCTTTTTCTCGTGGCTGCGTATTGCTCACGGCTCATCCCCAGCTTGGGGGAGCTTGGTAAACGAAAGGTTAATTTCACATGTCAGACGCTCCGATCGTGACCCGCTTCGCCCCGTCGCCAACTGGTGCTTTACACATTGGTGGCGCACGTACTGCTTTGTTTAACTGGCTTTATGCCCGTGGAAACGGCGGTAAGTTCTTGCTGCGGATTGAAGATACAGATCGCGCACGTTCATCTGACGAAAACACGCAGGCCATTCTTGATGGTCTTACGTGGCTTGGCCTCGACTGGGATGGCGAACCAATTAGCCAATTTGAGCGTGCAGATCGCCATGCCGAGGTTGCCAATGCGCTGCTTGCTGACGGTCATGCGTTCAAATGCTACTCAACCCAAGAAGAAATTGAGACTTTTCGCGAAAAGGCCCGCGCTGAAAAGACATCGACCTTGTTCCGCTCGCCTTGGCGCGATGTGGCAGACGCTGATCACCCTGATCTGCCGTTTGTGATCCGGATCAAAGCACTGCGCGATGGCAAAACAACGCTACATGACGAGGTCCAAGGCGACGTCACTTGGTCAAATGATCAGTTGGATGATATGATCCTTCTGCGCTCAGACGGAACACCTGTTTATATGCTGGCTGTTGTCGTTGACGATCACGACATGGGCGTCACCCATGTCGTGCGGGGCGATGATCACCTTGCCAATGCGTTCCGCCAGAACATGATTTACGACGCGATGGGTTGGGCAAAACCCACCCTCGCCCATATCCCGCTAATCTTTGGCCCTGACGGCAAGAAACTGTCAAAACGCCATGGTGCGACTGGTGCCGCTGAATATCAGGCGATGGGTTATCCCGCTGCTGGTATGCGCAATTATCTGACCCGCCTTGGCTGGAGCCACGGCGATGACGAGTTTTTCTCAGACGCACAGGCGCGCGAATGGTTTGATCTTGGTGGAATCGGAAAAAGCCCTGCGCGGTTTGATTTCAAAAAGCTCGATAATATTTGTGGACAGCACATCGCCGCAGCAGACGATGCTGCACTGCTGCATGAAATTGCAGCTTTTTTGGCTGCAACCGATGCAGAGCCACTATCTGACACACAATCACACGGCTTATTGACTGCAATGTATTGCCTCAAAGAGCGCGCTAAGAACTTCCCTGAACTCCTTGAAAAAGCACATTTTGTTCTGACTTCACGCCCGATTTCATTGGATGAAAAATCAGCGGCGCACCTCACTGATGTATCCCGTGGTATACTGTCGGAATTGACGCCGCAGCTGCAAAATGCTAGCTGGGACCGTGAAACACTTGAGGGGTTAGTTTCGTCTATCGCTGAGGCGCATCAGACGAAATTGGGCAAGCTTGCAGGACCGCTTCGTGCGGCGTTGTGTGGCCGCGCAGTCTCTCCCAGTGTCTTTGATATGATGTTGGTTCTAGGCCGCGATGAAACCATCGCACGGCTTGTTGATCTGGACGATTGAAACCTTTTGGTGACAATCATTCGTTAACGAGGCCCTGAACTGAATGAAGCCACGCTACATGCCAGAAGGTATGCGGCTTAGATTGGGAAATAAATATGGCAGACACCACCAAAACCGCGACGCTGACGATTGACGGAAAGTCATACGAACTGCCTATGCATTCACCAACAGGTGGACCGGATGTTATCGACATCCGGAAGCTTTATGGCATGGCCGACGTTTTTACGTATGACCCTGGTTTTACGTCGACAGCAGCGTGTGACAGCACGATTACATATATCGACGGTGAAGAAGGTGTTCTTTTGCATCGTGGCTATCCGATTGATCAACTGGCGTCGCAATCTCACTACCTCGAAGTTTGTTACCTGCTGCTTTATGGTGAACTGCCGGATGCAAAAACGCTCGAGTCGTTCGAGACACTTGTGACCCGTCACACGATGATTCACGAGCAGATGCACAACTTCTTCCGTGGCTTCCGCCGCGATGCGCACCCTATGGCCACGATGGTCGGTGTTGTTGGTGCAATGTCTGCGTTCTACCACGATTCAACAGACATTAACGACGATCAGCAACGCGAAGTGGCGTCGATCCGTTTGGTCGCGAAGATGCCAACAATTGCTGCGATGGCATACAAGTATTCAATCGGTCAGCCGTTTGTGTACCCGCGCAATGACCTCGATTACGCATCAAACTTCTTACACATGTGTTTCTCGGTTCCGGCTGAACAGTACGAAGTAGATCCGATCCTCGCCCGTGCGATGGACCGCATCTTTACGCTTCACGCGGATCACGAGCAGAATGCGTCTACGTCTACAGTGCGTCTTGCCTCATCATCTGGTGCGAACCCGTTTGCATGTATTGCTGCTGGCATTGCGTGCCTCTGGGGCCCTGCCCACGGCGGTGCGAACCAAGCATGTCTTGAGATGCTGAAGGAAATCGGCACAGTTGACCGCATTCCTGAGTTTATCGCCCGTGCAAAAGACAAGAACGACAGCTACCGCCTGATGGGCTTTGGCCACCGCGTCTACAAGAACTTTGACCCACGCGCTGTGGTGATGAAGGAATCTGCTGACGAAGTGCTCGAGCTACTTGGCGTCGAAGATAACCCGCTTTTGCAGGTTGCGATGGAGTTGGAAAAGCAAGCGCTTGCCGATCCATACTTTGCTGAGAAAAAGCTGTTCCCGAACGTCGACTTCTATTCCGGCATCATCCTTGAGGCGATGGGTTTCCCAACGTCTATGTTCACACCAATCTTTGCGCTTGCGCGGACTGTGGGCTGGATTTCTCAGTGGAAAGAGCAGCTTGCTGATCCACAGTTGAAAATTGGTCGCCCACGCCAGCTTTACCAAGGTGAGATGGCACGTGACTACATCGACATCGAAAACCGCTAATAGAATGGGCCGCAGCAATGCGGCCCTTTTACTATGTTAAGCACAAAACGCCTGTTGTTGCGTGGCCCACAACCTTCGGAACTGACGGCGACATTCGCGGCATATAGCGATCCCATGGCAATGCGCTTTTGGTCTACGGCCCCTCATGAAAACATCGACGTCACCCACGAAAAGCTTGCGTGGCGGATCGATGATTTTGCCAAACATCCCCGCAATTTTGAAATCATCCTTGACGGTGATTGGGTCGGGCATGCCGGCATGTACCGCGATTTCGAAGTGGGCTTTATGCTGTCGCGCGCCCATTGGCGTCAGGGGATCATTAGCGAAGTGATGCACGCAATCATTCCGCATCTGTTTGAAACCATCCGCGTTCCCTATATGACAGCAGACGTGGACCCGCTGAACGATGCGTCCTGCGGTATCCTACAAAAACTTGGGTTTCACGAAACGCACCGCGCCGAAAATACATTCTGCATCAACGATCACTGGTCAGATTCTGTCTATTACAGGTTGGACCCGCCCAAAATTTAACGGCCTTCGTATTTGGCTGGGCGCTTTTCAAGGAAAGCAACAACACCTTCTTGGAAGTCGCGGGTTTGACCGCACTTACCCTGTAGCTTGCCCTCAAGGGCCAACTGCTCTTCCAGTGTATTGTCAGGCGCTGATCGCAATGCTGTTTTCAAGTGCTGATAAGCAGCCGTTGGGCCCGCTGCCAACTGCGCAGCACGATCTTGCCAGCGACTTACAAATTCGGATGCAGGGATGGCTTCGTAAATCATGCCCCAATCTGCGGCCTGTGTGGCTGTGATTTTATCGGCAAACAACGCAGCGCCCATCGCACGGGCAGACCCAACTTGGCGCGGCAACCAATAGGTGCCACCAGCATCTGGGATTAGGCCGATGCGCGTAAATGCTTGAACAAAGTAGGCATCATAGCTTGCGAGGACCACATCAAACGCCAACGACAGGTTCGCACCAGCGCCAGCCGCTGGGCCATTCACCGCAGCGATCGTCGGGATCTTACAATCAAAGATCGCACGCAGCATCGGCATATATTCGTCGCGCAATGTACGCTCAAGATCAAGCGAAGCCGCGTTGCCGCCGTCGCCTAGGTCTTGGCCTGAACAGAACGCGCGACCTGCACCCGTCATCACAATAACCCGCGCCTGCACTTCGGCGTCTTTAACCGCATGTGTGATTTCAGCGCGCATCTGCGTGTTCAAAGCATTCATCACATCAGGACGGTTCAGCGTGATCACCGCGACATCGTTGCGGATCACAAGTTTGATCGTTTGATAGTCCATGGTGCGTCCTTTGATTTGTTGTTGCGCTTAAGATAGGGAACTCTCTTCTGCATGAAAGAGCAACTGTGCGTCACTTACGCAAAATCTTCTCAAGCTCTTCTTTTTCTTGAATACTCAGCGGGTCAGTTGCGACATTGCTGCGCCTGCGGATTGTGCCCCAACCAACACCAAGTGCGATCAAAAACAACCCAGGTGCTGCAAACCACAAGGCTATGTTGATTCCTGTCGCGTCAGGTTTCAGCAAGACGAACTCACCGTAACGCGCCACCATATAGTTCATAATATCCGCATCGGTATCGCCCGCCACCAGCCGTTCGCGCAAAACGATACGCAACTCTTTGGCTAGTGTTGCATTGGATTCGTCGATGCTCTCGTTGCGGCAAACAGGACAACGCAGCTCGGCTGACAATGCCCTCGCACGTTCCTCAAGGATCAGATCATCCAACATCTCGCTTGGCTCAACCGCCCACAGCGGCGTGGCAAGGAACGCGAGGATTAGAAGCAGCGTTCTCATTCTGCTGGTACCGCCGCTTTGTCTTTTCGCTTAGCCGCGCTTGCACCGATGCGCAGACGCCGGTCACTTAGTGATAATGCACCGCCAAGCGCCATCAACATACAGCCACCCCAAATCCAATTTGCAAATGGCTTAAGATAGACACGCACCGCGTAGCCGCCCTGTTCTTGTGGATCACCGATCACAACGTAAATGTCGCGCAGAATGCCATTGCGAATGGCGGCCTCGGTTGTGGGCATATTCGCGACGGGGTAGAACCGTTTTTCAGGCGACAACACCGCCACGTCCTGCCCATCACGCGACACCGCGATATCCGCAAACGTCGTGACATAGTTTGGACCTTCGGCATTACGAATGTCCGTCAATTCAAACGTATACGCGCCGACATCCCAGTTATCGCCAATTTGCGCGACACGAATATCCTCCGCCTCCCATGCAAGAACAGCGGCAACGCCAAACGTTGTGACGCCAACACCAATGTGGGCAACCGCTTTGCCAAGGTCCGCACGCGGCAGGCGCATCATGCGACGCAGACGCGCGGCAAACCCTTCGCGGCCAGACCGCAGCCATAGATCAACAAGCGCGCCACCGACGACCCAAACACCCAAGGCCACGCCAATGGGTCCAAGCGCCGAGCGGCCACTTTGAATAGCAAAAGCCAAGGCCGCCAATGTGACAGCAAGAATGGCCCAAGCCCCCAAAGGTTTGGCCGCTCTACCAAGTGTGCCGCGTTTCCATGCAAGCAGTGAACCCAGTGGCAGTACAATCGCAATTGCCACCATGAACGGCGTGAAAGCTGCATCAAAGAACGGTGGCCCAACGGACAATGTACGGTCAAAAACCATCTCGGCCACCAAAGGCCAAATTGTACCGATGAACACAACAAACGCGCTGACAGCCAATAGGATGTTATTCAGAACAAGCGCACTTTCGCGACT
Organism: Paracoccaceae bacterium; assembly: GCA_034111185.1. Classification (GTDB taxonomy): domain Bacteria; phylum Pseudomonadota; class Alphaproteobacteria; order Rhodobacterales; family Rhodobacteraceae; genus Yoonia. The sequence goes on along the minus strand of JAWUXS010000011.1, from coordinate 30,027 downwards.
AACGGTGCCAAACACGCCTTTCGCCTCAAGCGTTGAGGCGCGGAAAGCATATAGCGTCAATGCGCCACCCAGATAGATCGCAAGGATCACCAAAATCCAGACACCCCGCTCTGGATCGTTTGCAAAGGCATGCACGGACGTCAGCAGGCCTGAACGGACGATGAATGTCCCAAGCAGCGAAAATCCAAACGCCAGGATAGCAAGAAGAACTGTCCAGCTTTTCAACGCTTCGCGTTTTTCCACGACAATAGCCGAGTGGAGCAATGCAGCCGAGATAAGCCATGGCATAAACGATGCGTTTTCAACCGGATCCCAGAACCAGAAGCCACCCCAACCCAGCTCATAGTAGGCCCACCATGAGCCAAGCGCGATGCCGATGGTCAGGAAAATCCAAGCTGCCAATGTCCATGGGCGCACCCAACGGCCCCAAGCCGCGTCAACACGGCCTTCTAGCAATGCAGCGACTGCGAAGCTGAATGTCATGCTAAGACCAACATAGCCGAGGTATAGAAACGGCGGATGAAACGCGAGACCCGGATCTTGGAGAAGTGGGTTCAGATCTCTGCCATCAAATGGAGGGATTTCTAGGCGCAAAAACGGGTTCGACGTGAAAAGCATGAAGGCCAAAAAAGCCACCGCGATGGACGACTGAACAGCCAATACACGCGCGCGCAAACCCTCTGGCAAATCTTGACCAAACCACGCAGCACATCCGCCAAAAAGCGTTAGGATCAACGTCCAAAGCAGCAACGAGCCTTCGTGATTGCCCCAGACACCGCTGATTTTATAGATCAATGGTTTCGCGCTATGTGAATTCTGAAAGACCACCTGAAGCGAAAAATCTGACGTCACAAACGCCCACGTCAGTGCAGCGAAAGAGAAGCCAACCAATAAGAATTGCACCGTCGCCGCAGGCTCTGCGACAGCCATCCAAGATCGCCAGCCTTTTGAGGCCCCGACCAGTGGAATGATGGTTTGGAAAATGGCCACGCCAAGGGCCAGAATCAACGCAAAGTGTCCGAGTTCTGTAATCATAGCTTAGCGTACATCGCATACCTCGTAAGGGACAGTCGCAACGGGTCACAGGCCTGTCACTTCTTGTCGCACTCAGACGATTGCAAGCCCGCCTTGAATGACAAAGGTCACCGCAGAGATTAAGAATGCCCCGATAATCAGTCGCACCACCCATTTGAGCATATCTTCTATCTTTGCCAACCGCTCGGATACGTTCCCGCGGTGGACCTCATCCACGGCAATACGTGTTTCAAGACGGATCAGGCGCAAATCCGTCCGGTTCACCCACTCAGGATCCATATTGCACCTGCCATTCCTTCAGCGCGGCATTTTCAGTCGAAAACGCCCACGCAGCTTGGGCCGTTTCGGGATATGAAGTTGCTGCACTCCCTTGCGTCTCAAGCGTACGGATATTGTCTGTAATCGCAGTTGTGCGGGCCATGGTTTCGGCGATTGAGCTTTGGAACTCTTGCCCCTTTGCCTGATGGCGCGCGCCAAAATAGAACCCAACAATCGCACCCATCAACCACCAAAGTGGTTCAGGCACCAACGCGAGGCCCTGCATACGTGCAGCAAACCAAAGCGGATCGTACATCGCAGCCCCAAACAAAGCCAAAGTTCCAAGCGCCATTAAAGGGCGCGGAAGACGATTTAATCCATCCACGAAACGGTCGAACCACCCTCGTCTTGGATGGGCAAACTCAGCAGCGAACTGCCGCATAACCTCTGATTTTTCAGTGGCCGCCCTGACACCTGCGTTCTCTCGGTTTTCTCGGAATACCTGCGCGGTCTCGGTTATCAAATTCCGACCATTGCCGAATAGGACGTTCATCACACCAGCCATTACCCCCATTTTGCAATCCTTTCACTGTGTTCCGTCTGGGTCAAATGGAACCGAGGGGCTAGGAAAGTCTCGGCCCGCGTGATCCAACCACCCTTACCGCCATCCCGCCGCTTTGCGTATTTCCGGCTCGCGCTTCGGCTATCGGCAAGCGCGTAATAATAGTCGCGTCGGGCAATTCCGTATGCATCTGCGATATGTTCAGGCGCAGCGGCACTGGCCGTTTCTGCAGCTGCAATTGTCTGCGGACCAATCACACCATCGACGCTAACGCTCAGACGCATCTCGTTGAAAAGACGTTGCAAAATTTTGACCGCATGACTGCCTGCGTTCACGTACATATCAAATACGCTGGGCTGAAGAACGGCAGGAAGCCTATCAATCAGCGGTTCACGAAAGTAGTGATCTATGAAAATCTGGGTGGCCTGACCTTGCGAAATTTGGCGTACATCTGATTGATCCACATCACCATCGCCATCCAGATCAAGGCCAAGCCGCCGCATCGTATGGATCGTCACGCCGTAATTCGTCGCCCCACCTGGATCGTCAGGGTCATTCAAATACCCACCTTCGCGGGCAACGATATCTTGCGCAATTTCTTGGATGGTTTGCATAAAGGCAGCCCTTTCAAAAGACTGCTTTAGGATCACGGCGAATGATTAATTCGTGGCTACACCATCGTCCGGTTCCACATACGTGCCTTGCTCTTTCAACGCATCTATCACTTCTTGCGGCATGTATGTTTCGTCGTGTTTCGCAAGAATTTCAACAGCTTCAAAGGTGCCGTTCACATAGCGCCCTTGGCCAACCATACCCTGACCTTCTTCAAAAAGGTCCGGCAGGATGCCAATATATGTCACCGGAATTGTGGCGCCACCGTCGGTGACAGCAAAGCGTACTTCTTCGCCGTTTCCACGCTCGACCGAACCTTCAGCAACAAGGCCACCAATACGAAATAGCTCGGTCGGGTTAGGCGGCGTCGCGGCCACCTCTGACGGAGACCGGAAAAACTGAAACGACTCGTCAGGTAAGAACCAAAGAATGGCAAGCACTGCTGCAACACAAACGCCCGACAACCCAATCACTTGGACACGCCGCCGCTTTTTAAGGCTTTTCAACCCGCTCATGGAAACACTGGCGCCATCATCAGTCCGGCCTTTTCATCAAGTCCTAGCATCAGGTTGGCATTCTGGATCGCTTGACCTGATGACCCTTTACATAGGTTGTCTAGGGCCGCAGTCACCAGTACCCGACCCGATATTCTGTCCGACGTCACGCCAATGTGACAAAAGTTCGAACCAGCAACGTGTCCTGTTCCCGGCGCGGTGCCAAATGGCAGCACGATGACAAATGGCTCGTCTTGATAAGCAGCAGTCAGCGCCGCGTGGCACGCCTGTGCGTCGCCTTTCAAATAGCACGAAGCAAGAATACCGCGATTCACTGGCACAAGATGCGGCGTGAATTGGATTTGAACCGGACGACCAGCCAATGCGCTGAACTCTTGGTCAAACTCGCCCAAGTGGCGGTGCTTGCCACCCTGCGCGTAACCAAGCGTATCCGTGCTCCGCTCGGTGAACAGCATATTTTCCTTAAGCGAACGCCCTGCCCCAGATGGCCCGTTCTTCAGGTCACAAATGATGTCATCCAGATCGATCAACCCATCCGCAATCAACGGACGCAACGCGAATTGCACAGTCGCGGCGTTGCAGCCAGTGCCTGCAACAAGACGGGCATTCCGGATGTCCTCGCGGTAGAATTCCGTTAGGCCATATACGGCCGTCTTTTGCAGATCAGTCGCGACATGCGCAGCACCGTACCACTTTTCGTACTCGGCTGGGTCGCGCAGACGGAAATCAGCGCCAAGATCCACAACTTTCACCGTTTCCGGCAGATCCCGCACAAGCGCCTGAGACAAACCATGAGGTAGCGCCGCAAAGGCTAGATCGACATGCGTGAAATCAATCTCGTCAATCTTGCATAGCTTTGGCAAATCAAGGTGGCGCAAATGTGGGAACACGTCAGCCATATCAAGCCCAGCTTTTCGATCAGCCGACAGTGCCACGATCTCAAACGAAGGGTGCGTCGCGATCAAGCGAACAAGCTCTGCGCCAGTATAACCTGACGCGCCAAGAATTGCGATTTTTTGAGCCATAAGAACGGCCTTTCACTAGCGTTTAGCGCGTTTTGAAGGTTGGTTGCATTTTATGCAAGCCTGCGTCGTGGCGTTGCCAGCAAACGCACTCCAAAACTCACTTGAATATATCGGTTTAGGCGGCAGTAAAATTGATTTCTCGTCGCAAGAACTGCGTCGCATTTACGGACACACGTTTTGGATCACCTGTCGTCAGGAACGCGCCTTGCGTACCCGCGCCAACCATCTCGGGTCTGCGTATCAGATAATCCGCAAGGCTTTCGGCCACCAACGATGCTTGGCTAAACACCTTAACATCAGGGCCAAGCGCGTCTTGGAACACTTTTTCCATCAAAGGATAATGCGTACAGCCCAAAATCGCGGCGTCCGGCGTTGGCATCTTACGGGTCAGCGCATCAACGTGGCTGCGCACAAGCGCTTCGGCAAGGATCAGGTCACCGTCTTCGATCGCGTCAACAACACCGCCGCAGGCTTGGCCTTCGACATCCACACCAATCGCACGAAACGCAAGTTCGCGTTGGAATGCGCGGCTGCGGACAGTCGCAGGTGTCGCGAATAGCGCGATGTGCTTTACATCAACCTCGCGGGGAGGGGAATTGTCGCCCCATTGCCGCTCAGTCAGGGCTTCGATCAGGGGGACAAATACACCAAGGACACGCTTGTCTTTGGGGATCCAGCTTTCCTGCATCTTGCGCAAAGCGGCTGCCGATGCGGTGTTACAGGCAAGAATCACAAGATCGCAGCCTTCGTCCCACAAACGTTCAACCGCTTGGGTCGTCAGGTTATAAATGTCATCAGGGGTGCGTACACCGTAAGGCGCGTGGGCGTGATCGCCGAAATATACAAACGGGACATCCGGCAGGCGCGATTGCACCGCATCCAAAACTGTCAGTCCGCCAACACCACTATCGAAAATCCCTACTGCCATGATCTTAAACCTTTTTCCGCCTCAAATTGACAAGTCACGTTTCAATTGGCTTGCCTTAGCGCCAACATAAGCCCCTTTTTGACGATTGGCTATGCCAGCCGTTATTCGGCAGCTTGGTTTTGCAACGTGCCGCCCGCAATAATGACAGCCCAAAGTTCCTCGCGTCGTTTCGCGGCCTCGCGTGCATTCGCCTCTTTCACCGGACCAAAACCGCGAATTGTCAAAGGTAGACGCGCCAGCGCCATACCAGCTTCGTACGTTTGCTCATCCAGCAACGGGCGCAGCTTTTCCATGTCCGCCTCAAACTCGGCGATCAACGCGCGTTCCATTTTCCGCTCAGCTGTGCGGCCAAACGGATCAAACCAACTACCGCGCAGGGCTTTGAGACCCGCTAACGCTGGGAACATCTGCCCCATGCCAGCCCCAAACGCCCTCTTTTTCGGGCGACCATCCGGACCAGTTTTGGAAACCATCGGCGGTGCCAGATGATAGGTCAGCTTAAGGTCGCCATCAAACGTCGCCTCGGCCTTTGAACGGGTGTCCTTCAACAAACGCGCGACTTCGTATTCGTCTTTATAAGACAACAACTTATGATAGCCTTCGGCGACCGCCTCTTGCATTGCAACGTCACCAAATGATGCGACGAGCTGCTTGTATTTGCTTGCCAAAGTTTCGTTTTGGTAAGCAACAAGATGCTTTGCACGAAACGCAATTTTCTCCGCCAAAGTCTTAGGCTTTGCCATCTCTGCTGGTGCAAGGACAGCCGCAGCATCATCACCATGCAGATACGCCCAACGGCCCAATGCAAACGCGCGTTTGTTGCGTTCAACCGCTGTGCCGTTCAATTCAATCGCACGCTCAATCGCGGATAGGCTCAGTGGGATCGCGCCCTGCTGGAACGCCGCACCAAACACCATCATGTTGGAATAGATGCTGTCGCCCATCAGTACTTTGGCAAGTTCAGTCGCGTCAAAAAACGCAACGCCGTCTTGCAATCGCGCCTCAAGCGACACCTTAAGTTGATCACTTGGCAGCTTAAAATCAGCGTCTTGGGTAAAGCTACCCGTGACGATCTCGTGGCTATTTACAACGCCACGTGTACGACCAGTTTTCATCAGCCCTAGGGTCTTTGCGCCAGCACTTACAACCAGATCACCACCAATCAACGCATCACATTCGCCCGTTGCAACACGGATTGCACTGATATCTCGCGGGTTTTCGGCAAGCCTGCAGTGGATATGAACCGCACCACCCTTTTGCGCGAGGCCGGCCATTTCCATCATGCCTGCACCCTTGCTGTCCAGATGTGCGGCCATAGCCATAACCGCGCCAATCGTCACTACACCCGTACCACCAACACCTGTGATGACGACATTATGTGTGCCTTGGATCGTGGCCACAGCTGGTTCAGGCATGTCCGGTAAATCAACCGAGGCTGTCGCCGCCTTGCGAACCTGTGCACCCTCAACCGTTACAAATGATGGGCAGAACCCGCTCACGCATGAAAAATCCTTGTTACACGTCGATTGATCAATCGCCCGCTTACGGCCCAATTCTGTTTCCACAGGCACAATCGAAACGCAGTTTGATTGCACGCCGCAATCGCCGCAACCTTCGCAGACGTCAGTGTTGATAAACACGCGCTTATCTGGATCAGGAAAAAGGCCGCGCTTACGCCTGCGGCGCTTTTCGGCCGCGCAAGTTTGCACATACACAATGGCCGACACCCCCTTGTATTTACTAAACTTCTCTTGAACCACGCCTAGGTTTGAACGCTCATGCACATCTAATCCGGCAGGGAATAGGTTCAGGTCGAGGTCTTCTTTGTCATCGTAAACAAGCGCGACATTCCGAACACCCATCGCCAGCAATTCACGACAAATCTGGTCCGCCGTTAGCCCCCCGTCATTGCCCTGACCACCCGTCATGGCGACCGCGTCGTTAAACAGAATTTTGTACGTAATTGTCGTTTTTGCCATCAAGGCAAAGCGGATCGCCTGAACGCCGGAGTGATTATAAGTGCCATCGCCGATATTCTGAAAAACATGGTCCGTCGTCGAAAACGGAGCCTCGCCAACCCAGTTCGCGCCCTCGCCGCCCATTTGCGTAAAGCCAATGGTTTCGCGGTCCATCCACTGCACCATGTAGTGGCAGCCAATGCCCGCGTAGGCGCGGCTGCCTTCGGGTACTTTGGTCGAGGAATTATGTGGGCATCCCGAACAGAAATACGGAATGCGCGCTGCAATTTCGGGCTGGTTATCGCCACGACGTGCCTCGGCCAGATCAGCAATGCTGCCCATCAGACCAGATGAACTGCATCCCTCTTCTTGCAATATCCCGCCAACACGCTCTGCAATCCAAATCGGATCAAGCGCGTACCGCGTCGGAAACAGCTCAACACCATCTTTGTACCAGCCATAGACACGCTTGTTTGGGTCATCGAATAGCGCTTCTTTGATCTGCACTTCGATCAGCTTGCGCTTTTCTTCGACCACAACAATCAGATCAAGACCGTCAGCCCACTCATGGAATGACGTGATATCAAGCGGCCACACCTGCCCCACTTTGTATGTGGTTATGCCAAATCGTTCGGCTTCCGCCTCGTCCACTCCTAGCAAAGCAAGCGCGTGTTGTAGATCGAGCCAGTTTTTACCCGCCGCAACAAACCCAATCTTGGCGCCCGATTTGCCCCACACACGATTGTCCATTTTGTTGGCACGGCTGAATGCCTCGGCTGCAAAACGCTTGTAATCAATCATCCGCGCCTCTTGGGCGACGGGTGTGTCCGCAAGGCGAATGTTCAGCCCTTCGTCGGGCAATTCTAGATCTGGGATCACGAACTCACGCGCGACGGCATCGCTTTCCACGACTGACGTCACCTCAATCGTGTCTTTCATCGTCTTAAGGCCGACCCAGACGCCAGCATAGCGCGACAGCGCCCACGCATAGATGCCGTAATCTAGAATTTCTTGCACACCTGCGGGGGAAACGATTGGCATATACGCATCAACCATTGCCCAATCGGACTGGTGCAATGTGGTCGAACTTTCACCTGTGTGATCGTCGCCCATGGCCATCACCACGCCGCCCTGCGGCGACGTACCAGCCATATTTCCATGGCGCATAACGTCGCCAGAACGATCTACACCGGGGCCCTTACCGTACCAAAGGCCGAATACGCCGTCGAACTTACCTTCGCCGCGCAATTCAGCCTGCTGACTGCCCCACAGTGCTGTCGCCGCAAGGTCTTCGTTCAGGCCAGGTTGGAAAGTCACATCCGCACCATCAAGCACATCGCGAGCGCGGGTCATTTGCATATCGACCGCACCAAGCGGCGAGCCGCGATAGCCGGTCACATAGCCAGCAGTGTTGAAGCCACCTATCTTGTCACGCTCTTTTTGCATGATCATAAGGCGCACAAGTGCCTGCGTTCCGTTCAGCAATACTGGCGACTTTGTCAGGTCGTACCGGTCATTCAGACTGATCTGGTTCTGGCTCATTGTGCACCTCCCTGCGCGATAATCTGATGATAGGTCAAAAAGACTGACCTACCAAGGAAAAATTTCCCCCCTAATTATTCCGACAATAGTTTGCCACTTGTTCATCAATTCGCGTAAGTTGTGACAAATGCGAGCGTTAACAATATTAGAAATGGTACAAGATGGACTGGGACAAGCTAAGAATATTTCACGCTGTCGCTGATGCAGGCAGTTTGACCCACGCAGGTGAAACGCTGCATTTATCACAATCTGCCGTCTCACGCCAAATTCGTGCGCTCGAAGAAGCATTAAATGCCACCCTATTCCACCGTCATGCCCGTGGCCTGATTCTTACCGAACAGGGCGAGCTGCTTTTTGACGCCACTAAATCGATGAACAAACGGCTTGAGGCTGCTTCAGCGCGCATTCGTGACAGCGAAGAAGAAGTCTTTGGCGAACTACGCGTCACGACGACCACTGGCTTTGGTACACTTTGGCTCGCGCCGCGACTGCCAAAACTGTACGAAAAATACCCTGATCTAAAAATCGACCTTATGTTAGAAGAGCGCGTTCTTGACCTGCCAATGCGCGAAGCAGACGTCGCCATCCGCATGAAAGAGCCATCACAAGCAGATCTTATCCGTAAGAAACTGATGTCGGTGCGCATGCGCCTTTACGCGACGCAATCTTATCTCGATGACCGTGGCGCGATGAATGACATTGAGGAAATCAGCAACCACCGCTTAATCTGTCAGTCGATCTCTTCTGCGCAGGTCGCGGCTGGTGCAACACTGGTCCAGCACCTGCTAACGCACGAAGTTCCCAGCCTGTTTACAGTGAATAACTACTTCGGCGTGCTGCAAGGTGTATTAAACAATCTCGGCATAGGCGTCCTGCCCGACTACGTCACCGAGGATTTTCCTGATCTTGTTCGGGTGCTTCCCGATCTTGAGTCTGGCGAAGTTCCTGTATTCCTCGCTTACCCAGAAGAGTTGCGTCAATCAAAGCGTATCAGCGCATTCCGCGACTTTGTTCAGGACGAGATTTTTGCCCACCGCCGGAAAATCCGCGAAGCTGCTGCGAGCTAACACACCAAAAACTTGATTTACCTGTCCTTCAAGGCACCGTGGCGCAGCCCGAAGAAATTACGCTCGCCCTCCCCTAACCTGCTGCTTAAAAATGAAATTTTCCAAAAATATGCTCAGCTATGCAGAATTCGCATAGCGGGAATGCAGTTGATTCACTGTCTTTTTTCTTGATTGCACAAATATGCGCTCCTATCTGTCATTTCGAAGGCGATGACGCTTCGCGCTCACCGTCTTCACCTCCCTGTTGGACTTCGCCGGGCTTCGTGCCCGGCGTTTTTTTTTGCACATTGCTCAACGCAATTGCATAACTAAAAGCCTAAACGATCCGCCCGAATACACGCCACCGCACCGCGCAAGTCCCGCAATCGCCAACACTCGTACATTTTTTTATCTAAAAACCTTTTGTCCAACGGCTGGATCGCCTAAAGCCATCCCCAACAAAGGGGATCTGCCATGACCGAGCCAGCCATCACATCTGACCTTATTGCCGCGCACGGCCTTAGCCCGTCTGAGTATGATCGCATCCTTGATATTATCGGGCGCGAACCGACCTACACAGAACTCGGTATTTTCTCGGCGATGTGGAACGAGCATTGCTCATACAAATCCTCGAAAAAATGGCTCAAGACTTTGCCAATCGAAGGACCACAGGTCATCTGCGGTCCGGGCGAGAACGCGGGCATCGTCGATATCGGCGACGGCCAATGTGTTGTCTTCAAAATGGAAAGCCACAACCACCCGTCCTATATCGAACCTTACCAAGGTGCGGCAACGGGCGTTGGCGGCATCCTACGCGATGTATTCACGATGGGTGCGCGGCCAATTGCTGCAATGAACTCATTATCATTTGGCGAACCAACGCACCACAAAACCAAGCAATTGGTAAATGGTGTCGTTGCTGGCGTTGGCGGATACGGCAACTGCTTTGGCGTGCCTATGGTTGGCGGCGAAGTGCGCTTTGATCCATCATACAATGGCAACTGCCTTGTGAACGCATTTGCGGCGGGCCTCGCTGATACAGACAAGATTTTCTATTCTGCCGCCTCTGGCGTCGGCATGCCGGTTGTCTACCTTGGCGCAAAGACAGGCCGCGACGGCGTTGGCGGCGCAACTATGGCGTCCGCTGAATTTGATGACACGATTGAGGACAAGCGCCCTACCGTTCAGGTTGGTGATCCGTTCACCGAAAAACGTCTGATGGAAGCCACGCTAGAGCTGATGGCAACCGGTGCCGTGATTTCGATCCAAGACATGGGTGCCGCTGGCCTGACATGTTCTGCGGTTGAAATGGGCGACAAAGGTGGGCTTGGTGTTAAACTGAACCTCGAAGACGTCCCGCAGCGCGAAGAGCAGATGACTGCATACGAAATGATGTTGTCCGAGAGCCAAGAACGCATGTTGATGGTTCTCAAGCCAGAGCTTGAGGCCGAAGCACGTGCTGTTTTCGTCAAATGGGATCTCGACTTTGCTATCGTTGGTGAAACCATCGCCGAAGACCGCTTTCTTGTGCTGCACAACGGCGAGGTCAAAGCAGACCTACCGCTGGCCACGCTGTCCGGTTCCGCGCCTGAATATGACCGCCCATGGGTTCCAACACCTGCGGCGACACCATTCACCGAAGCCCTGACCATTGATCCGATTGAGGGTCTCAAGGCCCTCATCTCAAGCCCGAATTACGCGGGCAAACAATGGGTCTATGAGCAGTATGACCAACAAGTCATGGGCGACACGTCCCGCACACCGGGCGCAGGTTCAGGCATTGTGCGTATTCACGGCACCCCAAAGTCTATCGCGTTCACCAGCGACGTGACCCCCCGCTATGTCAAAGCAAACCCTGTTGAAGGCGGCAAGCAAGCCGTGGCCGAGGCATACCGCAACCTGACCGCGGTTGGTGCAACCCCACTTGCGACCACTGACAACATGAACTTTGGTAACCCAGAGAAGCCAGTGATCATGGGTCAGTTCGTCGGCGCAATCCAAGGCATCGGCGAAGCCTGCATAGCACTTGATATGCCAATCGTTTCTGGCAATGTCTCGCTTTATAATGAAACAGACGGCACAGGCATTCTACCAACGCCTACAATCGGTGCGGTCGGTTTGATCGCAACACCTGAGCAGATGATCTGCGGCACGATGCAAGACGGCGACGTTCTGTTGGTCCTCGGTGCGACGGCTGGCCACCTTGGTCAGTCCGCATTGCTTGCAGAGGCGTTCAACCGCGTAGAAGGCGACGCACCGCATGTCGATCTTGAGGCCGAAAAAGCCCACGGCGATTTCATCCGCGCAAACCACGCGTTGGTCACTACATGTACCGACCTGTCTGATGGCGGCCTCGCGCTTGCCGCGTTTGAACTGTCTGAGGCGGCAGGCGTCGGCATCAACCTTACATTGGCCGACACAGGCACCCTGTTTGGCGAAGACCAAGCACGCTACCTGATCGCATGTTCACCAGAAAACGCCGCAAAACTAGCAGCGGCTGCCGGTGATCTGCCACTGACACAAGTAGGCTCAGCCACAGGAACCAACGTCGTATTCGGCAGCAGCAGCGCGTCACTTTCCGATCTCGCGGCAACATATCGCAGCGCGTTTGCCAAAAACGTGGCCTAACATTGGCCTCCTTCCCCTTGCGGCGACGCACGGGGATACATATTTCGGATATAACGTTACAAAGGACGCCCAATGGCTATCACCGCCCAAGAGATTGAGACGCTGCTCCGCGACGGCTTTCCTGATGCCCAAATCACCGTGCAAGGTGACGATGGTGCCCATTTCGCTGCCGAAGTGATCGACGCCAGCTTTGTCGGCAAAAACCGTGTGCAACAACAACGCGCTGTCTATGCCGCCCTTAAGGGCAAAATGGATGGCAGCAACGGCGACCTGCACGCACTGGCACTGACAACCAAGGCACCAGCATAATGCTACGCGGCGCAGCCCCCGCCGTATTCGGGCCGTTTTACTTTCTGCCTGCAGTAATCAAAAAATTCTGGCCCCGCGCCGCACCGAAAAGGACTTAAACCATGACCGCAGAAACCCAGATCAAAGAAACCGTTACAGGCAACGATGTTGTGCTTTTCATGAAAGGCACAAAAGAAATGCCGCAGTGTGGTTTCTCATCACGCGTTGCAGGTGTTCTGAACTTCATGGGCGTTGAATTCGCCGATGTGAACGTTCTTGCAGACGAAGAAATCCGCCAAGGCATCAAAGATTTTTCTGATTGGCCAACTGTTCCGCAGCTTTACGTCAAAGGCGAATTCGTCGGCGGCTGTGACATCATCACAGAGATGACATTGTCAGGCGAGCTGGACACATTGTTCGCAGAAAACGACGTCACATTCGACAAAGACGCAGCAGACAAGATCCGCGAAGCCAACGGTTAAACGCGATCCGACTGAATGCAAAAGGCCCGTGCAGCAATGCGCGGGCCTTTTGCATTCAAATTATGGGGTATTAGCTAGATTTTGCTTCTACATTATCCGCAATCGCCTCGGCTCGTGCTGCGATCTCGGCCAGAGTATCTGTCACTTCGGTTGGCACAAACGGCACCTCAACACGCTCTGGCGCGGGTGCGGGTTGGCTTTCAAACATATCGATACGCGCCTGTAGTTGCGCGATCTGGCTGTCTGAGACCTTCACCTTTTCCTCAAGCCCTGCGGTTTTGTCAGCAAGCATCAGACCCGCCATCAATAGCATTCTAGGTTCAGGCATCCGGCCAATCTGCTCGGACAGTCGTGCAGCCTCTGCATCCAACATGCCAGCAGCCGAATGGAGATAGTGCTCTTCGCCTTCTTGGCAGGCGACTTCGAAACTGCGGCCACCGATCATGACTTCTACATGTGGCATCTTATGCTTCCTCAATCAGGGGTTTCAGCTCAGTCAGGATCGCCTCAACTTCGGCGGCCTCTGATGAACGTTGCGCCTGAAGCGCGTCTATTTCTGCCATCATCGCACGGTTAATCAACTCGGGCGACGCCGCACCTTCTGTTGCAGCGGAACGCAATTGTGCGTTCAACTCTCGCATATCGGCATTAGATTGACGTAGCTTTTGCATCTCGGCATCCATTGCGGCCATGCTGTCTGCTTGGCCCGCAACTTTGCCTTCTAGATCCGTGATCATACCGTCTTGGCGGTTCTTCAGCAGCCGGACACGTTCTTCAAGCTGGGCATTTGCCATCCGCTCTTCGTCAAGTTGGGCCTGTAGAGCGACCATCTCATCGCTTGAAGTCGCCGAAGACATTTCATCAACGCCGGCCCGAATACGGTCCAATGCGGATGTGATCCGGCTTTCTAGTGCAGTGATCTCGCTCATTTGCCTGTCCTTTCAGCGACCCTCTCACGGGGTTCACGCGCGTCTTACCGTTTGAATAAACGTTCAAACATATAGTTGCGACCCATTTGCAGGCCGCACGGTGCGTTCCCGCCGCCTGTCGTCCGAAGACCCCAAAAGCGAATCGCGTTTCTTGTAGTTTAGCCTAAGGGATGATCCACAACCTCGCAAATATACAGATACCAGTTACCTCAAGCACTTAGCAACCGCGCTTGATCTTGGGTCCTGCCCTGTTATGACCCTATCCAACATAACTGCTCACTCAAGCATACAGGATCTCCCTTTGGATATTGCAGCCCTCCGCTCCGCCCACCCTGACCACTGGATGAAAGCCGCCGCCATTCGCACATTAACGCTGGATGCCGTTGCCGCTGCGAACTCTGGTCACTCTGGTATGCCTATGGGCATGGCCGATGTCGCAACAGTGCTTTATGAAAAGCACCTGAACTTTGATCCAACAGCCCCAAGCTGGCCTGACCGCGACCGGTTCATCCTATCCGCGGGCCACGGCTCAATGCTGCTTTACTCTCTGATGTACCTCACTGGCTACGAAGACATCACGTTGCAAGAGATCAAGAATTTCCGCCAATGGGGCGCTAAAACTGCTGGCCACCCAGAGTTCGGCCACGCACGCGGTATCGAGACGACAACTGGTCCGCTCGGCCAAGGTGTTGCCAATTCTGTCGGTTTCGCGATCGCAGAAGAAATTCAGCGCGCGCGCTACGGCAAATCTATCGTCAATCACCACACATACGTCATCGCTGGCGACGGTTGCCTGATGGAAGGCGTATCACAAGAGGCCATCGGCCTTGCAGGCATGCAAGAACTTGGGAACCTTGTTGTGTTCTGGGACAACAACAACATCACCATCGACGGCACTGTTGATATTGCCGACAAGACAAACCAACCACAGCGTTTCGCTGCTTCTGGGTGGCATGTGCTTGAGATCGATGGTCACGATCCTATTGCAATCGATGCCGCAATCACAGCCGCCAAAGCTGACCCGCGCCCATCAATGATCGCATGTAAAACCCACATCGCGTTGGGTCACGCAGCACAAGACACGTCAAAAGGCCACGGCGCTTTGACAGATGCGGATCAGATGAAAGCAGCAAAAGCTGCTTACGGCTGGACCTCGGCACCGTTTGAAATCCCTGCAGATGTAAAATCAGGCTGGGAAGCAATGGCAAAGCGCGGACAAGACGCGCACGCCGCTTGGCAGGCACGCTTTGACAAACTTTCGGGCACAAAGCAGGCTGAATTCCAGCGTGCATATGCATTGGAAGCACCTAAGAAACTGGCTGCAACCATCCGCGCATTCAAAAAGACAGCGTCTGAAGAAGCCAAAAAGGTCGCAACCCGCAAGTCATCCGAGATGACATTGGCTGCAATCAACCCAATCATGCCTGAAACCATTGGTGGATCAGCCGACCTTACTGGTTCAAACAACACCAAGACATCAGACATGGGCGTGTTCCATCCAGATACACGTGGCGGCCGCTACATTTATTACGGTGTCCGCGAGCACGGCATGGCTGCTGCGATGAACGGCATGGTCCTACACGGAGGTGCGCGCCCTTACGGTGGTACATTCATGTGCTTTACCGATTACGCACGCGGCGCGATGCGCCTGTCAGCGTTGATGGCAGTCCCTACAACTTATGTCATGACACACGATAGCATCGGCCTTGGCGAAGACGGCCCAACTCACCAACCGGTTGAGCATTTGGCCCTTATGCGCGCGACACCAAACACACATGTCTTCCGTCCTGCTGACACAGTTGAAACTGCAGAAGCGTGGGAACTAGCCCTGACATCTAAGACAACGCCACACGTGCTGTGCCTGTCACGTCAGAACCTGCCAACAGTCCGGACCGAACATAAAGCCAAGAACCTTACAGCCCAAGGCGCATATGTTTTGGCTGACGCCGAAGGTAAACGCTCAGCGATCATCATCGCGACGGGTTCTGAGGTCGAAGTCGCCCTTGCTGCCCGCGATCTGTTGCAAGCTGACGGCATTGGTACACGCGTTGTATCCGCCCCATGTCTTGAGCTGTTCGCAGAGCAAGAAGAAAGCTACCGCAAGCGCGTCCTGCCTGCAGGTCCTGTGCGCGTCGCAGTCGAAGCAGGCGTTCGTCAAGGTTGGGATAACATCCTGATGGGCGAGCGTGGCAATTCCAAAAAGGCCGCGTTTGTTGGCATGGATAGCTTTGGCGCATCAGCACCAGCAGAAGAGCTATTCGAGAAGTTTGGCATTACTGCGCAGAACGTTGCTGCGCAGGTTAAGGCCCTGTTGTCCTAATCCAAGCTGTTGATCCCCGAGGAGGGGCATATGAACCGTATTACAATTTGTACGCTCCTCCTCTTGGTGCTTTCTGCGTGTGGCGATATCGACAAGGGTGTCCGTGGTGGCATCGAAGTTGTCAGCACAGGCAATCCCAAAGCAAACCCAAGCAATTTTGGTGGCGGCCAATCATCTTCGCTGCCCTCATCGCGCATTGTTGCCCCGGCGGCGGCACAGGCAGACGCGTTTGCCGTCAGTTTCCTCAATTCGATCCAAGCGAGATCGTTCCGTGAACGGCGTGAATTATGCGGCTATTTCATACTGCTCCCTAATGGCCAGATCACAGCGACCCAACCTATTCCCGGAACATTCGCAAGCTGTGAACAGCCCATCCCGCAACCCGGGCAAGGTGTTTTTGCGAGCTACCATACCCATGGCGCATACGGTCCTGAGTACGACAACGAAGTCCCATCGCCGACTGACCTGCTAAGCGACTTTGAATTCGGAATGGACGGTTATGTCAGCACACCTGGCGGCCGTGTGTGGCGAATTGAATATGATACCCGTGACACGCTTCAAGTTTGCGGTCAGGGCTGTATCGCTGTCGATCCTGGTTTTGTGCCGCAAAATGAATCCAGCATTTCAAACCGCTTTACCGTGAATGAATTACGTCGCCGCAACGGATAACTCTTGGCGACTGGCGGAACCGACAACCGATTCTCACTTCCTGCCTTACATCGCAGGACATTCTGAATGGTTGCGCAAACTGTTAGCGCCAACTCTATTACAGCGCGAAAATAGCGCTAACTGTTAACGTTAACATTATGAAAACACACTGATATTTCTTGGATCAAAACTGGCTGCTCTCTATAAACCTCTCCAAGCGCACTCAGGAGACGGTCATGACAGTCACAATCGGAATCAACGGATTTGGTCGCATTGGCCGCTGTACCTTGGCCCACATCACCGAGGCCGCGCGCAACGACGTCCAAGTCGTTAAGATCAACGCGACCGGCCCGATTGAGACAAACGCACACCTTTTGAAATACGACAGCGTCCACGGTCGCTTTGGAACACCGATCACCGTCGATGGGCAAACCATGGACCTGGGTCGTGGTCCAATTCATGTGATGTCGACCTATAACCCAGAAGAGCTGAACTGGGATGGCGTTGATGTCGTTCTTGAATGCACAGGTCAGTTTAACGATGGTCACAAAGCAAATGTTCACTTGACGCGCGGCGCGGGCAAAGTTCTGATCTCGGCCCCTGCAACAAACGTAGACCGCACAGTTGTTTACGGCGTGAACCACCGCGACATGCTTGCCTCAGAACGTTTGGTTTCAAACGGATCGTGCACCACCAATTGCTTGGCGCCACTCGCCAAAGTGTTGAATGACGCGGTTGGTATTGAGCGTGGGATCATGACAACGATCCACAGCTACACTGGTGACCAACCGACGCTCGATCGCCGCCATTCAGACCTTTACCGTGCACGCGCTGCCGCTATGGCGATGATCCCTACTTCAACTGGAGCGGCCAAAGCATTGGGCGAAGTTCTCCCCGAGCTTGCGGGCAAGCTAGACGGTACCGCAATGCGGGTCCCTACCCCCAACGTTAGCGCCGTTGACCTGACATTTGAAGCTGGCAAGTCTGTAACCGTCGAAGACATCAATGCAATCGTCGCCGAGGCTGCGGGTGGGTACATGGGTATGGTCATGGCCTACGATGCCGAGGCAAAGGTCAGCATCGATTTCAATCACACCACCCAATCGTGCATCTTTGCGCCTGATCAAACCAAAGTTGTCGGTGGCAAAACAGTTCGTGTGCTGGCTTGGTACGATAACGAATGGGGCTTCTCTGCCCGTATGGCCGATGTTGCCGCCGCGATGGGTCGCCTAAACTAAGAACCACCTGCAAATGAAGTTCTCGCTTTGCGCTGCGCCTTCATCGGGGTAGACGCATATGCATGACAAATAAGCTTGCGTTAACATTGTTGTTCTTAGTTGCTGGGTTTCTCGCGCTGGATCACTACGTCTTACACCTAGATGTGATTACGTTTGTGTTTCGTAAACTAATTGAACTCATCAACAACATGGCATTCTGGCGCTAAGACCGCGGTTCTGCGGTTGACCTTTCCGTAAAATCAGCAATGTTAGCGCCAACATTGGGTCCTCCCACCCATCACCTATTAGCTTGGAGACTACCATGTCAGTTAAAGTAGCAATTAACGGCTTCGGTCGGATTGGTCGCAACGTATTGCGCGCCATCATCGAAAGCGGTCGGACAGACATCGAAGTTGTCGCAATCAATGACCTTGGACCTGTTGAAACAAACGCACACCTGTTGCGCTTTGATAGTGTGCACGGTCGCTTTCCTGCGACAGTTACAACAACTGATACAAGCATCGACGTTGGTCGCGGCCCTATTCGCGTTACGGCCATCCGCAACCCAGCCGAGCTGCCATGGGCAGACGTAGACGTCGTTCTGGAATGTACTGGCATCTTTACGTCCAAGGACGCGTGTCAGGCACACCTTGATAACGGATCATCACGCGTTCTGATCTCGGCTCCGGGCAAAGACGTAGACAAGACCATCGTATTTGGTGTGAACGACGCATCTTTGACGTCTGCTGATCTGGTTGTCTCAAACGCATCTTGCACAACAAACTGCTTGGCCCCTGTTGCTAAGGTTCTCAACGACAGTGTTGGGATCACCAAAGGCTTTATGACCACGATCCACAGCTATACTGGCGACCAGCCAACATTGGATACAATGCACAATGACCTGTACCGCGCACGCGCTGCAGCTTTGTCTATGATCCCAACGTCTACTGGCGCTGCAAAGGCTGTTGGCCTTGTTCTTCCTGAACTGGACGGCAAGCTGGATGGCGTAGCGATCCGTGTGCCTACACCAAACGTTTCTGTTGTGGATATGACGTTCGAATCTTCACGTCCAACGACGGTCGAAGAAGTGAACGCTGCGATCATTGCAGCCGCTGACGGCCCGCTGAAAGGCATCTTGGCCTACACAGACCTGCCATTGGTCAGCACCGACTTTAACCACGACCCACACTCATCAACCTTCCACCTCGACCAAACTAAGGTTCTGGATGGAAATATGGTGCGCATTCTTAGCTGGTACGACAACGAGTGGGGTTTCTCAAACCGCATGAGCGATACAGCTGTTGCGATGGGCAAACTTATCTAAACCAACTTGGTTAGAAATGAAAAAGGGCTGCCGAGAGATCGGTAGCCCTTTTTTCTTGCTTAAATGCCTATGTATTTAGCTGTTCGCCAAACGCGCCATCAGCTGCTTTTTCACCGCAGGCGGAACGAACTTTGATACATCACCACCAAGGCGCGCGATTTCTTTGACCAGCTTTGATGCAATCGCTTGGTTCTTGGCGTCTGTCATCAAAAACACAGTCTCAATCGAATTATCAAGCGAACGGTTCATGCCAACCATCTGAAATTCATATTCAAAATCCGCCACAGCCCTTAGCCCACGGATGATGAACCTCGCTCCAACATCGCGGGCGCAATCGATCAAAAGGTTCTCAAACGGGTGCACGATCACCTCGCAGCCAACCTCTTGCCCCAATGGAACGCATTCGGCTTCGACCATCGCCACACGCTCTTCGAGGGTGAACATCGGCCCTTTGTCGCGATTGATCGCAACACCAATTACCAACCGATCAACAAGCGAGCACGAGCGCCGAATGATGTCGATATGTCCGTGGTGAACCGGATCAAATGTACCGGGATACAGACCAATGCGCATGGGCTTGCCTCGTAAGTGTTATTAGTAAGCGCACGCAATATTATTGCGCGAAGGAATGCAAGGGCTGCAACGCCTAGTGCCCCATGATCATCCCCTCAAGCGCGTCTTTTTCCATCGCCAGCTCTGAAAGGCGTGCTTTGACGACGTCACCAATAGAAATCAGACCTACCATCGTACCGTCATCCATGACCGGCATGTGGCGAAAACGGCCTTGGGTCATCATTTCAAGCACGCCATCAGCCGTATCTGCAGGGCCGCATGTCACCAACTCGGCGGTCATCAACATCGATACGGGGTCAGCCAAACACTCCGTGCCGCGCTTACCCAAAACCCGTACGATATCGCGCTCTGACAGGATACCATCCAGCGACGCGCCATCAGCCGAGACAACAACTGTACCAATACGCTTGTCCGATAAAAGCCGCACAGCATCACTGACGGTCGCGGTCGGAGTGATGGAAATCACAGCCGAGTTTGATTTGGATTGCAAAATTTGGGAAACGATCATGGCGGTGGTCCTTTAGTGAACTCCTGACCTTAAGCGTCACAAATCTAAGACCTATCTGTCAAGGTGTTGGTGCTTCGAGGCGCAAAACCTCAGCTTTCATGCGCTTAGACAGATCTGCTGCGAAACGAGTTAGCCGATCTGAATGCCGATCCGACGTGTGCCTCACAAGATAGAACGACCGACTAAGCGAAAGCTGATCCATCAAAATCCGGTGCAATTCAGGTGCGGCATGCAGAGCAAAATCATGTACGATCCCCACCCCGCCATAACGCAGCATCTGCAACTGAACGGCGACCGAGTTACTTGCCAGTTGCACACCATTCACGCCAAGCGCCCCAAGATAGTCGAGTTCTTTGTCGAAAATCATGTCGGGAATGTAACCGACCAACGCGCGGCCCGCGATATCACCTAGCTTGGTCAACGCAGGCGCATCACGCCTTGTCGCCAAGTGTAATTGATAATCAGTAATCTTTTGGACCGTCAGTCGCCCCGCGGCTGGTGGGCTAACTGTAACCGCCATGTCCGCCTCACGACGTGACAGGTTCACAACACGCGGCAAAGCAAGGATTTGCACCTCAAGCGCTGGATTCTCGGCCTGCATGGCCGCCACGACCTGCGGTAACAGAAAATTCGCAACCCCGTCCGGTGCACCGATCCTGATCTGACCACTCAATCCCGTCTCAGCACCCTGCCCGGCATCAAACGCCTGCGCGAGCGACGCTTCGGCGTCCGCCGCTTGATCACGAATCTTTGTGCCCAGATCGGTCAACGCATAGCCCTGCGGTGACTTCACAAACAACGTGGCACCCATCGCCTGCTCAAGCCGTGAAATCCGTCTTCCTAGTGTGGCTGGGTCCATTTTCAGCAACGGTGCCGCGCCTGACAGGCTCTCGGCGCGTGCAACAGCCAGAAACACCCGCATGTCATCCCAGTTCTGCATCACACACCCTTACATTTTTGCAATATGATTTTGGTATATTGACGCTTTTACCGACATTTACGCAAGGCTATGATCACCCCAAATCAGGAGGATTCTATGCAAGAGCTGACCCATTTCATCAACGGTGCCCACGTCAAAGGTACATCAGGCCGTTTTACCGACGTATTCAACCCAGCAACAGGCGAGGTTCAGGCGAAAGTCCCACTTGCCAATGCAGCCGAGATGGACATCGCTGTTCAGGCCGCAACTGCCGCACAGCCTGCATGGGCTGCAACAAACCCGCAGCGCCGCGCACGCGTTATGATGGCCTTTGTCGGCCTTTTGAACCGCGACATGGAAAAGCTGGCCGAGGCCCTGAGCCGCGAACACGGCAAGACAATTCCAGACGCCAAAGGTGACGTTCAGCGCGGGCTTGAGGTGGTAGAATACTGCATCGGTGCGCCAGAGCTGCTGAAGGGCGACTATACGGACAGCGCAGGTCCAGGCATTGATATGTACTCAATGAAGCAGGCGCTTGGCGTTTGTGCGGGCATCACGCCATTCAACTTTCCTGCAATGATCCCAATGTGGATGTTCGCCCCTGCCATCGTTTGCGGCAACGCATTCATCCTTAAGCCATCCGAGCGTGATCCATCCGTACCTTTGATGCTGGCAGAGCTTCTCGAAGAAGCAGGCCTGCCAAAAGGCATCATTCAGGTTGTGAATGGCGACAAAGAGGCCGTGGACGCAATCATCGACCACGACGTGATTCAGTCAATCGGCTTTGTTGGTTCTACTCCGATTGCGGAATACATCTATGGTCGCGGCTGTGCCAACGGCAAGCGCGTTCAGTGTTTCGGTGGTGCGAAAAACCACATGATTATCATGCCAGATGCCGACATGAACCAAGCAGCCGACGCGCTGATCGGTGCAGGCTACGGTGCTGCTGGCGAACGCTGCATGGCGATTTCAGTTGCCGTTCCCGTTGGAGAAGAGACCGCTGATCGTTTGATCGAAGCCCTCGTGCCGCGGATCGAAAAGCTCAAGGTTGGTCCATATACGTCAGGTAATGACGTGGACTACGGTCCCGTTGTTACGGGCGCGGCTAAGGCAAACATCCTTGGTCTCGTGCAAACAGGTATTGATCAGGGTGCCGAATTGGTTGTTGATGGTCGTGACTTTAGCCTGCAAGGCTATGAGGATGGTTTCTTTGTTGGCCCTCACCTTTTTGACAAGGTGACCACAGACATGGACATCTACACCAAAGAGATCTTTGGCCCTGTCCTGACATGTGTCCGCGCCCAAACCTACGAAGAAGCGATCGGCATGGCGATGGATCACGAGTATGGAAACGGTACCGCGATCTACACACGTGACGGCGATACAGCCCGTGATTTTGCCAACCGGATCAACGTCGGCATGGTCGGCATCAACGTGCCAATCCCTGTCCCATTGGCCTACCACACGTTTGGTGGTTGGAAGAAATCCATGTTTGGCGACCTGAACCAGCATGGTCCAGATGCGTTCAAATTCTACACAAGGACCAAGACTGTGACGTCGCGCTGGCCGTCAGGCATCAAAGAAGGCGGCGAGTTTAACTTTAAGGCGATGGATTAACACAACCCCATAACCGACTGTTATTGAATTGAAAAAGTCCGGCCACTGCGCCGGTCTTTTGACATCACGGGGAATTGCCTTGATGCAAAGGCGCCCATGTCGTTACCTTACCGCATTTAAGAGATGTATTCTAAACAAGGAGACTTTCCATGACCAAGATCACACGCCGCACCGCCTTGGGCCTCGCGGCTGCTTCAGCAGCCATTCCTTTTGTTGCGACCAAAGCAGCGGCAGCAACCACGCATACAGTGGTTATCAAAGATTTTGCCTTCACCCCTGCCAATGTTCAAATCAGCGCCGGTGATACGATCACATGGGTGAACCAAGACGGCGCAGCACACAGCGCATGGGAAAGCACAAACAACGCATTCGACACTGGCCTTCTTAACCCTGGCCAATCAGCTAGCCTGACTTTCGGCACTGCTGGCTCTTTCAATTACCGCTGTCGCCCGCACGGAAATATGCGCGGGACCATCACAATCAGCTAAGCAGGGGCAACCTAGAGTTAATTGATCAGGGCCACCTTTCAGGTGGCCCTTTTTCTTTGACATCCGGCAGGGTTCACGAAAGAATTGAACAAGCGTTCATATCACTTGAAGGACCTCCGCCATGGACTTTGCACTGTCAGAAGAACAATCCGCCATTTTCGACATGGCCAAGGCATTCGGCGAAGAACACATCGCCCCTTTCGCCCGCCAATGGGAGGTCGATGGCAACATCCCCAAGGCCCTGTGGCCGCAAATTGCAGAGCTAGGCTTTGGCGGGCTTTATGTATCCGAGGACAACGGCGGTTCTGGCCTTAGCCGACTAGACGCGACACTGGTTTTCGAAGCGCTGTCGATGTCATGTGCTTCAGTCGCCGCATTCCTGTCGATCCATAATATGTGCGCGAAAATGATCGATGGATTTGGATCAGACGAATTGCGCGCGCGGGTCCTCCCCAAAGCACTGACAATGGAGACGGTTCTGTCTTATTGTCTAACCGAACCCGGATCAGGTTCAGACGCCGCAGCGCTTAAGACCAAAGCAGTCCGCACAAACGCAGGATATGCGCTCACAGGAACCAAAGCCTTCATCTCGGGCGGTGGATACTCAGACGCATATATTGTGATGGCACGCACCGGCGACGATGGCCCCAAAGGCGTCTCGGCATTCTTGGTCGAAGACGGTATCGACGGGCTATCATTTGGTGGTCTTGAGGACAAAATGGGCTGGCGATCGCAACCTACACGACAGGTGCAATTGGACAATTCGAACATTTCTGAGGATGATTTGCTTGGAGAAGAGGGCCATGGTTTCACTTATGCAATGAAAGGCCTTGATGGAGGCCGCTTGAACATTGCGGCCTGTTCATTGGGTGCAGCACAGTCTGCACTGAACCAAACGGTCACGTATATGGGCGAACGCAAAGCATTCGGAAAGTCCATCGACCAGTTCCAAGGCCTCCAATTCCGTCTTGCTGACATGGAAATCGCGATGCAATCCGCACGCATATTCCTACGCCAAGCCGCGTGGAAATTGGACCAAGGCACGCCTGATGGATCCGCACACTGTGCGATGGCGAAAAAGCTATGCACAGAAACAGGCAGCGAAGTTGCCGACCAGTGCCTACAACTCCATGGCGGCTACGGCTATTTGGCAGATTACGGGATCGAAAAGATCGTGCGCGACCTGAGGGTCCATCAAATTCTCGAAGGCACAAACGAAATTATGCGCGTAATCACCGCCCGCCATATGTTGCAATCATGAGCGACATTATCATTCGCCAAGACGGCCAAGCTGGATGGATCACACTGAACCGACCCAAGGCACTGAATGCGCTGACGTGGGAAATGTGCCTCGCGATTGAAACCGCGCTGGATGGTTGGGCCGATGACCCTGCCATTTCCCTCGTTATCATCGACGGTGCAGGAGAAAAGGCGTTCTGTTCAGGCGGCGACATTGCCGAAATGTATGCGTCCGGACTGCGGGCTGATTACGACTATGGCCAACGGTTCTGGTGCGATGAGTACCGCCTGAACGCCAAGATGTACCATTTTCCCAAACCCGTCGTCAGCTTTATGCAAGGCTTCACAATGGGTGGCGGCGTTGGGGTATCTTGCCACGCATCACACCGGATCGTCTGTGCCTCAAGCCAGATTGCCATGCCTGAGGTTGGTATCGGACTAATCCCAGATGTCGGCGGCACATTACTGCTTGCCCAAGCACCTGGGCGACTGGGGGAATACCTTGGCCTCACTGGTGACCGTATGGATGCAGGCGATGCGATCTACGCTGGCTTTGCCGACTACTTCATCCCAGAAGATCAATGGGATAGCATAAAACGGACCCTTTGCGATACTGGCGATCTGCAAACCGTAGATACGGCCGCATTGCCCGCCCCTGATGCCCGCCTAAAGGGCTGGCAAGCCGACATCGATAGCGTCTTTGGTGGCCAATCACTGGGCGACATTTACCGCGCCATGCCGCAAGACTTACCACCAGCGCTTGTCCACGCAACAAAGTTGATGGGCCGTAACGCGCCGCTATCCTTGGCCGTTGCAGTTGAAACCATTCACCGCGTTCGCACCCGCCCCACTATCGAGAATGCGTTAGATCAAGAATACCGCTTTACCTACCGCGCAATGGAACACGGCGACTTTATCGAAGGTATCCGTGCCGCGATCATCGACCGCGACCGAAAACCACAATGGCAGCACGCCACATGGGAAGATGTGACAGGCGCGGACGTCTTGCGCATGACCATGCCATTAGGCAAGCTTGCGACCAAATCAGGAGGCTCCGGCATGAAAATTGGCTTTATCGGCTTAGGAAATATGGGCGCGCCGATGGCCGCCAACCTTAAGGCCGCAGGGCATGAGGTTGTGGGGTTTGACACCGCAGTTGCCCCTGATGGGCTGACTATGGCCGGATCAGCATCCGAGGCCGCCAAAGACGCCGATGTCGTCATCACAATGCTACCCAATGGCGCGATCCTGCGCGCCGTGGCTGCCGAAATTCATCCAGCGATGAAATCAGGCGCTGTGCATTTGGATTGTTCAACAGTTGACGTCGACAGCGCACGGGCAGTCGCAGCAGACGCCGAAACAGCGGGACTGTCAGCAGTCGACGCGCCAGTATCGGGCGGCATTGGCGGTGCGACAAACGGAACGCTAACATTCATGGCCGGCGGCCCAGAGGGCGCGTTTGGAACCGTTCAGCCGCTCTTTGATATCATGGGCCAAAAAGCCGTGCATTGTGGCCCCGCGGGTAACGGTCAAGCCGCGAAAATCTGTAACAATATGATCCTTGGTGTAACAATGATCGGCACCTGCGAAGCCTTCGTTCTTGCTGACAAACTCGGCCTCGACCGTCAGGCGATGTTCGATGTGGTCAGCACCTCAAGCGGGTACAGCTGGACGATGAACGCTTATTGCCCTGCCCCTGGTATTGGTCCGCAAAGCCCTGCCGACAACGATTACCAACCCGGGTTTGCGGCGGAACTCATGCTCAAAGACCTGCGCCTATCACAGATGGCAGCCGAGGGAGCGGATGCAGACACCCCAATGGGCCAAGCAGCAACCGCGCTTTATGCAAAATTTGTTGAGGACGAAGACGGCCTTGGCCGGGACTTCTCGGCAATGTTGCCACGCTTTTCTAACCGTGGACGCAGCTAGCCCTTGGGTGCTGCGTCTTCTTCTGGTTGCTCGGGTAAGGTAAAGTCATGCTCTTCGCCAACTCTGGCGGCCAGCTCAACCGTGCAATCGGCAGCATCAGTCACCTCGGTATTAAGGAATGCGAGGCCAGCACAGTTGCCCGTAGCAGATAGCGTTCCACCATCAGTCACAACCAGCGTTGTTTTTGTGTAATCAATGCCTTGCAGGATAAGATCACCATTTTTTGACGCCTCAGCCAGCAGGGTTTCGCCCTGCCCGCCAACAACAGTGACAGCCGAAAAATCAAGCGCTTTAACCTCGGTCAACTCTGGCAGAGTTATGATAATCTCAAATTTATCGTCACGGCCATTGGGCAAGAACCACCAACGTGAATCGCGGCTGAACACCAACCATTGGCCAAACTTCTTGACCGTCAGATAGTCCAGATCGCCATCATCCGTCCGCGCCGTGACCGTAAAAATAGGTCCGACTTCGATATAGACGGACACACCTTCCTTCGCTTCAATCGCGCTGAAGTTTGTGTAGTCCAATCGCTGTTCTTCGGCGAAAGCAGGTGCTGCAAGCAGCGCGAGAGCGAGACAAAGACGCATAAGTGGGCCCTATTCTGCGGCCACTCTTTTCGCCTTGAGCATCTCAGCGAGGTAGTGACCTGTGTAACTATCCGCGACCTTGGCCACCTGTTCTGGCGTACCTTTGGCTACGATCTTGCCACCTCCGTCGCCGCCTTCGGGACCGATGTCAATGATGTGGTCCGCCGTCTTCACAACATCGAGATTATGCTCGATCACAATGACGGAATTGCCTTGGTCCACCAACTCGTGCAGCACCTCAAGCAGTTTGCGGACATCTTCAAAGTGCAAACCAGTCGTTGGTTCATCCAAGATGTATAGCGTGCGCCCCGTTGATTGACGTGCAAGTTCCTTAGACAACTTAACGCGCTGCGCTTCGCCACCTGAAAGCGTCGTCGCTTGCTGTCCGACCTTGATATACCCAAGGCCCACACGCACAAGCGCATCCATTTTTGAACGGATCGATGGCACGGCAGTAAAGAACGCCTGCGCATCTTCGACATTCATATCCAGCACATCTGCGATGCTCTTGCCTTTGAACTTAATCTCAAGCGTTTCGCGGTTATACCGTGCACCGCGACAGGTTTCGCATTCAACGTACACGTCCGGCAGGAAGTGCATCTCGATTTTGATTACACCGTCGCCTTGGCATGCCTCGCAGCGGCCACCTTTGACGTTGAACGAGAAACGACCTGGCTTATAACCACGTGCTTTAGACTCAGGCAGCCCTGCAAACCATTCACGGATCGGCGTAAACGCCCCTGTGTACGTCGCAGGGTTTGACCGCGGTGTACGACCAATCGGGCGTTGGTCGATGTCGATTACCTTATCGAGGTGTTCAAACCCTTTGATCGTCTCGCAAGGTGCAGGTGCTTTGCGTGCGCCATTCAGCTTCATCGAAGCGTTCTTAAACAACGTTTCAATCGTCAAGGTTGATTTACCACCACCAGATACGCCCGTCACACAAACGAACTGCCCCAATGGGAAATCGACGGTCACATTCTGCAGGTTGTTGCCTGTGGCCTTCACCACAGTCAGCTTTTTGCCTTTGCCTTTACGGCGTTTGGTAGGCACCGCAATTTCACGCTCGCCAATCAAATACTGACCAGTGATCGATTTCTTGTTGGCCATAATCTCGGCTGGGGTACCTTTCGCGACAACCTCGCCGCCATGCACACCCGCCCCCGGACCGATGTCAAAGACATAGTCAGCTTCGCGGATAGCTTCTTCGTCATGCTCAACCACGATGACAGTGTTACCTTGATCACGCAGGTTTTTTAGCGTGGTCAAAAGGCGGTCATTGTCGCGCTGGTGCAAGCCAATTGAAGGTTCGTCTAAGACATAAAGCACACCCTGCAGACCTGAACCAATCTGGGACGCCAATCGGATACGCTGGCTTTCACCGCCAGATAACGTACCGGAATTACGGGACAAAGTCAGGTAATCAAGGCCCACATTATTCAAAAAACCTAGGCGTTCGCGGATCTCTTTCAGGATCGCGACGGCAATCTCGTTCTTTTGCTTGGTCAGATCGGCTGGCACCGTGTTGCACCAATCAAATGCCTCTTTGATCGACATTTGCACAACTTTACCAACGTGCTTATCGCCAATGCGCACGGCCAATGCCTCTGCCCGCAGGCGGTAGCCGTCACAAACACCACAATGGCGGTTGTTCTGGAACTGCTCAAACTCTTCGCGGATCCAGTTGCTATCGGTCTCGCGGTAGCGGCGTTCCATGTTTGGAATGACACCCTCAAAGGCACGCTCAACGGTGTACACGCGACCGCCTTCGTCATAACGGAATTTGATCTCTTCTTTACCGGAGCCACGCAAGAACACTTCTTGCACCTTCGGATCAAGCTCTTTCCAACGGGCGTTTTTGTTAAACCCGTAATGCTTGGCGATGGCTTCGATTGTCTGCAGAAAATACGGGCTTTTGCCTTTACGCCACGGCGCCAACGCACCGTCTGCGATTTTCAGCGTCACATCAGGAACGACAAGCTGTTCGTCAAAGAACAGCTCAACCCCCAAACCATCACAAGATTGGCACGCGCCAAATGGTGCGTTGAATGAGAACAGGCGCGGCTCGATCTCGGGGATCGTGAATCCTGATACGGGACACGCAAAGTTCTCCGAGAACGTGAGGCGCTCAGGCTCGCCCTCGGCTGGTGCGGTCTCAAGCACGGTAATTCCGTCAGCAAGGTCGAGGGCAGTGCGGAAACTGTCCGCCAGGCGTGTCTCAAGCCCTTTGCGCACAACGATCCGGTCAACGACTACGTCTATGTCGTGGCGGAATTTCTTGTCCAAGGTTGGCGGCTCGTCCAGTTCATAAAACTGACCATCCACCTTCACACGTTGAAAGCCTTGCTTGCGCAGCTCAAGGAACTCTTTGCGGTACTCACCCTTACGGTCGCGAATAATCGGGGCTAGCAGATATCCGCGCGTCCCCTCGGGCAAAGTCATTACACGGTCAACCATGTCTTGAACTTGTTGCGCTTCAATCGGCAGACCAGTTGCGGGCGAATACGGCGTACCAACACGGGCGTACAACAAACGCAGATAGTCATAAATTTCGGTGATTGTGCCGACGGTCGAACGGGGATTCTTTGACGTCGTCTTTTGCTCAATCGAAATCGCAGGGCTAAGACCCGAAATGTGATCCACATCCGGCTTTTCCATCATATCAAGGAACTGCCGTGCATAGGCTGAAAGGCTTTCGACATAACGCCGCTGCCCTTCTGCATAGATCGTATCAAACGCGAGGCTGGACTTACCTGACCCAGACAAACCAGTGATGACCACCAACTGATCACGCGGAATATCCACGTCAATATTCTTGAGGTTATGCTCGCGCGCGCCGCGCACTTC
>JAWUXS010000010.1:0-7326 GCA_034111185.1 Paracoccaceae bacterium | reverse complement strand
TGCAGTCCAGTCCGTCACTTTTGCCGTAGCTTCTACGCCATCAAACCGATCAGCAGCTTTGGTCGAGTGCAGTGTTTCCACAGCACGGATCATCGCTTTGGAGGGGACGCACCCGACATTGACGCAAGTGCCGCCAATGGTTCCATACCCAATCAGAGCAACCCGCGCACCGTCTTCAGCAGCAGTAATAGCAGCGGAAAAGCCAGCAGAACCAGCACCAATAACTGCAAGGTCAAATGTATCGGTATCCGCTGTGTTTGGGTCCAGTAAATCAAGCATGATGTTTGGTCTTTCGGGCTTAGGTTTTCTGCGCACGGCGGATGACAGCGTAAATCGTGATCAGCACGAACACGGCAAGCGCGGGCAACAGAACGTAGTCAAGGTAGCCGACGACAGCCGATAGTCCCACGACGCCCAAAAGCACGACCAGAACTGGGGTGAAGCAACACAGCGCTGCTATAATAGTGCCGATGACACCAACCTTGAGAAGTGATTTATCGTTCATGTTCAGGATTTTGGTTCTAAAATAACGGCTTCATAACCCGCAGACGTGGATGCGAAGGCAATATCGTCTGCGTTGGTAATGGCGTCATCAAAGATAACCAGCGCCGTCCGGGTGTCGGCATCAGCATTCACTGTTACAACACCATCGACCCCGCTCATCGCGGATTCAACTATATAGGGGCAGCTTGCACAGGTCATGCCGGGAACAGAAAATGTTACTGTCTGCTCAGCCGCAAAGACAGGGGCGGCGGCCATAAAGCCAATCAGGGCCAAAACGGAAGTGTGGAGTTTCATAGTATGTCCTTTCACAGACCAAGAAGAATGGGGGCAACGACCGGCGCGATCCAGTTCCAGAACAACGCGATCACGATAAGAATTGTTGATGCCCAAAGCGCGGTTTTAACCAATCGGTTGGGAATTGGCCGCGCGCAGGTTTCGCCCTCTGCGCAGGCCTTGGGTTTGCGGTAGACCATCCAATAGCCGTAGCCGAGAAACCCCAGCGTGATCACGATGAAGATTGGCTTGTAGGGTTCAAGCGCCGTCAGATTGCCGATCCATGCACCGGACACGCCAAGGCTAAACAGGATCAGCGGAACAATGCAGCAGGTTGAGGCTGCGAGAGCGCCAAGGATACCACCCGCTGCTATCATGCGCGCCTTGCGGCTGTCAGGATCGCTCGGGTTTAGGTCAACGTCTATTGTATCAGTCATGCAGGCACTCGCAATTCAGGTTTCTTGATGTAAGATGCGGTCTGTAGCCACTACAGAAGCAAGGGGTTTTTTCGATGTCCGACTTCACAAACGCGCGAGGCTATCCGATTGGCGAAATGTCCAAGCGAACTGGCGTGAATATTGAAACGATCCGCTACTATGAGCGCATCAACATTGTGCCAAAGCCGGATCGTACGGCGGGCGGAAACCGCCAGTACAATGAAGACCAACTCAAGCGGCTGTCATTCATCAAAACATCGCGAGAGCTTGGGTTCAGCATTGATGAAATTCGCGCACTGCTGGAAATGGTGGACCGGCAAGATTTCACGTGTGGCGAGGTGCATGGATTGACCATTGGGCACTTGGCGTCTGTGCGTGAAAAAATCAAAGGGCTGCGGAGGTTGGAAAAGGCCCTTGTCGGAATGGCGGCAAAATGCAGTCAAGGGGATGTACCTGATTGCCCAATCTTAGAAACATTGTTCGAAACACGGTGAACTTTGGGCGTTACACCACGAGGCAGTGAGGCTTGGCGGACGTTGGATAACTCAAGGTGGTGCTGTCAGACAAATGCGAACCAATCTCAGTTCTCCAGCTGCCTCAATCTCTTAGGCTGTGCAGAGGCCGCGCCACTCGGTAAGAGCGGTGGCGCGGTTCAGCTTGAAATTTGATCCGTTGTAGAGACGGCGCTCCGCGTTGAAATGGTTGTGGAATGAGGCGTGGACGGTGACGAATTTCTGTAAAGTTCGCATCCGCCTAAATCGAAGCATGGCCCGCTCTCTTCGTCTAAATGGCTGGTGTGAATTCTCGGCTCGATTGTTGAGCCAGCGGCCGGTTTCTTGCAGATCAGCATTACCGATTACCTTCATCGCCGCACCTTAGGAACGTAGCTTATCGGTGATGAAAATATGTACGCGGCCAAGGCGTTTCATCGTTTTCCTGATGGATTTGAAGGCTGCCAAAGGTAGTGCGTCTCGCCGTTGATCTTCGCGAACACCTCGTCCAAGTGCCACTGCCAATTTGAATATGCGCGCATCTGGCTGACCCTTTTCTCGCGGATCTCTGCGGCAAACAGCGGGCCAAATCTGTTCCACCAAAATCGAACCGTCTCATGGCTGATGTCGATGCCACGTTCGTGCAAAAGATCCTCGACATTCCGAAGCGAAAGCGGAAAACGAACGTACATCATGACGGCTAAGCGGAGGGTCTCCGAGCTCATCTTAAAATAACGCAAGGGCTGCGTTTTGTCATCCCGCGACGCTAATTTCTCGCCCTGCCGCCTCAACAAGTTTTCTTCTGACAGTGCCCGCGCCGCCGACTGAGAGCTGCAAACTGAACCAGATCGAGCCGCACAGTTACCTGACCGGCGTCCTCACAGCCATCGTCAACGGCCATAAGCAGAAGGACATCGATCAGCTGCTACCTTGGAATTTCAGAGGATGAAGCAACGCTTACGTTATTGCCCCAGATGGTCCGTCGTAAACACGTAATCTCCGGCACCCGTATGGCAGGCGATGCAACCTTGGTCAGCGCCTTTAGCGACCCGTCCGGCAAGCTCCATACCAGCGGGATTTCTGTCAAGTGTCCCATCCGGCAGGTATTTGACCCAGAACCAGTTGTCGTTGTCGCCATCATACCCGTCTTCCCGACGGTACATGACTGTGTACGCCCCGAGGTGGTTGGTCGGGTCACCTAAGACTTCGTCTAAAGTTACACCTTCAGGGCCATAGTTGCGTTTAACGATCAGGTCGCCTGTATGTCCGTCGATGGTTGCGCTGGAATAGAATGTTTCAAGCATCATGCCGTGTGGCTCAATTCCATCGTATGGAAAGGCATGGATCATTCCCTCACCCGCTAAGTTTTGTTGCTCCATTATAGCCCAAATTTGGTCTGCATAAGCTGCGTCCTCAGGTGTGCCAAATTCCTGTGCGAGGCCTGTCGTCGCGGCCAAGCCAAGTGATAGGCAAGCCACTGTTAAACTATGTTTCATGGGGAAATCTCCTTGGTTAATTGTCTCACACTACGACGGATCGATCCGTGGTCCCGTCACAATCACATCACTTTGATGTGCGGGAAACGTGCGCAAACGTGTTTGGACGCAGGTGCGCGGCTCATCAACCATGATGCCAATTGAAAGAGAGTGATTATGAAACAGGCTATCTATGCGATCTTCATTGTTGGTTTGGCTGGGCAAGCGCAGGCTCAGGACGTCGCCAACGGGGAACGGACGTTTCGCCGCTGCGCCGCGTGTCACATGATTGGTGACGACGCCAGCAATCGGGTTGGTCCAGTTTTGACCGGCGTCGTTGGGCGACCTGCAGCGAGTTTCGAGGGGTACGATTATTCGCCCTCCATGACGGCTGCCGCTGCATCAGGCCTCACATGGACCGAAGATTTGATTTTCGAGTATCTGGCCGACCCGACAGCTTTTTTGCGTGCCTATCTTGATGACCCGCGCGCCCGCGCCAAAATGACATTCCGTCTTAGGGATGAACAGGAACGGCGCGATGTTGCCGCCTATTTGGCGACGTTCAGTCCAGCCGAGCAAGCAAGTAATGACGCCGGAATCTGCGTTGAAAATGGATCAGAGCAAACGTTCTTGTTTGCCGCAGAAGCCCGAGGCGGAGAGAGGGACGTTGCCGAACTCACACCAGGGGGTTCCCTTTGTGTCGCTTCACAGGGCGCCGATTCCGGTGTTGTGTCGGTCTTTGAAAGTATGGATGTGGTCGAAGGGTGTTCGCGTCTGGTTACAGCTGGCCAGCAAGAAGTTCTTGTCAGGTACGCTGATTTTGATCGCTGCGAATGGGGTTCCCATTCCTGAAGATGCGGCGATGCATTCCAAGGCCGGATCGGGTCGCGTTATGAGTAATGTGCTCTAGATGTCCCAATTTAATTCTGTGCGGTCAAACGTCTCGTCGAGGCCCGGTTTCACAATCTCGAACCAAGGTGACAGGTCAAAGTCACGCGGCGCGAACAGCGAATGATGCCGGATGTGGTAGAGCTCGCGCCTGATGAATTCATTGCCAGCGATATCATCAACTTCTGTGACGTTGGGGAGGATCGGATAGCGCACAGACTGAAACGCCCGCGCGATCAATGACGAACATATCGCACGTGTCGGATCGCCCGATCCGATAGAAAGCATCTTGCGCCGCCAGCGCACAGGGACGGGCGGCGTTGGGAAAAAATAGCGGAACAAATCGAAGATATTTCGCAGATCGTATGTAAGGCCGATGTTGTCCAACATGTACTGGGCAACCGCGTGACGATCAGTATCGCTCAACCCCTTGGGACGGCAAATTCGCGTGTTGTAGCTGGAATATTTTGACAGTGGGACGCTGATGCAGCCCTCGCGCAGATCCACCTCGACGAGGCAGTGCGGTTCACCTTCCGCTTCTTGATGTGCCATCTCACCAACGTAGAGCGCTGCGTGGGACCAAGTTGACTGCGTAAGATACTTGATCGCGCCTGAAATCCTTTCCCGCCCCTCAACCAAAACCACGTCGCCGACCTGTAATGTCTGACAGAGTGTCGCGAAATCCGATGGCGTATAGGGTTTGTAACCAGATGATGGTTCATTCAACTTGCGCGCAAAATGCCGCCCGATACGATCGAGGATGGTGTCGCAGGTCGCCTTTAAGCCTTTCGCCATCTGTCTTCCTCCGTTGGTCAACAGTGTCAGGACCAGCCGCGCTCGGAAATGTTGCAGACAGCGCAAACACGTCATCGTGACAGTGTCGAAGCCGATCACCTTCGCGCGACACGTGGGCGATGTTTTTCATCCGATTGTATCTTTTCTTCCATTGGGCAGTCTAAAGTTACGCTAAGCAATAAGGGCGGAAAGACTTGTCGAAACATGGAGATAACGACAAACTCGCAATTCAGGGCCTTATCGCGGCCGAGCGCACGGCGTTTGAAACGGTCTATCGTCGGCACAATGGGTCGATGGTTCGTGTCGCTTCGGCAATCCTGCGCAACCGCGCCTCAGCAGAGGAAATCGCGCAAGAAACCTGGATGGCGGTTTTGCGCAAGATAGGTGGCTTTGAGGGGCGTTCATCGCTTGCAGGGTGGATTTTCACGATCCTGACCAACAAGGCAAAGACCCGTGCGAAACGCGACGGACGCAGTGTGTCACTGGATACCTCTGTAAACGACGATAGCATCGACGATGCGTTCGACGGCCGTGGGCGTTGGAAGGATATGCCCGAAATTTGGGACGAAATAACGCCAGATCGAGTCGTGAATGGCCGTCAGATGCTGAGCCACTTGAGTGATGCGATTGAACGGCACTGTCAGAGCAAAATTGGTTGAGGCGGGCAGGGCGAGCACTTAGCCTCTGTGGATGACAAAACACAGCCCTTTCTGCTACTTCAAGACGAGCCCAGAGATCATCCGCTTAGCCGTCATGATGTACGTTCGTTTTCCGCTTTCGCTTCGGAATGTCGAGGATCTTTTGCACGAACGTGGCATCGACATTAGCTATGACACGGTTCGATTTTGGTGGAACAGATTTGGCCCGCTGTTTGCCGCTGAGAACCGCGAGAAAAGGGTCAGCCAGATGCGCGCATATTCAAATTGGCAGTGGCACCTGGAGGATGTGTTCGTGAAGATCAACGGCGAGATGCACTACCTTGGCGGGCTGTGGATCACGAAGGAGAAGTCCTGGAAAGCTTCGTTACAAAGCGCCGTGATCGCAAGGCAGCCTTGAAATTCATCCGGAAAACCATGAAGCAGCCATGGCTGCGCACATATCTTCGTCACCGATAAGCTACGTTCCTACGGTGCGGCGATGAAGGTGATCGGCAATGTGGACAAACAGGAAACCGGCCGCTGGCTCAACAATCGAGCCGAGAATTCAGACCAGCCATTTAGACGAAGAGAGCGGGCGATGCTGCGATTTTGGCGGATGCGAAGTTTGCAGAAATTCGTCGCGGTACACGCTTCTGTTCACAACCATTTCAATGCGGAGCGCCATCTCTACAACCGATCAAATTTCAAGCTGAGCCGATCCGCCGCCCTAGCCGAGTGGCGCGGTCTTGGCGTAGCCTAAGAGATTGAGTTTGGTGGCCAACTGAAACTTGTTCGCATTCTTCTGACAGTACCCCTCGCAGTCACCTCATTGTATAAATCTGCTGGTGATCTTGCCATGGTCGATGATGTCATTTTACTCCCCGGCAACCACGAACTGATGCTTCTTGACGGTATCAGTGAGCCTGATCGCTTTATCTGTGATTGGCTCGACAATGGTGGTGACATGTTAATTGAGGAGGCTGTGCCGGGCTGCACCGCACGGTGTTTGGTAGACCTTGCGGATATAGCTCGGGATGCAGTTGGTGAGGAGTTCTTGGAGTTTATCCGCACATGTCCGACTTGGCATATGGAGGGAAATATTCTCTTCATACATGCTGGGCTGGATCCAACGGCTGAGCCGAGTGAATTCCTGAACCAGTCGCGTTTTGGTGCGGTGAACGATAGCCACTGGGCGTGGATACGTGAACCTTTTCTGGAATGGACAGGTGGCTGGGGTGATTGCAGAACATGGATTGTGGTTCACGGACATACACCGGCGACAATGCAGGTCACTGACCTCAAGGTTCTGGAAAAGGCAGCGGATCGGGTCGCAACGCACAGTCGTCTGTGTCTTGATGCCGGGAGCACGTTTGATCTCTCTCAAGTTGCGTGGCCTGAGTTTGCTGCAGCAAAATACTGCTCTTGTATGACCCGTCGTAGATGAGCTGCCATTTTGGATACGATTTTAGGGCATGTCTCCGGTGTGCCTGCGCAGGCGGTTAGAAGGCTGAAATGTCCGTTGTGCAGGTTGCGTGATCCGCGGTTTGGCCCGGTTGCTGAGGCGCCACGCTTTTGGGGTGCTCTACTTTCCTCTTTGGTCGCGCGACATCGTCTCTGACTGCATGATTTTTGCAGCGCCTCCTGCACCAGCAAAAGGTTATCAAATATAATGTTGAAATTTCAAACTGAGCCTATGGGAGCAAACCGAGTTAGGCGGGAAGCGTGTCTATGCCGCTCAAATGCATTTCCAGTGATTTCAAAACCTGCACAGGTTTTTCTTCAACCAAGAAGTGCCCCGCATCAATGGCATGTCCGACAGCCTTGG
>JAWUXS010000009.1:0-116078 GCA_034111185.1 Paracoccaceae bacterium | reverse complement strand
GAAGACGCGCTTTAAAACAACCCAATATTCTATTCTGCAAAAGGAAAACTGTCTGATGAACAACGCTGACGTTCTGAAACTCATCAAAGACGAAGGTGTCGAGTATGTCGACATTCGTTTCACTGACCCACGCGGCAAGCTGCAGCACGTAACTGTAGTGAATGACCTTGTTGACGAAGATTTCCTCGAAGAAGGCTTTATGTTTGATGGCTCTTCTATCGAAGGTTGGAAGTCTATCGATCAATCCGACATGAAGTTGATGCCACAGCCTGCGACTGCCTACATCGATCCGTTCTACGCAGAAAAGACGATGTGCATTCACTGCAACGTTGTTGAGCCTGACACAGGCGAAGCGTACGATCGCGACCCACGTGGTACAGCAAGCAAAGCCGAAGCTTATCTAATCGCTTCAGGTATCGGCGACACCGCATATTTTGGCCCAGAAGCTGAATTCTTCGTCTTTGACGACGTGCGTTTCCAAGTCTCCATGAACAAGGTGTCTTTCCAAGTTGACGCAATCGACGGCGCTTGGAACTCGGATACCGAGTACGAGATGGGCAACACTGGCCACCGTCCTGGCATCAAGGGCGGCTATTTCCCTGTAAATCCAATCGACGACGCACAAGACATGCGCGGCGAAATGCTTTCTACAATGAAGCGTATGGGTATGAAGGTCGACAAGCACCACCACGAGGTTGCATCTTGTCAGCACGAACTGGGCCTTATTTTTGGCACGCTCACGCACCAAGCCGACGAAATCCAAAAGTATAAGTACGTTGTTCACAACGTTGCCCAAGCTTACGGCAAGTCCGCTACATTCATGCCAAAGCCAATCGCTGGCGACAACGGCACGGGCATGCACGTGAACATGTCAATCTGGAAAGACGGCAAGCCGATCTTTGCAGGCGACAAATACGCCGACCTGTCACAAGAAGCTTTGTACTTCATCGGTGGTATCCTCAAGCACGCACCTGCTTTGAACGCGATCACAAACCCTGCGACAAACTCTTACAAGCGTTTGATCCCGGGCTTTGAGGCACCAGTTCTGCGCGCCTACTCTGCGTCGAACCGTTCGGGCGCAGTACGTATCCCATGGGCCGAATCCCCCAAGGCAAAGCGCGTTGAGGCACGTTTCCCTGATCCAGCAGCCAACCCATACCTTTGCTTCGCAGCACTTTTGATGGCGGGTCTTGACGGAATCAAGAACAAGATCGACCCGGGTGCAGCATCCGACAAAGACCTGTACGATCTGCCACCAGAAGAGCTGGCCGGCATCCCAACGGTCTGTGGTTCACTGCGCGAAGCTTTGGACGCTCTAGAAGCTGATCACGACTTCCTTCTTCAGGGCGACGTGTTCACTAAAGGTCAGCTTGAGGGTTACATGGCTCTAAAGTGGGAAGAAGTTTACGCCTACGAGCACACACCACATCCAATGGAATACAAGCTTTACTACAGCTGCTAATCCATCGGGGCTTAGTTGCCTCGTGCGAAACTGATGTGAAAGGCGCCCCATGTGGGCGCCTTTTTACGTTTTGCGCAGTTGTTCCCCAACAAACTCCCATAGGCGTCCCAACGCCCTGCCCGCTTGCGTCTGCAGTCGCGCGTATCCATGACACCCCACCTCAGATGCGCTGAATGCCATCACTAACAACCCATTAAGCTGAGCCACCAAAAAATGGTCTATTGTTTATGGATTAAGATCAATGCAGCCGTTTTCGATTTTTTATGCCTACAAAACCGCACTTTCCTTAATAACAGAGAACATTTCGCCCTACTTATGCCGCATAAATCATGTCTAAACCGCATCGTAAGACGAGGTTTAATCGTCAGTTTTTACTAGTTTTTTTGTTACAAGGTCGTCGCATGTACAAACTCAAGTCCAGATTCTGTTCGATCTGTCGCGGCTTTAACTCCTCTTTCAAAAAGAAAGTCGCGGACGAAGACGGTGGTGCGACCATCTTATCCTTATTCCTGTTTATTATGATTCTCGGCATCTGCGGCATGTCCATCGACTTCATGCGGCTAAAAGACAAACAGGCAACGATTCAAGATCTCGCTGACCGTGCCGCGGTAGCCGCAGCAAATCTGTATTCACCACATGATCCGGCAGAAATCGTCGAGAGCTATTTTGAAAAGGCAGATGCCCTTTCTTCATTGTCCGGCTCGCCCATCGTTGTAGATGAAGGTTCTTACCGCCAAGTTACAGTCAACACTGAGATTGGCCTTAACACGTTTTTCCTTCACCTCGTTGGCATAGACGAACTGAGTACGGAAATCAGCTCAACAGCGATCCAAGGTGTCGGCGACGTTGAAATCTCTCTGGTGATGGATGTTTCCGCATCGATGTATTGGGACGATAGTATTGCCGACTTGCGCGCCGCCGCGATCGCATTTGCCGAAGCAGCCCTGCACGAAGACAACGCGGGCCAAGTGTCATTGAACGTCATTGCCTTTGCCGGCAACGTCAACATCGGCCCTGATATGTTCGATTATCTACAAGGCGTCGCCTATGGAGAGCCACAGATCGCGGGTGCAAGCACCGCCGCCACTGATGATGACGCGTTTTATCCGAACATTTCGACTTGCCTTGATATTCCAGATGCCGACTTCAATGATGCAGGTCTACCAAGTTATGGCCTGCCTCAGGCCGCGCATTTCTTAAGTACGAACAAGGGTGTCAACGAGATGGATGCGCCGCATTGGTGTCCGCTTGATGACATGCAAATTCGTTACGCGGCTAACGAACTTGGCGACATTAATGATACGGATTCCTTGCACTACTTCTTGAGTAACCTCGACCTATCGTTCGGTACGGGTACTCACTTTGGTGCAAAAATGGGCCTTGCTTTGCTAGACCCGTCAACACAGCCAGCATTCAGTTTTCTAAGCGGTAGAGGTGTTGTTCCCAGCGAATTTTCGTCCCGCCCGCTGCCATATGGTCAGATTGGTGTGCAAAAGATGATGGTTATTATGACCGACGGCGCAATTGCATACACTGCGGCACCGAACGATTATCTCGACCCAGACAACTTGGAACTGCCTTTGTTATCAGGCTCTCACAAAGCGAACAGGGTCATACTCTCCACCAAAAACAACAACAGAGACCTGCTCGAATCAGTTTGCGATCTGTCCAAAGAGACAAGCCGCAATGTTGAGGTTTTTACTGTCGCATTCGAAGCAAACAGCACTGCTGAAGTCCAGATGGAAGCATGCGCGTCCTCCTCCTCCCACTTCTATTCAGCAGCGGGAGATGAACTGACATCTGTATTTACCCAAATCGCCAACCAAATTTCAAGCCTAAGGATCACAGAATGAAACGCGCTCTTTCAAAGATATTTAAGCAAGCAAGCGACATCAAAAAAACCGCAGGGCGCATCAACCACACCCAAACTCAGGGCAATAGCTCTGCGCCTATTTCCTCGTGGGACATGCAAGACAAACCATCGCCTACGGCGACCAAATTGGCAAAACCGTCGATACGCCCCTTGCTGCTAACAAATCCGATATTTACCAATGATTCAGGCTGTTTGCCCCAGTAAAGATTGGGGTTCATTGAGAAGTGGGCCCATTCTGCGAACAATTTCGCCCCATTTTTAACAAACTGATCAACTAGAAACTACCTAACCAGACAACGTCATACGTCAGGTGTTTTGTTATTAATTTGTTACGGGTTTATGATTATGCAACACATCCAGCACATATATTCTACGATTCGCGAGGGCATTGGTCTTCCGATCAAAAAGCTCGCAGCCGAAGAAGATGGCGCAGCAACCGTCCTTACATTGTTCCTGTTCATCATGATTCTCGGGATCACCGGGATGTCTGTAGACCTCATGAGACTGAAAGACAGGCAGGCACGCATTCAAGACGTCGCCGACCGTGCCGTCATCGCTGCGACAAACCTGTACTCACCGCATGACCCAACCGAAATTGTCGAAAGCTATTTTGAAAAAGCCGGACTAAGCGAAGCGTTGGTAAGCACGAACGTCGCGGACACCGGCGTCTATCGCGAAGTTTCGGTTGATACAGTGATGGAACTTGATACTTTATTCCTCCACCTTGTGGGGTTGGATATGGTTGAATCAAACGTCAGTTCAACTGCCATCCAAGGTGTTGGTGACGTAGAAGTATCGCTTGTGATCGACATTTCGGCTTCTATGGATGGATCGCGGATTGAGTCATTGCGCGAGGCCGCAACATCATTCGCCATCACAGCGCTTGACCCAGACAACCAAGGCAAGGTGTCCTTGAACGTTATTGCGTTTGGCGGGAATGTGAACATTGGTCCAGACATGTTCGAATACCTTAACAGTGTGCATTTCGATCAAATTCAGGTCGAAGGTGCCAACACTGAAACTCTTCTTGATGACGTTTATGAATTAAATCCGGATGCATGGCTCGAGGGTCAGGATACCGTGACGACCGATGATGATTACTACTACCCATCCGATCTGGCGCATTGTTTAGAGATTGCTAGCGCTGACTTTAGCAGCTCCGGATTGCCTTCTTTCGGCACTCCCCAGTCC
Organism: Paracoccaceae bacterium; assembly: GCA_034111185.1. GTDB lineage: Bacteria > Pseudomonadota > Alphaproteobacteria > Rhodobacterales > Rhodobacteraceae > Yoonia. The sequence goes on along the minus strand of JAWUXS010000009.1, from coordinate 111,552 downwards.
GGTCACTTTTTGTCAAATTCAGCGGCAATCTACGGAGACGCTAGCCGCTATGATGCGCCACATTGGTGTCCGCTTGATGACATGCAAATCCGTTACGCAGAACAAGATGCAGGCGACATCAGCGATCCTGATTCTTTGCTGTATTTTATAGATAACTTGCAGCTGTCTTGGGGAACGGGCACACAAATCGGCGCTAAAATGGGTCTCGCACTTCTTGATCCAACGACACAGCCCGCGTTTGAATTTTTGAACACCCGCGATATCGTTCCAGACGATTTTACAGATCGCCCGCTCCCGTATGGTCAGCTAGGTGTTCAAAAAATCTTGGTCCTCATGACAGATGGTGAAACGACGCCTCAATATGAGCCTAAAGACTACCTTCATCCCGACAACCTCGTGCTTCCCCTTATGAATGGAAGTCACAGGTCCAACCGAAATAGAACTTCCTTAGGAAATGCAAACAAGCTCCTGATGGCTGACGTCTGCGACCTTGCCAAAGATACCACCCGCAATGTCGAAATATTTACCGTCGCATTTGAATCAAACTCCTCTGTTGAAACCGAGATGGAGTCATGTGCCTCATCCTCTGGCCATTTTTATTCAGCAAGTGGTTCAGAACTTACTACTGTATTCGACTCAATCGCCCACCAGATCTCTGAATTGAGGCTCACCCAATGAAAAACACTTTTTTAAAAATCCAACAATTTTCACGCGCATTTAAAAGGTCCGAAGACGGCAATAGTACAATCGAGTTCGTTGTCCTTTTGCCGCTGTATTTTCTGATTACTTCAATCGCTTACGAAGTCGGCATAATGTCTTTGCGCCAAGTCATCTTGGAACACGCAATCACGGCGACTGTGCGCGACGTTCGCATTGGCAATATTCCCAATACGACCCATTCAACGCTTATTACCAACATCTGTAGCAGATCCCAACTTATCCCCAACTGCGAGGACAGGGTTGTGCTTGCGATGTACAGAACCAGCGCTGTGGATTGGGACGAAACGATCGTTAGTTCAGATGCAGTTTGCCAAGACCGCACAGAAGATGACTCAGATCCGCTAACAGAATTCACGAACACTGGTGTGAACAACGATCTGATGTTCTTGCGCGCCTGCATCCTGTTCGATCCGATGCTTCCAGGTGCCGGAATTGGCAAACAAATCTCTGACGAAGGCGATGGAACTTATGGCCTCACTGCGACTGCAGTGTATGTAATGGAGCCTTTTCAATCATGATATTTTTGAAAAAAATTCGTGCGCGAATCCAAGCTTGGAAGCAGAATGAAGAAGGCAGTCTATCGATTGAAACCTTGTTCATGGTCCCACTACTTGTTTGGGCGCTTTTGGCGACAACCGTTTACTTTGACGCCTACCGGACCAAGTTTTTGCACACGAAAGCGACATCGGCTATCGCAGATATGCTGAGCCGTGAAACCTACCTTATTTCAGACGAGTATTTAGAGGGTTTATTTGACATTTTCAAAGCCTTGGTCGGAGATCAAACAACACCACTTCTCTACGTAGCCGTTTACGAACGAAACGATGATAATGATTCAATTGACCTAGTTTGGTCAAAATATATTCTTTACTACGGGGCAACGGACTATCTCGCCAGCAGCAATGACCTCTACTTTGACTACTCCGATATTGTTCCGATTATGGCTGATGAGGAACGCATTATTGTCGTTAGATCAGATACGAGTTACGAAGTGCCCTATGCCGCGACCAGCATTGCGCTTCTCGATGACATCACATTTTCGATTACTTTGGTGATAAGTCCACGCTTTTCTTCGACACTTTGCTACAATGCTGCAGGAGACGCTGAAATCGGAACAACGTCCTGCTGACACCTTCCGCAACAACACGCCAACGATGGACAAAAAAATAAGGTCGCGCTCAGATTCAATGATGTAAAAATTACGTCGCTGTGAAATCTGAGCGCTTTTATCTTTGGGTAGCGGAGCAAGTTCACCCAAACGCGCCGTAATCCATGTCGCAAATTGGCACGACAATGCGTTTTCACGGTCGCAAGCTTTTCCCACAACGGGAAAGGCACCATTATGAACACGCACTATCGCGATACGCGAAAGATTGATCCAAGCAAGGGCGCCACGCTCCCCGATGGCACGCCCAACGACAATGACCGTGTCGAGATAGGACCAACCCAACTTGCCTTTCGCGAATGGGAGGCCGCAGGCCTGATCCTTCCCAACCTTGCCAACATGCGTGCATACCGCCTTAAGCGTCTTGTTGAGGCGGTGAACAAGCGTGGCTACGCAGGCGTGCTGATGTTTGATCCACTTAATATCCGCTATGCGACCGACAGCACGAATATGCAGTTGTGGAATACCCACAACCCGTTCCGCGCCTGTTTGGTCTGCGCTGATGGTTACATGGTCCTTTGGGACTATAAGAACGCACCATTCCTTGGTGACTTTAATCCACTGGTCCGCGAAAAGCGGTCAGGCGCGTCGATGTTCTATTTCTCGACCGGTGACAAAGGCGAAGATGCCGCTGACAGCTTCACCGCCGAAGTCCGCGACCTGCTGCGCGAACATGCAGGCGACAACAAAAAGCTTGCCGTGGACAAGATCATGGTCTCAGGTCTTCGCGCGCTTGAGGCGCTCGACATCGAAGTCCTTGAGGGCGAAGAGGTCACCGAACATGCCCGGTCAATCAAAGGCAAAGACGAGATCCTTGCGATGCGCTGCGCGTCCAACGCCTGCGAAGCTGCGTGCTTTGCGATGGAGGATTACGCCCGCGCCAATGTGCCAAACGGGAACGTCAGCGAGGATGACATCTGGGCTGTCATGCATGCCGAGAACATCAAACGCGGCGGCGAATGGATTGAAACACGCCTGCTTGCCTCTGGTCCGCGCACGAACCCGTGGTTCCAAGAATGTGGCCCACGCATTGTTCAGAACAACGAAATCGTGGCCTTTGATACCGACCTTATTGGCGCTTATGGCATTTGCATCGACATCTCGCGCACTTGGTGGGTTGGCGATGATGCGCCCCGCCCCGATATGGTTGATGCGATGAAGCTTGGCATCGAGCATATTCAAACCAACATGGACATGCTTAAGCCCGGCGTCACGATCCCAGAACTGACTGCGAACTGCCACACGCTGCCGCCGGAATTCCAAGACCTGAAATACGGCTGCCTGATGCATGGCGTTGGCCTATGCGATGAATGGCCCCTCGTGGCCTATCCTGACAAAGCCGTGGCAGGCGCATTCGATTACGCGCTTGAACCCGGCATGACACTTTGCGTCGAAGCATTGATCAGCCCCAAAGGTGGCGACTTTTCAATCAAGCTCGAGGATCAGGTGCTTATCACCGAAGATGGGTATGAGAACCTCACGAAATACCCCTTTGATCCACGCCTCAGCGGTGCCGCCTAGGCCGCCCCACAAAGGCGCGCCCGTCACAATCCTCACCTTCACGTGACGAACAATCTACGCACTTGCGCCAAAGTGGGCGCAAGCGCATCTGTAGGACACAACATAATAGGAGCCTGCAATGCCCACCGAAAAACTTAGCTTCCCCGGCCACGCGGGCGACACGCTATCAGCCCGTCTTGATCTGCCAGAAGGTCCCGTGCTTGCCACGGCGCTTTTCGCACATTGCTTTACATGTTCCAAAGACATCCCCGCAGCCCGCCGTATCGCGGCCCGCCTTTCGGGGCTTGGCATTGCGGTACTGCGTTTTGACTTTACGGGTCTTGGCCATTCCGACGGAGAGTTTGAGAACACGAACTTCACCTCGAATGTGACCGACCTGCTGTCTGCCGCACAAACCCTCGCGGATCGCGGCATGGCCCCTGACCTGATCATCGGTCATTCGCTGGGCGGTGCTGCAGTCATCAAGGCCGCCCCACAAATCCCAAGCATCAAAGGCGTCGTGACCATCGGCGCGCCATTTGATCCCGATCACGTGACCCACAACTTTGGCTCTGCAATCTCAGAGATCGAAAGCGAAGGCGTCGCAGCGGTAAACCTTGGCGGTCGCCCAATCCGCATCGGCAAACAATTCCTCGAAGACGTCGCACAAGAATCGCTGACCGCAGCACTTGGCAGCCTGCACGCTGCACTGCTTGTTCTGCACGCCCCGCTAGACCAAATTGTCGGGATTGAGAACGCCAGCCAGATTTTCATCGCGGCCAAGCATCCCAAAAGCTTTGTCACCTTGGACAATGCCGACCACCTGATCACACGCGCCGCCGATGCGGCCTATACCGCAGAAATTATCGCAGCATGGGCAAGCCGCTATGTCGATCTGACCCCGCCACCATCCCCTGACCTACCCGAAGGCATCCTGCGCGTATCCGAAGCTGATCCAGCAGGCTTTTTGCAAGACGTGCATTCCGGCGCGAACCATCACGTTCTCGCGGATGAACCGACAAAGTATGGCGGCACAAACAAAGGCATGACGCCATACGGCTTCCTGTCTGCTGGGCTAGGCGCATGTACCTCAATGACCATCCGCATGTATGCCCGCCGCAAGGGCTGGCCCCTGACCCACGTTAGCGTCGATGTCAGCCACGACAAATGTCACGGCAGCGACTGTACATCACAAAGCGGCAAGATCGATCAGTTCAGCCGCGTTATCCACCTGACAGGCGACCTTAGCGACGAACAACGCATACGCCTGCTTGAGATCGCAGACAAATGTCCCGTCCACAAAACACTTGAGGCAGGTGCCGCGGTGAAAACCACCCTCGCCTCGGCCTAGCCCGATCCGGTCGATCATACGTAACAAAAAAGGCGCAGCCCGCAGGGGCCGCGCCTTTTAAATTTCTAAGTCGGTTCGGCCTACTTGCGAGCGTCGCCAATCAGCTTCCAAACCGCAGGCAAAAGCAATGCAGCAAGTGCCAGCTTCAGCGCGTCACCGATCAAGAACGGTGTGATGCCCCAAGCAAGTGTTTGCTCCCAACCGGATGCGAACTGGTTCAACCAAAGCAAGCCCGGGATGTAGATAAGCGCCGTACCAACAAGCATTGCAGCGCCCATCAGCAGAACCGAACGGTCCCAGCCCTGACGTGCTGCAAAACCAAGTGCTGCAGCCGCAAGAACGTAACCAACAAGATAGCCACCAGTGCCGCCCATCATGTATGCAAGGCCCGCGTTCTCAGCAGATGAACCTGCGAAAACGTCCAGCCCCATTGCACCAATCGCAAGGTAGCCAAGCACAGTAGCAATACCCAGGCGCGCGCCGTAGCCCGCACCGATTGTAAGAACTGCAAATGTTGTCAGCGTGATCGGAACCGGGTTGCCCGGCATGAAAAGCTTGATCTTTGCAGTCATCGCCAGAACAGCGATGCCCAGAACGACCATGACGATCTGCTTCACGAGGCGCTGTGTCTGCGCATCCTCTGCAAAGCTTTCGATCAAAACTTTATCTTGTACTGCGTCAGCCATGCTTTACGCCCCTTGTTTTTAAATTATGCGGCCATAAATGCCCGACCGCGCCTTTGTGTGCAAGGCTGTTCACGCTAACTGGGCCGAATGTATTGCGAAACCGAAACATAGTCTTTGCGCGGCCCCTTCACCTCCCATGTTGCGGACCATGCGGGCCACGCGCGAAAATCATAGGTACAACTATATAGGTCCGTGCCGCACAAATGCTGTGTCCCGTCCGATAGCCCATTGGCTGCAAAGTCATGGAATGCCGCCCCATCGTCGAATTGCACAACCACGCGGTCGCCTTGGAATGCCCAAAGATAACTGCGCTCTGCTTGCATAACCGGACCTAAGGCAAGTTTAAGCGCCCCACTTTCGCTATATCTCAGGGTGTCGCCATCGGCATGAAACGCAGCTTTGCCCTTCAAAGACCCATCCATCGTTCCCAGATGATCCTTGATCGTGCGTGACAAAACCCACGCGCCCAGAAAGTCCGCAGCATTCAACATCAGTTTTTCAACGCCCCGTCAGTCACGCTGCCATCTTCGGCGATGAACCGAAAAACATCGCCGTCTCGCGCCATATCATAACAGGCCCACAGATCACTTGGTGGCCACTGGCTGCAATATTGGCCCGCCTCGACCCGCCAGTAGCCCCAGCTGGGCCGCCCTGCATCATACAGTGTGCGCCCCGATGCATAGAATGTTTGAACGGCATCGGGGTAAACCAACGCTTGATCCGTTAAAGCAGCCGTCATTTCAGCATCATCAAGCGGGATAAAGTCAGCAAAAACCACCGCAGGCAGGCAACTCAGCACCAATGCGACCGTTCTGACCCACATAATCTTGCTCCTGCACTTGAGACCTTTGACCTTCCCCCTTATGACCCAACCCGCACGTGCTGCCCATTCACAAAAAGGCCTAGTCCCGATGATTGAACGTTATTCCCGCCCCGAAATGGTTGCCATTTGGTCCGCCGCAACAAAGTTCCGCATCTGGTACGAGATCGAGGCACACGCCTGCGACGCCCAAGCTGCAATCGGTGTGATCCCTAAGGAAAACGCTGCCGCCGTTTGGAAAGCCAAAGACGTCACCTTTGATGTGGCCCGCATCGACGAGATCGAAGCTGTCACAAAGCACGATGTCATCGCGTTTCTGACGCACCTCGCCGAACATATCGGTTCTGACGACGCCCGCTTTGTTCACCAAGGCATGACCAGCTCTGATGTTCTTGACACAACAACGAACGTCCAGCTTGTCCGTGCGACTGACATCCTGCTTGCTGGTATGGACCGCGTCCTTGCGGCCCTTAAGGATCGCGCCCACGAGCACAAAGACACAATCCGCATCGGTCGCAGCCACGGCATTCACGCCGAGCCGACAACAATGGGTCTGACATTCGCCCGCTTCTACGCCGAGATGGAGCGTGGTCGTAAACGCCTCGTCAATGCACGCGAAGAAATTGCAACTGGTGCAATCTCAGGCGCTGTTGGCACATTCGCAAACATCGATCCGTCTGTAGAAGAGCACGTCTGCGCCCAGCTTGGTCTGTTGCCAGAGCCGATCAGCACGCAGGTTATTCCACGCGACCGTCACGCAATGTTCTTTGCAACACTTGGTGTAATCGCATCCAGCATCGAAAACATCGCAACCGAGGTCCGCCACATGCAGCGCACCGAAGTTTTAGAAGCCGAAGAGTTCTTCTCTAAGGGCCAAAAAGGCTCGTCTGCGATGCCACACAAGCGCAACCCTGTTTTGACAGAAAACCTGACTGGCTTGGCCCGTTTGGTGCGTATGTCAGTGATCCCTGCCCTCGAGAACGTCACCTTGTGGCACGAGCGTGATATCAGCCACTCTTCTGTTGAGCGCGCGATTGGCCCAGACACCACAATCACCCTCGACTTTGCACTGCACCGTCTTGCAGGCGTGATCGAAAAGCTGGTGATCTATCCTGACAACATGTTGGCAAATATGAATAAGTTCCGTGGACTTGTGATGTCTCAGCGTGTTCTTTTGGCCCTAACCCAAGCAGGCGTGAACCGCGAAGACGCGTACCGTCTTGTGCAACGCAACGCGATGCGTGTTTGGGAGCAAGGAGCCGATTTCCAAACTGAATTGCTTGCAGATGAAGACGTCAAAGCAGCCCTTTCAGAGGACGAGATCAAAGAAAAGTTCGACCTCGGGTATCACACCAAACATGTTGATACGATTTTCAAGCGGGTGTTCGGCTAAGCACCAACCTAAATTGCACGAAATCGGGCTGGCAAAATTACTGCCAGCCCAGATTCACCACCCCAAAGCGTTCAGAGAACGCCACATACATTCCGTATGCTATATGTAGTTTAGAGAAACGCAGCCGCCGGATGTGCCGCTTGCATCAGATGCGTATGCGGTGACAAAGGCAGGTTTTCTGTAGCTTTCTCGGCAGGCATTGTCAGCACTGCATAACGGCGACCATCACCAACATTCTGGTGCGGATTACCAACAGTTCCAACATCATAGCCACGTTTACGCAGCGCGCGCATCATCGCCAATGGGCATAGCGCCATAATGCGTTCACCACCTTGGCTGGCAACCAGATCGATCATCCCGTCCATGATTGTGCTGAGGCATTGTGCCCGCTCACGGTGCGTCGTCAACTTGTCCGACACAACAATGCGCGTGCCTTCCCAAACAGTCGGGCTCAAGATCTCTTCGCTCAGAACATCTGAAGGGATATCAATAAGTTTTCCGTGGAAAGCGTCCCGCAGCATATAGCTGTGTGTGCCCCATTTTGCTGTCGTCGGCATAACGCGAACGCCGCCAACAACTTCGCCGTCTTTCATAGCCAGCGAATAGCTCGCTTTAGGATTATCGTATTGATCCATCTCAAACTCATCATCATGGGGAATATCCCAACCGAGTGAGTCGACGAAAAAATGCTTTCTCAGACGTAAGAAGTTAGAAAAAGCAGGGCCGTGCTGGTGTAACTGAACGAAATTGAACGTGATATTTTCCATAATTTACTCTCCTTAATGGCGAGTAAAACATAGCACCTCGTCCGACCCCTGTCATAAATACATGGTTAACGATTCCTTAACGGAACTGACGCGCAAAACCGCAGTCCCTGCAAATGCAAAAGATCAGATAAGTCCGTGTTGTGCAGCGAGTGCCGCAGCTTGCGATCCGGTCTTTGCATCAAGCTTTAATTTAGCGTTTTTAAGGCGTTGTTTCACAGCCCCTTCGGAAACGCCCAAGACATGGGCAATCTCTTTCAGACGTTTTCCATCGCGCACCATTCCCAACGCTTCAAGCTCGGCTTTGGTAAGGTTTGTGGGCGGCGCCATCTCAGAATGACGACGTACAATGTACGCGTTCAGCAAACGAATCTCTAGATCATTGAACTCTCGGTCAGATCGCGCAAATGAGCCAAACGATCTTTGGCCTTCATCATTGTGATCATAACAAGCAACAGCTACGCCATACCTCAGCCCAAAGGTCTGGGCTTGAGGCAATATTTTGCGCGGATCATCCATCTCGATGTCACTCCACCGCACTGCCCCCGTATTTCCGTAAACCCACCTAATAACAGGGTCAAACAGCATATAACGCTGGGATGTGTAGTGCTCAACCCAGGGGGGAGGAAGCTGATTCACTTCTTCCACAGGGAAGGCAAATCCTATTCGCAAAGCTATATAGTGTCCCGCGGGCGCTATCTGCGCAATCTCCTCCGGACCCAACAATGTAGCCATTCATTTTCCTTCAGAATGTAACCTAAAATACACCTACCACCGGATCGTGGATAGTTCTAATGTCTTTATATCCTAACCATATTTACAGAGTATTTCTGTTCATATGAGTTTGGCAACTAGAAAGCGAGTGCATTAGTAATGGACGAAGAAGTAATAATTGGTGAAAGCCTTGCAGACCTCAAAGCTCTTGCGCCTACGGGTTTCGCGCTTGGTTTTCACGTCGTTTATACGACACCCACCTTCATGTTTCAGACCTATGCCCCCGACTGGCTTGAGCACTATGCGCAAAAAGGATTCTTGATGTTGGACCCTGTTGTTCACTGGGGATTTGAGAACACAGGCATCGTTCGCTGGTCTGCGCTTAAGCACCTCGATTCGAGTGGTGTCTTAGATGCAGCTGCGAAATTTGGCATTAACTACGGCGTAACTGTTGCAGTCGACAGCCAAGGCAGCCGCAGCTTTGGCGGCTTCTCTCGCGGGGATCGCGAATTTACAGACGAAGAATCAGCATTGCTGCTGGCTAAGTTCAACGAAATCCACACGACGACAGCCCAAACCAAGGCACTGTCATCGTCGTCTATCGCTGCACTTAAGAAAATGTCTGTGACTTACACGCATACTGGCGCCTAAGCATAATCATTCGTTAATACTCTCTGCGCTACACCATTAACGAAACAGGTGTGGAACAGTAAGCTATGGGCATCCAATCTCCCCTCTCGCAGAGACGCAAAGCGGCAATGATCGTGCAAATGATCGTAGGCAGCGGCGACAAGCTCTCGCTCGCATCGCTTCCGCTATCGCTGCAGCAGACGCTTGCTGACGAAATGGGCGATATCCGATTGGTTGATAAGGCCACGGTTTCAAACGTCGCCGCCGAGTTTGTGAGTGAGCTTGAGGATGTCGGCCTTGTTGCGCCTGGCGGTGCGGAGAATGTTCTGAAGACATTGAGCGACCACATCAGCCCAGATCTGGCCAGTAAACTTCGCTCTGACCTTACATTTGCGAGTATGCAAGACCCATGGGGCATGATTACAGCCCTTGAAGACGAACAAATCCTAGAGATCATGCAGGCCCAAAGCGTTGAAATCGCTTCTGTTGTTCTTTCAAAGCTCACAATCGTCAAAGCCGCCGAAGCCCTTAGTAAACTGCCCGGCGAACGTGCCCGCCGCATTACATATGCAATATCCCAAACGGCTGGCATTTCACCCGTTGCGGTCAAACGTATTGGCGCGGCCCTAGTGCAAGAACATTGCATCACAGCCGCACTGGCCTTTGAAAAAGCCCCCGTTAAACGGGTTGGTGACATCTTAAACTCGGCCGCCGCTAAAACCCGCGACGACATGCTTCAGGGGCTCGAAGTTGCCGATGAAAAATTCGCAACCGATGTCCGCGAAGCCATTTTCACCTTTGAAGATATTCCAGAACGTGTTGTTCCAACCGACGTACCAGCCTGTATTCGCGGCGTCGCCCCAGAGAACCTCAATATCGCGCTTGCCGCCGCTATGGCCGCAGGGGGCGCAACAGAAGCAACAGCAGAATTCATACTCGCAAACATCTCGCAGCGGATGGCGACCCAAATCCGAGAAGAAGTTATGCAGGTCAGCCGCGTTAAACCTGCTGCTGGTGACGCCGCAATGAACGAAGTGACCGCTGCAATTCGCGAACTCGCTGAAACCGAGAAAATCAAACTCATCGAACCAGATTCGGACGACGATTGATCTAATCCCAGATAGACGCCCCCCGACCCATCCGTTAGCTTAACGGTATGACAGATCAAAACACACCTTTCAGCGGTCGTCGCTGGCATGACATGGGCGGCGACGCCGCAGGCCCCGTCCCGCATGATCAACACGACTTTTCTCTGTGGGAAAAGCGTGTCGATGCGTTGATGATCCTTTGCTCAACCAAAGGCCACTTTACCGTAGACGGCTTGCGCCGTGTGCTTGAGGACATGCCGCGCGAAGCATTTGATGATATGACCTATTACGAACGCTGGATTGCATCAGTGAACCAAAACCTGATCGAGGATGGCGTTTACTCCACCGCGGAACTTGCTGAAAAGATGGCAGAAATCACGGAGCGCGGCACGACATATGGCGAGGCTGCAAATGCCTGAATGGCAGGCAGGATCGCAAGTGCGTGTCAAAACGCTTATGCCGCCAGGGCATGTGCGTACGCCGCACTATCTGCGTGGCAAAACAGGCATCGTGGAACGGATTCTTGGCCCATTCCCAAATCCCGAAGGTCTTGCTTACAACCTCAAATCCCCATCATTGCCCCTGCTACGGGTGACATTCAAGATGGCCGAGGTGTGGGGTGCTGAAGCAGAGCATCCGAACGATACAATCGAAGCTGAAATTTACGCCCATTGGCTTGAAAAGGTGGAAACATAATGCCCCACGACCACCACGATCATGATCATGACCACGGCTTGTCACCTTCTGGCCACCCTTACCGCGCCGACGATGATGTCCCGCTGACCTATTGGCAGACGATGGAAATCGCTGTGCGTGAATTGCTTGTTGAAAAAGGCATCACAACCGCCGCTGAGATCGCAAATCAGATCGACGTTATGGATGCCCGCAGCCCTGCCGCTGGCGCATCGGTGGTCGCACGTGCATGGACCGATCCTGCATTCAGGGATCGACTGCTGAGTGACGGCAGCCAAGCATCGCGCGAAATGGGTTTCGAAGTTGGGCCTATGAAATTGATCGCTGTTGAAAATACCGCGCAAATTCATAACGTTGTGGTTTGTACCTTATGTTCTTGCTACCCGCGTAACCTGCTTGGGTTGCCGCCCGATTGGTACAAGTCCCGCGCGTACCGGTCCCGTACGGTCAAAGAACCCCGCAAGGTTCTGGCCGAGTTTGGCGTCACAATCCCAACAACGACCAAGGTGCGCGTCCACGACAGCACCGCCGACATGCGCTACATTGTTATTCCTGCGCGCCCTGCTGGGACCGAGGGGCTGTCTCTCGACGAACTGTCGCGCTGTGTGACCCGTGACAGCATGATCGGCACTGGCGTCGCGACTGCTCCGACCTAGATCAGGCGATTGGAATGACCGCGCCAGATCTGCCTCAGGGGACAAGGTCCGAATGGATTACTGACAAACTGCTGCGCGGTTTGATCACAGGTGTCTTGCGCCTGCCCTATGAACAGCGAGTTCGTTTTATGGGCACAGCCATGCGCCGCGTAATCGGCCCCATAACAGGCTATCGCAAGCGGGCCATCGCAAATTTGGCGATGATCTATCCGCAGATGCCAGACAGTGAGCAGCGCCGCGTTGCAGATGCCGTTTGCGATAATTTTGGTCGGACGTTGATCGAAAACTACAGCTGGAACGACCTTGGTAGACGCCTGCAAAACACTGCAATCACTGGCGAAGGCCTTCTCCACCTTGAACAGGCAGCAGCCGAAGGTCGGCCCGTTATTTTCGTCACCGGTCACTTTGCCAATCACGAAGTTCCGCGCCACATGCTAACCCAATTGGGGTACACAATCGGCGGTCTATATCGGCCTATGTCGAACCAGTACTTTAACGCGCATTATGCAAAAACGATGACTGCTTGGGGTGGCCCTGTGTTTGAACAAGGCCGTCGCGGCACGGCAGGCTTTGTGAGACATCTTAAGTCGGGCGGCATGGCGACGCTTTTGTTCGATGTGGCCGGCCTTCAGGGGCAACCAATGCCATTCCTCGGCAGGCAGGCAAACACATCCACGTCTGCGGCGGATCTTGCGCTTAAGACAGGGGCTTTGATCCTGCCTTACTTTGCAACGCGCCAACCAGACGGCTTGTCCTTTGCGGCCACGTTACAAGCGCCGATCGCACACAGTTCATCGCAAAAGATGATGCAAGACATGACCGAACGCCTTGAGGCACAGATCACCATACATCCAGAACAATGGTTTTGGGTTCACAGACGCTGGAAACACGCAGGCCAAGCAGTTTAACGCAGTTGAGCCGCCGCCAAGATCGGGCCGTTTGTGCCACGCTGCACCAGCACCGCAACAGGATCATCACCCAACACAGCAACATCAAGCGCGAGGTCGGTGCTGCCATCCCAAGCGGTCAGCGTCTCAATCGAGCTCACAACATTGCTATACGTAATCTCAAGGCCCGCATTCTCGCCGCGTGTAATTTGCCGCGTTGTTGCAGGCGTAAACCGTACAAGCTGCACAATCATTTGCGTTGCGCCAGCACTATAGCTCGCGGCGATTTGCAAAGTGTCGGCACTGCGCATGATATCAAGGTCGACATCGCTTTGTTTAGCAAAGTGGACGCGCAAAAGCTCGGAAACCTCCATCGGGCGTGACCCAATGACATGATCCACGCCGCCGACGACCATTTGTGGTGTGTAGATCGTAGCCGAACCAGCAGCATGCGCATAGTTTTGTTGGCGGACAGTATAGGCAGGGTTCGCAAGATCATCCGCCCAACCAATATAATCCCAATAGTCAACATGCAGCGCGAGGGCGATAACATCATCGCGCTTCGCCAGCTCTGTCAGCATCTCATCTGCGGGCGGGCATGACGAACACCCCTGCGAGGTATATAACTCAACCACAACTGGATAAGTTTCCGCGACGCTAACCGTTCCAGCCAGCGTGGCGCTCATCAAAGCAACTGATTTCAAAAGTTTGCGCATTTCAGATCCAAAGTTGTCGTCTTCTATTCATGATCTATTCAGCTTTGCCTGAAATGACCAATCAACCAATCGCGAGGCCAGCGTCATCATTGTAACAGTGTTCCTATTACACAACGCATAACGGCCACAGCCGATCAATCAATTGTGTGCAATGGTATACAAAAAGAACACCAGCCCCCTTGATCCGAGGCTAACCTTAAGGCAAAAGCCCCCTAAAGCTCCGTTATTATCATCTCAGAAAGGGATCGCCATGACCGTCACAGTCGGCATAGATACCGCCAAAACCCGTAAAACGATGCAAGTAGGAAGCCAATCGGTTGACTATTACTCCATCGCAGCCGCCGAAGCAGCTGGCCTTGGCGACTTTTCAAAACTGCCCGCAGCTCTCAAAGTTGTGCTGGAAAACCTCCTGCGCTTTGAAGACGGCGGCTTTTCCGTTTCAACAGACGACATCAAAGCTTTTTCAACTTGGGCTGAAAACGGCGGCAAGAACCCACGCGAAATCGCGTACCGCCCTGCCCGCGTCTTGATGCAAGACTTCACCGGCGTTCCTGCTGTTGTTGACCTTGCGGCTATGCGCGACGGCATCTTGGCCCTTGGCGGCGACGCAGCCCAGATTAACCCGCTTAGCCCTGTTGACCTTGTCATCGACCACTCGGTCATGATCGACGAATTTGGTAACCCACGTGCGTTCCAGATGAACGTCGACCGCGAATACGAGCGCAACATCGAGCGTTACACATTCCTGAAGTGGGGCCAAAAAGCCTTTAATAACTTCCGCGTTGTTCCTCCGGGCACTGGTATCTGTCATCAGGTTAACCTTGAGTACCTCTCGCAGACTGTTTGGACTGATACAGACCAAAACGGCGACCAAGTTGCATACCCTGATACGCTTGTTGGTACAGACAGCCACACAACGATGGTCAACGGCCTTGCCGTTCTTGGTTGGGGTGTTGGCGGAATTGAGGCTGAGGCCGCGATGCTTGGCCAGCCAGTTTCAATGCTGATCCCAGAAGTTGTCGGCTTTGAGCTGACAGGCCAAATGATGGAAGGCACCACTGGTACCGACCTTGTTCTGAAAGTTGTCGAATTGCTGCGCGCCCACGGCGTTGTTGGTAAGTTCGTCGAATTCTTCGGCGCCGGCCTTGATGTGTTGCCGCTCGCGGATCGTGCAACTATCGCCAACATGGCACCAGAGTACGGTGCTACATGTGGCTTCTTCCCAATCGACGACGAGACGCTGCGCTACTTGCGTAACACTGGCCGCGAAGAA
Source organism: Paracoccaceae bacterium (assembly GCA_034111185.1). GTDB lineage: Bacteria > Pseudomonadota > Alphaproteobacteria > Rhodobacterales > Rhodobacteraceae > Yoonia. The sequence continues at coordinate 96,496 of JAWUXS010000009.1, read as the reverse complement.
GATCGCATAGCCTTGGTCGAAGCCTACGCCAAGGAAAACGGCTTCTGGCGCGATGCAGACTACAACCCGATCTACACAGCAAAACTGCACCTAGACATGGGTACAATCGTACCTGCGATCTCAGGTCCGAAGCGTCCACAAGATTACGTCGCACTGACTGGCGCAAAATCTGCCTTCACCAATGAGATGGAGAAGACGTTCGAGCGTCCAATGGGTAAAGAAATCGCCGTAGTTGGCGAAGACTACACGATGGAATCAGGCAAGGTTGTGATCGCGTCGATCACATCATGTACGAACACATCAAACCCATACGTCATGATCGGTGCGGGCCTTGTTGCACGCAAAGCCGCAGCACTTGGCCTGAACCGTAAGCCTTGGGTCAAAACATCCCTCGCGCCCGGCTCACAGGTTGTGTCTGAATATCTTGAGGCTGCAGGCCTGCAAACAGACCTCGACAAGCTGGGCTTCAACCTTGTTGGTTATGGCTGCACAACATGCATCGGTAACTCTGGCCCGATCCAGAAAGAGCTGTCAGACGCAATCGCCGAAGGCGACCTTGTTGCGACATCGGTTCTGTCAGGTAACCGCAACTTTGAAGGCCGCATTTCACCTGACGTGCGTGCGAACTACCTCGCGTCTCCTCCGCTTGTTGTTGCTTATGCAATTGCTGGCACGATGGATATCGACATCACGACCGAAGCACTTGGTCAGGATCAGAATGGCAACGACGTCTTTTTGAAAGACATCTGGCCAACCAACGCTGAAATCAACGTATTGGTTGAAAAGACAGTCACACGCGAAGCCTTCATGAAAAAATACGCTGACGTGTTTAAAGGCGACGAAAAATGGCAGGCCGTACAAACGCCTGACAGCCAAACATACGACTGGCCAGCGGCTTCAACCTACATCCAGAACCCGCCTTACTTCCAAGGTATGTCTAAGGATGCAGGCACAATCGCGAACGTCGAAAACGCAAAAGTTCTCGCTGTTCTGGGCGACATGGTCACAACAGACCACATCTCTCCTGCGGGCTCGTTTGCGGCGACTTCGCCAGCTGGTGAGTATCTGGTCGAGCGTCAGGTACCTGTACGTGAATTCAACTCATACGGTTCACGTCGCGGTAACCACGAAGTTATGATGCGCGGTACATTCGCGAACATCCGCATCAAGAACGAGATGCTTGATGGCGTCGAAGGCGGCTATACCAAAGGTCCAGACGGCAATCAGGCTGCGATCTTTGATGCAGCTATGGCGCACCAAGAAAACGGCACTCCGCTGGTTGTCTTTGCTGGCGAACAGTACGGTGCGGGTTCTTCACGTGACTGGGCTGCCAAGGGTACTGCCCTGTTAGGCGTCAAAGCTGTTATCGCCCAAACGTTCGAGCGTATCCACCGGTCCAACCTAGTTGGCATGGGTGTGATCCCGTTCGAATTCACAGGCACAGATAGCCGCAGCTCACTTGGCCTGACGGGCGAAGAGACTGTGACAATCTTGGGTCTCGATGCTGTGTCACCTTTGCAGGATATGACAGCGCAGATCACAATGGCTGACGGCACGACAAAGGACATCACTGTCAAATGTCGCATCGATACAGCGGTTGAGATTGAATACATCGAGAACGGTGGCGTTCTGCACTATGTGCTGCGCAACCTTGCGAAAGCCTCATAAGGCCTCTCACATACATAACGAAAAGCCCCGCCATTGTGCGGGGCTTTTTTGTGTCTTGTGCTGTTAGGAAACTGGCAAATTTAGCCGCCTGTCGCTGCCAATAACTCGGGCAAAAACCGCTGCTCGTAATCCGAGCCAACAAGCGGACCGATAAAACGGAACAGCACCTCACCATCACCACCGACTATAAATGTCTCAGGCGGCGCGGTAACGCCCCAGTCAATTGCCGTGCGCCCCCGTGGGTCAAAGACCGTGGCAAAGAACGGGTCTTGTTCTTCGGCCAAATAGGTCGATGCCTGATCGGCAATATCGCGAAAATTCACACCAGCGACACGGTATCCATCAGCCTGAAGCGCCAAAAGATTCGGATGCTCGGCCCGACAAGGCGGGCACCAGCTGGCCCAGAAATTCACGATTGTAACGTCACCGGTGCGCAGGTCGTCCGCCAACAGCAACACAGTGCCATCCACGGCCTCGGCACCCAACTCAGGTGCTTGCTGCCCCACGAACGTTGATGGCAATTCACCTGCGCGGTCGCGCAGCATGCCACCAAGGAATAAACCAGCAAGGGCCGTGAAAATAACCGGTGGAATAAAGACGAGTTTTGAAACTTTAGCCATTGGCTTCGGCCTTTGCCAAAGCGACTTTTGCGCGGCGCGACTGCACAACACTTAACGTGACAATACCGCCTAAGATAGCGATACAAGCCGCATAAGCGCTTAGAACTTCTGTCGCGTATTGTCCTAGCTCTGGCATCAGGCTCTCCTAGATTTGGCGATAAGGGCGCGGGTGCGGCGAACGCGGATTTCGGTCCGCGTGCGCAGCAAAACAAGTGCGATGAAAAGCAGAACAAACCCAGCGATGGCAAATAGCAGCGGTTGGTAAAACACATCAGCTACGTTCTTTTCCGCATCCAGCGACAATGACGCACCTTGGTGCAAACCTTGGTTCCAGAAATTCACGGCGTAACGCGACAAAAGCGCAAAGATCGATCCCACAATGCACAGCACGCTTGTCAGGTCAGCGGCTGTATCAGGGTCCTCAATCGCGGCCCAAAGAGCGACGTACCCAAGGTAGAATAGGAACAAGATCAGGAATGAAGTCAGGCGCGGATCCCATGCCCAATATGTCCCCCACATCGGCGATCCCCAGATAGCGCCAGTGATCAAAGCCATCAGCGTCATCGCAATCCCAACAGGCGCCGCAGCCTTAGCGGCCAATGCCGACACATGATGCCGACGTACCAACCAGATCAACGATGCGACCAGCATCATCATCCACGCGTTAATCGCCATCAGAGCAGCCGGCACATGCAGATAGATAATCTTGACCGTTGATCCTTGGCGGAAATCATCAGGCGTAAAGAAGAACCCCCAGATCAAACCAACCGCAAGACACAGTCCCGCCAGCACAAACGTCCAACGAACGACCGGTGCTGTCCAATCCATGAACTTTTTTGGATTTGCATATTCCCAAAGCGACATACGTCTTCCTTATCCAGTGGATGCGGCGGCCTCAAGCCACCTCACTTTAGATTGATCCGCAATACAGACGCTGTCGCAAATGGCAGCAATGCAAGTGCCCCAAATGTGATCCCGCCCAAAATCATTAATGGGGCTGTCGCATCCAGCCCCTGCGCGCCCCTGCGCACTGCCTCGGCCCCAAATATCAAGGTAGGCACATAAAGAGGTAAGACAAGCAGCGACAACAGCAACCCACCGCGCCGCAGCCCAACAGTTAGTGCCGCGCCAAAGCTTCCGATCACAGACAGCGCGGGCGTGCCAATCGCAAGCGAGGCAAGCAGGTACACGTAAGCTTCGGGGGCCAGATGCAGCAAGAACCCCAAGACAGGTGCCATCAGCGTCAGCGGCAGGCCCGTGGTGATCCAATGGGCAACAGCTTTGACAAGCCCAACCGCCTCAAGCGGGAGCGGCGAAGTCGCAAGCAAGGCAAGCGATCCATCCTCAAAATCAAGCGCGAAAATCCTGTCAAGCGACAGAAGTGCGGCAAGCAATGCAGCGACCCACAAAATGCCAGGTGCAATCCGCGTCAAAATAGCGGTCTCAGGCCCCACGCCAAATGGCACCAGCACAACTACGATCAGAAAAAACGCGAGGCCAAGACCAAAGCCACCGCCTGCCCTGACTGCCAGTCGCAGATCACGCAGAAGCAAAGCAATCACAAGAACGCCTCGTCGCTGCCGCCGCTCGCCTCTTCTGTCGCAACAAAGGATGTGAGATCAAGTTCCGGTGCAGTTAGCCCCAAATCAATATGAGTCGCGATGACAGCAACGCCGCCTTGGGCCAAATGCACGTCCCGCAAAAAGTCAGCGAATAGTTTGACCGAGAACCCATCAAGCGAAACAGTCGGCTCGTCCAAGAACCAGATTTTACGATCAATCACGCCAAGCCGCGCAAGGCCAAGTCGCCGCTTTTGACCAGCGGACAAAGTACCCGCCATCCGGTCCTTAAGGTCCACCAGATCAAATTGCGCATAGACGCTACCTTCAACAGTCCGGCCGTAAACTTCGGCCCAGAATGCAAGGTTCTCAGCAACGCTCAGCGCGGTTTTCACCCCATCAGCGTGGCTGGCGTAGGCGCTGACATCTTCGGGCATATCAACGTCGCCCGAAATCGCTGGCTGCAATCCTGCAAGGGTCCGCAAAAGGGTTGTCTTTCCAACCCCATTTGGGCCACGCAAAATTAGCGCCTCGCCCGCGGCCACATCAAAGCTGACACCAGAAAGCACCGTCATTCCGCCCCGTTCACATGACAGATCGCGGACACTTAGCATCCGTTAAACCGGAAGCAGGGCAACAGCGACGCGGCGCCCTTCGGACAAAAGCACATTATACGTCCGGCACGCTGCTGGCGACGACATCGGTTCAACACCGATGCCTGCTTCCTCAAGCGTTTCACGAAAAGCCGCTGGTAGATGCGCGATCTCTGGACCTGTGCCGACAAATAGCACGTCCAGCTCGTCTTTGACGTCAACGATGCCCTGCACGTCGTCATACCCGCCCCAAGACACGACGCCCGTACCAAGCGCGAGGATGGCACCGTGAAACACTTTTCCACCTATGCGAAAGAAACCCGGCCCGTAACCGTCTACGGGGCGACTATCATCAAACTGCACTTCGCTCAGACGCATTTCTGTCCCCGATCAACTGTTAAGTTAGGCGTCAATATTCGCATACTGGTTGCCAACGGTTGGTGCTTTCTTTGTCCAATCCCGCTTAACGCCCAATACCAAAAGGAATGCCGTCGCCACAAAGATAGACGAGTATGTACCGATAAATACGCCCCACATCATTGCAAACACAAAGCCGCGGATCACGTCACCACCAAGGATGAACAAGGCCAGCAGCGCCAACATCGTTGTACCAGATGTCATCAACGTCCGTGACAATGTCTCGTTGATAGAGAGGTTTAAGACATCTTTCAGCGACTTTTGCTTGTACTTGCGCAAGTTCTCACGGACGCGGTCAAACACGATAACTGTGTCGTTGATCGAATAGCCGACGATCGTCAGCAACGCGGCAATAATCGCGAGGTCAAATTTGATCTGCAGTTCCGAGAAGATACCAATCGTCAGCAGAACATCGTGGATCAACGCGATAACCGCACCAACCGCAAACTGCCATTCGAACCGCAGCCAGATGTAGGCCATGATTCCCAAGACAGCCAAGACCACCGCAATCGCAGCCGTCTTAATCAGCTCTCCTGATACTTTTGGCCCTACGGATTCAGTCGCAGGGAATGACATATTCGGATCAACCGTCCGCAGCGCCTCTTGCACAGCTTGGATCGTCTCGTTCGTGACACTCTCTTCGCCTTCTTGGGCTTGGATACGGACCAATGCGACGTTCTGATCATCTTCAAACGTTGGATCGAAAACTTCTGAGATTGAAACATCGCCCAACCCAAGTTCGCCCAATGCGTCTCGGTATGCGCCGACATCCACTGACTGCTCGGACTGTGTCCGCATGCTTGTGCCGCCTTGGAAATCGATACCAAAGTTCAGACCTTGATAAGCGAACGACCCGAATGAGATCAGCATCGCAATGCCCGAAATACCAAGCCAAATCTTTGCACGGCTAAAGAAGTCGTAGGATGTGATGTCTTTAACCAGCTTAAGGCGTGGACCGTTCATGATCTGCTTTGGGCGCTTCCAAGCGTACCAAATCACGATGATTGAGCGCGTCACGAACAGCGCCGTAAAGACTGATGTGATGATGCCGAGAGCCAATGTAATCGCAAAGCCGCGAACTGGCCCTGCCCCCATGACGAACAGGATCATCGCTGTCATGAATGTCGTAAAGTTTGCGTCGATGATTGACGACATCGCTTTTTCGTAGCCAACTTCGATGGCACGCGCTGGACCTCTGGCGGATCGCAATTCCTCGCGGATACGTTCAAACACAATCACGTTGGCATCGACCGCCATACCAATTGTCAGTACGATACCTGCAATTCCTGGTAGGGTCAGAGTTGCGCCAATCAATGACAGCAGGCCAAAAATCAGGCCCACGTTGATGATCAATGCAACGTTCGCAAAGATGCCGAACAGGCCATATGACAAGAACATATAGATCAGAACCGCGATACCAGCGACAATGCTGGCGATTTTGCCTGCATCGATACTGTCTTGCCCCAGTTCTGGCCCGATTGTGCGTTCCTCAAGGAACGTCAACTCGGCAGGCAACGCGCCTGCGCGCAAAAGCACCGCAAGGTTTGTCGTTTCTTCGACCGAGAATTGACCCGTAATAATACCAGAACCACCCGCGATATGGCTTTGGATCGTTGGCGCACTGACAACTTCGCCGTCAAGCACGATAGCAAAAGGCGATCCGACGCTTTCAGCAGTGTAATCGCCGAATTTGCGTGCTCCTCCCGGATTAAACCGGAAATTCACCGCTGGCTGGCCGTTTTGGTCAAACGCTGGCTGCGCATCGACCAGCTCTTCGCCAGTCACAACTGGAGTACGCTCAAGAATATAATAAAGGCCCGGCTCGTTCACCGATGGCAGAACTTCATTGCCAGTGCCTGCTGATGCCTCGGGGTCGCCAGTGGTGCCAACAACTGGTTGGAACGTCAGCTGGGCGGTTGTGCCGATCAGCGACTTCAGCTCTTCTGCTGAACCGATGCCTGGCACCTGAATAAGAATACGACCCGTGCCCTGACGCATGATTGTCGGCTCGCGTGTACCAACTTCGTCGATACGGTTACGAATAATCTCAAGTGATTGCAGCATCGTCCGCTCGTCTACGGCCAAACGCTCGGCCTCGGACAATTGAACAGTTAGAACAGGCCCGTTGACCGAAACTTCGATATCAGTCGTACCAACGCCAGTCAGCGAAATGATCGGCTGCGCCAATCCGCGCACAATCTCGTAGGCGTCTTGCGAAGCTTCGGCATTTGAAATCCGCACGATCAGCAGGTTAGCTGGCCCGTCTTCACGAGTGACAAAACCAACAGTTTCACGTTGGGCTGCCAATGCATCACGCACGATGGGCCACTGGGCTTCCATCAAAGATGCGTAAACATCATCAACTTTTACTTCGGCCAACAAATGCGCACCGCCGCGCAAATCAAGACCAAGGTTCACAAGGCCCGAAGGCAGATATGAAGGCCAAAGCGCGATATCGGCATCAATTTCAGCAGAACTTTGACCTGCCTCAACCAAAGCCAAAGCATCATTGTGCTTTTCAACATTGGTGTAGAACCCGTTCGGCATGGCAAGAACCAAACCGATGACACAGGTGGCCCAAATCATGAACTGCTTAAAGCCGGATATCTGCAACATTGTGGTATGTCCCTCATCGCATCGCGCGTTTTGATCGTCGCGCGATGCGCGTTTGAGTTAGCTTACTTCGCTGGTTCGGTCTTGTTCATCACAGTTGTGATAGTTGACCGGATCACGCGAACTGTCACGCCAGCGGCGATCTCGACTTCGACTTCTTGGCTGTCTTCTTTGACTTTCGTCACTTTGCCAACAACACCACCTTGGGTGATGACTTGGTCACCGCGACGCAGTGCCTGCACCATCGCCTGATGCTCTTTTAGCTTTTTTTGCTGAGGACGGATCAGCAAAAAATACATGATGCCGAAAATTAGAAGAAGCGGAATAAGTGATTCAATACCCTGCATGGTGTTTCCTAGTTTTGTTTCTGATCAGGCAAGTCCCCTGCCCGAGGTCGCGGCACATTAGGTTGGAGGCCCCTGAATGGCAACGCGCTAATCGCTGTTAGCATGCCATAATAAACGGTTCACAGACCCACTCCTTTGAGGCATATGGGGGCACGTTTTAAAAACGCCAACCAAAGGAACTGACAAATGCATGATATCCGCATGATCCGTGACAACCCTGCCGCCTTCGACGCGGCCCTGTCTCGCCGTGGGAATGATGCGTTGTCGTCTCAGATTCTCAGCCTAGACACAGCCCGCCGCACCAAAATCCAAGCCGCCGAAGAGGCGCAGGCAGAGGCAAACAAAGCCGCCAAAGAGGTTGGTGCTGCAAAAGGTCGCGGCGACGACGCCGAGTTTGAGCGTCTGCGCGCACTGGTGTCAGAAAAGAAGGCCCAGATCGCTGCCCTGAACGAAGAAGCCAAGGAAGAAGACGCGAAGCTGACACAGCTTCTCGCTGAAATCCCGAACCTGCCATATGATGATGTGCCTGACGGTGCTGATGAGGCCGACAATGTTGAGGTCCGCACATGGGGTTCGCCCCGTAACTTCAGCTTTACCCCGAAAGAGCATTTCGACATCGCGGGCGCTGTCCCGGGTTTTGATTTTGCGACAGCGGGTAAAACATCAGGTAGCCGCTTTGTGATGATGCGCGGCGCAATTGCCCGCGTGCACCGCGCCCTTGGTCAATTCATGATCGACGTCCACACCGAAGAGAATGGCCTGTCCGAAGTGAACACACCCGTCCTTGTACGTGACGAGGCGATGTATGGCACCGACAAACTGCCAAAATTCGGCGATGACAGCTATCAAACAACCAACGGCTGGTGGCTTATCCCGACATCCGAAGTCACGCTGACGTATTCCGTCGCAGGCGAAGTTCTGGAAGAAGCCGTTTTACCACAGCGCCTTACAGCACATACTTTGTGTTTCCGCTCTGAAGCTGGATCAGCAGGCCGCGACACGTCAGGCATGCTGCGTCAGCACCAGTTTGAAAAGGTTGAGATGGTCACGATCTGCCATCCCGATACATCCGACGAAGAACAACAGCGCATGCTGCGTTGCGCCGAGAACATTCTCGAGCGTCTCGAAGTGCCGTACCGCACAGTCGAGCTTTGCACAGGTGACATGGGCTTTGGCGCGCGCCGGACCTTTGACATCGAAGCATGGCTTCCGGGCCAAGATACCTACCGCGAGATTTCATCAGTCTCAACAACTGGTGACTTTCAAGCACGCCGCATGAACGCACGGTTCAAGCCAACAGGCGGCGGTAAGCCCGAATTTGTTCACACGCTGAATGGGTCTGGCCTTGCGGTTGGCCGTGCGTTGATTGCTGTGCTTGAGAACAGCCAGCAAGAGGACGGGTCAATCACCCTGCCCGCAGCCCTGCACCCGTATCTGCGTGGCAAGACAACAATCAGCCCTGATGGCACATTGATCTAAACCAATTACCGCGCTGCCCGAATTGGGGTGGCGCGGGTCAGCTCCGTCCAGCCAACCGCTGTAGCGCGCTTATCACACGCGCCAAAGTCTTTGGTTGATAACTTGGATCACACGCAACGCGATCTTTTGTCGCCTGCGCCACGTCTTGAATGCGGTCAGGTCCGGCCCGATCCTTTGAATTCAACTTCATAAGCTTCGTCATCATCCCGGCATTTGACTGATTGACTAAGTTCTCTAGGACATTGATCTTTTGTGACTTTTGCTCAAGCGCTTCTAAATTAAGCTCCAACCCTGCATTCATTGCACCTTCGGCAATCCATCCAAGCGTATTGGCGGATAACCCCTGCAGGTCCCCACCTCCTCCAACTGAACCGTGATCGCCCGGGAACCACTCTTGCAAATAGGGCCGATCCTCCGTTTTATCTCTGTTCAAATAATCGAGGTTCGACCACATCGCCGGAGGGAACGTCCGCCGCCGTTCGTCTATCGCAACCGCGTGGCGTGCTGACCCCACGCTACGTGAAAGGTCAGCATCGTGGAAAGCATACTGCTTGTTAAAGATGGGTGCCGATATCCAATACCCCGGCACCCCTAAAGCACCTACAGTGTCCCAAACACCTACGTATGCGATTTTTACGATCTCACACAAACCTGGGTTCGCCTTTTGGCGCCAGTTAAACTCGGTCTGACTAGTCGCTGTGAAGGGCGCAAAATCGGCACGAAATAGAAAGCTGGCTGGGTCATCGGGCTTTGTGTCTGGATCACGTGACTTGTAACGCGCAATCGCCTCGGGGACACGGGCGACATTTTCTCGTGGCGGAATACCACATGACCGGATCAAACCAGCCAAGGACCGCGCTGTATATGCACCACGCGAAAATCCAAAGATGTGAATTTCGTCGCCCGGTTCATAGCAAAATATCAAATCACGGTAAGCATCTTCGATGTTTTCGTTTAGCCCCCAGCCCATTGCACCGCCCAAGACACGGTCCATACTTTTGGCCAGTATATTGCCGCCCCGCCCTGAACCAACGCCAAGCCTATAGAAAACTTGCTGTTTGCGTCCGTCACTTGCGGTAAGTTTCACTGCTTGGGCAAGCTGCACAACATTTGTCGGGTGCGCTGCGTCATGACGATTCCAAGTACCGTCACAAAAGATGGCAATCCGTTTCATATTCATCCTACAAAAGCTTAGGATTGCCTAAACTGGACATGACGCCAAGTCAGCTTTTCCAGACTTATTCATCCAAAACACGGCAAGGATCGTAGAACAGACATGAAACAAGCAATCATCACAGCCGTTCTCACCGGGACATTTGTTGTCTCACCTGCGTTCTCGACCTTTACGGGGTTTGATGCGAACCAATTGCCAATCCCGCAAATAGATCCACCGATCCAGCCTGCTGGCTATGCATTCAGCATCTGGGGTCTGATCTATGCATGGTTGATTGTGCCCGCTGTCTTTGGCCTTGTTTACCGCGCGAATGACGCGAACTGGAATCGTGCACGATTGCCGCTAATTGCCAGCCTCGCGATTGGGACACCTTGGCTTTATGCCGCCACGCAGAACGCCATCCTTGCAACCATAATGATTATCGCAATGGCGGTTACGGCCATCTGGGCCATGTTGCGTGCGCCAAAGGAACAAGACCGTTGGTTGCTACAAGCCCCCATCGGCCTTTACGCAGGTTGGCTGACTGCCGCCTCTTGCGTCTCGCTGGGTAGCACCGCTGCGGGATATGGGATCGTGTTTGGCAGCCTTGGATGGGCCTATGCAGGTATCCTGATCGCCCTCGCCGTTGCCCTGTGGGTCTACAGCAAACGCCCAACAGCGCCTGAGTATCTGTTCACAGTGATCTGGGCATTGGTCGGCATCATCGTCGCAAACATGGACAGCCAAATGGGCGTTACGACCCTTGCCGCAGCAGGGATCGTTATTCTTTTGACAGCGGGCGTGATGATGCCGCGCAGACTAGCGGTCTGAACCTGGCTTTTTAAGGTGCTTTGACAGACGCGACGGCTGCGAGGACTTCTTGTCCTTATACGGATTCTTGTCGCCCTGATCACGCAAGAACAGGCGTACAGGCGTGCCCGGCATGTCAAAATCGACCCGTAAGCCATTTACCAGATAGCGCTTATAACTTTCTGGCACCAAGTCAGGATGCGACGTCATAACAACAAAGGCCGGTGGCCGTGTCTTAACTTGGGTCGCATACCGCATCTTGATCCGCTTACCGCCCGGTGCGGGTGGTGGGTGCTGCTCAAGCATACCAGTCAACCAGCGGTTCAACTGAGATGTCGTCGCACGGCGGTTCCACACTTCATGGGCCCGCATAATAGCTTGGTGTAGGCGGTCGATGCCTTTTCCGGTCTTCGCAGACACAGTTACGAGCGGTGCACCCTTCAGCTGCGGCAAATGCCGCTCAAACGACTGACGCAGCTCTTTGAGCTTATCCTGCTTCTCGTTTTCGGTGTCCCACTTGTTCACAGCGATGACGACCGCACGGCCCTCGCGCTCTGCCAAGTCGGCAATCCGCAGGTCCTGCTGCTCAAACGGGATTTCAACATCCAGCAGAACAACAACAACCTCGGCGAACTTAACCGCACGTAGGCCATCAGACACTGACAGCTTCTCAAGCTTTTCTTGAATCTTCGCCTTTTTGCGCATGCCAGCGGTGTCAAAGATGCGCATTGGCACACCTTCCCAGTCACGCTGAACCGAAATCGCGTCGCGGGTGATTCCCGCCTCAGGACCCGTCAAAAGACGCTCTTCGCCGATGATTTTATTGATCAGCGTAGACTTGCCCGCATTCGGGCGGCCAACAACGGCAATCTGCAAAGGGCGCTCGCGCGTTGGAACGCGCGATTCTTCATCTTCGTCGTCATCGCTGACATCAACATCGACTTCTGGCGCATCAGCGGCAGCGCGTTCTTCCATCTCGTCTGAGATAGGGCGCAGCACGTCCATCAATTCGCCCATGCCTTCGCCGTGTTCGGCAGACATGCGGATCGGCTCGCCAAGGCCCAAGGCATATGCCTCAAGGATTGACGCATCAGCCGCTTTGCCTTCGCCTTTGTTGGCAGCAAGGATCACGTTGGCGTTCTTTTTACGTAGAATATCAGCAAAAACCATGTCGGCTGGCAGAACACCTGCCCGCGCGTCGATCATGAACAAACAAACGTCTGCCATCTCAACCGCACGTTCGGTCAAGCGACGCATCCGGCCCTGAAGGCTATCATCCGTTGCTTCTTCGAGACCCGCACTATCGATCACAGTGAATTTCAGGTCCGCAATCCGGCCCTGTCCTTCGCGTAAATCACGCGTCACACCGGGTTGGTCATCGACCAACGCCAATTTCTTACCGACTAAACGGTTGAATAACGTGGATTTTCCAACGTTAGGGCGGCCCACAATGGCAAGTGTAAAGGTCATAAGATCATTAGCTCCGATCGCTCAGATGCCGCCGATACACCAAAGATGCGCTAACGGAAAGCGTGCAAATTGCCTGATTTGCTAATGACGTACAGTGTTTCGCCCGCAACCACTGGATTTGAGGCGGCTCCGCCTTCAATCGCGACGCTTCCAACCAGCTCGCCCGACGCCGGATCAAACTGTCTGATTTGACCATCAGATGAGGCCACAATCAAACGACCACCCGCAATAATTGGACCGTAATGGGCATAGCGTCCGGTAATCCGACCCCAGCTGCCTTCGATCTCGTCCGGCAGTGAAACGCGCCAGATCACCGATCCGTCGCTGTCGTCCAAGCGGATCAGCTCATTCACGTCATTCACAAGGAATACAGACCCGCCTGCAGGCCAGACAGGGCCAACAGTCCCCTCTCGTGCTGTCCAGATGCGATCGCCGTTGCTGATATCAAGAGCGGCAACAAGACCAGAGAAGTTACCAATATATACACGGTTGCCATCAATCACCGGATCACCAGCGATGTCCGAGATGTTTGCAGCAGCAGAACCCGGACGCGCACCAGTCACAACAGTTGACCAGCGGCGCAAACCGCCCTGCGGGAATGCAGCAATCACGTCACCTGATGGGAACGGGAAAATTGCGATTTCGGAATTCACAGCAACGCCAGCGCCACCGCTAAGACCTGCAGGCGAAGGCGTGCCGTTCAGCTGCCAGCGAATGCGGCCACTTTCAATATCAAGCGCCCAAGCAGCGCTATCGCGACCAACGACATATACCAATTCGCCAAAGACCGTTGGTGCAGCGCCACCCGGCGCATCAAGGTCTTGGGTCCAGATTTCACCGCCAGTGGCCGTATCCATCGCGGTGATATTGCCAAAGCCAGTTGTGACAAACAGGCGATTGCCTGCGACGGATATACCGCCGCCAGATGCATCATTTGCACCATCAAGCCCTGCGGACAGCGTGCGCGTCCACAACTGCTGGCCAGATATTGCCGTCGCAGTCACGTTCGCACGCGCATCAACAGTGTAGATCACACCATTCGATATTACGGGTTCCGCTGTTAGCCGTGCACGCAAGCTGTCGCCGTCACCGATATCAGCGACAAACACTTGGGTCAGTGCGGCAGCCAAAGCTGGGTGCGAAATCTGGTGATCTGGGCCACCATTGCGGTGTGTCCAGTCAGCATTCGCGCGCGCGCCAACAAGGTTGATCGCGCGGGCTTCGTTTACAATTGCGGTCTGTTCGGGACGAATATCTAGCCGCTCACCGGGCAAAATGATGTCCTGCTCTCCACATGCAGCGACAAAGGCCAGTGCCATTGCTGCACTGAAAATCGTTTTGGCTGTCACGGTTCTTGCCCCTTTTTTGGGTTATTCTTCGGCGACGCTTGGCTCAATATCCGCGCCTAACGCTACAATCATGCTTTGTGCCCGCTCGCGCAAGCCCCGTGATACTGCGGCATCCTCGATAATAGCGCGGAAAGTCGCCACTGCAGCGTCAACATCGCCTGCAGCCACGTCCATTTGCGCAATCTGCTCAAGCGCCAGAAGGCGGAAAGGCGCACCAGGAAGCGACAAACCATCAAGCGTGGCGCGTCGCGCATCCATGTCGCCATCAGGCAGCACGATCAAAGCAGATTTAAAGCCAGCAACATCACGGTAAACTTCAGGAACGTCCTGGTTCACTGCCAAAATCTCAAGCGTTGACTTCGCAGCAGCCAAATCGCCAGATTCTTGTTGTGCCGCCGCTGTCATTAGTGCCGAGACTGCAAATGCGGGGCCGTCCACTTCGATTGCAGCAAGTGCAACAGCACGGTCGGCCACATTATCGGCGGCCAAAGCATCTAGAATGCCATCACCAACGGCTTGCGCCTCGGCTGCGGCGGTTGCTTTGGAATATTCGACATAGGCGGCAGTGCCGACAATCGCGACCACGGCCACGGCTGCGATCCAGCCATATTTCCGCAAATAACCATACAATTGGTCGCGGCGGACTTCTTCGGTGACTTCGTTGATAAAGCTGTCGGTGTCGCTCACCTTTGCCCCCATTATGCTAAGTGCGCATTGCGCGTTAACGCCTACTTACCGTGAAGCAGAACCAATTGCCAAGGGCTGCGGCACATTGTGATCGCAAAGCTATGCGGCAGCGCAGAAAAATCCCTTGCGAACGTGGGGTCAAAGGCTTAAAGTGAACTGAACTGTTTAGAAAAAATTAGCCTTGATATCCTTGAAATCACGCTAATGTTAACGACATTAAGATTGAAGGCGTAAGCCACCCTCCTACACCGACCCGAGGTCCCGACATGAAGATCGTCCCTATTCTTACCGCGTTGCTTGTTTCGGCGGCCTTGTATTTTGTTGTATTTGAAAGGGAGCGCCTCGTCGACTTTGCGCGCACTTCATCGCCTGTAGCCACACCACCCGCTGCGGATAACGCTGCTGAAGGGATGGAAACAGCCGAAGTTGCCGCCGAACCTGTCGATGAAGGAAAAGTTGGCGTTCGTGTTGTGGCCATGCACTCAACCTCGCAAGCAATCGATAGCGCCGTCATCTTACGTGGCCGCACCGAGGCCGCCCGTCAGGTGCGGGTCGCCGCGGAAACATCAGGCTTGGTTATCTCAGAACCCCTTCGCAAAGGCGCATACATCGCCGCGGGCGAGGAATTGTGCCGCCTTGATACAGGTATTCGTGAAGCAAACCTCGCTGAAGCCCGCGCACGCCTTGCCGAAGCACGCAGCCGCGTACCTGAGGCACAAGCATCTGTGCTTGAGGCAAACGCCCGCGTCCGCGAAGCACAGATCAATGTAAACGCAGCCCGCAAGTTAAGCGAAGATGGCTTTGCCAGTGAAACCCGCGTTGTCAGCGCTGAAGCCGTTGCAGAAGCCGCTACAGCAGGCGTTCAACGTGCCGCATCTGGCGTGTCATCTGCCGAAGCAGGCATCGAGGCCGCAATTGCATCCGTCGCTGCAGCCGAGCGTGAGATCGAACGCCTTATCATAACAGCGCCCTTTGCTGGACTGCTCGAAACCGACACAGCCGAGCTTGGTACATTGATGCAGCCAGGTGCAGCATGCGCCACGATCATTCAACTTGACCCAATTAAGCTTGTTGGTTTCGTACCCGAAACTGACGTCGCTAAAATCACTGTTGGCGCGCAATCTGCTGCGACTTTGGCCACAGGCGATCAAGCGACTGGCCGTGTTAGCTTCCTGTCCCGCTCAGCTGATGAAACAACACGGACGTTCCGCGTGGAAGTCGAAGTTCCCAACAAAGATCTGTCAATTCGCGACGGCCAGACCGTTGAAATCATCGTGGCTTCTGACGGAAACGTCGCACACTTTTTGCCGCAGTCTTCGCTGACGCTTGACGATGACGGTGTCTTGGGTGTTCGCACGGTGGACGACGCGCAGACCGCGCAATTCATGCCAGTAACCCTTATCCGCGATACAATCGATGGGGTCTGGGTAACCGGACTACCCGATGCTGCTGATGTAATCATCGTCGGACAAGAATTTGTGATCGACGGCGTCTATGTGACCCCGACA
The DNA here is from genome assembly GCA_034111185.1 of Paracoccaceae bacterium. Lineage (GTDB taxonomy): Bacteria > Pseudomonadota > Alphaproteobacteria > Rhodobacterales > Rhodobacteraceae > Yoonia. The sequence continues at coordinate 80,223 of JAWUXS010000009.1, read as the reverse complement.
TTCCAGGAGGTCGAAGGATGACTGGTGTTGTAGACTGGGCTGCGTCCCGCGCAAGAATGGTTCTCGCCTTTATTGCCCTCTCGCTTCTGGCGGGGGGCATGGCTTATGTTGGGCTCCCCAAAGAGGGAGAACCGGATATCGAGATCCCAGCGATCTTTGTCTCTGTCCCCTTCCCAGGCATTTCAGCGGCTGACAGTGAAACACTGCTTGTTAAGCCAATGGAGACCGAGCTTTCAGACCTCGATGGTTTGAAAACGTTGTCTGCAACAGCATCCGAAGGCTACGCAGGTGTAGCACTTGAGTTCGAATTCGGCTGGGACAAAACCAAAGTCCTTGCTGACATTCGCGATTCCATGAACGCCGCCTCATCAAAGTTTCCGCAAGGCGCAGACAACTATTCTATCAACGAAATCAACTTTTCAGAATTCCCTATCATCATTGTGAACCTGACCGGAGAAGTGCCCGAGCGTACGCTGCGCCGTGTCGCCGAACGCTTGCAGGAACGGATTGAAGGCATAGATGCCGTTCTTGAGGCGGGTCTTGCAGGTCAGCGCGATGAGATGCTTGAGGTCGTGATCGACCCTCTTAAGCTTGAGTCGTATAACGTCACAGCGGGCGAATTGATCGGCGTTGTCACCAACAACAACCTTCTTATCGCAGCGGGCGAAGTTGAGACGGCACAGGGTACATTTGCTGTCAAAATTCCATCCTCCTTTGATGAACCGCGCGATATCTACGACCTACCGGTCAAAACCAACGGCGACCGCGTGATTACGCTTGGCGACCTCGCAACGATCCGCCTGACGTTCGAAGACCGCGTTGGTACCGCCCGCTTTAACGGCGTGAACACCGTCGCGTTGCAGGTGGTTAAGCGCAAAGGCTTTAACCTGATCGATACCGCAGCCATCGTTGATGCAGTCGTCGAGGAAGAACGCCTAAGCTGGTCCCCTGAATTGCAGGCCGCGATCCAAGTCGGCACATCGAATGACCAATCCCGCGGCGTGGCCTCAATGGTCAGCCAGCTCGAAGGCTCGGTTCTGACGGCTGTGGCCTTGGTGATGATCGTGGTGCTTGCCGCACTTGGCACACGCCCTGCCCTGCTTGTTGGCTTTGCTATCCCGACCTCCTTCCTCTTGTGCTTTGCGCTTCTTGCAATCATGGACATCACAATCTCGAACATTGTGATGTTTGGCCTGATCTTGGCTGTGGGGATGCTGGTGGACAGTGCCATTGTGGTGGTCGAATACGCGGATAGACGTATCCAAGAGGGCTCTGGCCCGATGACCGCATATACTGACGCCGCCAAACGGATGTTCTGGCCAATCGTGTCGTCCACAGCAACAACCCTGTGCGCGTTCCTGCCAATGCTTTTCTGGCCGGGTGTTCCGGGACAGTTTATGGGTATGTTGCCCGTCACACTGATTTTCGTTCTCTCGGCATCACTTGTTGTAGCGCTGATTTACCTGCCCGTTATGGGCGGTGTCACCGGACGCCTTAGCGCAATCTTTGGTCGCGGCTCTGACGTGCTGCGCCGCAACCTGCCATGGGTTTTGCGCGCCGCACTTGTTCCTGTTGCCCTGATGGTTCTTTTCACAGGTGCGATGCTGACGCTGAACCCTGGCTACCTGACTGGGCAGGCCGTCCAGACATCTGGCATCATGACATCATTGCCTGGCATCGCGCTGTTCCTATTCGGTTCCGTCTTTGCATCAATCACTATCGGTGCGGCCAAGATCACACGCAAAGCCAAGCGTATCCGCTCTGGCTATCGTCGTACGTTCTTTGGGCACTTCATCAATTTCATAGCCGGCAATCCCATCATGCCACTTGTGACAATTGCTGCTGTGCTATTCACCGTATCATCGATCTTCAGCTATTTTGGCGAAAACAATAACGGTGTTGAGTTCTTTGTTGAATCCGAGCCCGAGCAGGCAATCGTTTATGTCCGCGCACGTGGAAACTTGTCTTTGCATGAAAAAGACGTGCTTGTTCAACAAGCCGAGGAAGTCGTTCTTGCGCACCCGGGTGTGTTCACTGCATTCGCCTTTGCTGGCGAAGGCGGATTGGACGCCAACACTGGTGGTTCAACAGCACCACGCGACACAATTGGACAAATCCAGCTTGAGACGATCCCTTGGGATGATCGCACTGACCGTCCGGAATTGGACGGCGACTTGGTACTGGAAGAACTTCAAACCGATCTTGAGAAAATCCCCGGTATCCAAACCGAAATCCTCGCCCAAGCCCGTGGCCCTGCATCTGGTAAACCTGTCCATATGCGCCTGCGCGGCGAAAACTGGGAAGAGCTGATTGCGGCGACAAACCTTGTTCGGTCACGCTTTGAAGCGACCGATGCTTTGGTCCAAGTCGAAGACACGTTGCCCCTACCCGGTATCGATTGGGAAATCGCCGTTGATGTACAAAAGGCGGGTCGCTACGGCGCAGACGTCGCATCTGTTGGTGCGATGGTTCAGATGGTCACACGCGGCATCATGCTTGATACTATGCGCGTCGACAGTTCGGACGAAGAAATCGAAATTCGTGTCCGCCTACCTGCCGAGGACCGTGTGTTATCTACATTAGATAGCCTGCGCGTGCGCACGCAATCAGGCCTCGTGCCACTGTCAAACTTCATCACACGCACGCCAGTCGCCAAGCTGGCGCAGATCGACCGGATTGAGCAGAAACGCTATTTCGACGTCAAAGCTGGCGTCGAAAGTGGCTGGCTCCAGATGACGAACGCCGAAACCGAAGAGCAGATAGCGGTTCTCAGCGAAGCAACTGAGGATGCGACAGATACGTTTGACATCAATGGCACGTCCTACACCCTTGTTGCCCTGAACGCTGGGGTCAGCGCGGCTGACTTGGCCGATTTCACTGGCACGACAGACGTGGCAACGATCGTGCCGATTAACGCGAATGAACGGATTGAAGGTCTGACAGAATGGCTCGAAACCGACCCCTTCCCTGCCTCAGTTGCATGGGAATGGACCGGCGACCAAGAAGACCAAGCCGAATCTGGTGCATTCCTGATGCAGGCCTTTGCAGGTGCGCTTGGCCTGATGTTCATCATCTTGCTGGCGCAGTTCAACTCAATCTACAACTCGGTTCTTGTGCTGCTTGCAGTGGTCATGTCCACCGCGGGCGTGCTGGTTGGCATGTTGGTCATGGATCAGTCGTTCTCGATCATCATGACGGGTACGGGCATCGTGGCTTTGGCGGGGATCGTGGTGAACAACAACATCATCTTGATCGACACCTACCAAGAATACAGCCAGTTCATGCCCCGTTCCGAGGCGATCACCCGCACAGCCGAAGATCGCATCCGTCCGGTTCTGTTGACCACCATCACCACGATGGCGGGCCTTGCCCCAATGATGTTTGGTCTCAGCCTCGACTTTATGAATGGTGGCTTTAGCATCGACAGCCCAACCGCCCTTTGGTGGAAACAGCTGGCAACGGCCGTTGTCTTTGGTCTTGGAATTGCAACTGTCCTGACACTTGTGTTCACGCCTGCAATGCTTGCGACACGGGTATGGGTCACAACATACGCTCTGTGGTTTGCACGCCTACTGGCAAAGCTCTCATTGGGTCGCTCAAGCCGTGCAGCGCAAGACTGGGCGCTACAGCGTCAGGCCAAGCGAATCAAACGCCCCGAGTTCATCTGGACCGAGGAAGACTACGCAGAGCCAACACCCCTGCCCGCGACGATCCGCGCCGCAGAATGAGCACGCTACCGCTTTGGATTGCTGCTGGCGTCGCTGTGTTCCTTTGCGCCGTGCATGGCATTGCTGGTGGCAAAGACACGGCCACACCAATCGCCAAGTCGCGCGACCTTGATGTGACGGCCAAACATACAGCGCTGCTTGTGTGGTACATGATGACCGTCGCATTGGCCCAACTGGCCGCGATGTTCGCTGCAGCCGCATATTGGGACATTCACGCCTTGGGGATTGCCGCTACGTTGATCAGCTTTAGCTTTGCAATCACGGCAGTCATCTACCCCGTGATCGCAAAGGTATCGTTTAAGATCCTACCGCAAGGCACGATGTTTGCAGGATTGACGCTGCTCGGGACGCTAGGCGTTACTGGCTAGGCGTTATTGGTTAGGCGATCTCGTCTTCGGACTGGCGGTTCCACAGGTGCGCATAGCGACCGTTCGCAGCCAACAGCGCGTCATGCGTGCCCTGCTCTACGATCTTACCCGCCTCAAGCACAACAATCAGGTCCGCGTCCGCAATCGTGGACAAGCGGTGCGCAATCGTAATCACGGTGCGCCCCTCAGCCATTTCTTTCAGCTCGGCCTGAATTTCCATCTCGGTCTCAGTGTCCAAGGCTGAAGTCGCCTCGTCTAACAACAAGATCGGTGGATTCTTAAGCAATGTCCGCGCGATGCCAACACGTTGCTTTTCACCACCCGAAAGCTTGAGACCACGTTCACCAACAGTTGTCTCGTAGCCATCTGGAAGCGAGATAATGAACTCGTGGATCTTTGCGGCCTTCGCAGCGGCGATGATCTCTTCTTCTGTAGCAGTCGGGCGACCATATTTGATGTTGTAATGCACCGTGTCGTTGAAAAGCACCGTATCTTGCGGCACGACGCCGATCTGCGCGTGCAAGCTTTCTTGCGTGATGTCGCGTACGTCCTGTCCGTCGATCGTCAGCGCGCCGCTCACCACATCATAGAACCGGAAAAGCAGACGGCCGATAGTGGATTTACCCGAACCCGATGATCCGACAATCGCAACAGTCTGGCCCGGCAAAACATCAAGTGTCACACCGTTCAAAATCGTCCGCTCTGGGTCATATCCAAAGTGTACGTCCTTCAAGCTTACTCCGCCACCTTGCACTTTTAGAACATTTGCGTCCGGTTTATCGTACACTTCTGCTGGTTGCTCTAATAATTCGAACATATCACCCATATCAATCAAGGCTTGTCTGATCTCGCGGTAGACTGTTCCAAGAAAGTTCAGCGGCATAGTGATTTGGATCATATATGCGTTCACCAAGACGAAATCACCGACTGTCAGCGTGCCGTTTTGAACCCCAATCGCCGCCATCACCATCACGCCAACAAGACCCGCTGTGATAATAAGTGCCTGACCAAAGTTCAAAAACGCGAGCGAGTAATTCGTCTTGATCGCTGCGTCTTGGTATTTTTGCATGGCGACATCATAGCGGTCAGCCTCCCACTTTTCGGCGCCAAAGTATTTGACGGTTTCAAAGTTCAGTAAGCTGTCGATCGCCTTTTGGTTCGCGTCCGTATCTTGATCATTCATAATCTTACGGATTTTCACGCGCCATTCGGTCACTGCGAATGTGAACCAGACGTATAGGCCGATGGTCACCACGACGACGACCAAATACCAAACGTCGAATGTCACAAACAGAACGCCCGCGATCATAATCAGCTGAAGAATCAACGGCCCAACCGAGAACAGCAAGAAGCGCAGTAGGAATTCAACGCCTTTGACGCCCCGCTCAATTATCCGGCTTAGACCACCAGTTTTGCGGGTGATGTGGTAGCGCATGGAAAGACGGTGAATATGGGTAAATGTCTCAAGCGCGAGGGTGCGCAGCGCACGCTGCCCGACAACAGTAAAGATCACATCGCGCAACTGCTGAAATCCAACCGACATCAACCGTGCAAGACCGTAGGCAAGCGTTAGACCAACAGCGCCCAAACCGAAATACGTCATCGTATCAGAGCCGGAAGGCGCCATATTATCAACGGCTTGGCTAAAGAACTGCGGGGTGACAACGGCAATCACCTGCGACAGCAGCAACGCGGCCATAGACAAGATCACACGGACTTTGACGCCAGTGTTCCCCTTGGGCCAAAGATACGGCGCCACGCGGCGGATCACATTCCAGCCTTGGATTTGTGCGTTATTCATATTGGCAGAAGTTGGTTCTAGACGGCGCATTCATGTCTCCCCGATCAGCCTAAGTATCTAGGTTGCCCAAGGCCGAATAACCAGAGAGCTGGCGTTTTATTCTGTGACTTCTGGGATCAGAAACACCTGACCGGGATAGATCAGATCAGGATTGCGGATGCGATCCTTGTTTGCCTCGAACACGGCGACATACATCACGCCTTCACCGAACTCTTCGCGGGCAATCGCCCATAACGTCGATCCGGGTTGCACGGTACGCACGGCCACTTCGAATGCGTCATCCTTCACCTCTTCGGCAAAGACTGCGGCTACGTCTTCTGGCTCTTCTCTTTGGAACGGTGTTTCGATGCGTGAAACCACATCGCCATCGGTAGAAACCTCGTCAATCCGCAGCGTGTAAACGCCTGTATCCACGTCTGGCAGGTCCGTGCGCCAGTTGCCCTGCTCGTTGATCAGGGTTGTCGTAATGGGTTGATTATCCAAGTAAACTTGGACAGAACCTTGCCCCAATGCACGACCGGCGATTAATACCTCGCCTGCTTCGTCGTATGTGATCGTATCAAGGGCAACATTCGACATCACCTCAGGTGATTGATCGGACAGCGCAGGTTGCAAGACGCGCACGCCGTCTGCATCAGCGACAAGAACCGCTGGTGATGTTGGTTCTGAAACGTCAGCGACAACCTCTTGGGTGGCTGTCTCTTCGGTCGCAGTAGGTTCTTCAACTTGCGCAACCTCAGTATCAGCCACAACTTCGGTGTCATTCGGTTCAGGTGCAATAGGATCAACAACAGCAACGACTACATCAGAATCAGCGACAGCCTCTGTTACCTCGGCCACAATTTCTGCGGCCTCACTTGCCTCATCAGCAACGTCTGCTGCAACATCGCTGGCAGCTTCAGCGACCGTATCCTCGACCGCGACGCTGACATCGTCAGCAACCGCAGCAATCTCGACGGTTTCAACTGCTTCAGTCACATCAGCGGTGGTTTCAGCGACCTGTGCAACGTCTGTTTCCTCAGATACCGCAGCAGCAACAGTTTCAACGTCAGTATCGGCTGTCGGCAGCTCAGGCGTCGTCGCAGCTACAGCAACCACAGTTGGTTGCACAAAATATGTCTCAGCGGATGGAACCGCCGCTCCGTCTGGATCAGCGATCAAACGCATGACACGCGGCTGATCGGACGGTTCAATAAACAAAGTCGCACCAAAGTTGCCGTTTGCATCAGCGACAACGCGCTCCATGCTCTCGCCTGCGACGATGACTTCTACCGTGGCACCCGGTGCTGCTTTACCTGCGATTGTCGCAAATCCATCAGGGAACATCAGGAATTCTTCGCGCACAGGTGCGACAGTCAAAAGCGTCTCAGCAGCTTTGGAAACAACGTTTTCGGCGACATCAGTGTTCAAAACTTCGACCTCGACAGCTGGCACATCAGCTACGAGCTCTGCTGCCTCATCCACCTGCTCTGGCGCGAACTGGGGTACCAGCACCGCTGCACCAACCACAATCGCAGCAGCCGCGGCAGCGCCGACAGCTAATGACGCAACATTTGAACCTATGCCTAGTGTCACCCGATATTTCCTTCTATTCCCCAGTTGAGCGACCATAACAACGCGGTTATGGACGGTCAAAGCCAACTGCTACAGGAATATGCGATCATGACAAGCCCACTGAAATCAGTATGCGTCTATTGTGGATCACGTGATGGCGTGAACCAAGCCTATGCACAGGCCGCAGAAGACACCGGAAAGATGCTTGTCGCTAACGATTGGCGGCTTGTTTACGGAGCGGGTGATGTAGGCCTGATGGGCCGTGTCGCAAATGCGGTACAGTCCGAAAATGGCAAGACTTTCGGCGTTATCCCAACTCATCTGCTTGAGTGGGAAGTCGGCAAACGCGACCTTGATACGTTCATCATCACCGAGACGATGCACGAGCGTAAGAAGGTCATGTTTATGAATGCAGACGCCGTTGTCGTGCTGCCCGGTGGTGCTGGTTCACTGGATGAGTTTTTTGAGGCTCTCACTTGGCGTCAGCTTGGTTTGCATGAAAAACCAATCATTCTGTTGAACGTAGATGGCTACTGGGATCCGCTTTCAAACCTGATGGATCACATTGTGGCCCAAGGTTTTGCTGATGCATCCTTGCTTGATTACATTTCAACCGTGCCGGACGTGGCTGCGTTGGAAACAACTTTGCGCGCTGCCCTGTCCTGACGCACAGCCGAGATGGAATAGAGAACAAGTGCGGCCCAGATGACGGGGAACGCAATTGCGTGCCATTGCGTAAAAGGTTCTGAAAAAATCACCACGGCGCAGAAAAACTGCAATGTCGGGTTCAGGTATTGCACCAGCCCTATTGTGGACAGCCGCGCACGGCGGGCGGCATAGCCGAACAATATCAACGGGGATGCGGTCAGCGGCCCTGAGAGCGCCAGCAGGACGTGTGTGCCGAACGCATTGTCGCTCCCTGCCCCTGTGCCTGCAAAGGTCAGCCACAAGATCGCAAGAGGCGCGAGAACCAGAACCTCTGCCGTGACCGAGACAACAGGTCCAACCGGCAGGCTTTTCTTAATTAACCCGTAAGCGCCAAATGTGCCCGCCAACATCAGCGCGATCCATGGGGCCACACCCAGACCAACGGTCAATGTCACAACAGCGACGCCAGCCAGTAGCACAGCGGCGAACTGCGCACGGCTAAGCCGCTCTCCGAAAAACACACGGCCCAGCACAACGGCGACTAACGGAAAGATGAAGTACCCCAACGATGCCTCAACCCCTTGGGCCGTCGAAATCGCAAAGATATAGCCAAACCAATTGGTCGAGATCATCACCGCAGCACAAGCAATCAGAGCAAAGCTTTTGCGATTGAAGAGAGCCACTTTCACCTCGGGCAACCGCCGCTGCACACCTAAGATAATGACAAAGAACGCCAGCGACCAAAGCCCCCGATAGCTGAGAATCTCAAGCGGTGGCACGTGCTTAAGCTGGGCATAATAAATCGGCGAAAGCCCCCACACAGTGCAGGCCACAATCATCGCCAGAAAGCCTTTGGTGCTATCAGTCATGGGGCCGCCTTTCGCGCGTATCTGCGCAGAGTGATTGGGGATAAGCAAGATGCTAGATGACCCCAGCCAGCATCAGATCGCCTGACACAAAAAAGGCCCACCACAAATGCGGCAGGCCCAAATTCTGTTCTGTATCAAAAGATTACATGCGCGAAGCAACGTTCTCCCAGTTGACCAGATTATCAAGGAAATTGGTCAGGTAGACCGGACGCTTGTTGCGGAAGTCGATGTAGTAAGAATGCTCCCACACGTCGCAACCAAGCAATGTTGTCTGACCAAAGCACAACGGGTTCACACCGTTTTCAGTCTTTGTCACTTTCAGGGAACCGTCAGTGTCCTTAACCAACCAGCACCAGCCCGAGCCGAACTGACCAGCACCAGCAGCGCTGAACTGCTTTTTGAACTCATCAACTGAGCCAAAGCTGTCGTTCAATGCTTTCTCAAGCTCGGACGGCATTGCAGGTTTGTTAGGACCCATCATTTCCCAGAACTGGTTGTGGTTCCAAAGCTGTGAAATGTTGTTGAAGATGCCGTTCTGCGCAACAGACGACTTGTCATATGTGCCAACGATGATCTCTTCGAGAGACTTGCCGTCCCACTCAGTACCAGCAATCGCAGCGTTACCATTGGTAACATATGCGTTGTGGTGCAGGTCGTGGTGGAATTCCAGCGTCTCGGCAGACATGCCGTGGCCAGCCAAAGCGTCGTGTGCATACGGTAGATCGGGAAGTTCAAAAGCCATTTTCGGTCACTTTCTGATGGGGTGCAGGATAACTGGATAAAGAGCACTGCACCCCTCAAGGTCAAGGGGCACAGGCCAAGTCTTTGATGTTTTGTCGCTTAGAAGTGCGACGCAGGCCCTGCTTTGGCCGATGCGGCAAGCAAACGGAATGTATAGTCCGCAACCGAGCGGAAGCAGATTACCTCAAACGTATCCTCGTCGCGCATCCAGAATGCGGCGGCCACCTGCCCCAAACGGGTCCGGCGGAAATCACCTGGTTTGAACGTATCAGGGTGCAAATCGGCAGGTGCAAGTTTGGCAATCACTTCGCGGCTAAACGTGCCTTCGACGAAAATAAGCGCGCGTGCGTCCGACACATTCGCGGCCAAATGGTGCTGGCCTTCAAGCGTTTTCGCGATCTTTGCAAGCGTCGTTGCGACATCAGCATAGGGCACAAGGATCAGCAATTCATCCGGTGACATCCAGCAAAGACCTTTGTCGCCATCGCTGTGTGCCTGACCCTGCGTCGGGAAATCGACACCAGTCAGTCCGGTGCAAAGATTGCGCAGTTTGCGGGCCGTCAGATCACCACGCAGGGTGATCATTCCGCGCAAACCAGCCTCGCGGATTGTGACTTCGCCAGCTTCAACACGGCCATTCAAAGCGCTGATTGGATTAGACATTTTGCTTTGCCCCTTCCTTGTCATAGAACACCTGATCAACGATTTTCGCCTTGATCGGCTCGCCACCAATGTTAGTGAACTCAAGGATATCGCCCATCCGGTCAGGACCCATATGGATCAATCCCATCGCAATGCCCCGTTTTAATGTTGGTGAATAATAGGTCGAAGTGACACGCCCTTGGGTGTTGCGCTGACCATTGGCGTTCTCGCCCTCGGCCATGGCATACGCGCCATCAGGCAGAACTGACCCGTCCAATGTCTCAAGACCAACAAGCTTCCAACGGTTTGGATCTGCCATGTGCGACCGCAAGTGCGCCCGCTTACCCATGTAGTCTTCTTTCTTTTTGGACAGCGCCCAATTCAGGTTCAGGTCTTGCGGGATGACTGTGCCATCCGTCTCGTCCCCGATCATGATAAAACCCTTCTCGGCACGCATGATGTGCAGCGCCTCGGTGCCGTATGGCATGACGTTGAACTCGGCTCCCGCCTCAAGCAGTGCATCCCAGAACGCGCGGCCCTGTCCGGCGGCAACTGCAATCTCGTACGACAACTCGCCCGAGAAGCTGATCCGGTAGACCCGTGCATCAAACCCGCCAAGCGTCCCATCAGCCCACTGCATAAACGGCAATGTTTCCTTGGAAACATCCATGCCGCCCAGCTTTTCCAGCACTTTACGCGCGTTCGGGCCAACAACAGCAACTTGCGCCAACTGCTCGGTCACGTTGGCGACATAAACTTTCCAGTCCCCCCATTCGCACTGCAACCAGTCTTCCATCCATTCGTGGATGCGACCCGCGCCGCCAGTTGTCGTGTGGCAAAGCCATTCATCTTCGGCGATCCGCGCAACAACACCGTCGTCAGACAGGAACCCGTTTTCAGAACACATCAGACCATAACGACACTTACCAATTGGCAACGTCGACATCATGTTGGTGTAAAGCATGTCGAGGAACTTGCCCGCGTCGGGCCCCTTAACCAAAAGCTTGCCCAGCGTTGATGCATCTAGCAAACCAAGGCTTTCGCGCGTCTGAACGACCTCGCGGTTTACCGCATCATGCACGCTTTCACCGTCACGGATGTACGCATACGGGCGGCGCCAATGACCGACGGGTTCATTGTCCGCGCCGTTCTCGTTGTGCCAATCAGACATCGGCGTCATCTGGATCGGCTGGAATAGATCGTTCTGCGCCACACCCGCAATCGAAGACATTGAGATAGGCGTATAAGGAGGGCGGAATGTTGTGGTTCCAACATCAGGAATTTCGCTGTTCAATGCTTTAGAAAGAACGGCGAGACCGTTGATATTACTCAACTTACCTTGATCCGTGGCCATACCCAACGTCGTGTAACGCTTGGTGTGCTCAACGCTCTCAAAGCCCTCTTGCGCAGCAAGCTGCACATCGCTGACCTTGACGTCATTCTGGAAATCCAGCCATGCTTTGGAACGCAATTTATAGCTCGCGCCTTGCGGCATCAGCCACACTGGCGACAGAGGTTCCTCAAGCAGATCATTGCCCATTGGCGCATGACCAGCCTTGCCTGTGGCACCCGCAATCTTGGCGGCACTCGCCCCTGCTGCGAACCCGTCAGCAAGCACTTCAGCAGTGAACAAGTTGCCGTTTGCTATGCCCGCGACAGTCACAAAGGCCTGCCCCTTGTCGCCCGTAGGTGCCCGCTCAGGATCGGGGCGGAACATCGCCTGATCCGCATCCCAAAGCAGTTTGCCACCGCAATGTGACCACAGGTGCACAACAGGTGACCAGCCGCCGGACATGGCGACGCATTCGCATGCAATCTCTTCCAGCTCAGCGCCTTCGCCTGCTTGAGAGCAGACTGCGACGCCAGTGACGCGCTTGCCGCCTTTGACCTTTGAAATACCTTTGCCAGTCAGGACACGAATGCCCAATTCACGGGCCAGTTGCGGTAACGGGCCATCAGCCGTTGGGCGCGCGTCGATAATCGCAGGGACGTCCAATCCAGCCTCGGCCAGACGGATCGCTGTGCGGTATGCGTCGTCGTTGTTGGTGACAACAACGGTGCGATCACCGATGGAAACACCATAGTTCACCGCGTAATCACGCACAGCACCAGCAAGAAGAACACCTGGTAAGTCATTACCAGCAAACGACAAAGGCCGCTCAATAGCACCTGTTGCCGTGACAACCTGCTTGGCGCGGATACGCCATAGACGTTGGCGCGGCCCCTCGGATACGCCCAGATGCTCGGTCAGTTTTTCGTAGCCCAGAATATAGCCGTGGTCGTAGACACCAGCGCCCATCATCCGCAGACGCATGTCGACGTTTGGCATTGCGGAAAGAGCTGCAACCGTATCGTCGATCCAGTCCTCGGCGGTCTTGCCTTCGATCTCGGGTGCGTCAACGGCAGCACGTCCGCCCCAATGGGCAGTTTGTTCCATCACAAGAACACGCGCGCCTGTATTCGCAGCGGCTAAAGCACTGGAAAGACCCGCAATTCCGCCACCGACGACAAGAACGTCAATATGCGCGTGAAAGTGTTCGTATGTATCCGCATCACGCGCTTTTGGCGCTTTGCCAAGACCAGCAGAGTGGCGAATGATCGGCTCGTACACGTGCTTCCAGAATGGGCGCGGGTAGATGAACATTTTGTAGTAAAACCCAGCAGGCAAGAACCGCGACAAGTGCTTGTTAATCGCGCCCACATCGAATTCCAGCGTCGGCCAGTGGTTCTGCGACTTGGCCTTTAGGCCGTCAAACAGCTCGGTCGTTGTGATGCGCTGGTTTGGTTCAAAATGTCCGTCCTCTCCTAGGTTCACAAGGCCATTCGGCTCTTCTGCACCTGATGCGATGACGCCGCGCGGGCGGTGATATTTGAACGAGCGGCCAACAAGCATCTGATCGTTAGCAAGCAAAGCCGAGGCGATGGTATCCCCTTCAAACCCTTGCATATTTTTGCCATTAAACGAGAATGTAACCGCCTTGGCCTTGTTCAATAGACGGCCTGCATTTGATAAACGAGTGCTCATGATGAGGCTCCCCAAACCCAAGTGGGTTCTTTCGCAGTGATGGCATCTTTGATGTCTTTTGGCGGCTCAAGCGTTTGTGCTGAATAGGTGCCATAGACCTCAAGCGTGGTTGTGGAACGGGCCGCGTGGAACCATTTTCCGCAGCCGTAAACATGCCGCCAGCGTTCAAAGTGGACGCCCTTGGGGTTCGCGCGCTGGAACAGGTAATCGTGGAATTCATCGTCGGATGATCCAGGTCCAAAACGGGTCAGATGCGCCTCTCCGCCTGCGTGCAGATCGGTTTCATCGGCGTCGACGCCACAATAGGGGCAATGCAGAATTAGCATGGCAGAACCTTCAAAAATAACGAAATTTCGGGGTATGTTTGGCGTATGTTACGCGTACGCGATGCGTATGGCACGTAGCCTGCCACGCCAAAGGCGGACGCATTGCTGCATCCGCCCATCAGTGAGTGGCCGTGAGTGGGTTTAGTCGAGAACTGTAGTCGTTCCATCCGTAGCTGGGGCAGTAAGCCCAAGCTCGGCTTGACCGGGCTGTGGGGTCCCGTCGCCGCCTGCGTAAATTGCATAGACAACGATGAGCAGCACAAAGGCTGCACCAAGGATGATACCGTACCCGCCACCGCGGTTTGCTTTCGATGTTGTGTAGTCAACCATGTTGCGTCCTCCTTATCAGACGCTGTCATCTGAGCAGGTTTCACATGGAAAGATACATGAGCGGCAATCACCGGACGATTTGAGCGGCGAGTGGCCGGAAGTGCTACAATCAGTGTGCGAGTTTTGGCCCACCGCTGCTTGAGACGGCCCACCGAGAACAGCGTCCGGACCTCCCCCATGGGGAGGGTGCTGTCCGGCGATACCGGACGAAAGGATGAAGTTCGGGTGCTCACTAGTGCGCCACCCCTGCTGCCACGCTCTCGTCGATGAATTTGCCTTCGCGAAAGCGGAACATGTTGAACTCTTCTGTCAGTGGCGATTGGCCTTTTGCCATCAGCTCGGCCATGGCCCAACCGGACCCAGGGATCGCTTTGAAGCCGCCTGTGCCCCAACCGCAGTTCACAAACACGCCGTCAACTGGCGTTTTGGACAAGATTGGAGAGCGGTCACCTGTCACGTCCACGATGCCCCCCCATTGGCGCAGCATTTTCAGACGCGCGATCATTGGGAATGTCTCGACCAAGGCGCGGACTGTTTCCTCAACATGGTGGAACGATCCGCGCTGGGTATAGTTGTTGTAGCCATCTGTGCCGCCACCGATGACCATTTCGCCCTTATCGGACTGCGACAAATAACCGTGCACTGTGTTCGCCATAACGACGATATCCATGCAAGGTTTGATCGGTTCGGACACCAGCGCCTGAAGGGCCACTGATTCCATTGGCAAACGAAAGCCCGCCATTTCAGCCAGAACAGACGAATGACCAGCGACAACCATACCAAGTTTATCGCAATCAATAGCGCCTTTGGTCGTATCGACGCCGACGACTTTGCCAGCCTCGGTGCGCACGCCAGTAACTTCGCATTGCTGGATCACGTCCATGCCCATTTCAGAACAAGCCCGCGCATAGCCCCAAGCCACAGCATCGTGACGGGCGGTGCCACCGCGGGCCTGCCACAGGCCACCCAGAACTGGGTAGCGCGGACCATCGAGGTTGATAATCGGGCACAGCTCTTTGACGCGGGCGGGGCTGATCCATTCGGTCGGCACGCCTTGCAATGAATTTGCATGCGCTGTGCGTTGGTAGCCACGGATCTCAGACTGGGTTTGGGCCAGCATGATCACGCCACGTGGGCTGAACATTACGTTGTAGTTCAAGTCTTGGGACATTGTTTCATAAAGCGACCGCGACTTTTCATAGATCGCAGCAGATGGGTCTTGCAGGTAGTTTGAGCGGATGATCGTTGTGTTCCGGCCCGTGTTACCACCGCCAAGCCACCCCTTTTCAAGAATCGCGACATTCGTGATGCCAAAATTCTTTCCAAGATAATACGCAGTGGCAAGCCCGTGGCCACCAGCACCGACGATAATCGCCTCGTATTTCTTTTTTGGCGTGGGCTTTGCCCAAGCACGGTCCCAGCCTGTGTGTTGACGCATCGCTTCTCTTGCGACAGCAAAGGCAGAATAACGTTTATGACCCATGACGAATCCCAGCAGATGACCCAAAGATATATACGTCGTTAGTGGACTTTCGCCCCATTTAAAAGGCGGCTGGCTACGTCGTAAATCGTCCGATTTGCGACATGCACCCACACGCCGCTGTGAGCGCCCCTTTTCACCCGTCTGCCTTGTGCTTAGGTAGGGGCAACTGAACACAGGATCGCCCATGTTATTTTGGATCATTTGCGCATGCTTATCGTTGGTCGTCGTGGGCACGATTGTTGCTCCAATGCTGCGCGCTCCACGGACACAAGCAGCGTCGCCTGACGTCGCATTCTACAAAGCACAAATGGCCGAAGTAGACCGTGACGTGGCACGCGATGTGCTAGCCGAGGACGAAGCCGAGCGGGCGAAAACCGAGATTGCACGGCGTCTATTGGCGGCAAACAGCGCTATGACCCAAGCCACGGCAAGCCCCGCTGGGCAGGCTGCTGCTGTCGTGTCGGGTATCGCCGTCGTGGGGTTGTCGGCGTTTTTGTACTGGGACATGGGTGCGCCTGCGTATCCAGACCTCCCGCTGAAACTGCGGATTGAAAATGGCGATGCGGCGCGGCTAAACCGTCCTACGCAGGCCCAAGCCGAGGCTGCGGCACCTGCCCTTGAGCCAGTTGAAGCGCCAGATGAATATCTCGAAAACGTCGCGCAGCTACGTGAGATCATGCCGACCCGCCCTGATGACCTGCAGGGTTGGTTACTATTAGCGCGACACGAATCCACCCTGCGGAATTTCCCAGCTGCAGCGTTCGCCCAAGGTCGGGTTGTCGCGCTTAAGGGTAAAGACGCAACGCTGGGTGATCATATTTTACAGGTCGATCTGATGGTTGCGGCCGCGAATGGTTTTGTATCACCCGAGGCCGAAGTATTGATCCGCGGCATTTTGGCCGAGGACGAAGACAACCTGCCCGCGCGTTACTATTTAGGCGCGCTTTATGAGCAAACGGACCGCCCAGACATCGCCTTTCGTCTATGGCGTGATTTGGTTGAGAATGGCCAAAGCAACCTGTTCCACGTCGAATTCGCCCGCCAACAAATCGAAGACGCGGCGTTTCGTGCTGGCGTGTCCTATGAATTGCCTGCGGTGCGCGGCCCCTCAGCCGCTGATATCGAAAACGCACAAGACATGACTGACGCTGACCAACGCGAGATGATCGCAGGTATGGTTGCGGGCCTTGCCGACAGACTGGCATCACAAGGTGGTCCAGCGACAGAATGGGCGCGGCTGATCGCGGCCTACGGTGTTCTGGGCGAGGTTGAGACAGCCCGCGCAATATATGTTGAAGCGAGCGATGTGTTTGGTGCATCGGATACGGCGCGGGCGACATTGGACGCCGCCGCACGGGATGCAGGTGTTTTGGAATGATTTGTCAGAACGCGACCAGCTTTGCGGCTGAGGTGCCGATATACGGCGCACTTGCCGGACTTGACCTAGGGACGGTGACAATTGGTGTGGCCGTGTCTGACAGCATTCGTACTGCGGGTACCCCTGTTGAAACGATCAAACGCAAGAAATTCGGCATCGACGCCAAACGCTTGCTTGAGATTTTTGCCGACCGTGATGTGAATGGTATCGTGCTGGGTCTGCCACTGAACATGGACGGGTCCGAAGGGCCAAGGGCGCAAGCGACGCGGTCATTTGCCCGCAATCTTGAAAAGCTGACCCCTTTGCCGATTACATTTTGGGACGAACGCCTATCTACTGTCGCAGCCGAGCGTGTGTTGATTGAGGCGGATACGTCGCGAAAACGTCGCGCCGAGGTGATCGATCAGGTCGCAGCAAGCTATATTTTACAAGGTATGCTGGACCGTCTGGCACATATGAGGGCGAACCCGTGACCCAATCAGATAACACCGACAAAATCTGGCAACGGGCCGAAATCCAAAGCCCATGCATCAAGATTTGCGTGATTGAACCAAAGTCGCGGCTATGTACCGGATGCCTGCGGACGATCGACGAAATTGGTGCATGGTCACAGATGACCCCCGAAGTACGTGGCGCTGTGATGGCGGAACTCGACGCGCGTAAAGGCATGCTGACGAAACGTCGTGGCGGCCGCGCAGGGCGGCTTGCGCAGGATTAAATCTGCGGAAACACGAAACAGCGGTCGCGGCGGATCATGATCCACAGCGGTGTGCCGGGTTTTGGTAAGAACACAGACGGTATCCGCGCCTTAAGCACTGAACCGTCAAAATCCATCGCAAATTCAACCAAGCTATCCGAGCCCATGAACCTTGCGCGACGAACAATCCCGCGTGCGGGCGTGCCCTCGGCGGGTGTTGGGCTGGGGCCTTTTCCGCTGCGGTCAAAGTCGATTTTCAGGTGCTGCGGACGGATCACGATGTCGACGCCGGTGCCATTCGAAAAGCCTGGCGTTAAGAACTGACCGAATGGCGTGTCAGTCAATGCGCCCTGAACTTCACCAGATATGACATTGATATCACTAAAGAATGCCGCCGCCGAGCGATCAACAGGGTTGTTGTAGATGTTATACGGCGCGCCGCGCTGGACGATCTTGCCGTCGCGCATCAATGCGATCTCGTCGGCCATGCGCATCGCCTCGTCCGGCTCGTGCGTGACCAAAAGAACGGCGGTGCCTTCTTCCTTAAGCAGCTCAAGCGTCTCGTCGCGGATATCATCGCGCAGCCTGTCGTCGAGGCCTGAAAAAGGCTCGTCCATCAGCATCACACGCGGTTTGGGTGCAAGCGCGCGGGCCAATGCGACGCGCTGTTGTTCCCCACCCGATAGCTGGTGCGGGTACGCATCGATGTGGCGCAGCATACCAACCTTGCCCAGCAGTTCTTTAACGCGTGCCGCGATTTCAGCCTTGGGGCCGTTCAGACCAAAGGCCACGTTTTTTGCGACATTCAGATGTGGAAACAGCGCAAAATCTTGGAACATCAAACCGATTGAACGTGCCTCGGGTGGAACATTGCTGACTGCATCACACAGCACTTCGCCATCGACAAAGATCGCACCGCTATCTTGCGTATCGACGCCCGCAATCATCCGCAATGTCGTGGATTTACCGCAACCTGATGGCCCCAACAGGCACGTCACCTGCCCCGGCATGACATCAAGGCATACATCATCGACGACCTTAACACCGCCATAGCTGCGCGTCAGATTACGAATTTCGAGGCGCGGGGTGTTCATAAGGCGTAGGTTTCTCTGAGTGAAACGATTAGGTATTCAGCCACGTCCCTAACAATAGCGCCGCGCTGAGGCAAGGTTAGGTCAATGTGAATGATTGGCTTGCGACAATCTGGCCATTCACCTGCAGATGTACGCGGTGCGCGCCGGGATAAAGTTTGAATGTGGTCGCGTCGTCTTTGAAATGGTGTTTCTTGGACAGTGCTGTCGGGGTGTTGGCTTTGGTGGTGAGCACCTTAAGCTTGGATACCTTAGGGGCTGTTTTGCCATTAGATTTCATAAAATCAATAACATAGTCGATGATCAACGGTTCCGCCTGATCGGTTGTGATTTCAATATCAAGGGCAAGTTCCCCCCCGCGTTTGATCGTATCGCCTGACAGATCAAACCGCGTGATTTTTACAGCGACATCAGGCCGATAGCCAAGGAACTCTAACGCGCCTGCATGGCCGGATTTGATCAGGCCGCGTAATGCGTGTTTGGACAGCCATGCCAGTTCTTTTGCGTCCTGACCGCCAGCCGTTTGCCAAATCTTCAGCCGTGCAACCACGCTATCGGGGTCAAATTTAGTGATATCATTCAGGTGGTTCGCAACCGAGCGGGTCACAAAGCGCGTGGGATCGCCATAAAGCGTATCAAGCAGCGAATAAGTCTCGGTCGTGGAAAGGCCAACGTTTTGCCCCCAAGGTAAGCGTGGCCGCGTCCCTTCTGAGACGAGACGGCGCAGGTGGTAATGGGAATTGCCCGACCAGTGCTGCATTTGGGCCAACACAGAGGGTTGATCATGGTTCAGGAACGCGCGGATCGAGAATTCCATCGAAAATCGCGTTGTGAGCTCGGCCAGCATTTCAAGCGAAAGGTCGATGTGATCAGGGATGCCATGGCTCTCGACGAACACACCAAGCGGGGCGTAGATAAAATGCCCAAAGTCATCGTCGGATTTTGACGGATCAAGCGCGGGCGGGAGTGCCTTGCGAACGGCGGCGCAGGCTTGGGTGAAGTCATCGGGGAGGTGTGTTGCGAGGATTTCAGCGATAAAGTTGATCCGCGCCTTAAGTTCAAGCGGGCCCATGTCCGCCATCACATCAGCAACAAAGGGCTCAGCCGCAAATACATCAGCATCGGCAAACAGCTGACCAAGATGGCCGACTGTTTGCGCGTTAAAAAGCTGATCTTTTAGGCTGAACCCAGATGCCATGTCTTAAAGTGTTGCGTTGATAGCACCACCATCAAGCACAATGTTCTGACCAACCATAAAGCCTGCTTGGGTTGAACACATGAACGCACAAGTCGCGCCAAATTCATCGGCAGTTCCGTAGCGACGTGATGGGATCGTTGCCTGACGCTGGGTCTTGGCAGCGTCAAGATCGATGCCTTGGGCCGTCGCGACACCAGTATCAAGGCTAACAGCGCGGTCAGTGGCATGGATACCCGGCAAAAGGTTGTTAATATTCACGCCGTGCATCGCCACTTGGCGGGCTGTGCCAGCGACAAAGCCAGTCAAACCAGCACGGGCAGTATTCGACAATCCAAGTGCGGGGATCGGTGCTTTGACGGAACCCGACGTGATATTAACGACGCGGCCCCATTTACGTTCAATCATGCCAGGCAACATTGCTTGCATCAGCGCCACTGGGGTCAGCATATTTGCATCAAGGGCTGCGATAAAGTCATCACGGCTCCAATCGGACCACAAACCAGGAGGCGGGCCGCCCGCATTGGTCACAAGGATATCAACACTACCAGCAGCAGCGAGGACTTTAGCGCGCCCCTCTTCTGATGTGATATCGGCTGCAACGGCTGTGACTTTTACACCGTATGTGTCGCGCAAATGCGTCGCTGTCGCCTCAAGAGCTTCTGCGCCGCGAGCATTCAGAATCAAATCGACGCCAGCCTCGGCCAATGCAACGGCGCAACCGCGGCCCAAACCCTTAGACGATGCGCAAACAAGTGCCGTTTTTCCGCGAATTCCGAGATCCATGATTTATCCTATTCAGCTGATTTTCCGCACAGTGGCATGCATATGCCGCTAGGGCAATTGCACGAAAAGACATGTGTACGTTGACCCTTAGGCAACCTAAGCATATTGAGCGCAAGACAAACCGTTTTTTTATGTTTTTGGTGCAGGGTAATTTCATGACAGACCCCAAAGATCCTAAGGCGACACAGACAGTTGCGGTATTTCGTGCAGCTGCATTTCGCGTGACAGAAGGCGTTGCCGAAGGCGACGGAATTTCGTTCGCGGACGAGTTGGTGATGGATGATACCTACCAACTTGACGGTGCCGCACCGCGGGGGCGCCTATCGCTTGCGCTGGATCCAGATAACAAAACATTTATCGTCACCAAGGAAAGCGAATGGGGCACTGTCGGAAACGCGGTTGTCATGGATTGCTGCTTGACCGTTATGGCCCCTGACAGCACCACCTACGAGGCGCTTGTTCTGGTCGAGGTTGAGGCTGGCGGCGTCGAAGATATCTATCTTTTGCCCCTCGCAACGCTGCTACCGAAAACAGACTATAACCTTGTTGGTGTAGACCGGCACGCTGCCACGACACGGTTTGCCGAGGTCGCTTGTGTTTCATTTACGCGCGGCACCCACATTACGATGGCATCGGGCCAACAAACCCCGATTGAGCAGCTTCAGGTTGGTGACAAAGTGCTGACGCGCGACGATGGCCCGCAAGTTGTGCGCTGGATCGGTCAGACGACATTGCGTGCGGTTGGCGATTTCGCCCCTGTAGTGATTAGCAAGGGCGCATTGCACAATGAAAACGACCTAGTCGTAAGCCCTGACCACAGACTGTTCGTCTATCAACGTCAGGATCGTTTGGGCGCTGGACGCTCAGAAGTATTGGTGAAGGTGCGGCATCTGCTGAACGGCGAAACCGTGTATCAGCAGGACGGCGGTTTTGTTGACTACTTTCAGCTGCTGTTTGACGATCACCAGATCATCTACGCCGAAGGCATTGCCGCAGAATCCCTGTTGATTGATCCAAGAACCCGCGCAGCGCTGCCCGATGATATGTCAAATGTGCGCAAAGGTGGCGGTTCGGGCCATGCGCACCGGACGCATCATGACTACGAAGTGCAAGAAACGCTGTTGTCCCAGCCCGATGCGGTTGAATTGTTGCGCAAGGCATCATCAAACTAAGGCACCTGCCCCGCAAGGAAGGTCCCCGAGAATGTTGCCTGCGTGCCGAGAAGCAAGGTTGATCCATCAACCGCCCCGCTTATCGCCTCTTGTTCGGTCCCGCTAAAGTCGCCTGCGAATGTTCCAAATATCAGGTGATTGTTGTCCCCTTCCTTAAGAGACCCTGAGACGCTGCCTGAAATCTCGCTTGCTCCCTCAACGGGATCTCGGTCAATTATGCCGCGTGTTAAGTACAGCGCGCCTTCGTATCCTGTAAAATCTGCGGCTTCGCCCGTGACTTGTGCGTCGGATCCGCCAAAATCAACAGCAAGTGATAATGGCGATGTGATCGCACTGGCCGCATCGGGCAATGTCAAACTAAGCGTGCCAAGGTAATCAGCACTGCCTGAGGTTGGGATCGCACCTGCAGTGATTACGTCGGTGTCTAGGTCATCAGCAAAAGAGATGTCATCGGCATCTGGTGTGGTCACAACCCCTGATACGGAGCTGCAGCCTGCTAATATGAGAATAAGAACTAATTTATAAAATCGCATACCCAACGATCCCAAGACAGGGTTAACAATTCGTTACCCCTGACCAGCCAACAACGTTTCTTAATGCATCCAAAATTCATCACGCTTTGCGCCAGCTTAGATCAGATTGCGAAGCTGATTGTTCTTCGCCACGTCAAAGGCTAGACGTGCGAAATGACAAACCGACCTGAGTTACCCGCCGAAATAGCCCGCCGCCGCACGTTTGCGATTATCTCGCATCCGGACGCAGGTAAGACCACGCTGACTGAGAAGTTCCTCCTGTATGGTGGTGCTATCCAGATGGCTGGCCAAGTGCGCGCCAAAGGCGAAGCACGGCGGACACGGTCGGACTTTATGCAGATGGAGAAGGATCGGGGCATTTCAGTCTCGGCCTCGGCGATGTCGTTTGATTTTGAAAAGTACCGTTTCAATCTCGTGGACACGCCCGGTCACTCCGACTTCTCCGAAGATACCTACAGAACGCTAACGGCTGTCGACGCCGCCGTGATGGTTATCGACGGCGCGAAGGGCGTGGAAAGCCAAACGCAAAAGCTGTTCGAAGTTTGCCGTATGCGCGACCTGCCGATCCTGACGTTTTGTAACAAGATGGACCGCGAAAGCCGCGATACATTTGAAATTATTGACGAAATCCAAGAGAACCTTGCGATTGATGTGACCCCTGCGTCATGGCCAATCGGTGTGGGCCGCGACTTTATCGGGTGTTACGACATTCTGCGCGACAAGCTTGAGCTGATGGATCGCGCTGACCGTAATAAGGTCGCCGAAAGCGTATCGATCAACGGTTTGGACGATCCTAAGTTGGACGAGCTGATCCCAGCAGACCTGCTCGCTAAATTCCGCGAAGAGATCGAGATGGCAAAAGAATTGCTGCCAGCTTTGGACCCAAAGGCCCTGCTTGAAGGGACGATGACGCCGATCTGGTTCGGCTCTGCGATGAATTCGTTTGGTGTCAAAGAACTGATGGACGGCATCGCGACCTACGGCCCCGAGCCGCAGATCCAAAAGGCGACACCACGTGATGTGGCGCCCGAGGAAAAGAAGGTCGCTGGCTTTGTCTTCAAGGTTCAGGCGAACATGGACCCAAAGCACCGCGACCGCGTGGCGTTTGTGCGTCTGGCCTCTGGTCACTTTATCCGCGGTCAAAAGCTGACACATGTGCGGTCCAAGAAAATCATGGCGATTGCCAACCCTGTCCTGTTCCTTGCCGCCGACCGCGAACTGGCTGAGGAAGCTTGGGCTGGCGACATCATCGGTATCCCGAACCACGGGCAATTGCGTATCGGCGATACTTTGACCGAAGGCGAAGCCATCCGCGTGTCAGGCATCCCGTCATTTGCGCCAGAATTACTGCAAACCTGCCGTGCAGGCGACCCGATGAAGGCCAAGCACCTTGAAAAGGCGTTGATGCAATTCGCCGAAGAAGGCGCTGCGAAAGTGTTCAAACCTACTTTTGGCTCAGGCTTTATCGTCGGTGTTGTTGGGGCGCTTCAGTTCGAAGTCCTCGCGAGCCGGATTGAACTGGAATACGGCCTACCCGTGCGCTTTGAGCAATCTCAGTTTACCTCGGCCCGTTGGGTCCAAGGTGACAAGCTGGCCGTGGACAAATTCACAGCCGCCAACAAACAGCACATCGCCGAAGATAACGATGGAGACATCGTCTATCTGACCCGTCTGCAATGGGACATTGACCGCGTGTCGCGCGATTACCCAGATATTTCGCTGACGGCGACTAAGGAAATGATGGTTTAGGATCAGCATTCCGCTGTCGCTTTTATTGACCATTGGTCACATAAAACGTACCATACATCTGTCTATAGGTCGTTCATGTATTTGATCACCTCAAGAAAATGGCCCGAACTTGCTGGAACAGGTTCGGGCCTCATTAAGCTCTATCTAGAGAAACGTAATGATCGTGACGCAAAGTGCCGCAATGCTTGTAAAAGCAGAAACACCCATCAATGCTATGGTTATCTGTCTATAAGTTTGTCGCTGTATGGTTATCACCTCCAATCTACGAATATCATATATCCTCTAGGTTTGGGTAAAAACCCTTATATGCTTATTGAGATCAAGAAAAAACGTCTTGCGGTCAGAAAAATCCTTTGAAGAGTGGCTGAGATTGAAGGACTGCCCCTTGCACTCTATCCAACGGCGGCTAGGAGCCTTAGCATCCTGCCATGCCCTTACAAAACCGCGTCCTCCCCTCAGGCGAAATAACTGCGATCCCGTCGCGTGGCACGCTGACCGGCAATCGTGGGATCATCCACCGGGATGACATGACGCTAGGCACGTCACGCTGGACCCATCATGCTTGGATTTGTTGCACGCTTGATTGGCAGGGACGCAAGCGGCCTGTGATGACGGGCCGCAACTGGACCGAGCTGTTCTTTCTGGACGAAGCGACGGCGTTCGCCGCGGGCCATCGCCCTTGCGGATATTGCAGACGCGACGCCTATGCCGCCTACCGCGATGCGTGGGCCAAGGCTGCGGGAATGCGCATGAGTGCCAAGCAGATGGATTCTGCGTTGCATGCAGATCGGGTCGACCGGACACGCAGACAGATCACCTATCCTGCGGTTCTAGAAACCCTGCCTGACGGCGTGTTTGTACAACACGAAAATCAACCACATTTATGGCTGCAAAAAGCACTTTTGCCCTATACGCCAGATGGTTACCTAACACCCATTGTTCCCAAGACAGAAACAATCACCAAAGTAATGACACCATTGTCCACGGTTGAGGTGTTGCGCGTCGGCTTTGCCCCCCAACTACATGCGACTGCTAAACTGCCAAAAACCTGATTTCCTTGACCTTTGTTGCTGATAGGGCTATGCGCATCCCTGTCCAACGCCAAGACAATCCGGTCAGGCGAGCCGTGCAGTTTTTGCGGCTATGAGCGCCGTAATACTGAAAGGGCCACATGACAAAATTCACCGATCTGAACCTTGATAAGAAGGTTTTGAAAGCCATTGCCGAAACCGGCTATGACACCCCTACTCCTATTCAGGCCGGCGCGATTGTGCCCGCACTTGAAGGTAAGGACGTTTTGGGAATCGCGCAGACAGGTACAGGCAAAACTGCCGCCTTCACGCTTCCTATGATTACATTACTTGGCCGTGGACGCGCACGTGCGCGGATGCCACGTTCACTTGTTCTGGCCCCAACCCGCGAGTTGGCCGCACAAGTCGCCGAGAACTTTGATGCATATGCAAAATACACAAAGTTGACCAAAGCACTGCTGATCGGTGGGGTTTCGTTCAAGGAACAAGACCTGCTGATCGACAAAGGTGTGGATGTACTTATCGCGACGCCAGGACGTCTGTTGGACCATTTTCAACGTGGTAAGCTGATCCTGACGGACGTTAAGATCATGGTCGTCGACGAAGCCGACCGTATGCTTGATATGGGCTTTATCCCAGACATCGAAGAGATCTTTAAGAAAACGCCGTTCACGCGTCAGACACTGTTCTTCTCGGCGACAATGGCGCCCGAGATTGAGCGGATCACCAATACGTTCCTTTCTGCCCCTGTGAAGGTCGAAGTCGCACGCGCAGCGACGACGTCTGAGAACATCAAGCAGGGTGTTGTGATGTTCAAAGCATCGCGCAAAGAGCGTGAAGGCACTGAAAAGCGTGATCTGCTGCGCGCCCTTATCAAGGGCGAAGGCGAGACTTGTACAAACGCAATCATCTTCTGTAACCGCAAATCAGATGTTGATATCGTTGCAAAGTCATTGAAAAAGCACGGCTATAACGCGTCACCTATTCACGGTGATCTGGAACAGTCGCACCGTACCAAAACATTAGACGAATTCCGCAGCGGATCTTTACAGTTCCTTGTCGCGTCAGATGTTGCGGCCCGTGGTTTGGATATTCCGTCTGTTTCACACGTGTTTAACTTCGACGTGCCTAGCCACGCCGAGGACTATGTGCACCGTATTGGCCGGACTGGCCGCGCGGGACGCAAAGGTTCTGCGATCATGATCTGTAGCCCACGTGACGAAAAAAACTTTGCGGCTGTAGAAGCCCTCGTGAAGCAGGAAGTGCCGCGTCTGGACAACCCGTTGACCAATCAACCGACCCCTACGGGCAATGTTGATGACGATGGCCGCACAGCCGACGATAAGCCAAAGCGGAGCCGGACACGGACCCGTAAGCCACGCGAAGACAAGCCAGAGGCCAAAGTGGCCGAGGTTCAGGAAACAACAGCCGCAGCGGACACATCTGCCGAAGCTGGTACGACTGAGCCGAAGATCGATGCCGAAGCCCCAACCCCAACTGCGCCAGAAGAAAAGCGTAGCCGTGGAAGTCGTGGTGGACGCGGGCGTCGCAATGATGGCGAGAAGAGCCAGAATGCGGAGCAAGGTGCAGAAGCAAAAGCTGAGCAACCAGCAGAGCGTAGCGATGACGGCGATAGCAATCGCAAGAACGAGCGTCATGCGGACCGCAACAATGGTCGCACCAACGAACGTGGTGGTGATCGTAATAATGATCGCAACAACAATCGCGGTAATGACCGTGGCCGCAATCAGCGCCACGACAACAAGACCGTAGGTTTAGGCGAGGACACACCGACGTTCATCGCAATGAGCTTTACCGAGCGTTCAAAGACCTAAGATATCAATGGTGGTGGGCGTTTCGCGCCTGCCACCTAATCGACCTGCTCAGATTGAGCCACTATCCCCCAGACATTTTGTAGACAGCACTTACCATCGGTATAGGTCATGCCTGTTGCCTTACGGCATATATATCAATGAGTTGGGTATGGTTCATGCATTTGCATAAGGGGCATCACTAGGTTGATGCAGTTGTTGCGAACCGCCCGGACATGCCGGGCAATTCGCTAATCTCTTGGGCCTAAGCCAATACCATCAAGACAGGCGGGAAACGATCACCATGACCTCAGGCTTTTTGCCGATCTCAGCTTGTGCGCTGCGGCGTGCGATTGTTTTCAGCTCTTTCTCAAGCTTCACATCGTCGCGCAGTGTCTTTTTGTTCGCGCGGCCAAGGAATTGACCAAGATCTTCTTCAAGAACCTCGATCAAGCTAGCGTTGCTTTTGCCAGTCTCGGCAAGACCTGAGATTTCACACCATGGATCACCAAGGGCTTCATCGTTCTCGTCGATGATCAGTGTGATCACGATCTGACCGTTCAGCGCCATGCGGATACGGTCGCGGACGATACCGTCGAACTGACCCACTTTGACCGAGCCATCAAGATAGGTGCGACCTGTCTCAATGTATTCGGTCACACGCGGCTCATTGCCAGAAAGATCAAGCATCATGCCGTTTACAGCCAAGATACCAGCAAGTCCGCCAGCTTTGCCCAACTTCACATGCTCGCGCAGGTGACGGTGTTCGCCGTGCATTGGGATCAGGATTTGTGGCTTAACGATCTGGTGCAATGTCACAAGGTCAGGACGGTTTGCATGGCCTGATACGTGATACTTGCCACCTGCATCGTCGATCACGTCAACGCCTGCTTCGGAAAGCTGGTTCATGATGCGAATGACGCCGCGCTCGTTGCCTGGAATGGTTTTTGAAGAAAAGAGGAACGTATCGCCATCTTTCAGCGAAAGACCCAAGTATTTGCCGTTAGCCAGCTGTGCTGAGGCCGCACGGCGTTCGCCCTGCGATCCAGTAACCAGAAGCATCAGTTTTTCACGTGGGACGTCCAGCGCCTCCTCGGGGCCGATGGTCGCTGGGAAGTCGGTCAGTAGACCGGTTTCAACAGCAGCTTCGGTCATCCGCTTCATTGAACGACCAAGCAAACAGACCGTACGGCCGGCAACAACAGCCGCTTGAGCCAATGTGCGCAGGCGTGCGATGTTGGACGCGAATGTCGTCGCCACAACCATGCCAGTTGCATCTTTCATCAACTCAGCAATTGGCTCTGCGATTGTCGCCTCAGAGCGGCCCTCTTCGGGAGAGAAGACGTTCGTGCTGTCACAGACAAGCGCTTTGACACCGTCTTTGGAGACTTCTTCCCAAAGTGCGTGGTTGAATGGATCACCAACGCCCGGTGTCAGGTCGATTTTAAAGTCGCCTGAGTGCAGGACACGTCCCTCGGGTGTGTCGATCAAAAGACCAGCACTTTCGGGGATTGAGTGGGAAATCGGCAGGTATGAAACCTTGAACGGACCGCAGTCGATGACTTGTGGGTAGACGTCCACAACGGTCACAACGCCTTCGGGGTGGCCATGCTCGGACAGCTTGCGCCGTGCAATGTTCGCCGTGAACGGGCGTGCAAAGACTGGGGCGCCAAGGCTTTCCCAGAAATGGCCGATCGCGCCGA
The DNA here is from genome assembly GCA_034111185.1 of Paracoccaceae bacterium. Taxonomy (GTDB): domain Bacteria; phylum Pseudomonadota; class Alphaproteobacteria; order Rhodobacterales; family Rhodobacteraceae; genus Yoonia. The sequence continues at coordinate 51,562 of JAWUXS010000009.1, read as the reverse complement.
CATGGTCCTCGTGGGCGTGGGTAATAAAGATACCCTCGATCTGGGCTTTGCGTTCTACAAGCCAAGAGATGTCAGGTAGGATCAAGTCCACACCAGGGGTCGTATCCATGTCAGGGAAGGTCACGCCAAGGTCAACGACGATAAGCCGCTCCTTGCCCGGTTTGCCGTATCCGTAAACATAGGCGTTCATGCCGATTTCGCCTGCGCCACCAAGTGGCAAATAGATCAAGCGATCAGCTGCTTTTGCAGAGCTCATTTAGAGGTCCTTGTTATATTTGTGAATCACGGTCAGGCCGTGGATTGTGAGATCATCTTCGAAAGCGTCGAACAGGTTTTCAGCCTGTTGAAACAAAGGTGCCAAGCCTCCTGTGGAGATTACCTGCATTGGCACACCGCGTTCTGCCTTGATCCGCGCGCATATCTCACGGACTAGGCCAATGTAACCCCAAAAGACGCCCGACTGCATACATGCCACAGTGTTGGTGCCGATAACTGCCTGCGGCTTGGATATATCAACGTGCGGCAGGGCTGCGGCTGCGTTGTGCAATGCCTCAAGCGAGAGGTTCACACCAGGGGCGATAACGCCCCCGATATACGCGCCATCGCTTGCGACCACGTCAAATGTTGTCGCCGTACCAAAGTCGACGACGATCAGATCACCACCGTGGCGGTCAAACGCGCCTGCTGTGTTCACAAGGCGGTCTGGGCCGACCTGGGTCCCCTCATCCACACGCGGCTGTACTGGAAGGCCGCAATCAGACTTGCCCACGACAAGGGGGCGGCAGTTAAAGTAACGATCCGACAGAACACGTAGGTTGAACACCACGCGCGGGACCGTTGATGACACGATAACCTCGTCGATATGCACGTCGATGTCTTCAAACAGCATCAGGCTGGTCAACCAAACGTAATATTGATCAGCCGTGCGCTGCCATTCGGTTGAGGTGCGCCAAGTGGCGATAAACGCCTCGCCGTCCCAAATTGAAAAGACAGTGTTTGTATTTCCGCAGTCGATGGCTAACAGCATGTTCCTGCCCCTTTTGATCTAGAAAAAGACGTCAGCCGCAGCAAGCGACCTGCGACCTTTGGGTGTTTGCATGACAAGATAGCCTGCCTCATCAATTGTCTCAAACACGCCAATGATTTCTTCGTTCGGTAAGCGTGCGGTTATCGTCTCGCCTATGCGCGATGCTCGGGCAAGCCACGCGGTACGAATTGGCGCGAAACCATACGTGGCATGCTGTTCTTCGAACTTAGCATAGCTGATGGCCAACTGGTCTAGGAATTCTGCGGGTGTGACAGTCGTTGCGAACTCGCCTGTCAGGCTGACGGGGCGCAGCGCACGTTCTTCGACTTCGGACACGTCAGGCGCTGCAGCAAGGTTCACACCAAACCCAATGGCGATGCCTGCAAAGCTTTGGCCGTGGTGGATCCCCTCAAGCAGGATGCCCGCGACCTTGCCACCATTAAGCAGCACATCGTTCGGCCATTTGAGGGTGAATGCCGAAGGGCGGCCCGTGATGGCCACGAATGCATCATAAAGCGCAAGAGCCGCAACAAACGAGCGGAGCGCGGACTGGGTTGTATTCGCATTGTCTGGGATCACGAGGGTCGCGGCAAAGTTGCCCTTGGGCATCGACCACGGCCGACCACGCCTACCCCGCGCTGCTGTCTGGTTTTCGGCCATGATCCATGCGGGACCACTAAGGTCTGCGAATCGGCGCTGTGCTTCGTCGAGGGTACTGTCGGTTTCGGCCAGAACAATCCGGCCGTAACCGTTGGGCCAATCAGGGGCCTTAGTTGACAAGCGTTGCCGCCGCAGCCTTAGCCACTTCTTCGAGGCCAAACAGGTTGATGCCCGGAACCCAAGCCAACGCAACGATCGCGGCTGATACAACAGCGGCAGTCCAAAGGATCGGCGAAATCTTGGCATCAAGACCTTCTTCGTCGTCGCCAAAGTACACGTAGTAGACGATGCGGATGTAGTAGAACGCGCCGATCACAGATGCGATCACACCGGCAACAGCAAGCCAACCGAGGCCCGCATCGTAAGCTGCACGCAACACGTAGAACTTGCCAAAGAAGCCAAGCATTGGCGGTACACCGGCAAGCGAGAACATCATCACCAAGACGACCAAAGACATCAGCGGTTGACGCTTTGAATAGCCTTTGAGCGCACGGATGTCGGTGACCGGACGGCCCTCTTTCTCCATTGAAAGGATGATCGCAAATGTACCTATATTCATTGTGACGTAGATTGTCATATAGATCAGCATCGCTTGGACGCCGAATGCCGTGCCCGCAGCAAGACCCATCAAGGCAAAGCCCATGTGTGCGATTGATGAATAAGCCATCAGGCGCTTGATGTTGTTCTGACCGATAGCTGCGATTGCACCAAGGAACATGGACACAAGTGCGAGGAATGCCACGATCTGCTGCCATTCAGCGACGATACCGCCGAATGCATCAAACACAACGCGGGCGAACAGGCCCATCGCTGCGACCTTAGGGGCCGTTGCAAAGAACGCTGTAACTGGCGTTGGTGCGCCCTCATAGACGTCTGGTGTCCACATGTGGAACGGTGCGGCAGAGACTTTGAACGCGAAACCAGCAAGCAAGAACACGATACCAAACAGCAGACCTATAGATGGGTTATGCGCTGTGGCTTCGATAATGCCGCTAAAGAGCGTTGTGCCAGAATAGCCGTAGACAAGTGATGCGCCGTAAAGCAGCAGACCAGATGACAATGCGCCAAGAACAAAGTACTTCAGGCCCGCTTCGGTTGATTTCACGCTATCGCGGCGCAGGGACGCAACGACATACAAAGCAAGTGATTGTAGTTCGAGGCCCATGTAGAGCGTCATAAGATCACCCGCAGAAACCATAACCATCATGCCCACAACGGACAGAGCTATCAGGATCGGGTATTCAAAGCGCAGCAAGTCGCGACGGAGCATGTAATCTTTGGACATCACAAGGACGGCTGCTGCGGACAGCAAAATCACGACCTTTGCAAAACGCGAGAACCCGTCGTCTGTGAACATACCGTCAAAGGCTGCATTGCTGCCCTGCCCGTTCATGCCGATCCACAGCGCCAAAGCGGTGAAAACACCAGCTGTGAGCCATGTCAGTAACGGGGCCATGCCGTCTTTGGTTGTGTAGACAGCCACCAAAAGTGCCAGCATCGCATAAACGCTAAGCAGAATTTCGGGGAGAACGATTGTGAGGTCAGCGGAAATCATAGCCGTTCCTTATTGCGAAGACGCGAGTTGTGATGCGGCCTCAAAAGCAGCCGTTGCAGTGTCATAATTACCGACCAGCGCAGCAACGCTTGGGCCGATGAGATCGAGAACAAGTGCCGGATAAACGCCGAGCAACAGGGTCATAAAGACCAATGGCGCAAAGATCGCTTTTTCGCGGCTGGTCATATCAGTGATCGAACGTAGGCTTTCCTTAATCAGGTCACCCATAACGACGCGGCGGTAGAGCCACAGCGCATAAGCGGCTGATAGGATCACACCGGATGTCGCGATCATCGCAACCCAAGTGTTGACTTGGAATACACCGACGAGCGTCAGGAATTCACCGACAAAGCCTGATGTCCCCGGAAGGCCGACATTCGCCATTGTGAAGAACATAAAGATCAACGCGTAGGCTGGCATACGGTTCACAAGGCCGCCGTATGCGTCAATCTCGCGTGTGTGCATGCGGTCGTAGATCACGCCTACACATAAGAACAACGCACCCGAGATAAAGCCATGCGAGATCATCTGGAAGATCGCACCGTCGATACCTTGCTGATTAACAGAGAAGATACCCATGGTCACATAACCCATGTGGGCAACAGATGAATAGGCGATCAGCTTTTTCATGTCTTCTTGGACCAGTGCAACCAGCGACGTGTAGACGATCGCGATTGCGGACATCCACAGAACCATAGGGCCCCAAACTTCGGATCCGATTGGGAACATCGGCAGCGAGAAGCGCAAGAAGCCGTAGCCGCCCATTTTAAGCAAGATCGCAGCTAGAACAACGGAACCCGCAGTTGGCGCCTGAACGTGTGCATCAGGCAGCCATGTGTGCACAGGCCACATTGGCATTTTCACCGCAAATGATGCGAAGAAGGCCAACCAAAGCAATGTCTGCATGCCGCCCACAACTTCGAAACCAAGCAAGTTGAATGTCATGGATGGGAACGTGTGTGTCATCAACGTCGGGATGTCTGTCGTGCCCGCGTCCGCGAACATCGCCACCATCGCCACCAGCATCAGAACTGAGCCAAGGAAGGTATAAAGGAAGAACTTAAACGACGCATAAACGCGGTTCGCCCCGCCCCAGATACCGATGATCAGGAACATTGGGATCAGCCCCGCCTCAAAGAAGAGGTAGAACAACACAAGGTCGAGCGCCATGAACACACCAAGCATCAGTGTTTCAAGGATCAAGAACGCGATCATGTATTCCTTGACGCGGCTTTCAACGCTCCAACATGACGCAATCACCAGCGGCATGAGGAAAGTAGTCAGCATCACGAACAGAACTGAAATTCCGTCGACGCCCATCTTATACTGAAGACCCAGCAACCAATCGCGGGTTTCAACCATCTGGAAGCCCGTGTCGGCAGGGTTAAAGTTCGCAAGGATGAACAAAGACACGATGAACGTGGCAACTGTTGTGGCCATCGCCACCCACTTTGCGTTCTTTTTCGCAGCTTCGTCGTCACCGCGCAGGAACAGCGCAAGAATGACGGCCCCCAACAGCGGGATGAATGTCGTGAGAGAAAGTAGGTTACCCATCAGAATGCTCCGTTCCACCAAGCGCTAATCAAAGCGATGGGGATGATGACGATGAGAACCGCCATAAATATTGCTGCAAAATAGAAAGACACGACAAGCAGAGTAGAACCGCCAACCACGATGCCGACACGCGCAGACGCGCGAATCCGCTTGTCTTCGTCACCAAGATACCAAGCCGACAAGGCCATGATCGCGATGCATGTTCCAAGTGAAACGTAGACGATCAGAGGCATTAGTTAGAACCCCCGGTCATAGTTACCCATGTCAGAAGGATTGTAATGCCCAGAACCATCGCGAATGCGTAGCTGAAAATGTAACCAGACTGTGCACGGTTCGCGAGACGGGTGAGGAATGGAACCACGCCCATTGCGATCCCGTTGATACCACCGTCGATTGTGTTCGTGTCGCCCTGCTTCCAGAAGAAGCGGCCAATTGCTTGGGCTGGGCGGATGAAGACAATGTCGTACAGTTCGTCAAAGTACCATTTATTGAGCAAGAAGTTATAAAGCGGCGCCTGCTGTGCTGCCAAACGTGCTGGCAGATCTGGACGACGGATATACATCTGGAATGCCAGCAAGAACCCAAAGAGCATCGCAAAGAACGGAGCCAACTTAACCCAGATTGGCACGTAATGCGCATCGTGCAGCACGTAGTTGTCAGGGTGCTTAAAGATCGCGCCCTTACCTGGCGTTGTTGGCCAAGCGTATGCATCTTCGCCGCTTTCGCTGTGATCATCGCCTTCTGCTGCCTCATCGCCGGCTGCATAAGCAGGTGCAATCAAGTTAAAGCCAAGACCCGCGTGGTCGTCAGCTTTTTCAGAGACTTCGAGCACACCAAAGAACTGGCCTACATATTTGTCGCTTTTGAAGAATGGCTTGTAAAAAAACATGCCCGAGAAGATCGCACCAATCGCAAGCACGGCCAAAGGCACCAGCATCACATTCGGGCTTTCATGGGCGTGCTCATGTGTATGCGCATCGCCGCGTGGTTTGCCGTAGAATGTCAGGAACATCAGGCGCCAGCTGTAGAAGCTGGTCATCAGAGCGGCCATTACAAGCATCCAGAAGGCATAGCTTGCGTCGGCAGCAAAGGCGCTTTCGATAATCGCGTCTTTAGACACAAATCCAGCAAAGCCGATTGGGAAACCAACATAAAGCAGCGGGATACCGACACCGGTGATGGCAAGCGTTCCAATCATCATGGCCCAGAATGTCTTGGGCATTTTGTGACGCAGACCGCCGTAATTCCGCATGTCCTGCTCGTGGTGCATACCGTGGATCACGGAACCAGCGCCAAGGAACAACATCGCCTTAAAGAATGCGTGTGTCAGCAGGTGGAACATCGCGACAGAGTAAACACCGATACCAGCAGCAACAAACATATAGCCCAGCTGTGACATGGTTGAATACGCAATCACGCGCTTAATATCGTTTTGAACCAGACCGATAGTCGCCGCAACGAAAGCTGTTGTTGCACCAAGGAAGACAATGAACGCCTGCGCCTCGGGTGCGTATTCCATCAAGGGGGACATACGACAGACAAGGAAGACACCAGCAGTAACCATGGTCGCTGCGTGGATCAGGGCAGACACTGGTGTCGGGCCTTCCATCGCATCAGGCAACCATGTGTGCAAGAACAACTGAGCTGACTTGCCCATCGCACCAACAAACAAAAGGAATGCGAGAAGGTTGGCCGCGTTCCACTCAGCCCAAAGGAAAGTGATCGTCGTCTCGGCCAAACCTGGGGCCGCAGCAAAGATATCGTCAAACTTAATGCTGTCTGTGAGGTAGAACAAACCGAAGATGCCAAGGGCAAAGCCAAAGTCACCGACGCGGTTTACAACAAAGGCTTTGATCGCAGCAGCGTTTGCAGATGGCTTCTTATAGTAGAAACCGATCAGCAGGTATGACGCGACGCCCACGCCTTCCCAACCAAAGAACATCTGTACAAGGTTGTCAGCTGTCACCAGCATCAACATCGTGAAGGTAAAGAATGACAGATACGCAAAGAAGCGTGCCTTATAGTGCTCGCCCTCTTTAAAGTTCTCGTCGTGGGCCATGTAGCCAACCGAGTAGAGGTGAACGAGAGCAGAAACCGTCGTGATAACCACCAGCATAATTGACGTCAGACGGTCCATGCGGATCGCCCAGTCAGTAGACAGGCTGCCGGATTCAATCCAGCGCAAGATCTGAATATGCTCAGTCACACCGTCGAAGGTGATAAAGACAACCCACGACAGGAACGCGGCAAGGAACAACAGGCCCGTGGTGATCCACTGTGCTGCTGTCTCTCCGATGATCTTCCAGCCGAAGCCACCGATCAGGGCACCTATTAGTGGTGCAAATAGGATGATGGTTTCCATAGTCTTAGCCCTTCATCACGTTGACGTCTTCAACGTCGATGGTTCCGCGGTTGCGGAAGAAACAAACAAGGATCGCAAGACCAATCGCAGCCTCGGCGGCGGCAACTGTCAGCACGAACAATGTAAAGACTTGGCCAACCAGATCGCCAAGGTAGCTTGAGAAGGCAACAAAGTTGATGTTCACCGCGAGAAGCATCAATTCGATGCTCATCAACAAGATGATCACGTTCTTCCGGTTCAGGAAGAGACCAAAGATGCCAATGACGAATAGCGCCGCGGCAACTGCCAGATAATGTTCAAGTCCGATCATTTGATCTGCCCCTTGGTGTTAAACGCAGCGAAGGTGTTTTCAGAACGAAGTGTCATCACAGCCCCTGCCCCGGTTTCACGTCTTTTAGTTCCATCGCCTTGGCCGGATCGCGGTGCATCTGCGCCATAACGTTCTGGCGTTTAATGTCAGTGCGATGGCGCAATGTCAGAACGATTGCGCCGATCATGGCCACCAACAGGATCAGACCCGCGAGTTGGAACAAGATGATGTATTTATCGTAGATCAACAGGCCGAGGGCCGATGTATTATCAATGTCGCCGATTGGGGCCGCACTGTTGGCAGCCGCCTGATCAGCAAAATCCCAGACGCCGAAGGCCAGCATCAGCTGCATGACGATGACAACACCGATTAGCAATGCGAGCGGGAGGTATTTGGTCATCTCTGCCTTCAGCTCAGCAAAGTCGACATCAAGCATCATAACAACAAAGAGGAAGAGCACCGCAACGGCACCCACATAAACGATGATCAGCAGCATCGCGACAAATTCAGCGCCCAAAAGCACGAACAAACCTGCCGAAGACAAGAATGAGAGGATCAACCACAAAACCGAGTGAACTGGGTTTCGGGAAACCACCGTAAGCAAACCACCGACAACTGTCGTGAGAGCAAATAGGTAGAATGTGAACGCGGCAACTGTCATGCGTTTTTGTCCTTGTCCAAGACGTCTGTGGCGATTTCCATCGCCTTGGTCATTGCAGGTACACCGCCAAACATCGCGGCTTGTGCGATAGTTTCGGCGATTTCCTGTGGTGTGGCCCCAGCCTGAACGGCGTGGCGCACTGTCAATTTAATCTGCGGCTCAGCGGTAGCACCAGCAATGGTCAGCCCGTGCAATGTGAGAAGCAATTTCGTTTTCGCATCAAGGCCTTCGGGGTTTGCCCCTTTGCCCATGAACTGTTCCATCATCTCTTTTGACATGGTTGGAAACAGGTCTTCGAAACCTTTCGGCGCGACAGAATCCATCGCAGGCTTGAGCTGTTCTGCCCATTCCTGACCCATGGCCATCATCGCTTCGAAAGGGTTCTTTTCAGTAGTCATCTGTAAGGCGCATCCATCTCGAGGTTGCGCGCGATCTCAGCTTCCCAACGGTCACCGTTATCGAGCAGCTTTTCTTTATCATAGTAAAGCTCTTCGCGGGTCTCGGTTGAGAATTCAAAGTTCGGGCCTTCAACGATTGCGTCTACTGGGCAGGCTTCTTGGCAGAAGCCACAGTAGATGCATTTCGTCATGTCGATGTCGTAACGTGTCGTCCGGCGGCTGCCATCATCGCGCGGTTCAGCGTCGATTGTGATAGCTTGCGCAGGGCAAACCGCTTCGCAAAGTTTACATGCGATGCAACGCTCTTCGCCGTTGGCATAGCGACGCAGCGCGTGCTCACCACGGAAACGCGGGGACAGTGGCCCCTTTTCGTGTGGGTAGTTCAGCGTGGCTTTGGGACTGAAAAAGTACTTCATCCCAAGGCCAAAGCCCTTCCAGAAATCCATAAGTAGGAAATACTTGGTGGCGCGTGTGTAGTCGAAATCGCTCATATCAGCCTCCTACTGCCCAGCGGGCCCAGAAGCCGCCAAGGACTTCGAATTTTGCAAGGAATGACACAAGGACAACCCAAGCCAATGAAAGTGGCAAAAAGACTTTCCAGCCGATCCGCATCAATTGGTCATAACGGAAGCGCGGTGTGATCGCTTTCACCATGGAAAACATAAAGAACACCGCTGCCATTTTCAGGATCATCCAGAAGACGCCATCTGGCAGACCCGGGATTGGTGACAACCAACCGCCAAAGAAAAGCAACGTTGTCAAAGCGCACATCAGCACCACTGCCATCAATTCGCCGATCATGAACAGCAGGAACGGCGTTGAAGAATACTCAACCTGATAACCGGCGACCAATTCTGATTCCGCTTCTGGAAGGTCGAATGGTGGGCGGTTCGTCTCGGCCAAGGCCGAGATAAAGAAGAGGAACAACATCGGGAAGTGCGCAACCCAGTACCAGTTGAACAGGCCAGCGCTTCCACGCTGTGCTTCGACGATGTCGCCAAAGTTCATAGAACCAGTTGAGATAATCACACCGATGATAATCAGGCCGATTGATACTTCGTACGAGATCATCTGCGCCGCAGAGCGGAGCGAGCCCAAGAATGGATATTTTGAGTTCGACGCCCAACCGCCCATGATCACGCCGTACACTTCTAGCGAAGAGACCGCGAAGACATAGAGGATAGCGACGTTAATTTCAGACACGACCCAACCGTCGTTGAACGGGATAACCGCCCAAGCGATTACAGCCAAAACAAACGAGATCATCGGCGCAAGGAAGAAGACCGCCTTGTCGGCGCCCGCAGGGACCACGATTTCTTTGACGATATACTTAAGGAAGTCGGCAAATGATTGCAGCAGGCCGAATGGACCAACCATGTTTGGACCCTTGCGCATTTGCACAGCGGCCCAGATCTTGCGGTCGGCATACATCAAGAAGGCCAGAGCCACCAGAAGTGGGATCAGGACCAACAGACATTGGCCTAGAATGACCAGCACAATTCCAAGGTTGGTGTTTGTGAAAAAGTCTAACATATCAGTCCCTTAAACCGTCGGAATGCCGGTACGGCCACACTCGGCCACCGTCACTTCGGCGTCTATCGTTCTGTTCCCGCGCGGCAATGCTGGCGAGATGGTGTAAATAGCATCTGCTGTCCAAATGCCACCCTGTTCGGCGGCGTTTGTGCGGACTTGGCGTAAGAAACCAAAGCCGCGAATAAGCGTATATTGTGCAGCAGCACATTCTGCGTAAGCCAAAACATCAACGCGCTGACGTGCGCCGGACATTTTGACCTTAAAACTAACCAAATCGCCATCAAGTTTGCGCGTCTCAACACCTTGGTAGGAAGGGTTGAATTCGCCCTGACTTACTGGCTCTTCACCAATACCAGCACAACCCGCGAGGGCCGCAGCACATATGATCGCGATTAACTTCACTCGGCGGCCAATGCCGCTGTTGCACGGGCTTTCGCACTAGATGACAATTCTGCCATCAGCTCGGACGCGCGGGCGATTGGATTGGTCAGGTAAAAGTCGGATACGGCATAGCGGAAGTCAGCCTTGCCCATCTTCTTGGCCTTCAAAGGCTGCCAATCGTTTTCAGGTACTTCGTCGATTGCAGCAAGATGCGGATGCTCGGCTACGATAGCGCTACGCAGTTGCGCAATACTGTCGAACGGGAGTGTCGCATCTAGTTCAGCAGACAAAGCACGCAAGATTGCCCAGTTTTCTTTCGCATCACCCGGTGCAAAGCCTGCACGCATGGCCAACTGTGGGCGGCCTTCGGTGTTAACGAAAAGTGCGTTTTCTTCTGTATATGCAGCACCTGGCAGGATGATATCAGCGCGGTGTGCACCACGGTCACCGTGTGAACCTTGGTAAATCACGATTGGGCCAGCATCGATGTCGATCTCGTCGGCACCCATGTTGTAGACCACATCAGCATCAGCAACCGCAGCAGCAAGACCACCGTCAGTTACAGCATTCACGTCCATCGCGCCGACACGGCCAGCGGCAGTGTGCAGAACCATAAACTTAGAAGAACCAGCAGCAGCGGTTTGCATCGCAGTGCCAAGAACAGCTTCGCCATCAGCCTCGGTCAAGGCGCCCTGCCCGATGATTGTAACGCCAGCTGAACCAGCTTTGTCGTCATGCTTCATCTCGGCCAGTTTCGCCAAAGCCTCGCGGCCAGTACCAAGTTCGATCACGTCATAAGTTAGATCAACCGGTGTACCGATACGCGCGATACGTGCGCCGTTGATCCAAGCTTTGCGAAGACGCGCATTCAACACAGGCGATTCTTCGCGTGGGTTGGTACCAATCAGCAAGATCATCTCGGCTGTGTCGATATCTTCAATTGCAGCGTTGCCAACATAACCAGAACGGTTACCAGCTGGCAGCTTTGCACCGTCGGTACGGCATTCGACGTTTCCACCTAGCCCTTCGATCAACTGCTTAAGCGCAAATGCGGCTTCTACTGGTGCAAGATCACCTACGAGGCCCGCAATTTTCTTGCCCTTCATCGCAGCAGCAGCAGCGGTCAGTGCCTCAGGCCAAGATGCTTTACGCAACTTGCCGTTCTCGCGGATGTAGGGTGTATCAAGACGTTGGCGACGCAGACCGTCCCAGACGAAACGTGTTTTGTCCGAGATCCACTCTTCGTTCACGCCGTCATGGTTGCGCGGCAACAAGCGCATCACTTCACGGCCTTTGGTATCCACGCGGATGTTTGAGCCAAGTGCGTCCATCACGTCGATGGATTCAGTCTTGGTCAGCTCCCATGGGCGGGCCGTGAACGCGTATGGCTTTGAGACAAGCGCGCCAACTGGGCAAAGATCAATGATATTGCCCTGCAAATTCGAATCGAGGGTTTCACCAAGATAAGATGTAATTTCGGAATCTTCGCCGCGACCTGTCTGGCCCATCTGGTGGATGCCAGCGACTTCGGTTGTGAAGCGGACGCAGCGTGTGCATGAAATGCAGCGCGTCATATGTGTCTCAACCAATGGACCCAAATCAAGATCTTCGGTTGCACGCTTTGGTTCGCGGAAGCGAGAGAAGTCGACGCCGTAAGCCATAGCTTGGTCTTGCAAATCGCACTCGCCGCCTTGGTCACAGATTGGACAATCAAGCGGGTGATTGATGAGAAGAAATTCCATCACGCCCTCGCGGGCCTTTTTTACCATGGGTGAATTGGTCTTCACCTGTGGTGCCTGCCCTTCTGGGCCGGGGCGCAAATCACGCACCTGCATCGCACATGAGGCCGCTGGTTTTGGCGGACCGCCAACAACCTCGACCAAACACATGCGGCAGTTGCCAGCAATCGTGAGGCGTTCGTGGTAGCAGAAACGAGGTATTTCAATACCCGCAACTTCGCAGGCCTGAATGAGGGTCATTGCCCCATCAACCTCGACTTCGTTTCCATCAATGACGACTTTTTTCAGATCAGACATAACGCGCCTTTTCGTATCCCATTGCAACAACCCCAGAGAATGGGTGCCGCTTTGGTTCGCGTTCTAACGGATGGCCGCGCCTGATGCTAGCGGCAACAGCGCTTTTGCTGCTGAAATATGCCCGATACCCACAGGAATTTTCACAAGACTTTACCTATCCTTATTTCAGCAAGCGCCCAACCTGCGACGCCGCTGCAATTTCGGAACGACCTACGGTGCAATATGTAGCCTCTTGTCCGGGTACGACGCCCATACGCACAAGGCGTGCGCGCGCGATTCCCTCAAGCCGGTCCTGCTCTGATCGGTTGTCGATATACGCATCAACTTGGGCGTTTGTGTAACCCAAAGCAAATGCACGGTTCTGTAGGCTATTCAGGAAAAACGCCCCACGGATTGTCCGCGCAGAAATTGACGGGCATTTGTCGCTGATCTCAATCGCTTGTCCAACAGAAATTAGACCTTCTGTAATCTCAGATTCGCCTGCCAACGAGGATTGAGCCGAGAGGCTGCCAGCATATAGCGTCGTCGCAAATGCAGCGGCAATAATCATGGGGGTCTTCATTTTCTGCTCCTTCGGGGCGCATTGGCCACGTTTGTTAAGAAACACATCATGCGAATGCGGATGATATTCAATATCAGTTCTGATCATTGGCAAAAAACTGCGCCCCTGCGCGGTATTATGATCCATTATCAGTGCGTAATAAGGTGTAACCTTCGGACAAGGCTTTCAATTCGGCAGCGCCGAACATCATATCCGTTGGCCCCGTCTGCTGAAGCGTTGTCCACGTAGCGAGGCCTTCTGCCACTGCTGGGCGATGATTTTCGGGGACCCACCACAAAACCAAATGCCCGCAATCATCTGGTTCAAACCACTCATGGCTACGGGCCATAAACTTGGCGTGCACAGTCTTCACGGCAAAATCATAAAGCGGCTTTGGCCCCGTCCAAACTGACAAGGTTGATGCGGTATTGGGGCGATCTTTCAAAGGCCCCTCGCCGTTTACCTGCTCAGCCTCCATTTCATCTGACGACATGCGCCAAATGAATCCATCGGATCGGTCACCAATGGCATCCACACGATCAAGGTTGTTTTGAAAATCAGCGAGACGTGGATCATCCCAAGGATAACGCAATGTGCCAAAGTTGAATTCAGCAAGATACATGTTCAAGCGATGCCGGACCAGGTGCGGTTCTTGTGGGTTTCGTTCTCTTTCAGCCAGTCCCAGCCGAATGCGATATCACTGTCGCCGTGGGCTTTGCGGTGCGCTAGCTTTTCAAGAGCTTCGTCCAATGTCGGCTTGTGCCCTTCTGGGATCCACCACATGACAAAATGCATTTCGCGCATTGCCTCAAACCATTCGGCTTTGCGGTCGTAAAACTGGCGGTGCACCGTGTTCCAGACAAAATCCCCAAGCGAGGCCGCGTCTATCCAGACTGTCATGTTCGACACATAAAGCGGATCACCGTCGATCTTGGCTGCGGTATTGCCAGTTCCAGGCTCGCCTGAACCCTCCATCATCCAAACAAAGCCGGGCATGCGTTTGCCCAAGCCGTTAATCCGATCAAGGTTATTCATAAAATCCGCCACACGGGGATCATCGGTCGGGGCAACAAGTCGGCCAACGTTAAGTTCGGCCAGATGCATGCCCCGCACCATTTCTTATTCGGCTGCGATTGAGCCGCGCTTGTGCTTAATGCGGTCTTCGATCTCGCCACGGAAGTTGCGGATCAAAGCCTGAATTGGCCAAGCGGCCGCATCACCAAGCGCACAAATTGTGTGGCCTTCGACCTGTTTGGTAACATCAAAAAGCATATCGATTTCAGCAGGATCTGCATCGCCACGCACCAAACGCTCCATCACGCGCATCATCCAGCCTGTGCCTTCGCGACAAGGTGTACACTGGCCACAGCTTTCGTGCTTATAGAACTTTGACAAACGCCAGATCGCTTTGATCATATCGGTGGATTGATCCATAACGATAACCGCAGCCGTACCCAACGATGAGCCTTTATCTTTGAGGCCATCAAAATCCATAATCGCATCGCGCATATCTTCACCACGTACGTTTGGCACCGAAGAACCACCAGGAATAACTGCTTTCAGGTTGTCCCAGCCGCCGCGAATACCGCCACAATGCTTTTCGATCAGCTCTTCAAAGCTGATGCCCATCTCTTCTTCGACAACACATGGATTGTTGACGTGACCAGAGATCGCAAAAAGCTTGGTGCCTGCGTTGTTCGGACGACCGATGCTTGAGAACCAGCTACCACCGCGCCGCAAGATTGTTGGTACAGCAGCGATTGATTCCACGTTGTTCACTGTGGTCGGGCAGCCGTAAAGGCCAGCACCCGCAGGAAAAGGTGGCTTCATTCGCGGCATGCCTTTTTTGCCCTCAAGGCTCTCGAGCAATGCAGTTTCTTCGCCACAGATATAAGCGCCCGCACCGTGGTGCAGATAAATCTCAAAGTCCCAACCGGACTTGGCTGCGTTCTTACCAACAAGACCAGCAGCATATGCTTCGTCAATTGCGGCTTGCAGCGCTTCTTTTTCGCGGATGTATTCGCCGCGAATGTAGATGTAACAGGCGTTGGCATTCATCGCGAAAGACGCGATCAAACAGCCTTCGATCAGCGTGTGCGGATCGTGGCGCATGATCTCGCGGTCTTTACATGTGCCCGGCTCGGATTCGTCGGCGTTCACAACAAGATAGGACGGGCGACCGTCGCTTTCCTTGGGCATGAATGACCACTTAAGACCAGTCGGGAAGCCCGCACCACCACGGCCACGCAGGCCAGAGGCTTTCATCTCGTCAACGATCCAGCCACGGCCCTTTTTGATGATCGCGGCGGTGCCATCCCAATGCCCACGCGTTTGCGCACCCTTTAGGGTACGGTCATGCATGCCATAGAGGTTGGTAAAAATCCGGTCTTGATCTTTCAACATGTACCTAGCCTTTGTCGTCGTTCTGGCGCGCGCGCCAAAGTTGGAATGTCTGCCACAGCGCAAACCCGAAACCGGCGAGCGCTGCAAGGTCAAAAAGCGCACGTGTCCGTAAGGACCATCCATCTTCTTGCCCGATGTACGTTGCCGCAATCCAGAAAACACCAGTGGCCGCCATTGTCACCGCTACGCGCTGACCTCTTTTGGCCGCTGATGTTTTGCCAGTTTGCGTCATCTTTGTCAGCGTTTAGTAAACACTGCCCTTCTTAACTTTCTTGGAGAACTCGGTCTCTTTGCCCTTAGCAAGCAACTTAGCCTGTTTTACCCATTCGTCACGGCTTACGCGGCCTTTGAAACCTTCAAGGTTGTCATCAACCCATTCGACTTCCTTCTTGCGCCAGCTTGCAACCTGATCAAAGTGGAATACGCCCATTGTATTGAGCATTCCTTCCATCTTTGGTCCAACACCTTTGATTTGCTTAAGGTCGTTTGCGCCACCGGCGCGGGCCTTCGTCAGCATCTCAGGCTTACCGTCAGCGGCGACTGGCTTAGCAGTCGATGCGCCTTTGGTGTTACCAGTTGCTGCTTTCGCAGCAGGCTTCGCAGCGGCTTTTGCAGCAGCAGGCTTCGCGGCAGCTTTTGCAGCAGCAGGCTTCGTAGCAGCTTTTGCGGCGGCGGGCTTCGCGGCGGCTTTTGCAGCAGCAGGCTTCGCAGCAGCTTTTGCGACAGCGGGCTTAGCAGTAGCTTTTGGCTTTGCGGTAGCTTTAGGCTTGGCAGCGGCTTTGGGTTTCGCGGCAGCGGCAGACGGTGCAGCGGCAACAGCGGCTGGCGTTGCAGCGGCTGAAGTTGTTGCTGACGTGCTTGCGCTGTTCATCGCGGCGGTTGGTGTTGCCGTTGATGCAGACGCACCTGAGCCACTTGCAGATGTCGCACTTGAAGAACCAGTGTTTGCATCACCAGAGCTTGCTGAACCAGAGCTTGCTGAACCAGAGCTTGTGCTGCCGGTGTCTTCGTCACGCCAGCCCATCATCAAGATGATAGCGACAACGATTGCGACGATGATGCCGATGATCAGTGCGCCAAAAAATTTAAACGCGAACATTGCAAATGCAACAATCGCAGCGATCAAGCCGAACAATGCAGCGATCGCGATGATGCCTTTGTTCAGAGGTTTTGATTCATTCATTCTTCTAGTCTCCCTCAGGATGTCCGTTTTAGACGAACCTTAAGTCCTGTTGCGCGCGATCCGGCCCGTTGATTTCCCCCAACCAGCTTTGCCGCAGTGCACTGTTAAACGATTTTTGCACCATTTGATAAGAGAAAACGGTAACCACTTTCCCCTCACTGGCTGCGTGCTACTTTTTGGCCAATTCCGTTGCTTGATCGACCCAGTTGTCACGCTCGATCCGGCCTTTGAATTTCAAACGGCTGTCGACCCATGCAATTTCGGTCGCTGTCCATTTTGAAACCTGATCAAAGTGCCAGAATCCAATTTCGTTCAAAACGATTTCAAGCTTGGGGCCGACGCCGCTGATCAGCTTAAGATCATCCGCACCAGATTTACGTGGCGCGGTCATTGTGCGTGGCTTCTTTTCGGCGGTAGCTGCCGTTGTAGCAAGTGCCGCAGCGGCCTTAGGTGCAGCTTTGGCTGGTGCCTTAGCTGGAGCAGCAACTTTTGCCTTTGCCGCGGCTTTCGCTGCAGCAGGCTTTGCTGCGGCTTTCTTCGCGGCTGGCTTAGCGGTCGTCGTCTTGGCTGTTGGGCCACCTTTCCAAGGTGCGAGCAATGGAACTTCGGTACCATCGATCCGCTTGACGGTGTCGCCAATGTCCGTCGCCAGCTGAACGCTTGCGTTATATTGTGTTTTACCGCTGTCGTAGTCCTTCAGCGTTGTCAGACCTTTCAGCGGCTCGGCTGCGTAGCGGCCATTCTGCGGACCAGGTGTCGGCACTTTGCCGGCGGCCAATTCGTCGATGATCTCGCCCATGCGCGCTGCCGTCAGGTCTTCGTAGTAGTCTTTGCCGATCTGGGCCATTGGCGCGTTCGCGCATGAACCAAGACATTCGACCTCTTCCCATGAAAACTTGCCATCTGCTGACAGGTCATGTGCGTTCGCAGCGATCTTGTCTTTGCAAACGCTAATCAGGTCTTCTGCGCCACAGATCATGCAAGACAGCGTGCCGCAAACCTGAATATGCGCAACAGATCCAACAGGTTGAAGCTGGAACATGAAGTAGAATGATGCCACCTCAAGCGCCCGGATAAAGGCAAGGTCAAGCATGCCAGCCACATATTCGATCGCTGGGCGTGTTAGCCAGCCTTCTTGCTCTTGGGCGCGCCAAAGCAGTGGGATGATCGCAGAGGCTTGCCGCCCCTCGGGGTACTTGGTGATCTGCGCCTCGGCCCATTTTTGGTTCGCCAGTGTAAAGGCAAAAGTCTCGGGCTGGTCTTTGTAAAGTCTGCGCAGCATCAGTTCATTCCGGTCAGTAATACGCCAGCGGTGATCGTGGCGAAAATGGCAAGGGGTGGTAGCTGGGTCCCAACGATGGGAAACAGCACGAAGGGTAAGAAACCCGTCGCAAGCATTAGATACAGTTATCCGACAAGATGCGGATTTCGCCGTCATTGGCAATTTCGGCTTGGCCTGCGGCCTCAAGCTCGGGGACGATGCGGCGCATGTCGTCCGCAGTAATAGAAGCGTTGGCCAAGATGACACCGATGTTATCAACACTTAGCACACAGCCCTGCCCTTCGATGGCGCGGATAAAGCGCTCTTTCGCAGAGAGTTGCTGGGTTGCAGGTGCCGATGGGGCATCGCTTACGGCGGAACAGGCTGACAATGCAGCAAGAGCAGATACAGTTATGAGCGCGCGAAATGGTGTATTCATCATTTTGGCAGTCCTTTGGATAAGCTGTTCGATACTAAAATCAGGTCTAACATACGGGTCAAGTTCCACTACTTGGGGCGCAGTCTGACAAACCGATCACAACACCACCAGGTTCGTCAGTAAAGAACGTGGATTGTGCACCACTGCGTCCAGCGCGTTGCTGAAGTTCGCGACCTACACTGTTTTTGTGATCAGACCAGATCGCTGCGTTCCGCGGGTCCTCAGAAGCCCATGCTTCGTAGTCGGCAACAGGCAAGCGCACGCTGCGGTATGCAGAGAAACCAAAGACGCTGTATTGGGCCGCGAGTTCCTCGGGTACGTTTGAGATACGGCAGCCAACTGTGCGCAAAACGCTAAACATAAGCTGGTCGATTTGTCCGTCATCAAGGGCGTCAAAACGTCCCTTTGCTTGGCGTAGACCGATGCCTAGCTCTGGTGTCAGAGCTGTGTAGATAAGAGCGACCTCATCTACGACAGGCGTTTCAGGTGACTGATCTACCGCAGGCTCGACGCAGCCCGCCAGCGCAATCAATGCGATAAGGGCTGCTGCGCGGATCAACGGTCAATCTCTCCGAAAACGACGTCCATGGTGCCGATGATGGCCGCCACGTCCGCAAGCTGGTGACCTTTTGCAAGGTAATCCATCGCCTGCAAATGCAGATACCCCGGCGCGCGCAACTTAACGCGGTATGGTTTGTTCGACCCATCAGCCACAAGGAACACACCAAACTCGCCTTTAGGTGCCTCAACCGCGGCGTAAACTTCGCCGGCTGGTACGTGGAAACCTTCGGTGTAAAGTTTGAAGTGGTGGATCAGTGCTTCCATCGAAGTCTTCATCTCACCGCGTGTTGGTGGCGTCATCTTACCGCGTGCCATCACATCGCCCGGCTCATTACGGAGCTTTTCACAGGCTTGGCGGATGATCGATACGGACTGGCGCATTTCTTCCATGCGGCAGAGATAACGGTCGTAGCAGTCACCGTTTTTGCCAACAGGAATTTGGAATTCAAATTCGTCGTAGCATTCGTACGGCTGTGCGCGGCGCAGATCCCAAGCAAGGCCGGAACCACGGACCATCACACCTGAGAAACCCCAGTCTTGGATGTCTTGTTCTGTCACAACACCAATATCAGCGTTACGCTGCTTAAAGATGCGGTTCTCAGTCAAAAGGCCGTCGATATCGTTAAGAACCTTCGGAAATTCAACCGCCCATGTGTCGATGTCTTCGATCAGATCGGCGGGCAAATCTTGGTGAACACCGCCCGGACGAAAGTAGGCCGCGTGCAGACGTGCACCACAAGCACGTTCATAAAAGACCATTAGTTTTTCGCGCTCTTCAAAGCCCCAAAGCGGCGGTGTCAAAGCACCAACATCCATGGCCTGTGTCGTCACGTTCAAGATGTGGCTTAAGATACGGCCAATCTCGGAATACAGCACGCGGATCAGCGAGGCGCGACGCGGCACTTCGGTGCCTGTCAGCTTTTCAATAGCCAAACACCAAGCATGCTCTTGGTTCATTGGTGCCACGTAATCAAGCCGATCGAGGTACGGCAGATTCTGCAGATACGTCCGGCTTTCCATCAGCTTTTCAGTGCCACGATGCAGCAGGCCGATATGCGGATCGCAACGCTCAACAATTTCGCCGTCCAGCTCAAGCACCAGACGCAGAACGCCGTGGGCCGCAGGGTGCTGGGGGCCAAAGTTGATGTTGAAGTTACGGATCTTCTGCTCGCCGGTCACTGCATCAGTGGACCCGTCGTCATAAGTGCTGGTGCGGATATCGCCGTCCATCATGATCTTGCATCCATAGCTGTTACATCAACGATAAAGCGCTGAAAGTGTGCTTTTGATTCAGTAACTTCGACAGGATAGAGCGCTGCCTTCCCAAATCTTGCATTTTTAAAAAATTCACTGTTTACACCCAAAATCGTTGCAACCAGCAATAAGGATAGCTCGGCAAAATATTCCATCACTTCGCCCCCTCTTTCGCTTTCTCGTCGCCCGGCATGACGTATTGCGCGCCTTCCCATGGGGACATGAAATCGAACTGACGGTATTCTTGGACTAGTGAAACCGGCTCATAGACAACGCGCTTTTGCACTTCGTCATAACGGACTTCGGTGTAACCGGTTGTCGGGAAGTCTTTGCGCAGTGGGTAACCGCGGAAGCCGTAGTCGGTCAGGATGCGGCGCAGGTCTGGGTGACCTGAGAACAGCAGACCGAACATGTCGAAAATCTCGCGCTCGAACCAGTTGGCAGACGGGTGCACGTCGATGATTGACGGCACCATGTCTTCTTCGCGGACCAACGTGCGGATGCGCACGCGGTGGTTCTGATACATCGACAAGAAGTGGTAGATCACGTCAAAACGCTTGGCACGGCTAGGGTAGTCAACAGCCGTGATATCCACGAGGCTATTGAACTGGCATGCGCCGTCCGTTTTGAGGAAATCAACAAATCCCACGATATTCGACAAAGCGACAGTGATCGTCAGCTCATCATGGACAACTTCCCATGAGAGCACGCAATCGCTGCGCTTCAGTTCGATGTGTTGGCCGAGTTCTTGCAAGGCTTCGGTCATAAATGCGTCCTTTAACGAATGATCGTGCCAGTCCGACGGATTTTCCGCTGGAGCTGGAGGATACCATAAAGCAGGGCTTCGGCAGTTGGCGGGCAACCCGGGACATATACGTCGACGGGTACGATGCGGTCACAACCACGTACAACTGAATAGCTGTAGTGATAGTAGCCGCCGCCATTTGCACATGATCCCATTGAGATCACATAGCGTGGCTCTGGCATCTGGTCATAGACCTTGCGCAAAGCCGGGGCCATTTTGTTGGTCAGCGTACCAGCCACGATCATCAGGTCTGACTGACGTGGGGACGCACGTGGTGCTGTGCCAAACCGTTCAAGGTCATAGCGCGGCATGGAGGTGTGCATCATCTCAACCGCGCAACAGGCCAGACCAAAGGTCATCCAGTGTAGCGATCCTGTGCGGGCCCAGTTGATCATGTCGGCGGTGCTGGTCACAAGGAAACCCTTGTCCTGCAATTCCGCGTTCAACAATTGGGTGCCGTGTTCTTTGTCAGCGCCCACTTGGGTTCCGGTCATCACTCCCATTCGAGTGCCCCTTTCTTCCATTCGTAAGCAAAGCCAATCGTCAACACGCCTAAGAAGACCATCATCGACCAAAAGCCGGTCATGGAGATATCTTTAAACGCAACGGCCCAAGGGAACAGGAATGCCACCTCAAGGTCGAAGATGATGAAAAGGATTGAGACGAGGTAAAACCGCACATCAAATTTCATCCGCGCATCGTCAAAGGCGTTAAAGCCACATTCGTAGGCGGATACTTTTTCGGGATCGGGGTTGCGCACAGCCACAATGGCGGCGGCAAGGATCAAGATAGCACCCAAGGCGATGGCTAGCCCCAGAAAAATCAGGATCGGTAGGTATTCAGTGACGTTAAATTCCAAGGGGTGGTCCTTTCCCTAGTAACGGGTCCCTATCAGCGAGGGGATCAAACCCCGCCCTTTTGGCTGACAGACACTTACCCCTCGGTAACGGGGGGGTCAACGGGGAGACCGGCAATGTTGACGGGAAAATACGTGCGAATTTGACAGGTTTTCAATTGTCATTCCGCCAAGGTGGTGACCGCTTGTCCAAAAACGCAGCGATTCCCTCTGCGCCTTCGGGGTCGGCCCAGCGCGCCATAAGGGCGGCAACGGTCTTATCTAGCAGGGCATCATCGATCTGGGGGCCCAGCGCACGGGCCAAAGCCTTCGCATCTGCGACCGCACCAGGGGCGCAAATCAGGTAGGGCGCGACTTCGGCCTCAATCGCCGCATCAAGGGTATCGGTTGTGACCAGTTTAGCAACGATGCCAAGCTCTTGCGCCTCAGGGGCTGCAAAGATTCGCGACGACATAAAGACGCGGCGCGCCTTTCCCTCGCCCATGCGGGCCACGACATAGGGTCCGATGGTTGCGGGAATCAGCCCCAGCTTGGTTTCTGTGAGGCCAAACTTGGCTGTCTCAACGGAAATTGCAATGTCACAGACGCAGGCCATGCCCACACCGCCGCCCAAAGCATTGCCTTGCACCCGCCCGATCAGCGGTTTTGGTAATGTATTTAATGTTTGAAGCATTGTTGCGAGTTTACGGGCCTCAACCACGCGAACGTCAGGCGTGGCATCGACCTGTGCGCGCATCCAGCCAAGATCACCACCAGCACAGAACGTTGGGCCGTCTGCGGCAAGGATCACGACACGCACGGCCGGATCAGCGCCCAGCGCTATGGCGGCTTGTGTGATTTCGACGATCATCTCGCCCGATAGCGCGTTATGTTTTTCTGGCCGTGCGAGGGTCAGCGTAGCTACCCCCCTAGTGTCAGTCTCAATACGGATCAGTGACATATCAGGTCCCTCGCATCTGTTTGGCCATAGCAGCGGCCTGCGCAATAATTGCGGGATCAACACCCGTTTGAAATCCACGGTTCTCAACATAGGTCAGAACAGCTTCGGTCGCGACGTTCCCCGGTGCACCCGGCGCATAAGGACATCCGCCTAACCCACCAACGGCACTATCAAAGTGGCGCACACCTACATCAAGGGCGACACCTATATTGTTAAGGGCTTGCCCACTGGTGTCGTGGAAATGTCCGGCTAGCTGATCGGCGGCTGTATCTTGGATCACCGCCTTCAACATCGTTTCAATCTGTTTCGGTGTACCTGTCCCTATCGTATCACCAAGCGATATTTGCATCCGCGCGAGGTCACGCAGCAATCCCACGGCCTGCACAACGGCTTGCGGGTCAGTTGGTCCGTCGAACGGGCATACTGCGACACATGATACATATCCACGGATTGGCACGCCCGCCTCAAGTGCCGCAGCGACAACGGGCTTAAGCCGTTCAACGCTTTCAGCGACTGAGCAATTAAGGTTCGCTTGGCTAAAGCCTTCGCTAGCCGAGATGAACACTGCGATTTCATATGGCCCGCCGATAAAGGGTGCAAAGCCGTCCCACCCCCGCATATTTGGCACAAGTAATGCATAGCGGCAGCCAGCAACCTGTTTCATTTCGCGCAAGACAGCGTCGGTGTTGGCCATTTGCGGCACCCACTTGGGGCTGACGAATGAGCCCACTTCGATGTCCGTTAGCCCACTGGTGGACAAAAGATCAATCAAGGCAACCTTATCGACCACGCCAATCACGCCTTTTTCATTCTGAAGGCCGTCTCTTGGTCCAACCTCATGTATGGTTACATGTGTCATCGGCAACCTGTGGCTTTCGGTGTTATGTCCATGGCGCATAAAAGTCCTTGGCATATAGCCCTTCGCCTACTGGGGGTAGCGATGCTTGGTATGCGGGGCGTGCATTCAGACGGGCAAACCACACCGTTAGATTGGTGTACCCATCAAGCCTTACAAAGTGTTGGGCCATATAGACCGCCTGCCCTACGCCAATGTCAGCGGCACTAAACCCACTTGGCAACAGATAGTCCTGTTGTGCCAAAGCTGTGTCTACCACCTCTAGGCATTTAGCGAGCCTCTTTGCTTCAAGCTTCATCACTACGGGGGAACGCATTGCATCATCATACAACGCGATATGCTGTTGGGTGAGTGCAGCGGCATGTTGGCTGATCGTCTCGACGTAATGCACCCAATCAAGGAACTTTGCCCGTTCGGGTGTGCCCAGCGCACGGCCTAGGCCTTTGTCGGGAAATGTCTCACACAGAAACTCGGCGATTGCGCCGCTTTCACAGATCACAGTGTCATTGTACTCAAGCGCGGGCACCCGCCCAATCGGGTTGATCTGCATATAGGCGTCCGTGCGCAGGTCTTTGCCAAATCCATGCACAGTCAGTTCAAACGGAATTCCCAACTCGTGCAGCAGCCATAAGCTGCGCATTGAACGGGTTTGGTGGCAATGGTGCAAACGGATCATGATGTAGGCTCCAATTGTATAAGTGTCATTCCTGCGGTGACTTGGTCCCCTGCGGCGGCGAACACACCAATTACTTTACCGTCACATGGCGCTGTCAGCACATGCTCCATCTTCATCGCCTCAAGCACCGCAAGGCGCGCGCCCTCAGTAACGATGTCACCCATTGCGACGTTCAGCTGCATCACAAGACCCGGCATAGGGGCAAGGATTTGGTCACCGGCTTGGCCCGCACTTGTTCGGGCGAGTGGGTCAACAATCCCAAATGTCATTGGATCAGCGCCAAACAAGGTCACATAGTCACCATGGAGATGAGAGGCAGGCATGGCTATGCCGTCTACCCACCATTTCCCTGCCCTACGCTGAAGGGTCACAGTTTCATCCATGACAGCAATTTGCGCCATATCAGGCCCAACAGCAGTTATCAGACAGCTATAGGTGTCATCCCCATAGGTCAGAGACATCTCTTGGCGCTGCGGTGCCCAAAGGGTAAAGCCACGCATAGGATCGCTACCAAGGTTCAAACCGCTAGCCACAAACGCACCAGCGGCAAGGGTACTGGCCTCTACAGGGGATAGGCACATCAGCGTGTCGGCGTGTTCCGCGATAAAGCCTGTATCGACGCCGCCAGCCTGAAACCCTGCATGGTCCGCAAGCCTACGTAGAAAACCAAGGTTTGTTGTGGTTCCTGCAACCTGCGTATCGCCCAGCGCCTGAGAAAGTGCTGAGAGGGCAGCCGCGCGGCTATCCCCATGTGTTGTGACTTTAGCAATCATCGGGTCGTACCAAGGCGAAATCTCATCCCCTGTGACAACGCCACTATCAATTCGTGCAGATCCAGCGAATTGCAGATGGTTTAGTGTTCCGGTGGCAGGCAGAAAACCTGCTGCGACATCCTCGGCGTACAACCGTGCCTCAAACGCATGCCCTGTGATGCTTAGCTGGTCTTGGGCTAGTGGTATCCGCCCACCCGCAGCGACGTGAAGCTGCCATGCGACAAGGTCTACACCTGTTATAGCTTCGGTCACTGGGTGTTCGACTTGGAGGCGTGTGTTCATTTCCATGAACCAAAAGCCATCCGTGCGCAGGCCACCCGCCCCATCCACGATAAACTCAATTGTTCCTGCCCCAGCATAACCGATTGCAGTCGCAGCTTTTACAGCCGCGTCACCCATAGCTTTGCGCACTTCTGCCGTCATTCCAGGTGCTGGGGCTTCTTCGATCACCTTTTGGTGGCGCCGTTGAAGCGAGCAGTCACGTTCAAACAAATGCACGGCGTCTGTGCCGTCGCCGAATACCTGCACCTCGATATGGCGCGGACAGATGATATATTTCTCAATCAGGACACGGTCATTGCCAAAGGCGGTCTTAGCCTCGGAGCGGGCTGAGGTGAGGTGTTCTTGGAAGTCTTCGGCTTTATCCACCAGCCGCATACCTTTGCCGCCGCCACCAGCAACGGCCTTGATCAAGACGGGATAACCGATTTGGGCGGCTTGCTTGGCCAAAGTGGCATCGTCTTGTGCCTCACCGTGGTAGCCCGGCACAATTGGGACGCCTGCGTCTTGCATCAGGGCCTTGGCCGCGTCTTTGAGGCCCATTGCGCGGATCGCATCAGCGGACGGTCCGATAAAGATAAGGCCTGCCTTTGTGATCGCCTCAACAAACTCGGGGTTTTCGGACAAAAACCCATAACCGGGATGGATTGCCTGTGCGCCTGTATCAAGGGCTGCCTGAATAATCAGGTCCGCGCGAAGGTAGCTATCGGCTACAGGGGCTGGCCCAAGGCGCACGGCCTCATCCGCCATCTTAACATGCAGTGCGTTTGCATCCGCGTCCGAGTAGACAGCAACTGTCTGCACGCCCAGCGCTTTGGCAGAGCGCATAATCCGGCACGCGATCTCGCCCCGATTGGCGATCAGTATTTTGTCAAACATGGCAGTATTCCTTGTCATCACGCGGCCCCTAGCCTTGCGCACCAATTGATCCGTTGCCCACCACGGTAGGACACAGCCAAACCCTCGGCGATCAACGTGTCGCCCACATCAACGTCATCCACATAAAGCGAAACAAGCAGGCGACCGTATTTGTCATGCGCGTCCCCCGACATGGTTACGGTGCCTTGGCTCACCAAAGCCCGCAACCGCTCTTTTGCAGCGTTCCCATGCGCACTTTCGGCCGGGCAGCCTGCATCGCGAACCTCGGCTGTGTCAAAACCAACAAGCCGCGCCGTTTCCACGTCTTGTCCGCAGTCCAGTGCCACGGTGTCCCCGTCATAGACGTAATCAATCTGGCAGCCGCCGTCGGACAAGTTTCGCACAGGTGCAATCCAATACGAGGCTTGGATCAATCCCCCCACAAGAAGCACCGAGTAGACAAAACTGATTGGTGTAAGGCGGATCACATGCGGAACACGCCAAAGCGTGTCTCTTCTATTTCACGGTTCATACTTGCCGCGAGCGAAAGTGCGAGGACCTCGCGGGATTTACGCGGATCGATGATCCCATCATCCCATAGGCGGGCCGATGCATATAGCGGATGGGATTGTTCAGCGAACATATCAATGGTTGGCTGTTTGAATGCAGTTTCTTCTTCGGCGGTCCATGTGCCGCCTGCCCGTTCAATCGCATCACGTTTAACAGTAGCAAGCACACCTGCGGCTTGTTCACCGCCCATCACGGAAATCCGAGACGTGGGCCAAGACCACATAAAGTCGGGGCTATACGCACGCCCACCCATTCCGTAGTTACCTGCGCCGAACGAGCCACCAACAACCATCGTAATTTTTGGGACCTTTGTGGTGGCGACCGCTGTCACCATCTTAGCGCCGTGGCGGGCGATGCCTTCGTTCTCGTATTTTTGGCCGACCATAAAGCCGGTGATGTTTTGCAAAAAGATAAGCGGAATTTTGCGTTGGCTGCACAGCTCAATGAAATGCGCACCCTTTTGCGCCGCTTCCGAGAAAAGCACGCCGTTGTTGGCAATGATCCCACATGGCCAGCCGTCGATATGGGCAAAGCCTGTGACAAGGGTTTCACCAAAGCGGGCTTTGAACTCATCAAAGGCCGAGTTGTCGACGATCCGGCGGATCACTTCGCGGATATCGTAAGGCGTCCGCAGATCAGCGGGCACCACGTCAAACAATGTGTCTGGATCTAGCTTGGGTAATGCGGGGGTTTGGCGCTTCGCCTCGTTCTTGGGCGAAAGGGCGCAAGACGCGATTGCTTGCCGTGCGAGGGCAAGCGCGTGACTGTCATCTTCGGCCAAGTAATCCGCAACGCCGGATAGCCGTGTATGCACGTCACCACCGCCCAGCGCCTCGGCCGAGACGACTTCGCCAGTGGCGGCCTTAACCAGCGGTGGGCCAGCAAGAAATATCGTGCCCTGTTCTTTGACGATAATGGACACATCTGCCATCGCGGGCACGTACGCACCGCCAGCAGTACACGACCCCATGACGACAGCGATCTGCGGGATGCCTTTGGCTGACATCTGTGCTTGGTTATAAAAAATCCGGCCAAAGTGGTCGCGGTCTGGAAACACGTCGTCTTGGTTCGGCAGGTTGGCCCCGCCGGAATCCACCAGATAGACACAAGGAAGGTGGCAGCTTTCTGCAATCTCTTGTGCGCGCAGGTGCTTTTTGACCGTCATCGGATAATAGGTGCCGCCTTTGACCGTGGCATCATTACAGACGACCATCACGTCTTGGCCATGCACACGCCCGACACCTGCGATAACGCCTGCACATGGGGCAGCACCATCATACATGCCGTGTGCGGCTGTCGCACCTACCTCAAGGAACGGCGATCCTGCGTCCAGCAAACCTGCTACACGGTCGCGCGGCAGCATCTTACCGCGGCCGATATGGCGGGTACGTGATTTCTCACCCCCACCTTGTGCTGCGGCGGTTGCGGCTGATGCGACTTCGGCAAGGGCTGCCATATGGTCGGCGCGCGGTGTGGAACTGTTCATGCGCTTGGATCCCTTATCAGGATTGAGCTGGATAGCTGGCCGTTTGGTGCCACAAGGAAGATCACGCCCGTTTTGTCAGGGGCGATGCAGACGACTTCGATCCAAATGCCATCGCGTTGGGATGGCGTCGCCGCGCAATGGTCGCGCGTTCCCGCAAAATCGTTCACATATTGTCCTGCATAGAATGTAATCGCTTCGGTTTCGGTCAATGGTTGCCCGCTGCGCAGCCCTAGGTAGGCCGCAAGTGCAATCAGGATCGCAACGGGGAGAAACCAGACGCGGCGGCTCATGCCATTGCCCCCATCAACTCGCGTCCAATGAGCATGCGGCGTATTTCGGATGTTCCAGCACCAATTTCCATCAGCTTTGCGTCACGGAACAAGCGGGCAACCGGCGCGTCGTTCAAGAAGCCAGCACCACCAAGGGCTTGAACCGCTTGGTGTGCCTGCTTCATCGCCTCTTCAGACGCGTATAAACAACATGCAGCCGCATCTTGGCGGGTCACAGTGCCGCGATCACAGGCCTTTGCGACCTCATACACATATGCGCGGGCAGAGTTCATCGCGGTGTACATATCCGCAATCTTGCCCTGCATCAGTTGAAAGTTGCCAATCGGCTGGCCGAATTGTTTGCGGGTGGCCACATATGGCATCACCTCGTCCAGACAGGCGGCCATAATGCCAAGGCCAATACCCGCAAGGACGACACGTTCATAATCAAGACCAGACATCAGGACCCGGACGCCTTTGCCCTCTTCACCTAGAATATTTTCAAACGGGACTTGGACATCGTCAAAGATCAGCTCGGCTGTGTTTGATCCACGCATCCCTAGCTTGTCGAAATGCGGGCTAGTTGAGAAACCAACCATCTCTTTTTCAATCAAGAACGCCGTGATGCCCTTTGACCCTGCGTCTGCGTCCGTCTTGCCATAAACTACAAGCGTATCCGCGTCTGGGCCGTTGGTGATCCAGTATTTGTTACCTGTCAGGCGGAAATGATCATTCCGCTTTTCCGCACGCAAAGACATTGAAACAACGTCAGATCCTGCACCAGCCTCGGACATGGCTAATGCGCCGACATGTTCGCCAGAAAGCAAACGCGGCAGATACTTGCGCTTTTGGTCTTCGGTGCCGTTCAGTTTGATCTGGTTCACACATAGGTTTGAGTGTGCACCGTAGGACAAACTGACCGAGGCGCTGGCGCGTGCGATCTCTTCTACTGCGACCGTATGCGCGAGGTACGACATTCCGGCCCCACCGTATGCTTCGTCAACTGTGACACCCAATAGGCCAAGCTCGCCCATTTCGGTCCAAAGTTCCGGCGGAAAGATATTATCAGCGTCAATACTGGAAGCGAGAGGCTTTACACGTTCTTGCGCCCAAGCGTGCACCATATCGCGCAGCGCGTTCACATCCTCACCAAGATCAAACGTCATAGAAGAGAGAAACATTGCAGGGCTCCTGATTTATTGAACGCTTGTTCATTTAGAACCGCGCAGCGTGTCGCGTCAAGTGACAATGACGCTTGTGAATGTATCAGACCTGCAATTGCTAAGGCATGGTCCACTTCTTATGCTCACTGATATGATCATACCAAACGATGTCCTAATTCAGCATCGCCTTTCGCTGGATCGGCATGTGGCAACCACGCAAATTGCAAATGTATGGCGCGTTATCCGTGCCGATGGCAGTGCAGCAGCACTAAAGGTCTACAATAACCGCGATCCCAAGGACGAAGCTGCTGGCTTTGATTTGATGCAAGCCGCCAAAGGTAACGGCTGCGCCGCGATCTATGCGTGCGACAAAGGCGTCGCGCTGATGGAATGGCTGGACGGGCACGAAGTTGGCGACATTTCCCGTGCGGGCGATGATGACACGGCGACCAACCATATGATTGCATGCGGATTGGCGCTTCATCAGGCCTTACCTGCGCAAATTTCAGCTATTCGCACTGTGTATGACGATGCCGCAAGCCTGTTTGATGTGGAATACGCCGCCGATTTCCCTCAGCAATGGTGTGTTGATTTCGACCGCGCCAAGACGCTGGCCCGTTGGCTGCTAGACACACAAGGCCCGATGCAGCCGCTGCATGGCGACTTTCACCACGACAACGTCATCCTTACCCCGCGCGGGCCGCTTGCGATTGATGCAAAAGGAGTGATGGGCGAAGCAGCCTATGAGCCATCAAACATGTTCCGCAATCCGGTCGGGGCGCAACCGCTTTACCGAGATGTGGATCGCGCAAAGCGTCTAGCGGGTGCATGGGCGCAAGCACTGGGCTGTTCATCACAGCGGATACTGCAATGGGCCGCAGTGCGCGTGGCGCTGTCTATTATTTGGGACGGCAATGAAACGCTGCAACCAGACGCACGCGATTGCGATCTAGTGGGGCACTATTTAGCGTTAGCAGAGGTTTGATTACTTGGCCTGAGATTGCCAAACGGCACTGACCTCGGTCTTGATAATCCGTGCAATCAACGCGCAATCCTCAAGCGAGAATGTCAAAGGCAGGCGCATATCGACGATCCCAGCCAATATGCGGTCTGACGCGGGCATCGGCAAAGACGGGGCATAGCGCCAACTGTCGTAGCGGCTCGTAAAGCCCGCAGGCTCTGCGCCGCCAAACCATTTCAGCTCAACACCGCGGGCTTTGCACCGGTCAAGGACTTCGGCGACGCCATCAGGTGCCCAATCTAGCAATAGAAGTTGAAATGACGACGCTACAAAACGTTCAGCGTCAGGGCGGTGCGGCAAGGTCAGGCCGGGCACATCGCGCAATCCGTCCTCAAGAACGCGGTAGCGGTCGTTCCAACGGGTACATTGTGTATCAAGATCAGCCAATTGTGGGCGCAAAATCGCGGCGCGCATGTTATCCATGCGGCCTGAAATATTGGGTGTCTCGTACTTAATTTGCGCAAAAGTCTCGGGCGGTGGTGCGGCACGGTGCTTTTCAAACAGCATATAGCTGCCGGACAGCATGATCGCGCGGGCCATCCCCTCGGCGTCATCAGAAATCAGCAAGCCGCCTTCGCCCGAATTGATGTGCTTATAGGTCTGGGTCGAATAACATCCGAATTTCCCCCAACGACCAGAAGGCGTGCCATTCCACGCAGCGCCCATCGTGTGCGCGCAATCTTCGATCACGATGACACCAGCGGAATCACACATCGCCATAAGACGGTCCATGTCACAGATATGGCCACGCATATGCGACAGCATCAGAACCCGCGCCTGATCAAGTTTGCTTGCGAGATCATCAAGATCTATCACCAAATCCTCGGTAACGCCGACAAATACAGGAACAGCACCAACAGCAGCAATCGCACCAGGGACAGGTGCGAGCGTAAAGGCATTTGTCAGAACATTCTCGCCGTGACCAATTCCACAAGCCCGAAGCGCCGTTGCCATCGCATAGCCGCCTGAGGCCACAGCAAGGCAGAACTTGGCACCTGTGTAGGCTGCGTATTCTTCCTCGAGCAGGGCCGTTTCGGCGATTTCGCCTTCAGCGGTATTGTAGCGGTGCAAGCGTCCGTGCTGCATCACATGCATCGCGGCTGTGATCCCTGCGTCAGGGATGGCTTCTTGTTGTGTGAACGTTCCGGTGAATATCTCTGTCATAGCGGCAGGTTGACTAGGCCGCGTGACCCAAGTCAATGCCTGAAACTATGGGTTCGGTTTCCCTGATCCATATTTTCAGCTTATCCGATAAGACGGCGGACTTCTGCCAACA
Organism: Paracoccaceae bacterium; assembly: GCA_034111185.1. GTDB lineage: Bacteria > Pseudomonadota > Alphaproteobacteria > Rhodobacterales > Rhodobacteraceae > Yoonia. Next base: position 19,615 of record JAWUXS010000009.1, on the reverse strand, counting down.
GCTCATCAAAGTGATCGATCAAGCCTTCAGGCCTAAGATCGCGCACGTCGTCATCACCTGGTCCAAACGTCACAAGGATCGACGGCACGCCTGCGGCTGCGGACGTATCGCGGTCTGTTGCTGTGTCGCCAATCAGGATGCAGCGGTCAGGGTCGCCGCCCGCGCGGCGCACGGCTTCAAACAAGTGCTCGGGGTCTGGCTTGCGCACTGGCAGCGTGTCGGCACCAACGAGTGACGCAAATTCATGCCGCACCCCAAGGCTAACCATCAATGTCTCTGCCAGCCCTTCTGGCTTATTAGTTGCAATACCAACGGCATAGCCTGCATCTTTTAGGGCTGTGACTGCGTCCATCGCACCAGGATACATGAATGAATGGTTGTTAATTTCAGCACCGTAAGCGGCTAAAAGGATCGGATACTGCCGGTCAACTTCGTCTTCGCCGTAGCCATTCACACGTGAAAACCCAAGGCGCAGCATGGCGCGTCCACCTTTAAGGGCGGTCCCTTTATCGTCCGATGCCAGCAAGTCATCCAGCCCAAGCCCGCGAAAGCAATGGTTCGCGGCGGCCAGCAGGTCACCACTTGTGTCGGCCAAAGTGCCATCAAGATCAAAGATCACAGTACGCATGACGTTCTCCTCATTACTCCACCTCTGTAACGCGGTGTAAACTGATGTGAAGCCCCTACCCTTGTGAAAACGCCATGAACGGATAGAAGACCAAAGAAAAGTTTGATGGGCGAAAATTTATGACCATAGCGCTAATTATTCTCGGGGCCGGAATGGGCACGCGGATGAATTCCGACCTTCCGAAAGTTTTGCACCCAATTGCTGGTGCGCCAATGTTGGTTCACGCGATGAAGTCTGGTGGGTCGCTTGCACCTGAAAAGACTGTTGTTGTGGCGGGTCACGGTGCGGATTTGGTCAAGGCCGCAGCCCAAGATTGGGACCCCGACGTTCAGGTCGTTTTACAAGAAGAGCAGCTAGGCACCGGACATGCCGTTGCACAAGCCAAGGATGCGCTTGCCGGATTTAGCGGCGATGCAATTGTTCTTTATGGCGATACGCCATTTATCCAACCCGAAACGCTTGAGGCGATGATCGCAGCGCGTGCAAACAACGATGTGGTCGTGCTGGGCTTTGAAGCCGCAAATCCAGGGCGTTACGGGCGTCTTGTGACAAATGGTGACGCCCTTGAAAAAATTGTGGAGTTCAAAGACGCATCAGATGCAGAGCGCGCCATAACACTGTGTAATAGCGGTGTGATTGCTGCAAAAGTAGATATCCTGTTCGATCTTATTGCGGCAGTTGATAACGAGAATGCATCAGGTGAATACTACCTGACTGACATCATCGGCATCGCCCGCAACAAAGGCATGTCTGCAACTGTTGTGCGTTGCGATGAGAGCGAAACACTTGGTGTAAATTCACGTGCTGAACTGGCCGGCGCCGAGGCGCTATTCCAGACCCGCGCCCGCGCGATTGCGTTAGAGGACGGTGTCACGCTAACCGCCCCCGAGACTGTGTATTTCGCCCACGACACCGCCATTGGTCGCGATGCAATGATTGAACCTAACGTGGTCTTTGGACCCGGCGTGACAGTGGAAACTGGTGCTACGATCCGTGCGTTCTCACACCTTGAGGGCTGCCATGTATCACGCGGCGCAATTGTTGGGCCTTTTGCCCGCCTGCGTCCCGGTGCAGAGCTGGCCGAGAACACGAAGGTCGGTAACTTTGTAGAAATTAAAAATGCTACACTTGCTGAAGGCGCGAAGGTTAACCACCTGACTTATATTGGTGATGCAACAATTGGTGAGCGGGCAAACATTGGCGCTGGCACTGTAACTTGCAATTACGATGGGTTTTTCAAGCACCACACAAACATTGGGGCCAACGCATTCATTGGCTCAAGCACAATGCTGGTAGCCCCGGTTAGCGTAGGTGCTGGTGCAATCACAGGAAGTGGGTCGGTTGTGACCGAAGACGTACCAGAAGGGGCTTTGGGCCTTGGCAGGGCACAGCAGGTGAACAAACTCGGATTTGGAACGAAACTATTTGATATGCTGCGGGCCAAGAAAGCCCGCGTGCAGAAAGGTCACTAAAGATGTGCGGAATTGTTGGCGTATTAAGCAACAACCAAGCAGCTCCTATCCTAGTTGATAGCCTCAAACGGTTAGAATACCGCGGTTATGACAGTGCGGGTATTGCAACGATCAATGACCTTAAGCTGAACAGGCGTCGCGCCATTGGTAAGCTGGTGAACTTGTCCGACCTTTTGGTGCACGAACCATTGGCGGGGAAATCAGGTATCGGCCACACACGTTGGGCCACACACGGCGCGCCAAACGTTGGCAACGCCCACCCACACCGTGCTGGCGGCGTTGCTGTTGTTCACAACGGTATCATTGAAAATTTCCGCGAGCTGCGCAAGTTTCTTGCCGACAATGGCATCAGCTACGAGACCGATACAGACACCGAGACCGTGGCCTTGTTGGCGCAATACTTCCGCGATCAAGGCTTGTCGCCGCGCGATGCGGCAGAACAAACGATTGCTCGGCTTGAGGGCGCGTATGCGCTTTGCTTCTTGTTTGACGGCGAAGAGGACCTGCTGATTGCTGCACGCAAAGGGTCTCCACTTGCAGTTGGGCATGGCGATGGCGAAAACTTTGTTGGATCAGATGCGATTGCATTGGCGCCAATGACAGACCGGATCACCTACCTCGAAGAGGGTGACTGGGCGATTATCACACGCGACAGCGTTGAGATTATCGATGCTGCGGGCAACATCGCGAACCGCGAAGTAAAGCAAATCCAGATCAATGCGGCGAACATGGACAAAGGTGGTCATAAGCACTTTATGGCTAAAGAAATCGCCGAGCAGCCAACCGTGCTGCAAGGCGCGCTAAGCCATTACATCAATGCTGACGCCGACGCGATCACCCTGCCCGCCTCTGATCTTGATTTTGCAAAGGTTGAGCGGATTACAATGGTCGCGTGTGGCACTGCGTTCTACGCTTGTATGGTCGCAAAATATTGGTTTGAGCAGATTGCCCAGATGCCAGTGGAAATCGATGTGGCGTCTGAATTCCGCTACCGCGAGCCTCCGGTCACGAAAGGCACAGTTGCGCTGTTCGTTTCACAGTCAGGCGAGACTGCAGATACATTGGCCGCACTTCGCTACATGAAGGGCAAAGCTGACAAGATCGTGTCAGTTGTGAACGTGGACACGTCATCAATCGCACGCGAAAGCGACCTAGCGCTGCCGATCTTGGCGGGTGCAGAAATTGGTGTGGCGTCAACCAAAGCGTTCACTTGCCAGCTGACAACGCTTGCGATCCTTACCCTTGAGGCGGCACGTGCACGTGGCACGCTGACTGAAGAGCAAATTTCAGAAAAGCTGTCAGCATTACGTGCAATGCCCGGTGTGATTAACCTGTCGCTGGGGATCGAAACGCGTTGCGCGGAGATTGCGCGGAGCCTATCTGAGGCACGTGATATCTTGTTTCTTGGTCGCGGATCGATGTATCCACTGGCCCATGAAGGTGCATTAAAATTAAAAGAAATCAGCTACATCCATGCCGAGGCTTATGCATCTGGTGAGCTTAAGCACGGGCCAATCGCCTTGGTCGACGAACATGTTCCAGTTATAGTCATGGCGCCACGTGATAGCCTGTTCGAAAAAACAGTTTCCAACATGCAAGAAGTCATGGCCCGCGGCGGTCGTGTGCTGTTGATCAGTGATCAAAAAGGGATTGAGGAAGCAGGCGAAGGCACATGGGAAACCATTCAGATGCCTGAGATTGATGATTTCCTTGCCCCAATCCTCTACGCTGTTCCAGCACAGCTGTTGGCTTATCACACTGCAATCGCTAAGGGGACGGACGTTGATCAACCACGTAACCTAGCAAAGTCAGTGACCGTCGAATGACACCAGAAGACGCAATCGCCCAATTGGGCGGCGACCCGCAAAAAGCCATCGAAATGGCCGCATATCATAAGCTAGATCGCCCCTACCTAGGCGTTGCCAACCCTGACATTGATGCGGCCGTCAAAGGTTGGCGCGCTGAAATCACGTTAGAAGAGCGTCTAGCTTTGGCATCAGGCCTTTGGGAAACGAATATCCACGAGGGTCGTGTCGCCGCTGCAAAGCTTTTGACACAAGCGCGGATCAGGCCTGATGATACCGCTGCATGGGAACTGATCGTCAGCTGGGTGCCTAGCTTTGATGCTTGGGCCACAGCCGATCATGTTTGTATTGCTGGACAAAAGCGCCTGATTGCTGACCCTTCCCGCCTTGATACCGTCGAAACTTGGGTTACGATGGAAGACAAATGGGCACGCCGTGCCGCGTTGGTCATGACCTTACCTTGGACAAAACAGAACCACCCGAAGCCCGAGGAAATCGCTGCACGCGAACGCATTCTGGGCTGGGCTGCAACCTATGTTGCGGACCACGATTGGTTCATCCAAAAATCAGTGGCTTGGTGGCTACGCGAACTGTCGAAACATGACGTCCCGCGCACCATCGAATTCCTAGAGGCGCATGCAGCAACGATGAAGCCATGGGCCGTCAAAGAGGCCACAAGCAAACTGAATAACTAGCTATTACCATCATCAGCGGCGGCAACGCTGCTTGCTGGCCGCTGGTACACATCAACATCTGTCAAAGATGTAAGCGGAATATCCAGTAAACGCATCGCGGCAAGGCTCATTTGGCTAGCTGCGGATGCTTCTCCGCCAGATGGGCGCAGTTCTAGGTTCACAGATTTCCCGTTGGCCGAATATTCAACCCGCCCCGGCACAAGAGTATCCACAAGGCCAGTCTTAAGCCAAATTCCTGGATCTGTGGCGGACCCCAATGATACATTTGTCGATCCTAACCGTGTCTCGCCTGCTGGTTCAGGCTCGACTGCGATTGCCTCGGCGCGATCTTCTGCTGTGGTGGTGTCAAACTGCTCAACCGTACGGGCTGTTGGTGGTGGCGGCGGTGGTGGTGTTGGATCAAGCGTTTCTTGGACCTCGACGACTTCAACAACTTCTTCCGGTGCCACAGGTGCTGCGACCTCGGCGAAAATATTTTCGTCGCATGCGACCAAAAGTGGCAGCGCTAATACGGGTATAATAAGAGCATAATTCATCACAAAACCGTATGTTGCAAATTCGGCTCTGGCAACTCCCTTCGTGCGCCTTGCGCAGGCCACCGCGCAAGCTTAGGTTCTGTCCATGAGCACCCCATTAATCGATCCATTTGCCCGCGCGATCAGCTATTTGCGCCTGTCAGTCACAGACCGCTGCGATTTCCGCTGCGTCTACTGCATGTCCGAAAATATGACCTTTTTACCCAAGAAGGATCTTTTGACGCTTGAGGAGTTGGACCGGCTTTGCACGGCATTCATCCGTTTGGGTGTGGAAAAACTGCGGATCACTGGCGGAGAGCCCCTTGTGCGCCGCGATATCATGACATTTTTCCGCGGCATGACCCGCCACCTTGAGACTGGTGCGCTGAAAGAGCTGACAGTCACAACAAATGGTAGCCAGCTTGAGAAATATGCGGCTGATCTGGCTGCGGCTGGCGTAAAGCGGATCAACGTATCGCTGGATACGCTGGATGAACAAAAATTCGCGGACATCACGCGTTGGGGCCGTCTGCCGCAGGTTCTGCGCGGCATTGATGCCGCCCAAAAGGCTGGCTTGCGGGTCAAGATTAACACCGTGGCACTGAAGGGGTTTAACGAAGACGAGCTTTTCACCCTGACTGATTGGTGTGCAGAGCGGGACATGGACCTGACGTTTATCGAAGTTATGCCAATGGGCGACATCGGCAACGAAGATCGGTTTAGCCAATATTGGTCCCTTAAGGACCTACGTGCCCGCCTAGAAGAGCGCGGCGGCGTTACAGATATTCCCGAGCGTACAGGCGGCCCTGCCCGCTATGTCGCGCTAGAGAATGGTCAAAAGATCGGCTTTATCACACCGCTGTCGCATAATTTCTGCGAAAGCTGCAACCGTGTACGGATCACCTGTACGGGTGAAATTTATACGTGCCTCGGCCAAGAAGGCCATTCAGACCTGCGTGGACCGTTGCGGTCAACCGAAGGCGATGCCCGTCTTGAGGACGCAATTCGTGCAGCAATCGCGCTGAAACCCAAGGGCCATGACTTTGACTATTCACGTCAGAAGGTCGACGGCCAAGTCACCCGCCACATGAGTCACACAGGCGGTTAAGATTTACCAGAGGGCGGGTATCCCCCCTCTGGAACATGATCTTATACGGGGTTTAGGCCGCTGGCATCCGCTGCTCAACAATCTCGGCCCACCAGCTGCAGCCAGCAGGGATTGCTTCGTCGCTGAAGTTATATTCTGGGTGGTGTACCGATGCCGTATCGCCGTTACCCACAAGGATATATGCACCCGGGCGTTCCTCAAGCAGGAATGCAAAGTCTTCGCCACCCATCACGATTGGCGCCTCATCACATGCGCCTGACACGTCTGTTGCCACTTTGGCTGCAAACTCGGTCTGTTCCTCGTGGTTCACCATGGAGGGGTAACCGCGGTGATACGTGACCTCAGCCACCGCACCAAATGCGGCGGCTGCATTTTCTGAGATCGCGATCAAACGCAACTCGGCCAATGCCCGCATATCTTTGGACATTGTGCGCACTGTGCCTTTGAGGTGAACACGTTGGGCGATCACGTTGTAAGCGTTTGAAGAGCTCTCGATTGAGGTGACAGACACAACAATTTGGTCAACCGGATCAGCGTTGCGCGACACGATGGATTGCAAAGCCAGCACGACGTGCGAGGCAACAAGGGTAGAATCCACAGTTTCTTGTGGTTTCGCGGCGTGGCCACCTTTGCCTTCGATCACGATATCAAACTGATCCGTCGCTGCAAAGAACGCGCCAGAGCGGATTGAAAACGCGCCAATCGGTTTGCCCGGCCAGTTGTGCATTCCATAAACTTCGTCAATTTCCCAGCGATCCATCATGCCGTCTTCGCACATTTCGCGACCGCCACCGCCGCCCTCTTCTGCGGGTTGGAAAATGAGTACGACTGTGCCGTCAAAATTGCGCGTCTCGGACAGGTATTTCGCAGCACCAAGCAGCATCGCTGTGTGACCATCGTGGCCGCAAGCGTGCATCGCGTTGGGTGTTTTTGACGCATACTCAAGCCCTGTTGCCTCGTGGATCGGGAGTGCGTCCATGTCAGCACGCAGGCCAATGACTTTGCCGGATGTGTTCGTTTTGCCTTTAATAACAGCTACAACGCCAGTCCGGCCAATGCCTGTTGTGACTTCGTCACACCCAAATTCGCCTAGCTTTTCGGCAACCATGGCTGATGTGCGGTGCGTTTCGAACAAGATCTCGGGGTTTTCGTGCAAATCACGACGCCAAGCAGTGATTTCAGGCAACAATTCGGCGAAACGGTTCTTAACTGGCATGACGTGGCTCCGGTGTTATGTGGGATTTTCACCAGACTGACCGATGCCAAACCAAGGTGCAAGTCAGTGCTAAAGGTTTGGCCCCAAAACAAGCTTTGACCCGTCAGTGAAACGCCCGAAACGGAAGCGACTGATGTCATGGGGGCTATTATCGCCGCGCACGATATTTGCGACGATCCGCCCAAACGCGGGGCCGATCCCAAATCCGTGCCCGCACATTCCGGTGGCAATTGTCAGCCCATCAAGGGGTGCGCGATCAACGACTGGCACAACATCAGGCATCGTGTCGATCATGCCCGCCCAAGATGCTTTGATTGTCACCTCGCCCAGTGATGGGAATGTCTGCGCAAAGTCTCGGGCCATTTTCGCGACTTTCGCTTTGTTTGGCGCGGGATTGAGAATGCGAATCTTTTCAAAAGGCGAGACCTCATCATCGGCCCATTTGCGCTGTGTTCCCCAGCCATCGGGAAAGCCGCGTGGGGCGGCTGGCAACAATCGTGTGCCCAGTGGATCAGCAAGAAGTGCTGTGGTGTATCCACCCATTGCGCGAAACGCATCTGGCCCGACATAAAGTTCGTGAAACCCTGAGGGCGCAAGCGTGTAGCCCCCATCGGCGCGTCGTCTGAATGCCAGCCGATCATCGACAGCGCCACCGCTGTGGACCTCAGGCAGTGCCCCCGTCGCCATCACTGACGCACGTACAGATAACTGCGGAATCGTTATGCCGTGGCGGCGCAGGAATAGCTGTGACCATGATCCGCCAGCCAAAACGACCTGCGACGTTGCAATACTACCCGCCTCGGTGATCACACCAGAAACGCGACCAGCACTGATGTCTAAGCCGCGCACGGCGCAATTTTCAATAATGGTTACGCTTGCCCGCACTGCGGCACGCGCTATCGCAGGCAATGCGACCCAAGGCTCTGCCTTCATATCCGATTTGGTGTGAAGTGCCCCAGCCCAACGGGTTGCGGCAAGGGGGATTAGTTCAGCTGTCTGGGCGGATGAAAGGATTTCACTATCTAACCCATGTTCCTTGGCATATGGCAGCCATTCTTCATAGCGGCCAATCTCGTCCGGTTTCGCGGCAAGATATGTAACGCCAGTTTGGCGCAAACCAATGTCTTCGGGAATATCCGCCACCATTTGCCGCCACATCGCTGCAGCGTCAGCCATAATTGGCAACTCTGCTGGGTCGCGACCTTGCGATCTGATCCAGCCCCAGTTGCGTGATGACTGCTCGCCTGCAACGCGGCCCTTTTCCAGCAAAACAACCGATAGCCCAGTCTTGGCCAATTCCCAAGCGGACATGACGCCAATGATACCCGCGCCGATGACAACGACGTCCGCCGATTTCGGCAAATCGCCCGCATGCTCAAGCGGGGTGTCCATGGTGAAAGGAAAAGTCATTCTGCGAGATCGTCAATCAGGCGCTTGATGAAAGCTTCGCCTTTTTGGAATTGGTCAACTGTAATGAACTCGTTCGGTTGATGGGCTTGGGCTATGTCGCCAGGGCCGCAGACAACCGCAGAATAGCCGCGGTCTTGGAACTGTCCGGCCTCGGTGCCGTAGCTGACGACGTGTGTGCCATTGTCGCCTGTCAAACGACGGGCAAGTTGTTCCGCCGCTCCATTTTCTTCGGGGCGCAATCCGGGGATGCCAAAGAACGGGGTTGCTGTGATTGCAGCCGTTGGTTGGACAGCTTTCATCTCTGCTTCGATCTCGGACAGTTTGGACAAGATCAGGCTGTTCCACGTGTCGCGATCATCCCCCGGCACCAGCCGCACGTCCATTGAGACATAGCAGTCCTTGGCGGTGATGTTGTTCGCGGTCCCGCCCTTTATCGTACCGAAATGGAGCGAGGTATAAGGAGGATCGAACTGCGCGTTGATTGTGTTGGGCGTTGCTGCAGCGCTGGCTGCGTTCATCTGATTGGCCCATTCGATGAATTTTGCGGCCATCATGATTGCTGACACGCCTTTGTATGCGATTGAGGAATGCACCTCAAATCCCTGAAAATGCAACTGAAAACCAAATCCACCTTTGTGACCCGTCACGACCTGCATCATTGAAGGCTCGCCCACAAGAACCGTGTCGGCGCGTGACATGCCGTGGCTTAGCATGTGGTCGATCATTGGTGGTGCACCAATGCAGCCGACCTCTTCGTCATAGCTAAGCGCGATTTGCAGTGGCCGCTTGATGCTTTTTTCGAGCGCCAAGGGTACAGCCGACAAAGCCAACGCGTCGAAACCCTTCATGTCACATGTGCCGCGCCCGAATAGTTTGCCGTCCTTTTCGGTAACTACAAATGGGTCGGTATCCCATGCCTGCCCGTCGACAGGAACAACATCGGTATGGCCTGACAGCACAACGCCGCCCGCGACGTCGGGACCAATGTGTGCATAAAGCGATGCTTTGCTGCCGTCTTCGTTTGGTACGCGCACCGATGCGACGCCAAAATCACTCAGGTAGGATTCGACGAAATCAATCAAAGCAAGGTTGCTATCGCGGCTAACCGTGGGGAAACTTACCAAATGGTCTAAAATTTCGCGTGCAGACATTTTCATGGGCGGGGCCTTTTTTCTTTATATAAACAAAGTGCTCAGCGATCTGACATAACCGCCCTTTTGTTAAGCATTGCCGGATTGCCGTGTAATCGCAAACAGGAATCAGGTTGCGGGTTCTAATTTTGGTGTTACCGTCACTGATGAACGTAGTCGTACGTTAGTTTGCATGTTTGCACAAAAATCAACATTTTGAGCCACTTGGGAGGTTCTATATGCCCAACGGGCCCCTGCCAGTTCTGGAAGTCCAGGACCTGAAAACAGTTTTCAAGACGCGCGCAGGCGAGGTGCATGCCGTCAATGACGTCAGCTTTGATTTGAAACCTGGTGAACTTTTAGGCGTTGTTGGCGAAAGCGGATCAGGCAAGTCTGTGACGATGATGTCGTTGCTTGGATTGCTGCCATCGCCACCTGCAGACATCCGTGGAGGATCGGTCACGTTTGGTGGCAAAGACCTACTAAAGATTGATCCTAAGGAGCTGCGGTCAGTACGCGGCGGCGAAATTGGTTTTATCTTTCAAGACCCAATGACGTCGCTGAACCCCGTTTACACAATTGGTTTTCAGATTTGCGAACCACTGCGCAAGCATATGGGAATGAACAAGCGTCAGGCGCTTGCCCGTTCGCAAGAACTGCTTGAGCTGGTGGGCATTCCATCTGCCAAAGATCGCTTGAACGACTACCCACACCAGTTTTCAGGCGGCATGCGGCAACGCGTGATGATCGCTATCGCACTTGCTTGTGATCCAAAGTTGCTGATTGCGGATGAACCGACAACAGCGCTGGACGTGACCATTCAGGCGCAAATCCTTGAATTAATGAAAGAACTTCGCGGTAAACTGAACATGGCGATGATCTGGATCACGCATGATCTAGGCGTAATCGCAGGCATCGCTGACCGCGTGATGGTGATGTACGGCGGTCAAGTTGTTGAACATGCCCCTGTGAAAGAACTGTTTCAGAACCCTGCCCATCCCTACACACGCGCGCTTTTGAAAACGATCCCGTCGATTGCCGGTGAACGGGCAGAACGCCTGACGATTATCGAAGGTCAGCCACCTATTATGACAGCGGCACCGACATCCTGCCCATTCCGTGATCGTTGCGATGTAGCGTTTGATCGCTGTGCTGCCGAAAACCCGCGCCGGTATGATGTGGGCGAAGATCACGATGTTGCATGTTTCCATGCGGAAGGTCTGTAGATGAAAGACTTTGCGCCAAAGCCCCTTGTGAGGGTGCGTGATCTTAAGATGCACTTTCCTATCTATGCGGGTCTATTCCGACGTCGCGTTGGCGAAGTCAAAGCCGTTGACGGTATGTCGTTTGATGTAATGGAAGGCGAGACACTTGGTCTTGTGGGCGAGTCTGGCTGCGGTAAATCGACATGCGGCCGCGCTGTGCTGCGTCTGTACGATATAACCAGCGGTACGATTGAGATTGATGGCGATGAAATTGGATCAACGCCGCAGAACCAGTTGCGCCCCTTGCGCCCAAAGATGCAGATGGTGTTTCAAGATCCGCAAGCATCCCTAAATCCGCGCATGACGGTTGAGGCTATTATCCAAGAACCTTTGGATGAGCATACCGACCTAAACACCGCGCAAAAAAAGGAAAAAGTCGGCGAACTGATGGACGCGGTTGGTCTGAACCGCCGCTTTGCACGCCGCTATCCGCATACATTTTCTGGTGGTCAACGCCAGCGAATCGGTATCGCCCGCGCACTTGCCCTGAACCCAAAGTTCATCGTTTGTGACGAACCGATTGCGGCCTTGGATGTATCCATCCAAGCGCAGGTCGTGAACCTTCTTGAAGATCTGCAAGAAAAGTACGGCCTGACGTACCTGTTTATTAGCCACGACCTGTCGATGGTCCGCCACATCGCGACCCGCGTTGCAGTGATGTATCTGGGCAAGGTTGTTGAATTGGCTGACCGAGAAGCGCTGTTCGCGGAACCGCTGCACCCATACACAAAAGCATTGCTATCAGCGGTACCTGAACCAGATCCCGCCCTTGCCACAACAAAAGAGCGCGTGATCTTGCAAGGTGATGTCCCGTCGCCAGCAAACCCGCCGAAAGGCTGTAATTTCTGCACAAGGTGTCCCGCAGTCATGGACATCTGCAAACGAATTGACCCCGATTACCGGGAAGTCATGCCAGGTCGCTTTGTGGCCTGCCACCTCCACAATGACACTGCGGACCTAACCGTAGGGCATGTGACCGATACGAACACCAACAAGGAGAAAATATCATGAAGATGAAGACAGCAATGCTCGGCGCTGCAGCCAGCTTTGCCATCGCACCAGTGGCGTATGCCGATGGTCACGAAGGCGAGCGCGGACGCGACGGCGAAGTTAAGATCATTTATTGGCAGGCGCCTTCCATCCTGAACCCGTTCCTTTCAGGTGGTACTAAGGACGTTGAGTCAGCTTCCCTGATCATCGAACCACTTGCACGTTATAACGCAAGCGGCGAATTGGTCCCTTGGTTGGTTGACGAAGTACCAACAGTCGCAAACGGCGGCGTATCCGAAGACCTGATGTCCATCACATGGAACATCACTGCGGGTATCTTGTGGTCAGATGGCACACCATTCACTGCCAACGACGTTAAGTTCACTGCTGACTACTGCATGGACCCAGAAGGCGGCTGTGCGCAGGTCACAAAATTCGAAGGCGTTTCAAACGTTGAAGTTGTTGACGATCTGACTGTTACGGTCACATTCGACAGCCCTAAGCCATTCCCGTACGGCCCATTTGTTGGCGGCGAAAGCCCGATCCTTCAGGCCGCACAGTTCGCAGATTGCATGGGCGCAAAAGCACCTGAGTGTACTGAGCAGAACTTTGGCCCAATCGGCACAGGCGCTTATGTCGTCACAGACTTCCGCACAAACGACGTCATCCAGTTGGTTGCCAACGAAAATTACCGTGTTGAAGGCAAGCCTGCGTTTGCTTCTGTCACGTTCAAAGGTGGCGGAGACGCAACTGCTGCTGGCCGTGCTGTCATGGAAACAGGCGAGTTTGATTACGCTTGGAACCTCCAGCTTGCACCTGATGTAGTTGCAGCAATGGAAGAAGGCGGCCTTGGCACGCCTGTTGCTGGTTTTGGTCCACTTGTTGAGCGTATCATGCTGAACAACACGAACCCTGATCCATCACTTAGCGCTGACGACCGTTCTGTTGTACGCCCACACCCGTTCTTGAGCGATCCAGCAGTATACACTGCGCTTTCACTCGCGATCGACCGTCCTTTGTTGGTCGAAGTTGGCTACGGTCAGGCTGGTAAGGTCACATGTAACTTGGTGCCTGCACCGGCTGCTGTGAACTCAGACACGCTGACTTGTGACGTACAAGACATTGCTGGCGCCAACGCTATGTTGGACGAAGCTGGATACCTTGACACAGACGGTGACGGCGTTCGCGAAACACCAGACGGCGTTAAGATGTCAATGTTGTACCAGACATCAACAAACGCTGTGCGTCAGGACTTCCAAGCCCTGATCAAGCAGTGGTGGAGCGAGATCGGTGTTGAAACCGAACTGCGTAACATCGACGGTTCTGTGTTCTTTGGTGGTGATGCAGGTTCGCCTGACACATTCCAGAAGTTCTATGCAGATGTACAAATGTACGCGAACACGTTCAACGGTACAGACCCACAGTCTTACCTTGCAAACGGTCTTTGCGACAAAGCACCAAGCCCTGCGTCGCAGTGGCAGGGTGAGAACATCAGCCGCTTCTGTTCAGAAGAGTACGATGCGCTTCACGCCCAGTTGGGTGGCACTGCTGATGCAGACGAACGTGCGTCAATCTCACGTCAGTTGAACGACATCATCGTATCCGAGGGTGGCATGATCCCACTGGTACACCGTGGTCGTCTTTCAGCACACGCCAACACACTTGGCGGCGTTGAGCTGAATGTATGGGACTCAGAGTTGTGGAACGCAGCTGACTGGTACCGTATCGGCGAGTAAGCCAAACGATTGGGGGCAGGTTTCGATCTGCCCCCACCTCTATCCCCATGCAATGAAGCACTGACCTAAGGCGCCACCCTGATGCTGACATACACAATCCGCAGATTGCTACTGTCGATCCCGACGCTTTTGTTCATCGCTTTGGTGATCTTTCTTCTATTAGAAATGGCCCCCGGTGATCCAATGGCCTCAATGCCGTTGACGATCCCAGACGAAGTCAAACAACGCATGCGCGAGGCGCTTGGCCTTGGCCAACCGTGGTACATCCGCTTTGGTCTGTGGCTATATCAGTTCTTTGTTGTTGAGCCGCAGTACATGTTTGACGCAGCCTTCGGCACCGACTGGGCTGGTGGCAAACAACGTATCATCAGCTTCCAATCCCGCAGCCCTGTCTTTGATACAATTGCCGAGCGTCTGCCACAGACAGCATGGGTTGTTGGCATGTCCTACATCGTCGGTGTTTTGATCGCCCTGCCAATCGGAATTATCTCAGCGTACCGTCAGTATTCAGTGTTCGACCAAGTGGGTACGTTTGTATCAATGGTTGGCTTTTCAGTGCCGCCATTCTTTTCGGGTGTTTTGATCATCGTGATCTTTTCTGTGAACCTAGGCTGGCTCCCGTCGATCTATGACACCACACATATCGTGAATTCGTGGGAGACATTTGTTTTCCAGCTTAAGCAGATGATCATGCCGGTTATGGTGCTTGCCTTGCAGACAACTGCACAGGTCAGCCGTTACATGCGCGCCTCGATGCTTGATAACTTGGGCCAAGACTATGTCAGGACTGCCCGCGCAAAAGGCATGACCGAAAGCGTTGTTGTGATGCGCCACGTGCTGCGTAATTCGATGATCCCAGTGGTCACAGTTATCGCGCTTGGCATTCCGTCAATCTTTGGTGGCGCCATCATCACCGAACAGGTTTTCAAAGTGAACGGGATCGGCCAATTGCTGATCATCGCCCTTCAAGGCAGTGATATTCCTATGGTGATGACACTGACATTCCTGATCGCCGTGATGATCGTCATGATGAACCTTATCGCCGATATTCTCTACGGCCTGCTTGATCCGAGGATCCGCTATGACTGATCTTAGTACCGTGTCCGAGACCAAAGAATACCCAGCTGATCGTAATCAGTGGTTTGACGTGTGGGATCAGTTCCGCAGTCACAAAGGTGCATTTTGGGGCATGTGGTTCCTGATATTCATCACGTTGTTCTGCACGATTGGCCCGTGGATTTGGGGCGTTGATCCGGGCAAGCTGGATATCCGCAACAAGGACATGCGTCCGATTTACATGATGCTGTTTGATGGAGACGCTAAGACCAATTGGGGAAACCCTATGGGCACTGATAACCTTGGTCGCGACATCATGGCGAACATCATGCAAGGTGGTCAAATCTCGCTTGCTGTTGGTTGGATGGCGATGATCCTTGCGCTGGTGATTGGTACAACTGTTGGCGTTCTTGCTGGTTATTTCCGCAAACTCGACGGCATCTTGATGCGTTTCACCGATCTGATGTTGTCACTGCCAATTTTGCCGTTGCTACTCGTAATGATGCTGCTGTTCCGCGACACATTGCGGGCGGCCTTTGGGCCGGAGAACGGTATCTTCCTGCTAATCGTGGCTGGCATCGGCATTACAAGCTGGATGCAAACGGCCCGTATTGTGCGCGGTGATGTCCTTGCGCTGAAAGAGCGTGAGTTCGTTCTGGCTGCCCGTTCTATCGGCACCCCTGCCCGCCGTATGATCACACGGCATTTGCTGCCGAATGTTCTGTCGCCAATCATGGTTTCCGCAGCCCTTGGCCTAGCCACTGCGATTATCACCGAAAGTGCGCTGTCATTCCTTGGCCTTGGCTTTCCATCAGACTTTCCTACTTGGGGTAAGATCCTGTTCGATAGCGTTGACCGGATGACATCATTCCCTGAGCGGGTGATTTGGCCGGGTCTGTGTATTTCGCTGACTGTGCTGTCCGTGAACTATATCGGTGACGGTCTGCGTGACGCATTAGATCCACGCATTCGCGGGCTTTGATCCCTACTCCATGTGTTTATGTACGCGGCGGACCATCAGGCAGACGCACGCAATAACAACGGGCGTCACCAAAGCGGCGACTGTCGTTTTGGAAAGATCATACGCCCCGCTAAATGGCCCAAGCACATACAGCGCGATGTTCACTGCGTAGTAGCTGATGGCCACGACCGAGATACCCTCGACCGTTTTTTGCAGGCGCAATTGCTGGTCTGCGCGTTTGTCCATGCTTGTCAGCAACGCTTGGTTCTGCGCAGAGCGCGCGACATCGACACGTGTGCGCAACAGCTCGCCCGCGCGTAAGGCACGTGCAGACATAGCATCCAATCGACGCTGCATAGCGTTCACAGTCCGCATCGCTGGATCAAAGCGGCGCATCATGAATTCACCAAAGCTCTGCCTGCCGTGAAAACTCTCCTCTCGCAAAACCTCAATTCGCTGATTTACAATCTTCTCATATGCTTGGGTGGCTGCAAATCGGTAAGCGGCATTTGCGCCGATGCTTTCAATCTCGGTCGAGATTTCTAGCAACCGCATCAATACGTCAGCAGGATCGGACGTGATACCAGACATATCAGACAACAGGTGCGTTAACCGCGCATCGATCGACGTCAGGTTCGGCCCCATTTCACGGGCGGTGGTCAGGCCAAACATCGCCATAGCTTTGTATGTCTCGATCTCGCACAGGCGTTGAACCACCCTGCCGATGCGACGGTTACCAGTTTCAGGTCGCGCAAAGACCGCAAAGCGCATGTGGCTATTGTGGTCGATCCGAAAATCAGCAGCGACAACCAGCGCGTCATCCAGCACACGGCTGATCGCAAGGCTTTCGGGCACAAACCAATCCGCGGCTTTTTCCCGAATGCCCAAATCTGATTCCGCAACTTCGACATTGATCAGCGCTGAGGTGATCCGCGCACCAGGTGCAGCGGCCAACCATTCATCTGGAAAAATCGAAAACGCATTTGCGCCAAATGGCTTATCCACGGGATTTTCATTAAAGATCGTAAACGTCACAAATTCTGTGTGGCTTTCCCACTTCAGCGCGTATTGCCCGATCTTCGCTGAAAAGTGGGTCGCGTCTGGCTGCGGGTGATCTGCACCAAAGCTATCCAAAAGGGCGATAAGATGCGCCATTTCAGCAGCGCGGTCAGGTGACACGACGCTATGTGCAGGTTTCATCGCAAGATAGATCGCTTGGCTGGGTGCCGCTACAGACGAGAAAGGCCGCGCATGAAGTTCATTCGCCAATGAATGACGGAGCGGATGATCGGCAATAAGTAACATTTATAATCTCAGTATAATTAGATTGCTTAACGTCGTAACGGCAATGCGCGCATTGTAAACAATTAAATTGTTTATTTTCAACAAGTTAAATGTACACGATGGTATGCAACGATACGCAATACGCGCCCTTATGCTAGAAAAATCCAGACAACCCTTTGAAAACCAACCTTATCTGCAGCTGCCCCCCGCATCAGGATATACTTTGATTTTGATGATGGACGTCGTAGCTCAATAATCTCATAAACGCCGCATGGCACGCACCCTTCTTCTTCATAAACCATTTGATGTCTTGTCGCAGTTTACAGACCTGCACAGTCCATCGCCACGCCGCACACTTTCGGACTTTGTTGATGTTCCGGATGTCTATCCTGCAGGCAGGCTTGATCGTGACAGCGAGGGTCTCATGATCCTGACGGATGATGGAAAGCTTCAGGCGTTGATCAGCAATCCTAAGCATAAGCTTGAGAAAGTCTATTATGCGCTTGTTGAAGGGGCACCATCTGACACCGATTTGGCACCACTTCGCGCGGGTGTCACACTGAAAGACGGGCCAACCCGCCCCGCGAAAGTTGCGCTTGAGCAGCCGCCCGAGATTTGGGATCGCGACCCACCAGTCAGGTATCGCAAGTCGATTCCAGATACGTGGATCAAGATCACGATCTCAGAGGGGCGCAACAGGCAAGTTCGCCGTATGACAGCGCATATCGGGTTTCCGACACTGCGGCTGATTAGATGGCAAATTGATCAATGGTCGTTGGATGGCCTAGCTGTTGGCGCATGGCAGGATGCGCCTTAGGCCAACCAAGCTAATTTTCTGCAGCGACGCGGATCGTGCTGATAAATGCACCACTGTCTTCGCCTTGCATCGATGCGTCGCCAGACAAGGCACCGATTGTAATCCCTCTGATCGCGGCCCCGTTTTCAATTGAGCCTTCATGCGTGCCACGGAAACGCCCGTTATAATCGCCCGAGACCTGATATTCATCGCCTTGTGCGGTAAAGTTACCGTCATACGTGCCGCTGACGGTATTTGGGTCGCCAAGTCCAATGCCACCTGCGCGGATATAGATTGTGCCAGATGCGTCTTCGGATGGGAAGACAGGTCCAAACGTGCGCAGATCGGTCAGTTCACCTGTGATACCTTGATTATCAGATGGTGCAAAGTTTGCGGTTAAGGCTGCATCACCGACGATGCGCATTACGGATCGGTTGTCATGGGTTGCGACAATTTCCACCACCCCATTCCCAGTGAACGTTGCTGATCCTGAGATTGGGATTGCGGCATATGACGTTCCGGGCATGGCTGAAATATCCGCAAACTTTTGCGCTGCGGCAGCGGCATCTTTGGCGCTTTGGTACTGCGCAATAGTATCTGTCAGGCCGCAACCTGAAAGCGTGGCAGATACAATTATTGCGGGAATGCATTTTGGGTAAGAAATCTGTAACAACATAACAAAACTCACAATTGGGAATAGAACATCTGTTTCCCAGAGTTTCCCCAATGAACCGTAAACGGTTCCGATTTCTCCATTAAAATATGACGCAAATTGAAAAGGCCCCACAGTTTCCTGCAGGGCCCCTCGTCAAAATATTACGGTAAGTTCAGTCGATCTTTGGAAGGAGCGTATCCAAAGATGCCTTGGCATCACCGTAGAACATGCGCGTGTTCTCTTTGTAGAACAGAGGGTTTTCGATGCCCGAATAGCCGGTACCCTGACCACGCTTGGATACAAACACCTGTTTGGCCTTCCAGCACTCAAGAACCGGCATGCCCGCGATAGGTGAGTTTGGGTCATCCTGTGCCGCTGGGTTCACGATGTCATTTGAGCCGATCACAATGGCGACGTCCGTTGTTGGGAAGTCGTCGTTGATCTCGTCCATCTCCATGACGATGTCGTAAGGCACCTTTGCCTCGGCCAGCAGGACGTTCATGTGACCAGGCAAACGACCCGCAACTGGGTGGATTGCAAAGCGCACGTTCTTGCCTTGCGCACGCAGCTTGCGTGTCAGCTCTGCCACTGCCGATTGGGCTTGCGCCACAGCCATGCCGTAGCCCGGGATGATGACAACGCTGTCAGCTTCGTTCAGGGCCGTTGCACCACCGTCAGCGTCGATTGCGATCTGTTCCCCCTCAACTGCCATCTGTTCGCCTGCAGGGCCGCAAAAGCCGCCCAAGAACACCGACACGAACGACCGGTTCATCGCCTTACACATGATGTACGACAAGATTGCACCCGACGAGCCGACCAAAGCGCCAACAACGATCAACAGATCATTGCCAAGGCTAAAGCCGATCGCAGCTGCGGCCCAACCAGAGTAGCTG
>JAWUXS010000008.1:0-10170 GCA_034111185.1 Paracoccaceae bacterium | reverse complement strand
TCTAGGAAAGCGAACCGAGTACGACGGTCTTATAGCGCTCGCGCCCGAAATCGATGCCGTCTAACTGATTGCAGCATTCTTGGTTTCGACCTCTCAATGAATGGCAGCTTTCGCTGGATCGCCCTTGAGACCGCGCGCCTGCAGCGAACGGCAGCTTCCCGCCAACATCGACACCGACTCCGCTGTTGATGACGATGCCGTTTGCGTTGGTGCCGTCATGCGTTCCAAAGCCAAGGGCTTTTTCCAACCCACCAGATGACACTCAAATAGATTATACAATTGAGTGGATTACATCCAATGGATAGTTTGTGACTATTATGGCCAACCGAATATTGAAGCATTTTGGGGTCGGCCTGATCTTTGGCGGGTAGCCATGCGTGGCAAAAGTATAATCCAATGATTACATTGACTTACGCAAATAATTGGCGGATCGACAGGGATTCGAACCCTGGAGACAGTTTCCCGCCTACACGCTTTCCAAGCGTGCGCCTTCGACCACTCGGCCACCGATCCGTTGCGGGACGTTTAGCGCCAACTGAGACCGGATTGCAAGACCTTCAACACGATGTTTATTCATGCTCTCTTGTCATAATCTACTGCCCGCCGCATAGTGTCGCGTCCCCGACGGAAAGATCCCATGACCTTGCAGCGCCCATCCTTTAAAACAACCAGCCCTGAAGGCCGCGTTGACCTCATGCGTATCCAAACCGGCGCACTGGTTATCATTGCTTTTGCGGTGGTGCTTTTCTTATTAGTACAGGCACGGTTCTTACTCATTTCGTTGGCCTCAGCGATCATTTTGTTTAGCTTAACCAGCTCGGTGATCAACTTTATCGCACGGCAACGTTTTGGCCCGTTTCGGATCCCAAGTTTTGTCGCGAGCATCTTGGCATTAGCGCTGATTACGACAGGCCTGCTTACGCTGTCTGGATTCCTTCTGTCCCAAATCAATACGGTTTTATTTACTGCGCTGGACTACACCGCCCGCCTACCCGAGGCGGTTGCCGCGTTATTTGCGTGGATGGGTGAGGACACAGAGGCATCCGTACTAAATGCAATGCAATCCGTGAATTTGGCCACATATGTTCGAACTGCCGCTAGCGGCGCAGGTGATGTGACGCAAGCCGCTGTGCTGGTCATTTTGTTCGTCGGTTTTCTGTTTGCTGAGCGGATTTGGTTCGCTACAAAGCTTACGAATTTTGTGGGCGACCCTGCTCAGGCTGAGCGCATCGGCAAAATCATCACCTCGATTATTCAACGGGTGAATTATTACCTCCTCGTTAAAACAGCAGTGAGTGCAATTACCGGTGCCATGATCTTTGTATTAGCACGGTTCTTTGGGCTTGAGCTTGCTGTCGCGGTTGGCGTGATGACCTTTGCACTCAATTACATACCGAACGTCGGATCGATCATTGCAACTGGTCTTTTGGCGCTTGTCGCGCATGTCGAATACGGTGACCCCACAACGACGACGATTATCTTTGTTGTTGCAGGCGCAATCCAGTTTACGAACGGCAGCGTCATTGACCCGATGTTGATGGGGCGCGCGCTGCGGCTATCATCATTCGGTATCATCATCAGCCTCGCGTTTTGGGGCGCTGTCTGGGGTATTCCAGGCATGTTCTTATCGGTGCCAATCATGGTGATGTTGCTGGTTGTTTGCAGCCATGTCCCTGCCCTTCGTCCGATCGCAATTTTGCTTTCACGCGAAGGTCTGCCAGAATCTGAAAAGATGCTTGAAGCAACTAAGGAACGTGACGTCTTTGGACAAAGCTAGCTGTCTTGCGCGACTGAATACATAACCGCAGCCACTGCGAATTCAGTCAAAGCAGCGACAAGAATTGCATAGCTCGCAGCACCGCTTTGGTACGCGATAAGTCCGGTCATACCAACGCCTGCAAAAATCAAGACCGCGCCAAGGCACACGGTACGCCGCAGAGGTGAAGGTGCTTCGTCACGCGCCAGATACAACAGCACCCCTAGCCCCAATAGGATCGGCGAGGCGCGCCTGCCAAGCTGATTACCACCTTCACCTACTTCGATCCCATAAAGAGCGGTGTACGCACTGACATCCGCAAACCAAAGCACTGACAAAGCGAGGCAGAACGCGGAGGCGATCATAGCTACGGGCCGAAATGTAAGCATCTAGTTAGCCTCTTGGCTTGAGGCGTTGATATCCGCCTTGGGGTCTGCGGCGTAAAAGTATCCGACGTCTTCGGCAAAATACTGGTAGCTATCAGCGTTTTCGACGGCGTCTTGTGGGCTACGGACGGCCATATCGGCGCAGACATCGCGCGCATAACAGTTGTCGTCAGTGCTGGCAGCCCTTTGAAAGTGGCTGATTTCATGAACAACCGTCCCCTCGCGGGTTCCGTTTTCATCCTTCGCAGCACCTGGTCGGTAATCTGTCATGCTGGGCATTTCAAAGAATGGTGGGCAAAAGTGCACTTCGAAAGGCTCATCAGGGTAAACCCATGCAAAGGTGCCCGCTTCGCATCCATCTGGTCCAACACTATCACACACGGCTGTCACAGAACCCGTCCGAATTGCGGATACAATCGATTTCAAATTGCTGCGAACCAATTCGCTATTTTGCGGCGTGAACTTACCAAACCATGTTTCGTAGATCGCGTTTTCACCAACGTTCGCTGCCGCAGTAAGGGCCAAGCGTTTGGAGTCGGCCAGTGCTTTGCCAACAATGACTTGCTCAGACTTCGTACAGCTTTGGAATACTTGCGCTTGGGCTGCGCTGCTCAAAGCAAACGATGCGAAAATAATAGATGAAAACCGACGCATGTTTAATCCTCGAGATGGAGATAGACACGTCTGTTTTGACGTCCCTTCTTTTCAATCTTGCCCAATCTTATCTGCCCAATCTCATGGGTCAATGCGACATGGGTTCCACCGCAGGGTTGCAAGTCGGCTGTGTTCGCGCCCTCGCCTATGCGGACCAACCTAATGCGCCCTGCGCAGCGCGGCGGCGCAACTGACATCGTCTTAACCAATGATGGATTTGCCTCAAGTTCTTCTTCGCTAATCCATTCATCGTGAACGGCAAAATTGCAATCGATCAGCTTTTGCAAAGTTTCTTGGACCTCGGTCTTATTCTCAAGCGCGTCAGGCATATTGAAATCTAGACGCCCTTTGTCCGAACCAATAGATCCGCCTGTGACGGGCAATGGAATGACAACCGATAGCAGATGCAGCGCAGTATGAACCCGCATATGACGAAAGCGCCGGTCCCAAGATATCTGTTGCGTCACGGTTGTCCCGGGGGCTGGTAGGCTACTTGGTTCGGCGGGAACCAGTACAATCTTACCACCATCGCCTTTGACCGCGGTCGCGATCTCAATCTCGCCATTGGCCCAACTGAGCGCACCGCTATCGCCCGGCTGTCCACCAGACGTCGCATAAAATAGCGATTGATCAAGAACGATGCCGCCTTCGTCAGTAATGGCTTCGACGACAACAGTCGCTTCGCGTAAATATGCATCTTCAAGGAAAAGCAATTTGGTCATAAATTCCCCCGTCAGGTCTTGGGCGTAAGTAACGTCTCTGGATTCCGCAGCCATAGGTCTTGTTGCGGAAAGGGGATTTCGATCCCTTCTTCGGCAAAACGTTTTGCTATCGCATAATTCATTTCAGATTTAGTGCTTAGCACATAATTCACGTCGCGCAGAATAGCGCGGATTTCAAAGTCGAGAGAGCTTGCACCGAATGTGCTAAAGTTAATGGATGGTGGCGGTGTCATAAGGACCATCGGATGTTGTTCTGCAATCTCACGCAGAATCTCTGTGACCTTATCCACATCAGACCCATACGCAACGCCGATTGGCACGATAACGCGACCAACGAGGTTCCCGCGCGTCCAATTTGTAACCTGACCACTCACTAAGTCCGCATTGGGAATAATGACGTCGGTACGGTCGAATGTCTCAATCCGTGTTGAGCGGACCGAGATATCTCTGACATAACCCATCTGGCCACCGACTTCGATCCAGTCGCCTTCACTTACTGGGCGTTCAATCAACAAGATGATCCCTGAAACAAAGTTTGAAACGATATTCTGAAGGCCAAAACCAATACCAACAGACAACGCACCAGCCACAATAGCGAGACTTGAAAGATCGATGCCAGCGCTTGTGACAGCGATGATTGCGGCCAATCCTATACCGACATAGCCAAACCCTGCTACAACCGCATTTTGGCCACCAAGATCAAGCCGTGTGCGCGGAAGGACCGAGCTTTTCAATGTGTTTTGGATCAAACGTGTAAGGATGTAGCCCACAACGAACACTAACACGAAAGTCATAAAGTCTGTAGGCGACAAACGGGTTTCACCGATTGAGAAGCCTTCGCGGAAACGTGTCCAAACCTCAAGCAGGTCAGAACCACTGGCGCCCCAAATCAATGCCAAGAGAGGGATCGCGACTGCAAGTAACCCAAACCCGATAAGGACTGGGACCAAGGTTTCAGACTTACGGTCACGTGCCCTCGCCCAAATTCCGTAGATGTCGTTCACCATCTTTTGCAAGTAAACAACGATCCCAAGAACAGCGAGAGACATAATCATTGGAAGGATCAAAGCCTCGGCTGCGGCGGCATATCCGATAGCAGCAAGAACAGGTGCGGCGATTGCCACAAACGTGCAAAGCTGCCCTGTGATGAGGCGAATGCGACCTTGCTGAAATACTTCATCAGGGAGGTCATCAGCTGGTGGCGATTGCAACAGGCGTCCCAACCGGAACAACAGGACGCCCAGTACAATAATGACAGGTAAGGTCAAAACTGCGTTGCTTGCGTGCGAAGTTCCACCGCTTTCAAAAAGCGCATCAAGCGGTTGCCAAAGGCCAGTTACCCAAGCCAAAGCCACGGAAGCGCGGCGTGCCTTTTGGCGCGTATCCTCAGCGTAGCCTAGTGGGCCAAACAAAGGGGCGATTGGAAAAAATTGGGCTGCAAGCCAAGTGCCAATGATAATGATAGCACCCGCAGACGGCAGAGAGCTTACGACAGAACTGCTACGCACCCCCTGAAGGTCAAGCGCAGCTATCGCAAACGTCAAAGCTACGAGCCCGATCAGCGAGGCTGACAATTGGCCAATGCTAAACCCGAACGCAGCCAGCGAATTTTCAGCAATTGTACCTGCGGCAAGACGCCGAGACGTGAGCCATTTGCGGGCCCTAAGGATCAAGAAATATGCTAAGCCAAAGTAAATAAGTGCGACGGGCAGCTTCCGGATCAGTGCACCACTTGCCGCATCGGCACGTGCTGCAACAAGAACTTCGGCGCCTAGATCTCTGAAACTAGTCACAAAATCCGTAATGGCACTCGACCAAAGTGTTGGGTTGAGCGGGCTTTCACTGCGTACCAACAGGTCGCTCGTTTGACGCGCACGCATCATACGATCCGTCTCACGGATCAAGCCGTCAACGCGGGCATGGGCTTCGTTCACTAATTGACGGGGTGCAGAAAGTTCCTCGAACTGAGTAGAGAGTTCGGCACGACGCAAAGCAATTGATGGCACCTCTTCGGCCCCATCAGCGGGAGCCTCTCCCAATGCTGTGATCTGCTGGGACAACGTTGTCAGGCGACGCTCGTTTTTGTCCAATTGCCCCGAGAATACATCACGCCATTTTACAAGATCGACGCGCAAACGGGTCAAAGTAAAGCGGGACGCAACATCGCGCAGCATAATCGCTTCGGCGCGTTCAGCCGTTGCATTCCAGCTCTCATAGTCAGGTGCATCGGACTCGACGACTGGCGCGGTTATAAGAGCGACTGTTTCATCTTCGAGAGTGACCTCTTGGGCAAATGCGGCCCCAAAGCTAAACGAAAAAAGACAAAGCACGAGCGTCCATTTGAAGAACGCTATTTGTTTACCTAGCATCAGGCCTACTCAAAAACATTTGGTAGGACAGCGGCTGCTTTATCCAACCAACTTGGGACAGGCAGGCCTTTTTCACGCAAGAATGTCGGATTAAACAACTTTGATTGATAGCGGGTGCCGTAATCACAAAGGATCGTCACAATCGTGTGGCCTGGACCAAGATCCTTAGCGAGACGCATCGCACCCGCAATGTTCACACCTGAGGAGCCGCCTAGGCATAGTCCTTCGTTTTCGAGAACATCAAAAACAATAGGAAGTGCTTCGGCGTCGTGAATATTGTAGCTATAGTCAGGCTTTAGCCCTTCGAGGTTCTTGGTAATTCTGATTTGCCCAATGCCTTCGTTAATCGAAGACCCCTCGGACATCGCAAGTTCACCTTTGGTGTAATAGTTGTGCAAGGACGCGCCATCAGGATCAGCGATCCCGATCTTTACGCCTTTTGGCTGCAAGACTTGGGCGACCCCAGCCAGTGTTCCGCCCGACCCAACAGCACATATAAAGCCGTCAACCTTCCCGTCCGTCTGTTCCCAAATTTCGGGACCAGTAGTTTCAACATGGGCTTGCCGATTGGCTGTGTTGTCAAACTGGTTGGCCCAAATCACGCCCTCGTTCGTATTGCGGGCAAGTTCATTGGCCAAGCGTTCGGAATAACGGACAAAATTGTTTGGGTTTCGGTAAGGTGCGGCTGGAACCTGAACCAATTCGGCCCCAGCAAGGCGAAGCATTTCCTTCTTCTCTTCCGATTGGGTTTCAGGGATGACGATGACGGTCTTAAACCCCATCGATGCCCCAACAAGTGCAAGACCAATGCCCGTATTACCAGCCGTACCTTCGACGATTGTTCCACCAGGCTTTAGCGTCCCATTGGCGATGGCATCTTTGATGATAAACAACGCGGCACGATCCTTAACGGATTGGCCCGGGTTCATGAATTCTGCTTTGCCCAGAATGGTACAGCCAGTTGCCTCGGACGCACCGCGCAACTTGATCAGCGGGGTATTGCCAATGCTTTCGGCAAGGTCGGAATTCATCTGCATGGGGGTCAGCCTTTCGAAGCGAGTTAATCTTGTTTAGGACCGAACTTTACGTAACTCAAGAACCTGTACGCAGCCGTGACCGATTGCGGTCAAGCCAAAGTAACATCGCAACCAAAGGACCTGCATTTATTTCACCAGTTGCAAGCAATGCCATCGCGTCGTCAAACGGCAATACATGCAATCTTAAATCTTCGGATTCTTCTTCGAGACCGCCCGTATATGTGGATACATCCGGCATATTACAAAGGCCCAAAAAACAATAAAAATAGTCAGTTGTGCTACCGGGCGACGCGTAAAACGAAAACATCTTTTCAAGCGCGATTTCCGAAAGGCCTGCTTCTTCTTTTGCCTCGCGCAAAGCTGCGGCTTCTGGCTCTTCGAGCGCGTCAATCATGCCCGCAATGGGTTCAAGCGACCAAGGGTTTGCGTCTCCGCGAACCAAGGGCCCGACGCGCATTTGCTCAACCAACAAAACCATATCGCTGACGGGATCATACGGCAGCAACATGCTTGCGTCTGTTCCAGCAAAAAATTCCCGCACCAATGGCTCGGTTCGCTTATTCGCGAAAGTCTTATGTTTAAGATGCAACGCGCCTGATTTAAAGAACGCCCCGTGCAGTGGGCCGCGTTCGGATATCACCACATCGCCCACTTCGGCAGCATATCGCAGATTTGCGGGCGCAGCGTCAGTCTTTGCCCGTAAGCTAGCAGCAGCACGACGCGCAATCATAGCCCATTGTTGGATCAATGCATCGCCACTTAACGGAGGTGTGTAGCTTCCGATTTCAATGGCCATCTCGCGCGACAAATCACCATGGGAAGCATCCCATTCGTTCATATCCCAAAGTGCATCACTCGCCTTAACCGTTGGGGCTGGGAAATAGGCAAAACCTTGTTTGCTCTGGCCATCAACCTCCAGAGTAACGTCCTCTCGGAAGTAGCCGAACGGCGTTTCATATGCATCCAGCCGCAACATTTGCATTGGCATTAGCGCATCGAAATATAGTCCGGTCGCCACGGCGCCTGCTGATTTAACTAGATACGGAAACGGTTCGTCGGCTTGCCTGAGAACGCAATGATCCACGAGCTTGGCCTCTTGGCCAGAACAGACATTACCACCGGCAATCCGTTCCAGCATCGTCGTATCCATCAGGGTGCCGTAGATGAACAGTCCCAATTATGGATACCGCTGAGCAAAAATCTCAGCGATCAAAGCAGCAATGACACCGCCGACAAATAGGATCACTCCAACCTCTGGCTGCCCGAGACGGATCCCAAAATCCAACGTCAACTCGAAAACACCAACGAGGGCATCGACAACGCCGTCATAGTTGCCACGCATCGATTTGACGATCATTTCCTCGAACGCAACGACAAAAAGCAACCAGAATCCAACAACGACAGCACCCGTAATGCCGTTACCGAAGCCCGATCTATAACCAAGTCCTGTGCGTTTTCCAACAACTGTCCAGCCAATAAAAATGCCTATGCCCACAGAAAGCGGCTGCCAAAATTCTGGCGGAAGTGCATCGATGAAATACGGGGTTGCTGCTGCGGTTACGCACCACGCTAAAATCCCAAAAGTGATTGCGCCGAATAGTCGTCCTGCGGTTGGCATAGTCTAGGTTCCTCTATTTTAAAAATGCCCTCAGCACCACTAGGGCTAACTCGTTCTGGTCAACGTTATCTGTGTCACATCGCAGTTACCGCTATGAAAGGTCGCAGCACAAGAGGTGAGATAAAAGTTCCACATCCGGCGAAAGCGATCATCAAAGCCCATTTCAGCAACTTGATCCCACTTTTCGTTGAAGGTCTCATGCCACCGTCTAAGCGTTTGGCTATAACCTTCACCAAATTCTATAGATTTTTTCACCTTTAAATTGGCGTCTTGTGCAACCTCACGCAGAGCGGTGGGACTGGGCAGCATACCACCTGGGAAGATGTACTTTTGAATGAAATCGGGCCCACGTTTATAGACGTCCCAACGCCTGTCAGCGACAGTGATAATTTGTAAAGTCGCGTTCTTGCCGGGCTTAAGCCGCTCACGCACCGTTTCAAAATAGATAGGCCAATACTGCTCACCGACGGCTTCGAACATTTCGATGCTCGCGATTCCATCATAGGTTCCTTTTTCGTCGCGGTAGTCCTGTAATTTGAACGAAACTTTGTCGGAAAGACCTGCCTTTTCGATGCGATCAACAGCATACTTGAACTGCTCTTCGCTAATCGTCAGACACGTTACGCGCAGGCCACGTTCCTTGGCTGCATATTCAGCAAAGCCACCCCAACCGCACCCGATTTCGAGCACATGGTCACCTGACTGAACGCCCATCTCGTCAACCATACTTTTGTATTTTTCAGTTTGTGCAGCCTCAAGACTCTCTTGCCCTGTTACAAACTTTGCCGATGAATAGGTCATCGTGTCATCAAGCCAAAGACCGTAGAAGTCATTCCCAAGATCGTAATGGTAGCTGATATTCTTGCGGGCCTGCTTTTTTGAATTCGATTGCATCCAGAACCGCATCCGCTCGTAGGCGCGGACAAACATTTGTCCTGGGAAGCCATCGTAGATGCCTTCGGCGTCGTCATCATGGATCAGGTCCATGAAGACCATAAGGTCGGGCGTCGTCCACCACCCATCAAGGTATGCCTCACAAAATCCCATATCGCCGTCGCGAATAGTACGCGCAAAAACATCTGGGTTGTGGATATGAATTTCACCAACTTGCCCAGCTTCAGCGCCTTCGGCCCTAAATTGACGTCCATCAGGAAGAAAAATATCAACCCGCCCGCGCTTCATCGTCTTAATCACTTCAAAAACGGCAGAGAAGTAGCGAGGCAGATCAGTTTGCCCCTCAGTCGTTGTCAAAATCATCATGCGTCCTGCTTGTATTCAATTGTCAGCGTCAGAAAATTTATCAGCTGTTTACCAAATATTAATTCGCGATACGACAAAGTCACGTAATTCCAGCACATTAGTTTCACCAGATTAGGATAATTCTGACATTACCCAAGGGCAACCGCAGATTGTCAGGCGAAAACATGGGTAAAAGCGGCATCTATAGGGTCGATCCGCTAAAAGCCGCGGTTGCTGTAAGCCTCAAGCGCGCGCTTCCTGCCCACCTCTGGTGACACAATCGCTGCTGGGTATTGGTCACCCGCTGTTAACGCCCATTCCTGTGGCATTGCGTCAAAGTAGGACTTGGCCGTCGAAGGTGGATCACCCTGCCCTTCGGCAATCCAAGT
>JAWUXS010000007.1:0-12096 GCA_034111185.1 Paracoccaceae bacterium | reverse complement strand
CAGAGGATATGATGCTGACTGGTTCCGCGAAACCCTTGTAGACAGGGGCACAAAGCCCTGCATCCCCGGACGCAAGTCACGCAAGAAGGCCGTTAAATACGACAAGCGCCGTTACAAACGACGCAACCGTATCGAGAGAATATTCGGAAGGCTCAAAGATTGGCACCGCGTCGCAACTCGCTACGACAGATCACCAACAGTCTTCCTCTCCGCAATCGTCATATTCTGATTATGAGTCCTGATCCTAGGAGCAAAGGACGCGGCCGCGGATCCGGGTGTTTTTCTTATCTATTGACCCCGCGCATTATCATAGCTCCGGGCGCTTTCTCTGAGGTTGGCCGAACTGGAAAAGCAATGACCTTTGCTGTCTGAGGTCTCGCTATAGCTGTATTCGGAACATCTGTTGAATAGCCAGGCCCACCGTATCAAGCGGGCCTGTACTTTGACGCGTCAATTGGCGTGGTGCGCCTAAGGGATGATCGCCAAGCGTATTGCGTATGCCACGATGCCTAGTGCGAGAACGCTCATGATCCATAAGGCGACGAACCAGCCAATCTTCTTGAGGAGCGGTGAGTGCATCAGTGATACCCCTCCTCTGGATCAACTTTCCCACGAAACACCCAGTAGGCGTAGGCGGTGTAGGTCAAGATCATCGGCACTAAAACAACCGTTCCGACCAGCGCAAATTTTAGGCTTTTGTCAGGGGCAGCTGCATCAACGATTGTCAGGCTTGGCGGGACAATGTTGGGATAAAAACTAATCCCGATGCCGATGAAACACAGCACAAAGATGCTGATTGACGCCAGAAAAGGTTGTCCGTCTTTGCCCGCGTTCAAGCCAGTGAACAAAGCCCAAGCGGCAAGAAGCACAGCACCAGGCATCAAGACGCTAAAGATGCTGCCGGGCAGGTTGAGCCAACGGTTGAAATATTCTGGATCTTGGAACGGCGTCAGAATGCTGACGACACCAATGAACCCGAGCGTAGCCGCCCCAAGCCACCAAGCGTAGCCTTGCATTCTGCGCTGCAGATCACCTTCGGTTTTGAGAATGATCCATGTGGCACCAAGCAAAGCATAGCCAACCACAACAGCTAGTCCTGTGAGGATTGAAAACGGGCTCAGCCAATCCCACCATCCGCCAGAGTAAGCGCGGCCGGTGATCTCTATGCCCTGCACCAAAGCCCCAAGTGCGATACCTTGCATAAAGGCGGCAACTATTGATCCACCAAAAAACGCAACGTCCCAAACAGGTTTCCACCGTTCCGTTCGCCACCGGTATTCAAAAGCAACGCCGCGAAAAATTAGTGCCAGCAGCATCAAGATAATCGGCATGTAGAGCGCGGGCATGATGATGGCATAAGCCAGCGGGAAAACGGCGAACAATCCGCCGCCCCCCAGCACCAGCCACGTCTCGTTACCGTCCCATATAGGAGCGATTGAGTTCATCATCGTGGATTTCTCCCTCTCACCATCAGCGAGAGGGAATAAGATGCCCACACCAAGGTCGAAGCCATCAAGGATGACATAGGTCAGGACTGCAAATGCAATGATGCCAGCCCAGATAAAGGAAAGTTCAAACATCGTAAGGCTCCTTATTTGCCCGGGATTGAATCAGGGTCTGTCTGCATGATCGGGTTGATGCCCGCCGTGCGAATTGGCCCATCTTTGAGGTCGGGATCAGGCTTGCTGGTCGGGGCGTTCATCATACGCAGGATATAGAAAGTTCCAGCGCCAAAGACGAAAAAGTAGACAACGATAAATGCCAGCAGCGATGCAGCCACCGCAGGAGCCGCGACTGGTGCAAGACTGTCTGAGGTCCGCAAGACGCCATAAACAGTAAAAGGTTGACGCCCGACTTCGGTGGTAATCCATCCGGCAAGCACTGCGACGAAGCCCGTCGGCCCCATTAGAATTGCGGCGCGGTGCAGCCACTTGTCTTCAAACAAGCGTCCGCGGACGCGGCGCAGCAAGCCCCATGCTCCAAGTCCAAGCATCGCAAATCCGAGGCCAACCATAATGCGAAAACTCCAGAAGATGATTGCGACAGGCGGTTCATCTTCATCAGGGATCGTGTCCAGGCCGTCGAGGGGGGCACCCCATTCGTGTTTCAGGATCAAACTGGACAGTTGTGGAATCTGAATTGCATAGTCGATCCGCTTTTCTTCTGGATTGGGGATCCCGAACAGGATGAGCGGCGCACCATGCGGATGGCTATCATAGTGACCTTCCATCGCCATGACCTTGGCTGGCTGGTGTTCAAGTGTGTTGATCCCGTGGAAATCACCCGCAAGAATTTGCAGTGGTGTGACGACGACCAGCATCCACATCGCCATGGAAAACATCCGGCGAGCGGGTCCATCTTCGCGATTACGCAAAAGGTGCAAGCCACCCACGCCGCCAACAACAAGTGCCACAGTCAGATAGGCAGCAAGCACCATGTGAACCAAGCGGTAGGGGAAGGATGGGTTAAACACGATTGCCCACCAGTCCTCGGGATAAAACTGGCCAAGTTCGTTGATACTGTATCCCGCAGGAGTCTGCATCCAAGAGTTCACGGACAGAATCCAGGTCGCTGACATCAAAGTCCCGAAGGCGACCATTGTGGTGGCAAACATATGGAGCTTGTCACCCACACGTTCCCGCCCAAAGAGCATGATCCCAAGAAAGCCCGCTTCGAGAAAGAATGCAGATAAAACTTCGTAGGCCATCAGCGGCCCAAGAACCGGACCCGTCTTATCGGAAAAGACCGACCAGTTCGTTCCAAACTGGTACGACATCACGATGCCTGACACGACACCCATACCGAAGGCGACGGCAAATATCTTTTTCCAATAGTTGAACAGTGTCAGGTACGTTTCATCTTTTGTCCGCAGCCATAAGCCATTCAGAACGGCCAAATAGCTTGCCAACCCAATTGAGAAGGCTGGAAAAATGATGTGAAACGAGACGGTGAACGCGAATTGCATACGCGCCAATGTCTCTGCGGTGAAGCCGTCTAGCATGGTGTTAGCCTCTATCAAAAGGTGTGCGGCCTCCGCCAAAGGCGTGGGCCGTATTTTGTTTAGTTACTTTGGGGGCCAAAATCGTCTGATGTAATCATACCATCGCCATTGCGATCAATTTGGGCAACCCAAGCGGCTGAGTTTGACACGAACTCGTCTTTCGACACGTTACCGTCAGCATTGGTATCATTGAAACCAAGGGTCAGACCTTCTTGCATGCGGTCGCCGCCGTTACCTTGACCACCTGCATTGTTTTCCATGTCTGCTGCGCGTGTTTCAACAAAAATAACATATTCTACTGCATCCAAAGCGCCATTCTGATCATTATCGAACATGTTAAAAACGATTTCGCGCCGTTCGATGATTTCCTCTAGAGAGACAGCGCCGTTTCGATCCATGTCCCAGTTTTCCACAAAGTGAGAGCCAGGTGTATCTTGGGCGAAGGCCGCGATGGGCATGAGCGCGGCGCAGGTCGCAAGTACAGTAAGTTTAGTCATGATTTTCCAATTTTGGTACACGGTTAGGCTTTGAGTTGCACGGTGCGCAGGTAGGTGCGAATGGTATCGTACCCTTGAGGAAATACTTTGCTTGCGTCAGTATCTGTGACCGCGGGCGGGATAATTACTTTTTCGCCCGGGACCCAATCAGCAGGTGTTGCGACCCCGAATTTGTCACCGGTCTGAAGCGCATCAATGACGCGCAGGATTTCATCAAAATTGCGACCTACATTCATCGGGTAGGTCATTGTCAGGCGCAGCTTTTTGTCGCTGTCGATGATGTAGACAGAGCGCACGGCGGCTGTTTCGGACTGTGAAGGGTGGATCATCTCATAGAGCTTGGCGATCTTGAGGTCTGGATCAGCGACAATTGGGAACCGTAGGGTTGTTTTCTGCGTATCGTTAACGTCTTCAATCCACTTCAGGTGCTCTTCAACGGTATCAGTGCTTAGTCCGATCGGCTTTACGCCGCGCTTCGTAAACTCGGCGCTCAGCTGCGATGTTCGACCCATCTCGGTGGTACAGACAGGGGTGAAGTCCGCAGGATGGCTAAAGAAGAATGCCCAGTCGCCGCCGATCCAATCATGGAAAGAGATTGGGCCAGTGGTTGAGTCTGCCGTGAAATCAGGAACGATATCCCCCAAAAGTAGTGTCATCTTAATGATCCGTTCGTTGCGTTTGACCGATGCATACCAGAAACTTGCGGCTCAGTTCAGTGACAAGGTCACAGAACTTGCAAATAACTTGTACTCAAAATATAAGTTTTATCGTGGAGGACCATATGAAACTTACTTCTTATTCCAATTATGCCCTGCGTTCGCTTCAACTTGCCGCCCTCAAAGCCCCGGACCGCATCAAAGTCGACGACGTTGTGCACGTGCACGGGCTTGCACGACCTCATATAGTAAAGATCGTGCATGAACTTGGACGCGCGGGGTATCTCGAAACGATACGTGGACGTGGGGGTGGGTTCCGTTTGGCGCGGCCTGCGGAAGAGATCGTCATTGGTGATGTCGTGCGCATGACCGAAGGTCCGCTTGAATTGGTCGAGTGCTTTAATCCGGCGAAGAATACTTGTCCCTTGATCGGGATCTGCAGGCTTTCACGCGCGCTGCAAACTGCGACAAAGGCTTTTATGGCGGTGCTAGATGATCTCACTTTGGCGGATATTGCATCTAACAAGAGTGAGCTTCTGGCGCGGATTGCTCCGATTGAAGAGGGTATCGTCGCACCGATGCGTCGGACCCAATGAATGCTATTGACTGGACAGAACGGTTCAAGGGGACCAAGACCTTGCCGCGACTTGTGCGTGACAGGCTTCTCGATGTGGCTCTCATACGTAATCACAAGAAGGGTTATCAGGTGTTCGGACCGGAAAATGTGCCGGACAGTCTGATCTTTCTCTATGATGGAACGATCCGTGTTTCACAGACCTCTGGCAATGGGCGCGATATTGTTCTGTACCGCGTCGATGCTGGAGAAAGCTGCGTTCTGACGACTGCCTGCATGTTGGCAGAAGAGGCATATAACGCCGAAGGAATCGCAGAATCTGACATCAATGTGGTGGTATTACCTAAGATGTCGTTCGATCGATTGGTCGCTGAAGAACCAGCTTTCCGATCGTTTGTGTTCGCCGCATATTCGCGCCGCTTGATCGATCTGTTGCGGGTGGTAGACGATGTCGCTTTCGGACGGATTGATGTGCGCCTTGCCGAACGGCTGTTGGTCTTGGCGGGTGGTGACAGAGAAATCGCAGCTACACATCAAGAGATCGCCAGCGAACTTGGAACTGCGCGCGAAGTAATCTCTCGCGTTCTGCATGATTTTCAAAAACGTGGCCTTATCGTGCAATCGCGTGGGCGTATCACACTGTCGGACAAACCTGCTTTGCGAGCTATTGCTGAAAGCGATTAATTAGGATCGCATTTTTTGACCGTTAGGTGACAATATCACTGAAGTGGTGGTCAATAACTTATACTTGGTAGTTAACTTAAATCCAGGAGGACAACATGACTACCAACGTTGGAACCATCGACCGTATTCTACGCGCCGCGTTAGGCGTGGTTTTGCTTTATCTTGCCTTTTTTAGCGGTCTGTCGCCTTCTGCGGCTCCGCTGTTCAAATATGGTGCGGCAGCGATCGGCGTTGTGATGCTCGCAACATCAACACTGAAGATGTGCCCGATCTATTCGATCCTTGGCCTTAAGACCTGCGAGGACTGCTGAGATGGAGACACTGTTCACGCCATTCGCATCCCTTGGCGGGGGAGCGTTGATCGGTCTTGGAGCTGTCCTTCTTATGCTAGGTTTGGGGCGGATCCTTGGCGCAACTGGCATTATGTCTGGCCTCGTCTTTGCTGAAAACAGTTCGGAGTTTTCTTGGCGCGCGGCGATGGTTGTAGGCATGATCCTGTCACCCGGTCTGATCTTCTGGGTCACTGGTCAAATGCCCGAAATTTCGGTGCCCGTCAGCCCCCTGATGATTGCCATCGGTGGCGTGATCGTAGGACTTGGCGCAAGCCTTGGATCCGGTTGCACCTCCGGTCACGGTGTTTGCGGTTTGTCGCGTCTTTCCGTGCGCTCGATAGTGGCAGTGCCGACCTTCATGGTGACAGCTGCAATCACCGTTTACCTGATACGCCACGTGTTTGGAGCCTGAAGCCAATGAAACTGATATTCGCACTCTTTACCGGCCTCGTCTTTGGCGTCGGGATCTCAATCTCTGGCATGATCAATCCTGCCAAAGTATTCAACTTCTTCGACATCGCTGGCACTTGGGACCCAAGCCTCGCCTTTGTGATGGGCGGCGCAGTTATTGTCACCTTCATCGGCTACCGTTTGGTCTGGCGTCGCAATGCACCGCTGTTCGGCGGTGGATTCCAAATCCCCAACAACAGTACAATTGACGCACGCCTTGTCGGCGGTTCAGCGATCTTTGGCGTCGGCTGGGGTATCGCAGGATTTTGCCCCGGTGCTGCGATCCCAGCCTTAGGCACAGGGCGTTGGGAGGTCGTTCTTTTCCTCGCCGCAGTCACGGCCGGGTTTTATGCGCGGCGTCTTTTGGCACCTGCACTACCAACTACGAAGGCGGCTTGAAATGGCATCCAAATCAACTCTGATCGCGGCTGTAGTGGTCTTAGCTGGCGCGGCTGGTGCAGGTAGCATGTATGCCGCGATGTCTGGCGATCATGGTATGATGGGCCATCATGGCGGCGGAATGAGTCAGCACGACGAGGTAAACATGCCGGGCTTGCAGGGTGAAAATGCCAGCGCACAGGAAAGCGCGGATCTCGCCGTCATGTTCAACAACTTCGACACCATCTCACGTGAGGTCGAAAATCTGCCCAACGGTATCCGCACCGTGACACGCTCGTCCGACCCTGCTGTGATGGATGCGCTTGTGAACCATTCGGTTGGCATGATCGACCGCGTAGGCCAGTTGGATGACCCGCAAATCCTGATCCAAAGCCGGACGCTGGATATCTTCTTTTTGCGTGGCGAGGAGATCGTATCCGAGGTGTCGATTGAAGACGAAGGGCTGGTTGTGATCCAGACCTCGGATAATCCGCAGATTGTCAAAGCCCTGCATACCCATGCCGCAGAGGTCACCGCAATGGCAGAGCACGGCATGCAAGCCGTTCACGAAATAATGATGGCGAATGGCGAAAGCCACTGAGCCCGAAACAAGGTTTTTACAATGGCATATACACAAAAATTTCAGGCCATGGCTGATGCCGCGCAGGCAAAAGCCGGTTCTGTTGCACCTGAAGACGTAGACGCGTTGCTGAAATCCGGGGCCGTTGCCTTGGATGTTCGAGACAAAGAAGAACATGATGCGGGCCATATCGCCGGTTCGATCAACATCAGTCGCGGCAAGCTGGAAATGAACGTTGAAGGGCAACTGCCAGATCTTGATACGACCATCCTGTGTTACTGCAACGCCTATAACCGTGGTGCCCTGTCTGCGGCATCTCTGGTTGATATGGGCTATAAAAATGCCTGTTTTATCGCGGGAGGCCTCAATGCCTATCGCAAGGTTCATAAAGAAACCGTCGAACAATAATTTGAAACGTAATGCACAGGCTCGCCAAATATCTCGTTAGGCACTCATCGCTACCGCTCGAAACGGGCCATCTTAGGAGTAATATCAATGACCGACTATCCAGTAAATATGGACATCAAAACTGAAGTTGAAGCCTTCTTTGATGAGCCTACGAATACGATCAGCTACATCGTCAAAGACCCGTCTTCCGATGCCTGCGCGATTATCGACAGCGTGATGGACCTAGACTATGCGGCTGGACGCATCACGCATGATAGCGCCGATCGAATGATCGCCCGCATCAAAGAGCGCGGCTTAAATTTGGAATGGATCATCGAGACCCATGTCCACGCAGATCACCTGAGCGCTGCCCCATATCTTCAGCAGGAATTGGGCGGCAAGATCGGCGTCGGCGAAGGCATCATGATCGTTCAGGAAACCTTTGGCAAAGTCTTTAATGAAGGCACCGAATTTCAGCGTGATGGATCACAATTCGATGCGCTGTTCAAAGATGGTGACACCTATATGATCGGCAACTTGCAGGCTTTCGCAATGTTCACGCCAGGCCACACACCTGCCTGCATGGTTCACGTCATTGGCAATGCGACCTTCACTGGCGATACTTTATTCATGCCAGATGGCGGATCAGCGCGCGCTGATTTTCCCGGCGGGGATGCGGGTATGCTGTACGATTCAATCATGAAAGTGCTCAGTCTGCCCGATCAAATGCGACTGTTCATGTGCCATGATTATGGCCCGAATGGCCGCGACATTGCATGGGAAACTACCGTGGCCGAGGAAAAAGCTAACAACATCCACGTTGGCGGTAACAAGACGAAAGAAGATTTCGTCAAATTCCGAACAGAGCGGGACGCGCAATTGGGGATGCCCAAACTTATC
Source organism: Paracoccaceae bacterium (assembly GCA_034111185.1). Lineage (GTDB taxonomy): Bacteria > Pseudomonadota > Alphaproteobacteria > Rhodobacterales > Rhodobacteraceae > Yoonia. The sequence goes on along the minus strand of JAWUXS010000007.1, from coordinate 3,657 downwards.
ATTCCATCGCTGCAAGTAAACATGCGCGCTGGCGAAGTGCCGAAAGATAAAGACGGCAATCCAATGCTCAAAGTACCGGTCAACAGCCTTTAACTCAGGGGAAAATCATGGAAATTAAAAGAATTACTGACAAAGTTTCCGTCTCGCCGCAAATCACAGTGGCGGACATGGCTGACATCAAAAAAGCCGGATTTCGTGCAATCATCTGCAACCGTCCAGATGGTGAGGGCGCAGATCAGCCCAGTTATGCAGAAATCGAGAAAGCCGCCAAAAAGGCTGGTCTTGAGATCGCATACGTTCCGGTTCAGTCGGGCATGGTTACCGATGAAAACGTGCATGAGTTTGACACCGCTTTGAAAACCTTGCCGCGTCCGGTTTTGGGATATTGTCGGACCGGAACGCGCTCGGCCACGCTCTGGTCACTGCACGAGGCACACAAGCGATCGTTGCCTGAAATTCTTGCCGCCACGAAGGCTGCTGGATATGACATGAGCGGCGTTGCGCGACGTATCGCGAATGGCGGCAAGACGCCAACCAATACGGGTGATGTGAAATATGATATTGTGATTGTGGGCGGCGGCGCAGGCGGGATCGCCACTGCTGCAAGCCTACTTTCACGTAAATCAGACCTGTCTATCGCGATCATTGACCCATCCGACGTGCATTACTATCAGCCGGGTTGGACCATGGTTGGCGGCGGCATATTCGAGGCAACCCAAACAGCCAAGACAATGGCGTCACTTATCCCACGCGGTGTAAAATGGATCAAAGCGGCAGTTGCTGCCTTTGAACCCAAAAACAACGCCGTTATCCTCGAAGGCTGTGTCGTCGTGACCTATGACCGTCTTGTGGTTTCTCCCGGTCTTAAGCTGAACTGGGCAGGTATCGAGGGTCTTGAAGAAACGCTAGGGCGCAATGGCGTCACATCAAACTATCGCTATGATCTGGCCCCATACACATGGCAGCTTGTGCAAGAGATGAAAGAAGGCCGCGCGCTGTTTACGCAACCGCCGATGCCGATCAAATGTGCCGGTGCGCCGCAAAAGGCGATGTATCTGTCAGGTGACGCGTGGTTCCGGCGCGGCGTCCTGAAAGACATCGACATCCAGTTTATGAACGCTGGCGGTGTTTTGTTCGGGGTCAAGGAATACGTCCCCGCGCTGATGGAATATGTTAAAAAATACGATGCCGACCTGAACTTTTTCCATACGCTGACGGCTGTCGATGGTGTCGCAAAGAAAGCGACGTTCAAAGTTGCCAAACCGGATACGGCTCCGACAGAAATCACCGTTGATTTCGATATGATGCATGTCTGCCCGCCGCAGATTGCACCTGATTTTATCCGCGTGTCTGCGCTGGCGGATGCTGCCGGATGGGTTGACGTCGATCAGGCAACCCTGCGCCACAAAACGTTCGACAATATCTGGTCCTTGGGTGACGTGATGAACGCGCCAAACGCCAAAACCATGGCGGCAGCACGTAAACAAGCACCCACTGTCGCCGCAAATATCGTCGCTGATATCAACGGACGCTCGCCTGTGGCCCAATACGACGGCTACGGTTCTTGCCCGCTGACAGTGGAGCGCGGCAAGATCGTGCTGGCAGAATTTGGTTATGGCGGCACTCTAAAGCCTAGCTTCCCGTCCTTTATTATTGATGGGACTAAGCCCAGTCGTGCGGCCTGGTTCATGAAGGAAAAGCTGCTTCCGCCGATCTATTGGCAGGCCATGCTAAAAGGCAAAGAATGGCTAGCAAAGCCTGAAGAAATCAAGGTGACGGCCGACTAAGATTTGTCGTACCAGAATTATGGGTGCCGCTCTGGCGCCTGCCACGTGATCGGTCTGTTACGTTCCCTGACAGACCTAACTTTGGCGGTTAGACAAAGCTCCTCTAACCTCCGCCTTTTTTGGACCAATTGTCATGTATCACCTTCGCCAATACCTCCCAATCCTCGATTGGGGTCGCCGCTACGACCGCAGCACATTTTCAAATGATATGATTGCGGCGGTGATCGTGACGATCATGCTGATCCCTCAGTCCCTAGCCTATGCGCTTTTAGCAGGGTTGCCACCAGAGGCCGGGATCTATGCATCTATTGCACCAATTGTACTTTATGCGATCTTTGGAACAAGTCGTGCTTTGGCGGTTGGGCCAGTGGCCGTGGTGTCGCTGCTGACGGCTTCGGCAATTGGTCAGGTCGCAGATGCCGGTACAACAGGATATGCGATTGCGGCTTTGACTCTTGCGTTCCTGTCTGGTGTATTTTTGCTTTTGCTAGGCGTGTTCAGACTTGGTTTTCTGGCGAACTTTCTCAGCCATCCGGTTATCGCGGGTTTTATCACAGCGTCTGGTATTTTGATCGCTACAAGCCAGTTGAAACATATTCTAGGGGTCGCGGCGGACGGGCACACACTTCCCGAGATGCTAGGATCGATCTTTAGTCATCTGGACCAGATAAACTGGATTACTGTCATCATTGGTGTCGCGGCGACGGGTTTTCTGTTTTGGGTACGCAAGAATCTAAAGCCGCTCTTAAAAAAGATAGGACTGTCCCCGCTTATGGCTGATATCCTGACCAAAGCTGGTCCCGTAGCGGCCGTCATTGCGACAACAGTTTCAGTATGGGTGTTTGGGTTAGCCGACAAGGGTGTGAAAGTCGTAGGTGAAGTCCCGCAAAGCCTGCCGCCTTTGACCATGCCTAGCTTGTCCCCGGAATTGGTCGGATCATTATTGGTTCCAGCTATTCTTATTTCGATCATTGGTTTCGTCGAGAGCATCTCTGTCGCGCAAACGCTTGCTGCGAAGAAGCGCCAGCAGATCGACCCTAACCAGGAACTTATCGGTCTTGGTGCCGCGAACCTGGGCGCGGCGTTCACGGGTGGTTTTCCCGTGACGGGCGGGTTTTCCCGATCCGTGGTCAACTTTGACGCCGGTTCCGAAACGCCCGCGGCGGGTATTTATACAGCGATGGGTTTGGCTATTGCGGCGCTGTTCCTGACCCCTTTGGTATTTTTCCTGCCCAAAGCAACGCTTGCGGCGACGATCATCGTGGCGGTTCTCAGCCTTGTTGATGTGTCGATCCTCAGAAAAACATGGGCCTATAATCGTGACGATTTCGTGGCCGTACTTGCCACCATCCTGCTGACCCTGACCATGGGCGTCGAAGTGGGGGTGGCAAGTGGTGTTGCAATCTCGATCCTGTTGCACCTTTACAAAACATCACGCCCCCATGTCGCCGAAGTGGGCCTTGTGCCAGGCAGCCAGCATTTCCGTAATATTCACCGCCACGATGTGTTGACTGATCCTACCTTGCTCACGCTGCGCGTTGATGAGAGTCTCTATTTTATCAATTCTCGATTTTTGCAGGATCTGGTTCAGCAGAGGGTCACCGCAGGAACCGAAATTAAAAATGTTATCCTGATGTTCTCAGCGGTGAACGAAGTGGATTATTCCGCGTTGGAAAGCCTTGAAGCGATCAACTTGCGTCTCAAAGACATGAACGTTGGATTGCACCTGTCCGAAGTTAAAGGTCCAGTCATGGATCGTTTGAAGACGTCGCATTTCTTGGATGACTTAAACGGCAAGGTGTTCTTGTCGCAATACGACGCAACAATGACGCTCGCACCATCTCTCTTAGAGCCTCGTTCATAACCTCTC
>JAWUXS010000006.1:0-73113 GCA_034111185.1 Paracoccaceae bacterium | reverse complement strand
ACTCACCCAATCCCCACCCGCTTACGTCGCAGCGTCTCTAACTCCGCCAGCAAGTCCGCCTCACGTGACAAATACAGCTTCCCCAGCTCATCCGTTTCGGCCAGCACCAGCCCCTCATCTGTCCCTAAAATCTCGGTCAGCCGCGCCAGCATAAACGTGCGCAGCACCGCGTTCATCCGCTCTTGGTAGACCCCGCGCCCCAGCTTGCGGTAGAACTTCGCCACATCACTATCCACCCGCAGCGTGATCCGTACTTTGTCCGGCACAGCCTCCAGCGGGATGTCCGCCCATTCGCGCGGCAGGATCGTGCGGACAAGGTCAGGATGGCGAAAATCCCAGAGCGTTTCAGACGCCAGCTTAACCATTTCGTCGTAGCGTTTCTGGTCAGTAGTGGACATTTTCTTAGCAGTCATTGGCGGGCCTTTCAGTGTGGAAAACCCCGATTGTGCCGTCGATAAATTACCCGCCGGAAAATGCGCCGCGCGGTGCACGGGTTGTGCTCGCCTTGTGCACGCAAATCACATCGCCAAAAACGCCGCCACAGCCGCCTCAAACTCGCGGGGTTTTTGTGCGTGCAGCCAGTGCCCCGCTTCGGGGATTTTTGCGAAACGCGCCGCTGGAAACAGCGCCTTGATCGTCGGGCGGTGGTCGGCCTGCACATAGTCAGACGCGGCCCCCGATAGGAACAGCGTCGGCCCGTCAAACGTGCCGTCTAATTCAGGAAATCCGATGATCTTGTCCATGTCATCGGCCAAGACATCAAGATTGAACCGCCAGCGTTTCTCTTTCAGATCAAGGGATTGCATCAGGAATTCAGGCACGCCTGCCTCAAGCCCTGTCAGCTGCGCAATCGCGTCGCCGCGTGATGTGACCACGTCCAGATCAACCCCGCGCATCGCATCAATCGGCCCCATTTGGGTATGCCCATAAGTGACAGGCGCAATATCCGCGACGATCAATTTACGTAGCAATTCCGGATGCTTAACCGCAAGCACCATCGCGGCCTTACCACCCATCGAATGCCCCATAACGTCACACGGCCCGCTGTGCCCAATGACCTTTGCCAGATCATCCGCCATGTCGAAATAGCTTTGTGTATCAAACCAAGGGCTTGTCCCGTGATTGCGCATATCGACGGTGATCACAGGACGGTTTTCCGACAGCCGTTTCGCGATCACATTCCAGTTCCGCGCCGACCCAAAAAGCCCGTGGGCAATCAGCAAAGGCACATCGCCCGGACTGTCGTATTTGACCGTGTTCAACATGCCGCAAATCCCCATGTTCCTCATTCGCGAACATCCTACCCCCATTGCCGCCCGCCGCCACCCCCGTTACTCACGGTTTATGTTGAATGAATCACTGCAATCACAGATCAAAGAAGTCTCGTCATTGATGACGGTGCAGATGCGCGTGCGCGGCAAAACGCTTGAACGCCAGCTGCGCAAAGCAGGCCGTCGTTTGCCCAAACGATTGCGCCGTGAAGCAGGTTATTTGATCGAAGCTGCAAAGCTAAGCGCGAACCCAAAGTTGGTTCGGATGGTGGATACAGACCGCACTGACAAGGCGCATAAGCTATTGGTTGAACATCTTAAGTCACTTGATCCGGCTGATGCCCTCAAGGGGCGGATACTTGGGATGCTGGGGACCGCCTCGGCGGTTCTGATTTTGGTGTTTGTGGTCGTTGTGTACGTGTTGGTGCAGCGCGGCCTTGTGTGATTGGCACGACCAATGTGACGGTCGCAAAAGCCACATAAAGCAATAAGTACCACGATCCCATTTTCGCAAAGCTTACGACATCGAACGGGTTTTGCCCTGTGTACAGCCATGTGCCGGTCATTGTGCCGATGTTTTCGGCCAGCCATAAAAAGAAGCTGGAGAAGAACGCGGCAAGGGGCAGGGGCATCCAATGCCAGTTTTGACCTATGCGGAACCAGATGCGGGTGCGGGCGTAGATCACGACAGTGGCCGCAAAAAGCACATAGCGCAGGTCGAGAATGAAATGATGGCTGAAAAAGTTCAGGTAGATCATGCCTGCAAATGCAAAGTGTAATGGCCATGGCGGGAAGGGTGTGAAGTCCATCTCGAACAGGCGAATGACACGGGCCATATAGCTGCCGACGGCTGCGTACATAAAGCCAGAATACAGCGGGACATCGAAGACCTTGAACAATCCAGGATCGGGGTAGGTCCATGATCCTGCGTGGATCTTAAAGATCTCCATGATTGTGCCTGTGATGTGGAACAGGGCGATAACCCGCACCTCGGCCCAGCTTTCTAGGCCGAATTTCAGGAACGTGGCCTGTAGCAAGATCGCAAATGCCATTAGGGCGTCATAGCGAGCAATGGGGAATTCATCGGTCCAGATCATCCGGCTAAGGATCATGGCAATCAGCAGGGATGCACCAAAAAGACAGGCCCATGCTTGTTTGAGAGTGAATACGCAAAGGTCAGCAATCAGCGGCGGAAATCGATGCCGCAGGTGGCGCGATAGGCGGGTCTCAATGAGTAGCATACTGTTCATGCTGCTGGTTTAGATGCCCGATTATCAGAGGATATTGGGCAACTGTGCAGGGTTTGTGCAGAACTTAGGGGTGCAAACGAAAAAGGGGCAGGCCGTAGCCCACCCCTTAAATCAATTCAAACCAGTTTGGACCTTACAGGTTTGGATACATTGGGAACTTATCGCACAGCGCTTCGACTTCGGCGCGAACCTTGGCCTCAACCGCGGCGTTGCCTTCGTCACCGTTCGTCGCAAGGCCATCTACAACTTCGACGATCCAATCAGCAACCTGACGGAACTCGGCCTCGCCAAAGCCACGGGTTGTACCCGCAGGCGTACCAAGGCGGACGCCAGAGGTGACCATTGGCTTTTCAGGGTCAAACGGGATGCCGTTCTTGTTGCAGGTCATGTGCGCCCGCTCGAGAGCTTTTTCAGTCGCGTTGCCCTTAACACCCTTAGGGCGCAGGTCGACCAGCATCAGGTGGCTGTCTGTGCCGCCAGATACGATATCAAGGCCACCCTTCATCAACTGATCTGCAAGGGCTTGAGCGTTCTTGACGACCTGCTCTTGGTAGCTCTTGAACTCGGGGCGCAAAGCTTCGCCAAAGGCCACAGCCTTACCCGCGATGACATGCATTAAAGGGCCGCCTTGGATACCAGGGAAGATCGCAGAGTTGAACTTTTTCGCCAAAGCTTCGTCATTGGTGACGATCATGCCGCCGCGTGGGCCGCGCAGTGTTTTATGCGTGGTGGTTGTTGCAACATGGGCGTGCGGGAACGGCGAAGGATAGATGCCAGCCGCCACAAGACCTGCAAAGTGGGCCATGTCGACCAACAGATATGCACCAACAGAATCTGCAATTTCGCGCATACGGGCAAAGTCGATGATGCGCGGAATGGCAGAGCCACCAGCGATGATCAGCTTTGGCTGATGTTCAGTCGCGAGGGATTGTACCTCGTCATAATCAAGCAGGCTGTCTTGTTTGCGCACACCGTATTGGATGGCATTGTAGATTTTGCCTGATTGGTTCGGCTTAGCGCCGTGGGTCAAATGGCCACCCGCATCAAGTGACATGCCAAGGATGGTATCGCCGGGCTTAATCAATGCTTGGTAAACGCCTTGGTTCGCTTGCGAGCCTGAATTCGGCTGCACGTTTGCGAACTCACAGCCAAACAGCTGCTTTGCGCGATCAATCGCAAGGTTCTCTGCAACGTCGACATGTTCGCAGCCGCCATAGTAACGGCGTCCGGGGTAACCTTCGGCGTATTTGTTGGTCATCACACTGCCTTGGGCTTCCATTACAGCAGCCGAGACGATGTTTTCTGATGCGATCAGTTCAATCTCTTTGCGCTGTCGGCCAAGCTCGGCTTGGATCGCGCCGTGCAATTCTGGATCACGTGTATTGAGTTTCTCGGTGAAGAAACCGGCGTCGCGGACATTTGCAGTCATGGCTTGGTATCCTTTTGGCAAGCTGAAGCATTCAAAGTTGCGCCCTTCTAGCGCAAGGTTTGCAAGGTCAAAAGCATCAAAACGACCAAGATGTTCATGAGGACGCCATGAATGGTTTCCGATGGCTGTCTTGCGTTTCCTACGGGATCGGGGGACAACCTATCGGAACGTTTAGGAAATTCACTATGCCACGTCGCAAGATCGCCTTTCTAGCTAGCCCTGTTGAAATCGCACAGCAGGCCTTGGCCAAGCTGACCGAAGCCCATGGGAACGCAGCATTGGACGAGGCCGAAGTCATAGTCGCCCTAGGGGGTGACGGTTTCATGCTGCAAACGCTGCATGCCACGCAGAAACTTAATGCGCCTGTCTACGGGATGAACCGTGGAACCGTTGGTTTCTTGATGAACGAATACGATCCGCGTGATCTTGCCGTCCGCCTCGACGAGGCGAAGGAAGAAGTGATCAATCCGCTGACCATGACCGCGCTATGCGTCGATGGCACAACCCATCATGCGCTTGCGATCAACGAAGTTAGTTTGCTGCGCGCTGGTCCACAGGCAGCAAAACTGCGGATATCCATCGATGGCAAAGAGCGGATGGAAGAGCTTGTTTGTGATGGCGCACTTGTCGCGACGCCAGCGGGTTCAACTGCCTATAACTATTCTGCGCACGGCCCGATCCTGCCGATTGGGTCTGACGTGCTGGCGCTAACTGCAATGTCAGCATTCCGCCCACGTCGCTGGCGCGGTGCGTTGCTGCCGAAGAAAGCTGTCGTTTTGTTTGACGTGATCAACCCCGAAAAACGACCCGTGATGGCCGACGCGGACGGCAAATCCGTTCGCGATGTTGTGCGGGTTGAGATTAAGTCAGACCCAGACGTCGCTCACCGCATCCTGTTTGATCCGGGGCATGGGTTAGAAGAACGGCTGATTAGCGAGCAGTTTGTTTAGGTAGAGTTTGAGGGGAATGGCGGGTATGAGGGACAAACCCGACCTAAGCAGCTAGCGCGTTCATGTTCGGTTTGGCGCACCCTTCCAAAAACGGTCCTTTTTAGGAGGATTTAACTGCTGCGATATTCCGGTTTGTTCACAACATTCACAATCTTCTGCTATGGGAATAAATATCTGGCTTCATAAAACGCGTGGAGGCTTTGGAGCCTCGTCTACGCATCTCTCAAGAAAGCTGGTTTGACAGCTAAAAGGACTTAAATGACCCGAGGACCACGGAAATCTTGGGTTGTTGGCATCGTCACCACCCTAGGATCACTATTAGCTCTCAATCTATTATTTAATCTTGACCCAACCTGTTGGGACGGCTGGCTTTCCCCCTCATTTGGCAGCCAAGGTGCTTGTTCGCACCACGGAGGCGTCAACAAAACTCTAGGCAATTTAGCTTCGATTTTTAGCGTTGGGGTTGGTATCTGGGTTGGTTCAAAACATTATAAAAAACAGAATGAAAACTCAGAACTTCCAGAGAAAGAGTGCTCAGAAAGAGAGCCAATGCAAAAGGCTAATCAGAAATCGGTCATACCCAAATATAACTCTCCAGAGCCAAACATCGAAAAATCATTAAACGCTCCCAAAAGCATCTCTCCCTGTCCTATCCATGGAATGATGGTGGAAAGCATTGATGGACATTACTGGGTCTGTTCAGAGCCTTCTGGCTGCGATTACTATCATAAGAAATAGTTTAAATCAGCTACGTTCAAAAACCCTACTTGGTGGCACATTCACAAGACACCAAGAATAGCGCTGCCAAAAACCCCGTTCAAAACCTATGCAGTTGTTGAAGGTTTTTGGCGCTACCATGACAGCAGAAGTTAGCCGCTAAGCAGAACATCAGTAAAGAGGGCTCGAACCAGACTTTCATTCAAGCCGCGCCTTTAAATCCCGCCCGCATACCCCATCGGCTTAAGCGCCTCTTTGATCTCGTCCAAAATGGCGGGATCATCGATTGTCGCGGGCATCTTAAACTCTGCGCTATCGGCGATCTTAACCATCGTGCCGCGCAGGATTTTGCCTGAACGTGTTTTGGGTAGGCGGTCAACCACGGCCACCAGTTTGAACGCGGCGACGGGGCCAATTGTATCGCGGACGCGCTTGATGCAGTCTTTGATGATCTGCTCGCTTGATGTCTCGCAGCCCTTGTTCAGGCAGACAAATCCCATGGGCAGTTGGCCCTTCAATTCGTCCGTGACACCGATCACAGCGCATTCGCCGATGTCGGGGTGGCCCGCAAGGACCTCTTCCATCGCACCTGTGCTTAAGCGGTGACCAGCGACGTTAATCACGTCGTCGGTGCGTGCCATGATATAAAGGTAGCCGTCTTCGTCGATCATGCCCGCATCGCCGGTCTCGTAATAACCGGGAAAGGTGTTGAGGTAGCTTTTGAGAAAGCGTTCCTCGGCGTTCCAAAGCGTCGGCAGCGTTCCGGGGGGCAGCGGCAGTTTGATTGCGATCGCGCCCAGCTCATTCGGTTTCATCTGGTGGCCTGCTTCGTCAAGAATTTGCACGTCATAGCCCGGCATTGCCACGGTTGGGCTACCGATCTTGACTGGTAATGCTTCAATCCCAGCGGGGTTACCCGCAATCGTAAAGCCAGTCTCGGTTTGCCACCAATGGTCGTAGACGGGCACCTTCATGATCCGTTGCGCCCATTCGATTGTGTCCGGATCAGCACGTTCTCCCGCAAGGTAAAGCGCCCTGAGGCACGAGATATCATAGTCTTTGATCATCTCGCCTTTTGGGTCTTCGCGTTTGATCGCGCGGAATGCTGTCGGCGCTGTGAAAAAGCTGCGCACGTTATGGTCTTGGATAACGCGCCAGAAGGTGCCCGCATCAGGTGTGCCGATTGGCTTCCCTTCGAACACAACCGTGGTGTTGCCATGGATCAGCGGCCCGTAGCAAATGTACGAGTGCCCAACGACCCAACCCACATCAGATGCAGCCCAGAACACATCGCCCGGATCGACGTTGTAGATGTTTTTCATCGTCCAGTTCAGTGCAACAAGGTGCCCTGCTGTTGGTCGCACCACGCCCTTGGGCGCGCCGGTCGTGCCGGATGTGTATAGAATATAGGCAGGATGGTCGCCTGAAACGGGGACGCATTCGGCAGGCGTGACGCCATCTTGGACAGCGTGCCAATCGTGGTCACGACCTGCGACCAGTTCACAGGGTTGCTGCTCGCGTTGCAAAACGACTGTGAAATCAACCTTGTGATCCGCCAAATCAATCGCGGCGTCGATCAGTGGTTTATACGCAATCACGCGCCCCGGTTCGATCCCGCAGGAGGCGGCGATGATGGCCTTGGGGCTGGCGTCGTTGATCCGCACGGCAAGCTCATTTGCGGCAAAACCGCCAAACACAACAGAGTGTACGGCACCGATACGCGCACAGGCCAGCATGGCGGTCAGCGCCTCTGGGACCATTGGCATGTAGATGATGACGCGGTCGCCCTTGGTGATGCCTTTGTCGCGCAAAGCACCAGCAAGCGACGCCACTTGGGTTTGTAATTCAGCGAAAGTTGTAGTGGAGGAGGAACCCGTGATCGGGCTGTCGTAGATTATCGCTGCTTGTTCAGCGCGACCGTTTTCAACATGGCGATCAACCGCGTTATAGCACGTGTTCACTTGGGTATCTGTGAACCATTCGTACAGCGGGGCGTTGGTGTCGTTTAACGCTTTTGTCGGGGCTTTGACCCAATCAATCGCCTTCGCCTGCTCGAGCCAGAAATTCTCTGGATCCGCCTGCCAAGCAGCGTACACGTCGCGATATCCCATTTGATCCTCCCCAAGGTCATTTGTCTAAGTGTTAGGCAGGGGGGCGTGGACGGGCAAGTGCGAGTTGGCCTGAGATCGTTCAAATTGTTAATTTATTGACAGAGCGAGACGTTGGGCAAGCAGGAGGGGGGCTCTTACCTCCCCCAGCCTTTTTATAAATGCAGTGCGCGCTAGCCGTAATGCGTGACTGGCGTGCCTGCGAGGGCTGACATATTCAGCAAGCCTCGTGCGGTGATTGATGGCGTTGCGATATGTGCGCGGTTGCCCATACCCATCAGAATTGGACCTACTTCGAGGCCGCCACCCTTCATCTTTAGAATGTTGCGGACGCCCGATGCTGCATCTGTGTTTGCAAACACAAGACAGTTCGCAGGGCCTGGTAAGTGCGCCTGTGGAAAGATGCGGTTGCGCAATTCCACGTCGAGAGCGGCATCGATGTTCATTTCGCCCTCATAGGCGAAATCGCGCGGCTCGCTATCAAGGATCGCCATTGCGGCACGCATGCGGCTGCCCGTGTCGCAATCGAGGTTGCCGAATTGACTGTGCGAACAAAGCGCAATGCTGGGGGCAACGCCAAAGCGTTTGATGTGACGTGCCGCACTAATCACGGTTTCTGCGATCTGCACTGGCGTTGGTTCTGGATGGACCTGCGTATCGGCCACAAACAGGGGACCATCTTCGAGGATCATCAATGACAGGGCCGCAACTGGGTGCAGAGTTTCAGTGCCAAGGATTTGCGTGACGTAGTTCAGGTGCCAGAGGAACTGACCAAACGTGCCGCAAATCAGGCTGTCGGCCTCGCCACGGTGGACCATGACAGCGCCAATGGCTGTTGTATTAGTACGCATCACAGCCTTGGCGAGGTCGGGCGTTACGCCCTTGCGGGCCATGATGTCATGGTATGTACCCCAATAGTCGCGGTAGCGGGGGTCGTTTTCGGGGTTCACGACTTGGAAATCAACGCCTGGGCGGATTTTCAGGCCTGCGCGTTCGCAACGTGCTGCAATCACTTCAGGACGGCCGATCAGAATCGGGCTGTCTGTGGTTTCTTCCATGATCGCTTGGGCAGAGCGCAGAACACGCTCGTCCTCGCCCTCGGCAAAGACGATGTTGCGGGCAGATGTGCGTGCGGCCTCAAATACAGGGCGCATGATAAAGGCTGACTTAAAGACCGAACCATCAAGGCCGTCTTTGTATGCCTGCACATCATCGAGTGGGCGCGTCGCCACCCCTGTTTCCATCGCAGCCTTGGCCACTGCGCTGGCGACAACACCCATAAGGCGCGGGTCAAATGGCTTTGGGATCAAGTAGTCAGCGCCGAATGTTAGGTCTTCGCCTGAATATGCGGCTGCCGCCTCGGCTGAGGTGGTCATGCGGGCAAGTTCGGCAATGCCTTCGACGCAGGCGATCTTCATCTCGTCGTTGATGTCGGTTGCGCCCACGTCCAGCGCGCCGCGAAAAATGAATGGGAAACACAGTACGTTATTGACCTGATTGGGGAAATCAGATCGGCCCGTCGCGATGATTGCATCGGGTGAAACAGCGCGCGCGTCTTCTGGGCTAATCTCGGGGTTGGGATTGGCGAGGGCAAAGATGATTGGCTTTGCAGCCATTTTTGCGACCATCGCAGGCTTAAGAACACCGGGGCCAGACAGACCAAGGAACATGTCAGCGCCGTCGATGACATCGTCTAGTGTGGCGGCTGTGGTGCCTTGGGCATAGTTTGCCTTTTGCGGCGTCATGTCTTTTTCGCGGCCATTGTAAACAAGGCCTTCGATGTCACAAAGCCAGACATTTTCACGCTTAACGCCAAGTTTCAGCAACATGTTCAAACAGGCAATGCCAGCCGCGCCGCCGCCTGTGCTGACAATCTTGATGTCTTCGAACTTTTTGCCAGTCACATGCAGCGCATTGACTGCGGCTGCGCCCACAACAATGGCCGTGCCGTGCTGGTCGTCGTGGAAGACGGGGATGTTCATGTGCTTGCGGCAATAATCTTCGACGATAAAGCAGTCTGGGGCTTTGATGTCCTCAAGATTGATGGCGCCGAATGTGGGTTCTAACGCGCAAACGATCTTGGCTAGGGTGTGTGGATCAGGCTCGTCCAGTTCAATGTCAAAGCAGTCGATGTTGGCGAACTTCTTAAACAGAACGGCTTTGCCTTCCATCACGGGCTTAGATGCTAGGCCGCCGATATTACCAAGGCCAAGAACAGCGGTGCCGTTGGTGACTACACCAACGAGGTTGCCGCGTGTTGTATAGTCACGTGCGGTGTCAGGGTTTGCTTTGATTTCTAGGCAGGCTTCGGCAACGCCGGGGGAATATGCACGAGCGAGATCGCGACCATTCGCAAGCGGTTTGGTTGCGCGAATTTCAAGCTTTCCCGGCTTGGGGAACTGATGGTAGTCTAGGGCACGCTGCCGAAAGGTTTCGTCTTTTTTATCTACCATTTTTCACATCCCCAATAATAGTTTAATATTAAACCATTTTCAAACTCTAACGAAAGGACCGAGCTGCATCAACCATGATTAGTTTGCCTTGCAAATTCATTGATGGAGCGACAGGCTAGGCCATATTATGACAGAAAACTCAGAAATCCGAGCCGAAGTGCGCCTGCCGACTACTAATCTAAAAGGCGATATTGGCTTTTTCACCAATAGCCTAAAAATGCGGATGGATACGATTTATCCAGCGGATGATCCTACAGTCGCTGTTTTTTCCGGTCATGGGATCCGTGTCCGCCTCGACCAGACGATGATTTCGGCGGCGGGTGTTATCCGAATTTTGACTGATGATCAGGACTTTGCAGGCAGCGCGCGTGGCTTAACGGCACCCGGTGGCACGATTGTCGAAGTGGCAATGCTGAACCCACCTTTGATCATCCCCGAGACGAACCACGCGTTCATGGTGCGCCGGCTTGCGGATCAAGCGCCTTGGGTCATTGGCCGTGCGGGTATGCATTACCGCGATTTGATTCCAGACCGTCTGGGTGGGTCGATTATTGCCAGCCATATTCGCATTCCCGATGGTGGGCCGGTTCCAGATACAGTGCATTATCACAAGGTCGGGTTTCAGCTAATCTTTTGCTACAAAGGTTGGGTCGATGTGATCTATGAGGATCAGGGTGACCCCATCCGTTTGACGGCTGGTGATTGCTTTATCCAACCGCCTGAAATTCGTCACCGCGTGCTTGAGGCATCTGACGGTATTGAAGTGATTGAGATCGGTGTTCCCGCGGAACACGTTACCGAGATTGACCACGAGATGAAATTACCGACGTTGCGCGTAAACAAAAAGCGCGAATGGCAGGGCCAAAGATTTGTCCATAACGTTGCAAGGGATGCCACATGGGGGCCAGCACGATTACCCGGGTTTACGGTGCGCGATACAACAATTGCGGCCAACACCAAGGGCGTGGCTGGCGTAACCGTCATGCGGCGCGGTGAGGAAGATCCCGTCTGGACTACGCACGACACTGACATTCACTTTTGCTTTGTAATGGCTGGTGAGATGATGCTTGAAGGGCAAGGCGAAGAGGCGGTTCAATTGACGCCGGGGGATGCGTTTGTCGTGCCACCGGGCATGTCGACGCGTTATACTAACCCCAGCGATAATATTGAACTGCTTGAGGTTTGTCTGCCCGGACTTTTTGCAACGATGACAGAGACTTAGTCTTGCGGTGTCTTGTTGGAATTTAGGTCCATATTTGATGTAGGCGAAGTTCCGCATTAAACTGGAGCGAGTCACTTGCATCCCTTTGCGCTGCATTCCAAAGTCGATAAAAATCAGGAGCCTTTTGATGTCCCTAGTCGACGACGCCCGCGCCGTGCGCGAAAACGCCCACGCCCCTTATTCAAAGTTCAAAGTGGGTGCTGCAATACGCGCTTCGTCTGGTAAAGTTTATGTCGGCTGTAACGTCGAAAACGTGGCGTATCCTGAAGGTACGTGCGCAGAGGCTGGTGCAATTGCTGCGATGATCGCTGCAGGTGACACCCAGATTGCCGAGGTTGCGGTAATCGCAGATTGCCCAAAGCCAGTTAGTCCATGTGGTGGCTGTCGTCAGAAAATTGCGGAGTTCGCGGCTGGTGATGTCGTCGTTACGATGGCGACAACAGACGGCACGACCGAGCAGACGACCGTTGCGGCACTGCTGCCTAGCACATTCGATGCTGCCTACATGACGAACATATAGTCCTGTCGATGGATGCCAGAGCAATCATAGCTAAAACGCGCCGTAATCAAGCGCTGACTGATGCTGAACTTTGTTGGTTTACAGCCGGTTTAGCCAGTGGTGCAGTAAGTGAGGCACAGGCAGGCGCGTTTGCGATGGCTGTTTGTCTGAACGGTTTAGGCTCAGCGGGACGGATCGCTTTGACCGCAGGAATGCGTGACAGTGGTGATGTTTTGGCATGGGATTTGCCGGGTGCCGTTCTTGATAAGCATTCAACTGGTGGGGTTGGCGACTGCGTGTCTTTGATCCTCGCGCCTGCGTTGGCGGCTTGCGGGGGGTATGTGCCAATGATCTCGGGTCGTGGTCTTGGGCATACCGGCGGCACGCTTGATAAACTCGAAGCGATACCAGGCGTTTCGACGCAGATCAGCGAAGATAAGCTGCGCAAGATCGTTGGTAAGATTGGCTGTGCAATCGTTGGGGCCACGGGGCGTATCGCCCCTGCGGACAAGGTGCTGTACGGTATCCGCGATGTGACATCGACGGTGGACAGCATTGATCTAATCACGGCGTCTATCCTTTCTAAGAAACTTGCCGCTGGCCTTGATGGTCTGATTTTGGACGTGAAAACTGGATCTGGCGCATTTATGAAGACCGAGGCCGAGGCCGAGGCATTGGCAAGATCACTTGTTGAGACCGCGAATGGTGCGGGCTGTAAAACAACTGCGCTGATCACGGATATGAATACGCCGTTGGCCCCTGCGATGGGGAATGCCGTCGAGGTGGCGATCTGTATGGAAGTTCTGTCCGGTGATCGACAAGCGGCCACGCGTCTGCATGATCTTGTTGTGGCGCTTGGGGCCAAGCTGCTTTCTTCGCAGGGCGAAGACGAGGCTGCTGCGGCGGCCAAGATTACAGATGCAATTTCATCAGGTGCTGCAATGTCAAAGTTTGCCGAAATGATCGCAGCTTTGGGTGGGCCGCCCGATTTGGCCGAAGATTGGCGCACGCATTTGCCCAAAGCACCAATCGTCGGCGATGTCTTGGCAAAAGAAGATGGTTTTGTTGCAGCGATTGATGGTGAAGCGTTGGGTCTTTGCGTTGTCGCATTGGGCGGAGGGCGTCGCGTTGAAACGGATAAGATTGATGGTGCAGTTGGGCTGACTGATGTTGTTGCTCTGGGAGCTGAGATTAAAAAAGGTCAACCGCTGTGCACGATCCATGCCCGCGATGAAGACATGGCCGAGGCTGCAGCCCATGCTGTTCTGACTAGTATCAAGATCGGGGCGAAACCAAGCGTTTCCCCTTTGATCGTTAAGGAGATTTCGTGATGGCGCGCGCATTTCTGGTTGTCATCGATAGCGTTGGGATTGGCGGGGCGCCGGATGCTGACAAGTTCTTTAACGGTGATTTACCTGACACAGGGGCCAACACATTTGGACATATCGCGCAGGCTTGCGCTGCGGGCGAGGCCGAGGAAGGCCGCAGCGGTCCGTTGCAGATCGCGACGCTAGGGGCATTTGGCCTTGGGAAAGCGTTGGAGTTGGCAAGCGGCATGACCGTCGATGGTTTGAACGCCGAACCAACAGGCGCATGGGGGGCTGCAACCGAAGTATCCAACGGCAAAGATACGCCTTCGGGACACTGGGAATTGGCTGGCGTTCCTGTGCCGTGGGAATGGCATACGTTTCCGAATGAACCGCAGGCGTTTTCTGATGATATCATCATCTCAATCTGCGAGGCGGCGGGTACTGGCGGCACGCTGGCCAATCGGTACGCGTCTGGGACCGAGGTGATCGAGGCCGAAGGCGCGCGGCACATGAAAACCGGCTGGCCGATTTGTTATACATCAGTTGATTCCGTGCTGCAGATCGCGGCCCACGAAGAGGTGTTTGGCCTTGATCGGCTATTGAAGCTGTGCGCTGATATTGCGCCTGCGCTGCATGAAATGAAGTTGGGGCGCGTGATTGCGCGGCCTTTTATCGGCGATGCCGAGACGGGTTTCAAAAGAACGCCGCACCGCAAGGACTTTGCGATAGCACCGCCGTCAGATACGATTTGTGATGTGGTGTCCAAGGCGGGACACCCTGTGCATGCCATTGGTAAGATTGGTGATATTTTCTCAATGCGGGGAATTGATGATGTGCAGAAAGGTCGTGATGCGGACCTGATGACACATCTTGAAAATAGTGTTGGATCTGCTGCTGACGGGGCGTTCGTTTTCGCCAATTTTGTTGAATTCGACAGCGAATATGGGCACCGCAGGGACGTGAGTGGATATGCGCGGCATCTTGAATGGTTCAATGTTAAACTATCTGAAATTTTGCCGCAGATGCGGCCTGATGATGTATTGATCATAACCGCAGATCATGGCAACGACCCTTCATGGTCAGGGACGGATCACACGCGCGAACGTGTGCCAGTTCTTGTGCACGGGATTGGCGCAAAGCAATTGGGCCATCTGGCGTTTGTGGATGTTGCTGCATCCATCGCGGCGCACCTGAAAGTCAGCTATAATGGTTTGGGAAAGAGCTTTTTATGAATTACACAACGGCGCCGAAACTGGAATTGCATCTTCACATCGAAGGCGCAGCACCGCCCGCGTTCATTCGCGGATTAGCGCGTGAAAAGAAGCTCGATATCAGCGAAATCTTTGATGCCGACGGCAACTATAGTTATCGCGACTTTGATCATTTCCTACGGGTCTACGAGGCTGCGTGCACAGCACTTCAGAGTGCTGAGGACTTTCGGCGGCTGACCCTTGCTGTGCTGACTGAATCGGCAAAGCATGGCGTTATCTACACCGAAGCGTTTTTGTCCCCCGACTTTTGCGGTGGTGCCGATTTGATTGCTTGGCGCGACTATCTCGCTGCGATGCAGGACGCGGCCGACGAGGCTGAAAAGACCATGGGCATAACGATGAAAGGCATCGTGACGTGCGTCCGCCACTTTGGACCTGACCAAGCAAAAAAGGCGGCGCATTGCGCGGCTGAAACTGCTGGCGACTTTATCGTGGGTTACGGAATGGGCGGTGCCGAGAACATGAACCGCCCCAAGGATTACGCCTACAGCTTTGAAATGGCGAAAGAAGCTGGGCTGCGTCTGACCTGTCACGCGGGCGAGTGGGGCGGCGCCGAGATGGTCAAAGACACCATCCGAGACTTGCATGTTGAGCGTCTTGGTCATGGGTTTCAGTGCATCGATGATGCCGCTGTTCTGGCCGAAGTCATCGAAAAGGATGTTGTGCTTGAGGTCTGCCCAGGTTCAAACGTGTTCCTTGAGGCGGTTCCGTCTTGGGAGGCGCACCCGATTGATAAGCTGCGGAATGCAGGTGCTAAGGTCACTGTTTCAACCGATGACCCACCGTTTTTCCTAACGGACATGACGCAAGAATATGAAAACCTGAACCGCGTTTTCGGCTGGGAAGATGCAGATTTTGCCCAAGCACAAGACACCGCGCTTGCTGCTGCATTTTGCGATGACGCGACCCGTGAAAAGCTCGCGAAGCGATTGGAGACTACAGAATGAACGACCAACACCTGACACACGTTCAACACCCATTGGTGCAGCATAAACTGACATTGATGCGTAAAACGGATACGTCGACGGCTGTATTCCGGCAGCTTTTGCGCGAGATTAGCCAATTACTCGCGTACGAAGTTACCCGCAATTTGCCGATGACCACAGAAACAATCCAAACACCGATTGAGGCGATGGACGCACCTGTGTTGGACGGCAAAAAGCTCGCGCTTGTTTCAATCTTGCGGGCTGGCAACGGCTTGCTGGACGGTATTCTTGAATTGATCCCTTCGGCCCGTGTCGGTTTTGTTGGCCTGTACCGCGACGAAGAAACCCTAAAACCTGTGCAATACTATTTCAAAGTTCCAACCGAGCTTGAGGAAAGACTGGTGATTGCCGTCGACCCAATGTTGGCCACAGGTAACTCATCCGTTGCAGCGATTGATCTTTTGAAAAAGGCGGGCGCCAAGAATATCCGATTCTTATGTCTTTTGGCATCGCCAGAGGGGATCGCGCGCATGAAAGAGGCGCATCCCGATGTGCCGATTGTCACAGCTGCAGTTGATAGTCACTTGAATGACAATGGATATATTGTTCCAGGACTAGGTGATGCGGGCGACCGGATGTTTGGCACAAAGTAAAGGGATCTTCCCTTTACCAAATATGGTTTTTGTGGCAACCTCACACAATATATTGTGGGGGATACGATGAAGTCATTTGGTTTGGTCAGTGCGGCCGTTTTGATGATCACAGTTGCTGGGCAGGCTGCCTTTGCGCAATCTAACGGCATTCCCGCAGAATTCCCTCCGGCCTCTTTCACTGGAAACCAGTTCGTTGATAGCCGTGGCTGTGCGTTTGTGCGGGCGGGAATCGGTGGCAATGTAAACTGGATTCCGCGGGTCAGTCGCACGCGCGACCAACTTTGTAATTTTCAACCGACAGGTGGTGCTGCCGTCGCTGCCCCCGCTCAAGTTCAGGCAAGCAATGCGCCAAATCCATTGGCCGGATTGCCGCCCGCTGCTGAAGTCGCCGCTGCGAACAACATTGCGATTGCCCCAACGCCTGCGCCAGCACGCGTGGCAGTGGCCACACCAACAATCGCCCCACGGGTTGGCAATGTAGGCGCGCCTATTCAGACGGTCGCGTCACTAACAACAACACCACGTATCAACCAGCCAACTGCAACTTTGCGCCAGCCAACGTCAACTGTGGCTGCGACGCCACGCGTTGTGACACCCGCACCTGCAGCAGCACCTGCCGAGCGTCGGATCACCTTGGCCGAGGCCTGTGCAGGTAGATTTGGTGTTCAGCCCGGATTCATTAGCGCGCAAACGCGCCAGCCGATTAATTGTGGACCTGCACCGGTTCAAACCGTTGCCGCAGCCGCCCCTGTGATTTTGCCGACGGCGGCCCCATCCGCTGGCCCCCGCCAGATGACGTTGGCGCAAGCGTGCTCTGAGATTAGCGCGACTGGTCGCCAATATGTGAATGCTGCAACAGGCCTGCCTGTACGTTGCGGCCCCCAAGATCAGCCGCTTGCTTCGGGGCGTGTGTTTGCCGGATCGACAGTTGCGCCATCAGTTCCTACTGGTCCGCTAGCTGCATCAGCACCTTTGGCACCGTCCATCCAGCCAGCGCGCACAATCGCATCTAGTTGCAGCAATATCAGCTCGGTCGGCTCGCAGTATTTGACTGGCGGGACAGGGCTACCGGTGCGTTGTGGTCCGCAAGTTCAGCCGCCGGCAGGTTTCCAAGTTTCGCGCCGTGCTTCGGCGCCTGCGACTGCATCGTTCTTTGGATCGCCAGAAGTTCCGGCCTCAAATCCAACAGGATATGTCAGCGCCGCACCGGTTGAGCCGCCGTCAGGTTATGAGCGGGTCTGGGGCGACGGTCGTCTAAACGCACAGCGTGGAATACCACGGGCTGCAATTCAGCAGACGGTCATTCGCCAAACGGCACGTGTTTCACCGCAAGCAGTTGCGCCGACAGCTGTCGCGTCTGGGCATCGGTATGTACAAGTGGGCACCTTTGGTGACGCCGCAAGTGCGCAACGTACCACCCAACGCTTCCAAGGCATGGGATTGCCAGTTGCTGCAGGACGCAGCGGTGGTGTTCAGGTCCTTGCAATCGGCCCGTTTGGCAATGGTGGTGATCTTCAGCGCGCATTGAAGGCCGCACGCGGTGCTGGCTTTACCGGAGCGTTCACAAGAAATTAACAGTTCTCCCGGGAAGAGGCCCTGCAGTCGAGCGCGGGGTCTTTTCTCGCGCGGGATCGGCTTTTACGACGTACAGATGCCCTGTAATCCAACCCATGCGCGATCCTCAAGGATCAGTGGCGTGTCGCGACCATTCATCGGATCGCGCGCGACTAAACCGTCGTTAGGCGTTGATGTGCGGGTATCAAGAACCGCAGCGTAGGGAAGTGTCGAGATTTGTGCGGCGTCAAACGCTGCTAACACAGCATCTTGATCCGTCGCAGGTGCCACATCCTGAGAGATTGACAGCGCGTAGTCTTTCAGCACATCGCTCGGTAAATCGCCCGTAGTTAATAGGGTCATGGTCATCCGCAAACCTGCCTGCTTTAGCACAGCGTCTAGCGGATCGTTTCGGTCACGATCGCTGTTGGCCGCAATGATAAAGCCTGCTGGAATAGCGACATCGTCATGCTGTTCGACCAATGCGCGATCCAAGAGAGTTATGCCACCTGGCAACGTCACAGCGCCCTGTGGCAGCGTTTGAACCACGACAAATTGCCCAGACGCGTCACGACCTAAAAGGCGCGTCTTGAGGCTGGCGAGGGCCTGTGTGCCAGCTGCGCTACGGCATGTTGTCCCTGTAAGACGTTGGTAATGTCCTAGAATAGTTGCGCCAATCTCGGTTCGTTTGGACTGGGGGACTACGGAAAGTGTCTGGCGCGTAAGTGCTGCTGGCGCCCACAATATACCTGCGGCAATAATCGCAGCTATGATGACCGCAGTTGAAAGCAGGCGCAGTTTCCCAGGTTTTGGCTTGGCCCGAATTAAGGCTTTGCTGACCTTTTCAATGGCGTTGATCATAGTTTCATCGTCCAGCTCAAGCTCTTCTGAGCCAGCGGCATCTGGGACGTAAAGTGCAGGGAATTCGCCTGCGTTTTTGCGGATCAAAGCCGGTAGAGACCAATGCGTTAATGCACGTCCGGCACCGTCAGCAATGACAAGTGTGGCATTGCCAAATGAAACGGTCACGTCACGACGTTGTGCGTCGGGGGATGCCCGCCACAAACCACCACTTTCGAGCCGTTCAAATTCCGGTAGTGCTGTCATATGCCTGCTTTACTTATTAGCAGCAACATTAGCGCGGAACGCATCGCTTGTGTAGGTGATATTACGCGGCCTGAAACAAGTCTAAGTCACGCAATCGGATACGGGGGTGGCACATACTGCCAAAGCTGTTGATGTCCCGCATGTGCGGGAACATAGACATAAAGATTTGGCGCATATCATGTGTCACCTGCAACGTGTGCGGCGCACCGGGGTGGAGCGTTTCAATCTCAATGCCGTTGACGCAGATACGCTCATGGGCGTCAAAACCAAGTTGGTAGACGTGAACGGCGGCGATTGGGCGCAACTCTATGATGCTTGAACCATCGATGAAATCACGCGCCGGAATGAACGCGGCATCGGAGCCTGTCAGAGTGCGGACGCCGTGGTGGGTGTGCAGCATGCGTGCCGCAGGGCCCAGCACGAGATCGGGCGCAGGACGTCCAAAACCAAGCGCGTCGGCTGTAATACGGGTCATTGTTCCCATTTCAGGGCGGTGATTTTGTGCGCCAGGAATGATCTGCATAGAGCCATGCCATTTCAGCGTCTGAAATCCGTTTGTTGACGTCTTGACGCGATCACCTGGCAGCAGGTCTTCGACTGCAACAGGGCCGTTTTCAGTTTGAATAATGGCGCTGCGACCGATGGCTGCAAAGCTGTCCTCGAACGCAGGTGTAGCCGGAGCAATGCGTGAGAAGTCTTCAATGTTTCCAGAAGAGGTCAAGTGGGCAACCTCGTATTTCCGCATCAGAGGCCTTGCGCGGAGGGGTTGCCCATTTGAACTAGCGATCCGTCCCGTTTGGGAAGGAGAGGTATTGTTGGACAGCGCAATCCTTGCGCTGGAACGTGGGGTCATCGTCATAAGAGCACCTATCGGTTGCTCCCAATCTGTCGGCCCCACCGACAACATCTGAGGAGAATTGCTGTTGGGCCAAATGTGACGCAAACGGGGCGGTACCGTCAAAGGTTTTCGAAATTTTGGCCCAAGTCGTACGCAATCCAAAGTGTTGTAGTGGGATTGTTTCTGAAAGCTAGATCAATGCGCCACATTTGGAGCAGAATGCCCGTAAAATCGGACGCGAATTGGGGCGGACTTGCCGAATCAAAATTGAAATCGCCTCGGTGGGCCGCATCAGCGTCAATGTCATATGACATATCGCTCGGTATTTTCGGCAGTTTATCAGCCGATATTTGCGGCAATCTGTAAATACGCAAAAAGCCGCATAGCTTTGCAGCTATGCGGCTTTCAAACCGACTAAAAAGGGGATGTTACTTTAAGCGGTCATGTCCATTGTCATAAAGTCAGGCATCGGTGCCAAAGTAATCTTTGCGCGACGGTCATCTGTTTCCAAACGACGTGCTATCATTGCTTGACGGCGCAGGCCACGTTCCCATGGCATCTTTGTCGTTGAGTTTGCGGCTTCGTCTTTTACGGATTTCATCCAGCGTTTGTCAGTCATATTCATTCATCCTTCAGTCGATTTGATTAGGCCGGTGTGGCCTGTTTGATGAGAACAATTTGACGGGTGTTCAGGGCAGGAGTTTGGCGCGGCTGCAATTATTCCAGTTTAATTTATGAGATTGCAGCCGGACACCGAACAATGGCCCCTAAACAGGCGATATTGTCAGTAAATACAGGTCTTTTGTTGCGAGATTATGTTGCAATGACATGGGTAACTTGGGGATTGTTTCTGTAATTGGGGCAATGGCGGGGCAGGTTCCCGTCAGATTGCTGCCCCATTCGGCAGTGCGATGGCCGAAATCAACCGACCATAGTCTGGGTCCTTGTTGTGGACCGATTTGCGATACGAATAGAATCGCGCCGGATCTGCATAGGTACAGTGCCGTGTCCATGCGGCGTCACCGATACCAGCCTCGCGCAAACGAAACAGGCCAAAGGCCGGCAGGTCGAACTGATAGCGATCATCGGTTCCTTGCGCAAAGAAGCGGGCATAGCCGCCATCTTCGTCCAAAAAGTGATCCATGAACTCGGGCCCAACCTCGTATGATCTTTGGCTGATGGTCGGGCCTATCACTGCTTTGGTGTTCTTACGGTCTGCGCCTAAGGCTTCCATTGCGCTTAGTGTATTCTCAAGAACGCCAGTTAACGCGCCTTGCCATCCGGCGTGTGCTGCACCGATGACACCAGCTTGCGTGTCCGCGAACAGCACAGATTGGCAATCAGCGGTCAGCACAGACAAGGCGATACCGCGTTGGTTTGTTACAAGGGCATCCGCCTTTGGCTTTTCATCCGTCGGCCCGTCTGCTGTGATCACGTCAGCCGAATGGATTTGATGCACACCAAGCATATGATCGGCCTCAACCCCAATCACGGCTGCAACGCGGCCACGGTTGATCGTCACGACGTCATGTTGGTCAGAGCTGCCATAGCCGCAGTTCAAACCTTCGAAAACGCCGGACGATGCGCCACCTTGCCTGCCAAAGAACCCGTGACTTGTTCCGCGCAGTAAATCGTTGGTGATGATATCAAGCGTCATGGTTCCAAACCCGGTGGTGGTGTGCCTGTGTCGGGGTAAAGCCCGATCACTTTGAAAAGGGTCCCCATTTCTTCGGGGTGGGTCAAGCGGCGATGCGCGGCAATATGCTGATCAAGGGCAGTGCCCGATAGGTTTTGGGCCAATTGTTGCGCACGTGGTGTAATTCCAAGGCGTTCAAGGAACATGCCTTGGCCGGTTACGCGGGTGAACTTGGCGGGTGCTGCAGATTTCGCAATCGCTTCGAAATCGACATGAGCCGTTAAATCAGCTTGGCCGGGTCTTGCTAGCGGATCGACGTGCTTGTTGTTCTCAAGTGCTTGTAAGGTGTCGCCTTGGCTGCACCAGTCGCCATAATCAAGGATCAGAGCCGCGCCACCGTGTGTGTCAATACGCGTGCCAATCTCTTGGACGATGCCGGGCAGGGCGGTGCATGTTTCAATCAGGTCGCCGTCTTGGGTGTCGGTTAGCCGGAGTGTCAGATCAGCAAGCGGAGCAGGGGTCGTTCTTGCGAAAGATAACGCATCGTCGGTGGCGCCGATGATCCGTTCTGACCATCCGTCACCGTTGCGGATGAATTGACGGATTGGCAGCGCATCAAAAAACTCGTTCGCGATCAGGTAAATCGGCAGGTCGGGCAGAGTGGCTACGGTGTCATGCCACGTCGCATCGGGCACTGCCTTGGCCTGTTCAGCGCGCAGCACTGGTGATGCTTCGACAAAATGCACTGACAATGCCGCATGAAATCCGGGAACGGCTTTGGTTGCACGCAGTGCATCCGCCATCAGAGTACCGCGCCCCGGCCCAAGCTCGGCTAAGATTATCGCCTCGGGCGCGCCTTGATCCAGCCAAGCCTGCGCGAGCGAGAGGCCGATCAATTCCCCAAACATCTGACTGATTTCTGGCGCCGTTATAAAGTCGACACCAAATGGGTCGCGTGTTGAATAATAGCCGTGGGTCGGATGCAGCAAGCATTCGGTCATATAGTCAGAGACCGTGATCGGACCTGTCTGAGCGATCCGCGCCTTAAGAAGGGTCGCGAGGGCGGTCATGCCTGACGACGCGACAGCACAATAAGAACGATCCCGCCAATGATCATTGGCAACGTCAATGTCTGCCCCATCGTCAATCCAAAGCCATCAATATGGAACGCGAGGCCAAGCGGGTTGCCCGCTGTGATGAATTGCGCATCAGGCTGGCGGACAAATTCAACAAGAAAGCGTGAGACGCCGTAGCCGATCAAGAAAACGCCACCCGCTGCCCATGGAAAGCGCAAGATGCGAAAACGGAATGTAAGGATCAGTAAGGCCGCACCAACGACAAGCCCTTCAAGACCTGCCTCATAAAGCTGGGACGGGTGACGACCACAGGCTTGGGCGGCAGTCGCACACGCCTGTGCAGCCTCGCCTGGAAAGGCGACGGCCCAAGGAACATCAGTTGGGCGCCCCCAAAGTTCGGCGTTGATAAAGTTGGTGATGCGCACAAGAAAGATTGTCGAGAACGCAGAGATCGCAATTGAATCGAGCAGCGACCCAAGGTGCACTTTGTGACGGTAGCTGAATATCGTCATCGATATCAGCATGCCGATCATAGAACCGTGGAATGACATGCCGCCCTGCCAAACCATCGGTATTTCGATCGGGTTGGCCAGATAATAGCTGGCGTTATAAAACATAGTGTACCCGATACGCCCGCCAGCGATGCCACCAATGACCACATAGGTCAGCAGGTCATCAAGCTTGGAAACATCCAAGAACGGGGTGTCGTTTTTCCACAGGTGTGGGCGACGTAAGGCATACGCTATGACCTGCCAGCCAATCGCGATGCCCACGATGTAGCCCATCGCATACCACCGCAAAGCAAGTTCAAAACCAAACACAGTGACCGAAAAAATCTCGGGGGTGATATCGGGAAAAGGCAAAGGTCCATTCATACGCAATATCTCTGCGGCGACTTGTCATAAGTCAACCGGGTTGCGCATTAGTTTCTACCTACCCATATACATTGTGAACAAACCGGAGAATTCTGATGCAAAGCAAAAACAAGATCTTTGACGATATCGGTCAATTGATGACGAATGCGATGGGTGTTGCCCAAGGTGCAAAAGATGAGGCTGGCAATGCTATGTCCTCAATGATGGACCGCTGGCTAGCTGATCGCGACTTTGTAACGCGCGAAGAATTCGACGCCGTACGCGCGATGGCCCAAAAAGCCCGCGAAGAGAACGAAGCACTTTCTGCGCGCCTTGCGGCGCTTGAAAAGAAGTAAGTCACGCCTGACCTTCCTTTATAATAACTTGCATCAGGGTTTGCTAAACTCTGATGCAACCTGCGTATTTCCCTTACAGTCTAGCTATGCGACCGCACACGTCATGATCACGGTGTCGTATGTGTCGCTTGCACCCGCCCCTCAGCGGCTTACCTTAGCCTTATGAGCAACAAGCCTAGGAACGCCATGACGCGCTTATTCGCATCCGCCTTTGCACTGATGACTTTGCCTTTTGCCGCCTCGGCAGAGGAGGTCACAACTTACAGCCTTGATAACGGTATGGACGTTGTCGTGATCGAAGATCACCGCGCACCCGTTGTTGTACACATGTTGTGGTACCGTGTCGGTTCCGCAGACGAGCCTGTTGGCGCATCTGGTGTGGCGCATTTCCTTGAGCATTTGTTGTTCAAAGCAACTGATCAGCTTGAGTCTGGTGAATTTTCAGCAACTGTTGCGGCCAATGGCGGCTCTGACAATGCTTTTACCAGTTACGACTATACCGCCTACTTTCAACGCATCGCCGCAGATCGGCTTGAGCTGATGATGCAGATGGAAAGTAACCGGATGAACAACCTGCAAATCACCGAGGCCGATATTGAGACCGAGCGTCAGGTCGTTCTTGAAGAGCGCAATCAGCGCACCGAGAACAATGCCGGTGCTTTGGCCCGCGAGCAGTTTTCAGCCGCACAGTATCAGAACCATCGCTACGGCGTGCCGATCATCGGTTGGAAGCACGAGATGGAGCAGCTTGATCTGCAGGACGCCCTCGACTTTTATGACCTATATTACTCACCCAACAATGCGATTCTCGTTGTCGCGGGCGATGTTGAACCCGACGAGGTTAAGGCGCTGGCCGAGACATACTATGGCGTGATCCCATCGGAACCAAACCTGCCTAAGCGTATTCGCCCAGAAGAACCACCCCAGCGGGCTGAGCGTCGGATCACTTATGTTGATCCCCGCGTTAGCCAAGCTTATCTGACGCGTAGCTACCTCGCGCCCGAGCGGGATGCCGGTGCGCAATCTGAGGCTGCCGCACTTGTCTACCTTGCTGAATTGCTTGGTGGGTCGCCGTTCACATCTGAACTGGGCACAGCGTTGCAGTTTGATACGCAAACCGCCGTTTACACAGGTGCGGGCTATAGCGGGAATTCACTGGACGACACGACGTTTGGTATCTCTGTCGCCCCAGCCGAAGGCGTTGCACTGTCCGACGCCGAGGCAGCGATGGATCAAGTGCTTGCTGACTTCCTCGCTTCAGACATTGATATGGACCGGATGGAAAGCATTCGTACCCAACTGCGTGCCTCTGAAATCTATGCCAAGGACAATGTCCAAGGTCTTGCCCGTCGTTACGGTGCCGCACTGACCCAAGGGCTGACCATTCAAGATGTGCAAGAATGGCCTGACGTTCTGCAAGCGGTAACCGCCGAAGATATCAAAACCGTTGCAGCCAAAGTTCTCCAGCGTGATCAGGCCGTAACCGGCTGGGTCGTATCCACCCAAGAGGAGGCCAAGTAATGAGGCATTTCATCCTTTCCCTTTGTCTGACTGTATCTGCGACCATTGCGCAGGCAGATGTTGAGATTAAGACAATCACCTCAGCTGGTGGCATCAATGCTTGGGTCGTCGAAGAACCATCGATCCCGTTTACGGCATTGGAAATTCGTGTGCGCGGTGGCGCGTCGTTGGACGAGCCGGGCAAGCGTGGTGCGATTAACCTAATGATGGCGCTAATTGAGGAGGGTTCGGGCGACATGGATGCGCAGGCATTCCAGACCAAGCTTGAAAGCCTTGCTGCTTCGCTATCATTTAGGGTCTACGACGACACGGCTTCGGTCTCGGCGCAATTCTTGACGGAAAACCGTGACGAAGTGCTGGCACTTTTGCGTGGTGCGCTGATTGAACCGCGCTTTGACCAAGCAGCGATCGACCGCGTTCGTGCACAAGTGTTGTCTGGCATCGCCAGTGACGCAAAGAACCCCAACCGCATCGCAGGTGCTGCGTTTAATGCGGCTGCGTTCGGCGATCATCCTTACGGCACATCTAGCGCCGGGACTGAGGAAAGCGTGAACGCGCTGACCCAAGACGACATGTTCGCGGCGCACCGCAACGTGTTGACCCGCGACCGTATTTTTGTGTCCGCCGTGGGTGACATCACCGCAGAAGAGTTGGGTCCGATGATCGACACCCTTTTAGGTGACTTACCTGCCGAAGGGCCGCCGTTGCCTGATGACATTGCCTTTGGCCTTGCTGGTGGCACAACAATTATTGACTACGAAACACCGCAGGCTGTCGCCTTGTTCGGTCATGCAGGACTTAAGCGTGACGACGAGGATTTCTTTGCCGCCTATATCCTGAACCAAGTTCTGGGTGCTGGTGGTTTTGAAAGCCGCCTTATGGAAGAGGTCCGCGAGAAGCGTGGCCTGACATATGGGATCAGCACCTTCCTTGTATCTAAATTCCACGCCGAAATGATGTTGGGGCAGGTCGCATCTGCCAACGCAACAATCGCCGAGGCGATTGAGGTAACCCGCGCCGAGTGGGCACGCATGGCGACCGATGGCTTGACCCAAGACGAGCTGGACACAGCCAAAACCTTTCTGACGGGTGAATACCCGCTGCGGTTTGATGGCAACGGCGAGATCGCGAATATCATGGTCGGTATGCAAATGATCGGGCTTCCGCCTGAGTATGTCATTAATCGCAATGACTATATTGAGTCTGTGACGCTAGAAGACGTGAACCGCGTCGCCGCTGAATTGATGCAACCTGATGCTTTGCATTTTGTTGTGGTTGGTCAGCCCGAGGGTCTGGAATAGGCGTTATCTATCCACGGATTTCTTTTGTCCGGCCACTCGTAGAATCGCGGCAAGACATGCTACATTTCGTGGCATGTCTACTGTTACACCCCAGATAAGGCCTCAACCTGTTATAAGGCAGCTTGATGACGCTGCGATCAACCGCATTGCTGCAGGTGAGGTGCTTGAGCGCCCTGCGTCGGCTGTTAAGGAATTGGCCGAAAATAGCGTTGATGCGGGGGCGACCCGTATCGAGGTTGCGATTGCTGACGGTGGCAAAACTCTGATCCGCGTCACTGATGACGGTTGCGGCATTTCACCCGATGATCTGCCCTTGGCCCTTTCGCGCCATGCGACGTCTAAAATTGACGGCACGGATCTACTGAACATCAACTCCTTTGGTTTCCGCGGAGAGGCATTACCTTCGCTGGGTGCTGTTGGTCGCCTGACGATCACGTCCCGTGCGGAGGGACATGAAGGGGCAAGCATTGCTGTTTCAGGCGGTGATGTGGGTTCGGTGAAACCTGCGGCCTTGACCCAAGGTTCGGTGGTCGAACTGCGTGACATATTCTTTGCGACGCCCGCGCGCCTGAAATTCCTGCGCACGGACCGCGCTGAATCCCAAGCGATTACGGATGTGATCAAGCGGCTTGCGATGGCCGAACCGTTTATCACTTTCATTCTGCGCGATACATCTGGCGGAGATAGCCGCACAGTATTCCGTGCGGATGCCGAAACTGGCGATTTGTTTGATGCGCTGCATGGCCGCTTACGCCAAGTGCTTGGGCGTGATTTTGCAGAAAATGCGCTGCTGATTGATGCGGAACGCGAAGGTTTCCATCTGACCGGATATGCGGCCCTACCGACTTATTCACGCGGTGCCGCTGTCGCGCAATTCTTGTTTGTGAACGGCCGACCTGTGCGGGATAAAATGCTTCTGGGTGCGCTACGTGCGGCCTATATGGATGTGCTGTCGCGGGATCGTCATCCGGTTGCCGCGCTATTCATTGATTGCGATCCGACGTTGGTGGATGTGAACGTGCATCCCGCCAAATCCGAAGTCCGCTTTCGCGAGCCCGCAACTGTGCGCGGCCTTATAGTATCAGGTTTACGGCATGCGTTGGCTGGGGCGGGGCACCGCGCGTCGACGACTGTTGCAGGGGCGACTTTGGGCGCGATGCAGCCACAAACTGATACGCCGCGCGTTTACCAGATGGATCGGCCTAGCTATACAGCGCGATCAATGACGTTTCAGGCGCAGGCCCCACAACAAGGGTTTTCTGAAACGCCTTCGGGGCGGATTGAACCGGATGTCGCGGACGATGGTGCAGAGCAACACCCGCTTGGTGCCGCCCGCGCCCAAGTCCACGAAAATTACATCATTGCCCAAACCGAGGCCGGGATCGTGATCGTTGACGGACACGCCGCCCACGAACGTTTGGTCTACGAAAAACTCAAGGCGCAGATGGCCGAAAATGGTGTTGCATCGCAGGCGTTATTGATCCCTGAAATTGTCGAGATGACCGCGAACGAGGCTGCACAGCTTTTGGAAATTGCAGGTGATCTGGCCACATTCGGCCTTGGGATTGAGGCATTTGGAGGTACAGCAATCGCTGTGCGCGAAACGCCTGCGATCTTAGGAACCTGCAACGCAACAGCCATGCTGCGCGATATTCTTGATGAATTGGCCGACCAAGGTGACAGCGCCCGCGTCCAATCTAAGATCGAAGCGATCCTGTCGCGCGTGGCTTGTCACGGCTCGATCAGGACAGGGCGCCGTATGCAGGCGCCCGAGATGAACGCGCTTTTACGCGAGATGGAAGCAACCCCGTTATCAGGGCAATGCAACCATGGTCGCCCTACTTATGTTGAACTCAAGTTATCAGACATCGAACGTCTGTTTGGCCGCACATGATCCAGCTTGCTGATACGACCTATGCCTTGACTGATCCCATCGTGATTTTCACGCTGATTGCCGTGGCGACAATTATTTTGGTGGTGGTCCTGCTGATCACGTCGGTGCGCCGCACCGGCAAGTCCTTTGCCATGGCCGAGGTTCTTGCAAGCCAGATGGGCGGTCTAGGCAGCAGGGTTGAAATGATCTCAAACGGGCAACAGCAGTTGTTCGGTGGCTTGACCTCAGTGAGCGAGGCGCAGGCCCAGCAGCAATCCAAGACACTTCAGTTGATGGAGCAGCGATTGCAGCAAGTAACCGAGGCGATGAACCAGAACTTATCGTCATCATCCCAGCGGACGGCGCAATCGCTGGGCGAGTTGCAACAACGATTGCTAACCATTGATAAGGCACAAGAAAACATTACTAAGCTAAGTGGCGATGTATTATCCTTGCAGGATATCTTGTCCAACAAGCAAACACGCGGTGCATTTGGCGAAATTCAGCTGAATGATATCGTTGGAAAAGCCTTGCCGAAAGACAGCTATACGCTTCAGGCCACGCTAAGTAATGGGCGGCGGGCAGACTGCTTGATCCATCTTCCCAACCCTCCTGGACCGATTGTGATCGACAGTAAATTCCCGCTCGAGGCCTATGAAGCGTTGCGCAATGCCAAGACCGATTGGGAAGCGAACGAAGCTGCGAAATTCATGCGCACATCCGTTAAGAAGCATATCAAAGACATTTCTGAGAAGTACGTTCTTGATGGCGAAACGGCTGATGGTGCGCTGATGTTCCTCCCGTCCGAGGCTGTCTATGCAGAGCTGCACGCCAATTTTCCTGAGCTTGTTCGTGACGGATTTGATGCGCGGGTTTGGATTGTGTCACCGACGACATGTATGGCGACCCTACATACGATGCGTGCAATTCTTAAGGACGCCCGCATGCGCGAGCAGGCAGGCACGATCCGCAAAGAACTGGGGCTGCTGAATGCGGACATGGACCGTTTATCGACGCGTGTTGGCAATCTTGATCGCCACTTTGCGCAGGCGCGCAAGGATGTCGAAGAAATCTCAATCAGTGCAGAGAAGGCTGGCAAGCGGGCAGGGCGCTTGCATAACTTTGACTTTGAAGAAATTGCACAAGATGCGCCCACGGCGGTTGTCCCTCTTGCGCAGCCAGAGCGCTAACGACAAAGTAAGAGTCTTATAAGGAGCAAGCGATGACACGGATTGGTTTTGCAACAATAGGTTTGATGGCGCTTGGTGCTTGTCAGGGGTTTCAAACCCAAGGTGACATTGCGACAGCCAAAATCGAGAACACTTTGACATTTAGCGCAAATACGGTTGGCCGTGTCTTTGCAGATGGCCTGCAAGATGCGCCGTTTGACAGCGGACCTGTGTCTATTCTGACAGAAGAGCATGGCGAACTGCACACATTTGAGCTGACAACCTGTCAATCAGGAACGCATATCTGTGGTGCCCGCGCGGGTCATTTACAGCGCGCGCCGGACTATTACGTTGTGTCAGGGGCCTATGCTGGGCGGACGTTCTATCTGTCACCGGGTGGAGACGGATATGTAAAGCGGAATGGCGAATACATGCCATTGGCTTGGAACTAAGCAGTTCACATGATCAAAGCGGTGATGTGCGACATGGACGGCTTGCTGCTTGATAGTGAGCAAGTCTGTCTGGATGCTTTTATTGAAGTTGGGGCAGGATTTGACCTGCTTGACCCGCCACAGCTAACAGAGATTTTCCACAGGTGCGTAGGTTTGCGTATGGAGGATTGCCGCGTGATCCTTGATCAGACCATTGGTTTGCTCATGGAACGACAGGTCTTTGATGCCGCTTGGGACATAGCGATTGATACGCGTATGGCGGTTCAGGTCCTGACCAAGGCTGGCGCAAAGGATATGCTGGCCGCTTTGCATGCTGCGGGCATTCCTGTTGGTGTCGCGACATCGACCCAAACTGCACGGGCGCGACATCATCTTGAGGAGGCAGGCCTGCTGCCTTTCCTGACGGGTGTTGTTGGTGGCGATCAGGTGGAAAACGGCAAGCCTGATCCTGAAAGCTATCTAAAACTAGCTGATATTTTGGGTTCTGACCCAACCGAATGCGCCGCGTTTGAAGATAGCGATACAGGCACGCTTGCTGCCGTGCACTCAGGGGCATGGGTGGTGCAGGTGCCTGATTTGAAACAACCGTCAGATCAGACGCGCGACCTTGGCCACCATATTGCAGTCGATCTGCTAAGCGGTGCAGCGCACCTTGGCCTTCCAGTAGCGTGATGTAATGCGGCGAGACCGAAGCCCCGCCCACCTGAATTTTAGATACCAACAAACCGCTGCGCGAGACGTGGCAAAAAGCCTTTGAACTGAAGCGGTGCATCAGTGGCTGACAGGCAAATGCAATCCATGCCTTCTTCGGCAACTGGCGTATGGTGCATGTCTTCGTTCGCGACCTCAATATCGCCGGTCCCAAAGCGGTCGTGTTCGTCCTTGAACGCGCCCTGCAGCACCAATGTCAGTTCAACACCGCGATGGCCGTGATCTGGGACGGCAGTTCCGGCTGGGATCTTAAGCAGGCGAACCGTTGCGTCGCTGCTTGTCTTTAGGATTATCTGGCGTACGCCACCGCCGACTTTGCGCCATTTCAGGTCATCAACATCACCCGAAATGTAATCGTGTAGCGGTGCTGGGAAAATACCCGAGCGGCGCGGCGCAGGTGCAGATACTGCAGCGTCACCTTTGCTGATCAAAGAAAGCGTCGCAGCAAGGCTGCCGTCTGCCATACTGACGGGTGCAACGTCGGCCACAACTTCGCCGCCCAATGCGTCAAAGCTGGCTAACCGCGCGCGGCATTCGTCGCAAAGCGAGACATGCGTAGCAACCACGAGATTGAATGCCTCAGGCAAAGCGCCCGCAGAATACCCCATCAAAAGATCGTCTGTGAGATGATGTTTGATCGTGTCAGTCATGTCTTTTCTATCCCATCGTGTGGCGCAAGCGGTCCAGCGCCAATCTGATACGTGATTTGATCGTGCCAAGTGGCAGACCCGTTTGTGCGGCGATCTCGCTATGAGATAATTCGCCGTAGTAGGCCTTTTGGATCAATTCTCTTTGTTTCGCGGGTAGGGCAGCAAGGGCCGCACCTAGTAATTCTGTCTCTTGTTGGTGAACAAGCACGTCTTCTTGACCTGGCTCACTCTCAGGACCCCAAGGGAGGTCCTCGGGCTCTGGCCGTCGCTGTTTGCGTAAGATGTCGATCTTACGGTTCCGCGCGATTGTGAAGATCCAAGTTGAGACGCTCGCCTTGGCGGGGTCAAACATATGTGCCTTGTTCCAAAGGGTCGCCATAACTTCTTGTGCGCATTCCTCGGCTAGGTCTGGGCTTGCGCCAGACTTCATCAGGAAACCTTTTACGCGGGGCGCAAAATGGGCGAAAAGCTCGGCAAAGGCTGCCTGATCTTTTCGGTCACGAACAAGGTTGATATGCTCAACCCATGCCATGCGCTTAGCGGTTTCATCTAACGTCACTTTACGACCCTTTGTTTTGATCACATTCGGGAACGTGATCTTGCAGCCAGCAGGTGGGCCTGCAGGACGTGTTTTGACGGAGGGTGCGGTTATGGTCAACATATCTCTGTTACGGGGTCAGATCGTGAATGGATCAGTCTGAGCGTAAAAAATATATGAAACTAATCCGGTTGAGTTCAAGTTGCGTAATAGAAGACAGTAACACCAAAAAGAATACCGGAGCAGACATAGATGCCATTTGAAACAGCGACAGCCGCCCCAAGCAAAATAGCAGTGATCGGTGCCGGAATCACTGGCATGGGTGCAGCCCATCTTCTTGCAAAAGATCACCGCGTTGTTTTGTTCGAGGCCGAAGGGCGTCTTGGCGGACATGCACGGACGAAAATGGCTGGGCCAAATCGCGATCAGGCAGTCGATACTGGCTTTATCGTTTTTAACTACGCGAACTACCCAAACCTGACTGCGTTGTTCAACGAGCTGAATGTACCCGTTGTGGAAAGCACGATGTCGTTTGGCACGTCCTTTAATGGCGGCCAGATGGAATACGGGCTGGATAGCGTTGATGCGCTGTTCGCCACCCGTCGCAATATCGCGAACCCTAAATTTTTGCGGATGGTGCGGGACATATTGCACTTTAACAAACATGGGCTTGCCGCCGGCATGGCTGACGAGGCACTGACCGTGGGTGGTCTGCTGAAAAAGCTGGGCCTGTCGCAGTATTTCGCGGATCACTATCTTTTGCCGTTCTCGGGGGCGATCTGGTCCACGCCAAAAGAAAAGATAATGGATTTCCCAGCGCATGCATTGCTGCGGTTCTTTGATAATCACGCGCTTTTGGGTGTGAACGGCCAGCACCAGTGGTTCACTGTCCAAGGCGGCAGCCAAGAATATGTGCGCCGTCTGGGTGATGACATGTACCAGCGCGGTGTTGATGTACGTCTTGGTGCAGGCATCGATGCGGTGCGACGCACAACAACAGGTGTTGAGGTTAAGACGACTGGCGCCGAGTGGGAAGCCTTTGACGAGGTCATTTTTGCCACCCATTCCGACGACACGCTGGCAATGTTATCTGATGCGACAGCGGCTGAGACAGCGACGCTGGGCGCGATCAAATATCAGGCCAACAGCGTTGTCCTACATTCGGATACGTCGATTATGCCAAAGCGCCGGCAGGTCTGGTCATCATGGATTTACACCGAAGATGCGGGCAAGAACACAGATCAAATCGACTTGACCTATTGGATGAATTCGCTTCAGCCTTGGTTAAAGGGTGATGATATGATGGTCACATTGAACACGACCCGCCAAATCGACGAAAAATTGATCTGGGACGAGGTGACATTGCGCCATCCGGTCTACGATCTTGCGGCGCTTGAGGCACAAAAGCAGGCAGTGGCGATGAACGGGTCAAACCGGACGTGGTTCTGCGGTGCATGGATAAAGAATGGTTTCCACGAGGATGGCCTGTCTTCGGCATACGATGTCGTGCACGCCCTGAACGCAATGGAACGCCTAAGCGAGGCTGCAGAGTGATGAATGCGGTCGATCATATCAAAGGCGAGACGTATCACGGACGCCGTGGCGCGGTGAAAAACGCGTTTCGCTATTCAATTGATTACGTCTTGATGGACGCCGATGCCCCCTTAGAGGGACCCGCGTTCTTTGGCCGTAACAAAGCGGGCCTGATGTCTTTGCAAGACGGCGACCATGGCGGTGCTCCGAAGGCGGGAACTGGGTCGGTTTGGGTGCGCGAAGTGCTGGCGCAACACAACATCACACTTGATGGCCAGATTGAATTGTTGGCCCAGCCCCGTTTGCTTGGGCACGTTTTTAACCCCGTCTCGTTCTGGCTGTGCTATGATGCTGGCGGCGCTTTACGGGTTGTGATCGCCGAGGTTTCAAACACGTTCGGCGACCGTCATTCGTATATTTGCCGTCATAGTGATCTGCGCGAGATCACCAAGGACGAGACGATATCTGCGGGCAAGGTGTTCCATGTGTCGCCGTTTCAACCGATTGAAGGTGCCTACACTTTCCGCTTCGATATTCAGCCTGACAGCATCCATATCGTGATTGATTATTCGCGTGGCGAAGGCGGTCTAGTCGCGACCCTTAAGGGGTCACGCCAACCTTTGACGAACACGTCGATTGTCACATCTGCGCTGCGCCGTCCCTTTGGATCACGCAGAGTTCTGACGCTTATTCATTGGCAGGCTGTCAAACTTTGGTGGAAGAACGCGACATTCCGCTCGCGGCCTGAACCACCTATAGAAGACATCAGCTAATGACCAAAATGCCAGCCTATGCCCTATTTGCGGCAGTTATCAGCGCGGCTGGGCTGCCGATCTATATCTATGCGCCCAAGCTTTATGTGGACGAGTACGGTGTCACTTTGGCCGCCTTGGGTGCGATGCTGTTTGGCTTGCGCATGTTCGATGTGGTCCAAGACCCTGTCTTGGGCTGGATCAGCGAACGCCTTGGGAAATCACGGCCCTATGCGGTTGCGGCGGCGGCGGTGCTTTTGGCTGTTTCAATGATTGGGCTGTTCGCTGTGACACCGCCCATTGCCCCACTTTGGTGGTTTGGTTTGACGCTTGCGGGGCTTTTCTCGGCGTTCAGTTTTCTGACGATAAATTTCTACGCGCAGGGAATTTCCAAAGCAGGCGATGACCCGCAAGGCCATGTGAAACTAGCGGCTTGGCGCGAAACAGGATCGCTGTTGGGGATTTGTGTTGCGGCTGTCGCGCCAACTTTGTTGATGGGCTACGCATTTGATGCGTTCGCGGCCTTTGCGTTTGGCTTTGCTGCGGTCACGGTGATTGCCGTGCTGTGGATGACCCGCGAATGGACAAACAAAGTACAAGCAGAACCGACACCGATCCGGACCATATTGGATGACCCGATCGCACGCCGTCTTTTGATTTTGGCTTTGTTTAACGCGACCCCGCTTGCGGTCTCGTCAACGTTGTTTCTGTTCTATGTTGAAAGCGTTCTAGGTGCTGTTGGTTGGGAAGGAGGGCTGCTTGTGTTGTTTTTCCTAGCTGCCGCCGTCTCTTCGCCAATTTGGTCAGCCCTTGCGCGTAGGTTTGGCGAAAAGCCTGTTTTACTGACCGCGATGGTTCTTGCCGTGGCGTCATTTGCCTACACGCTCACTTTATCGCAGGGCGATGTGATCCCTTTTGCGATTGTCTGCGTATTATCAGGAGCGACCATAGGTGCGGACCTGACTTTGCTACCTGCAATGTTCGCGAAACGAATGAGTAAGATCGCCCCGAATGGTGGGCAGGGATTTGGCCTTTGGTCATTGGTGAGTAAATTCACGCTCGCGTTTGCTGCGGTAATTCTGCTGCCTGTTCTTGAAAGTTACGGCTTTCAGGCGGGTGAAGGCGATCAGGCCCAATCTGGGCTGTGGATGTTGACGGTGCTTTACGCGCTGGTGCCGTCTCTTTTGAAACTTGTGGCCATTGCGATTTTGGCCGCTACTAAACTAGAGGATTAGATCCATGTGGGCCTTACCTTATATCTTAATCGGTGCTGGTGGATTTGCTCTGTTACTGATGTTGAAAGACAGGTTCCTGTCGTTCACGGCGCAAAAACCATCTGACTACGCAAATGGACCGCTGTTCGATATCCGCGAGCGTTTCAATGGACCGATCGTTTGCGAAGGCGTCATCTTCGGCCCAACAGGGCGCGTGACATCGCGTTTCGTTGCGGACTTTGAGGCGTCATGGAATGGCAACGTTGGCACAATAACCGAGACATTTCATTACGACAGCGGCAACACGCAGAACCGCCAATGGACACTGACCCTTGGCAATGACGGTGCGATCAAGGCCGAAGCACCAGATGTGATCGGCCATGGCACGGGCCAGCAATCAGGTTCGTCGGTTTTGTTGAACTACCGCATTAAGCTTGCTGACGAGGCTGGCGGTCATGTTCTGGATACAACTGACTGGATGTACTTGATGGAGAACGGATCGATTATGAACCGATCCCAATTCCGCAAATTCGGGATCAAAGTGGCCGAGCTTGTCGCGACAATGCGTCCAAAAACCGAAGTCTATGCAGGAGAATAATCGATGAACGAGTGGCAGGGAAAACGGTATTGGCTGGTTGGCGCAAGCGAGGGATTGGGCCGAGAGCTTGCATTTTGTCTAAGCCGTGCTGGCGCCGAGGTTATCGTTTCTGCCCGTTCCGAGGATCGTCTTCGGTCTTTGGTCGTCGATCTGCCGAACAAAGCGTCTTTTGTTGCAATTGATGTATCCGACCGCGCAGCGGTTGAGGCGGCAGCCAAGCAGATCGGCCCGATTGACGGCGTCGTCTATCTGGCAGGTGTGTATTGGCCGATGAAGTCGTCTGAGTGGGACAACGAAAAAGCCGACATGATGGGCGAGATCAATTTCCTAGGCGCGTCCCGCGTCGTAGGATCGGTGATCCACGGTATGCTTGAACAGGGACATGGGCACATCGTTCTGACGGGGTCTCTCTCTGGTTTTCGCGGCCTTCCTGGTGCGATCGGGTATGCGTCGTCTAAGGCTGGTATGATGGCCTTAGCGGAAAGCATGCAGGCCGATTTGCGGACGTCACCGATCAATGTGCAATTGGTCAATCCGGGGTTCATCAAGACCCGCCTGACGGACAAGAACGACTTTAACATGCCGTTCATCATGTCAGCCGAAGATGCCGCGTTTGAGGTGTTCGACCACATGCAAACCGAAAGCTTTAAGAAAAGCTTTCCTATGGTGTTTTCTTGGGTGTTCCGCTTGTCACAGTTTATGCCAGATTGGATGTACTATCGATTATTTGGCGCAAAATAGGCGGCGTTTAGACGTGCTGTTGGAACGTGTCTTTGGCCCGTTCCCAAACACCTTCTGAATCACTCGCAAGCGCTGCAAGATGCGGCAGCAGTTGGTTCGCAAAATCCTGAGAGCTTTCGAGCGGCATCAGCGACGGCAAGTTGTCGATCGCTGTGACGTCAAGCGGTGGATCATCATGAACACGCAAGGCAGGTTGCGCCCATGTGGTCGCGCAGTCGTAGACTTTGATCGGTGAGAAATCGCTATCTGGATCGCAAGCGATATCACCAATGACGGTTAGTTTGCGTGGCGAAGTCACTGCATCAGCAGGCACAAACACAGGTGTACCGGGCCGCGCGAGGATACAGTTAAGAAAGATGTCATGGGCCAGAACTTCTGGGAACGGCCCACCTGATGCGGTCTCGGCCATATCCCAATCGGTTGTTACAATGCCAACTGCGGCACAGAAATCACGCGCACCCGATCCAACACGACCCAAAGCCCCGATAATAAGGGCCGTTGGGCGAACGTCACCTAAACCGTCTTGGATTTCAGCGCACATCGCTTTGGCTGATGCATAGGTCGACAGGGCGGGTGCATCTACGCCAGCTTGCTGTGCCTTCCAGCAATGCAGCGCGACAGCGGCCCCAGCATACCCTGCCCAATACCCAAATGCCGCGACCCGCACACCTTTGGGGTCGGTCAGGTATTCAAGATCAAGCAGCGTTCCAGCACCCGCTTTGAAACGGTCAAGTAGGATGCGACCTGTTGGCTGCCCTTTGAATGCATGACCAAACATGATGTGCCGATGATGCAGCGGGGTGCCGTTATCTGGCAATTCTTTCAGGCCAAAGACAATCGCATTATCTGGTGCCGCGGTCCAAGCGCCTTGGGGGGCGATGTCACATCCGGCATCTGCGTAGCCTGTAATCGGAATGCGGCGTTGGTCGCTTTCCTCAATCGTGATTTTCATACCTTGGGCACGTAGCTTTGCTGCCCCTTCAGGTGTGAGACCAACACGTTCTTCGTTTTCGCGTGTTTCGGCGCGGACCCAAAGATGCGTCATGCTGCCAACATCCCTTTGCTGATCACAGCCTGCACCGACGCACGCGACCGCATCATTGCTAAGTAATTGTTCAATTGTGGGAACGTAGCCATATCGACCCCATCGCCCTCTGCCCAACCTAACACGAGGGTCAGGTAGCAATCTGCCAAGGTCAACGTTTCGCCTGTGACGAAAGGCGCAAAACTGTAGTTTTCGCTAAGATATACGCAACATGCCGTCATCGTTTCGGGCACTTTGGCTTGCATGTCTGCATGGCTTTCAGGGGTGTCCGCCCAACGACTGCCGCGCATTTTATGCGCGTGGGCCACGTGCATGGTTGAGGCAAGGAAATACATCACCTCGCGCATTTTTGCCGCCTGAAACGGGGCATCAGGTACCAATGCTTGGCCCGCGTATTCTAAAATCGCGCCAGTTTCGGTCAGTATCCCCTCTGGCGTTTCAAGCACGGGAACGCGACCCTTGGGATTTAGCGCCAGATAGGGCGCTTGGGTTTGGGCTGCATTTGCAAAATCGACGGCAACCGCCGCGTAAGGGGTTCTGGTTTCTTCCAGCGCGATGGCGACAGCAATCGAAATGGTGCCAGGGGCGAAATGCAGTTTGAGCATGATGCTCTCCTAATAATTTGTGCGCGCAGTAAGGCGGTCCGCATGATCAAGATGCGGCGCGCTGTTGAAAGTCGCAAGCAATGTGCCGTGCGGCTTGACGTGAAAGCGGTGCACGGATGTGTTCAAAATTGGCAATGCGATCTGCGCCATCAGTGGAATATCAAGCTGCATTATGTGTGCGACGGCCCGCGCAATGATCCCGCCCGATGTAACACACAAAATACGCTTGCCGGGCTGGGCTGCCATTTCAATGACTTCGGTGACGCGTGTGCAAAAGGCTTCGTAAGTCTCGTTGCCTTGGATGTGACCGTCGCGCCAAGCATTCAGGGTGGCTGGGAAATGGACGTGAAAATCATCGGGGCCTGCGCGCTTTGATGCGGGCTCGTAGGTCTCCATCTCGGCGGTTAGGTCGTAATACGCGATCTCGTTGAGGCGGGGATCGGTGGTGACGTTCGTGAAGCCCATGCCCGCAACCGTTTCTTGTTGCCTGCGCAGTGAGCCTGCAAAGACCGTATCAAAAGGGCCGTCATGGCTTTGCATCCATTCGCCAAGCCAGCGGGCCTGTTGATGTCCAAGCTCAGTCAGTTTGTCGTAACCTGCCTCGTCCGTCGCAGCCGAGTTGGCCTGTCCGTGTCGCACTAGTGTGATTTCACCCATTAAGATCTCCTCTTTGGACATGGGTAAGGGCTAGTTTGATAGGGTGCAACGGGGATGCGGAATTTGTGTGCGAAGCCACCAAGCGAGCCTTGTTCAGACCCTGCGAATATGGGACTGTCCGGCGCAGAGCATAATAAGAAATACTGACAGGATTTACCGCTTTGACGCGTTCCGCTGAACTGCTTCGCGATGTGTTTGGATTTGACGCCTTTCGCCCCGGGCAACAAGAGATTGTTGATGCTGTGGTGGCGGGTGAAAATACCCTTGCCATTATGCCAACGGGTGGCGGGAAATCTTTGTGTTTTCAACTGCCTGCATTGGTGCGCGACGGTGTGACCGTTGTGATTTCGCCGCTGATTGCTTTGATGCGCGATCAGGTGCGCGGCCTTCGCGAGGCGGGGGTTGAGGCGGGTGCACTGACCTCGGGTAATACTGAGGAAGAGACCGAAGCCGTTTGGGCCGCATTGGCCGCAGGCACCCTTAAGCTGCTCTACATGGCGCCAGAGCGTTTGTCGTCGAACGGAACGCTGACCATGTTGCGCCGCGCGGGCGTGTCGATGATCGCTGTGGACGAGGCGCATTGCGTGTCCCAGTGGGGTCACGATTTCAGGCCTGATTATTTGCGCATCGGTGAATTGCGCCGCACGCTTGATGTTCCGCTGGCTGCCTTTACAGCGACCGCAGATGCAGAAACTCGCGAAGAGATCGTGCAAAAGCTGTTTGATGGCGCAGCCCCGTCTAGCTTTTTACGGGGGTTTGACCGTCCGAATATCCACCTCGCTTTTTCAGTCAAAGACGGGCCACGTGCGCAGATTTTGCAATTTGCGGCAGCGCGTAAAGGCCAGTCTGGGATCGTCTATTGCGGCACACGTGCGAAGACCGAAACCCTTGCTGGCGCGTTGCGCGATGGGGGCCACACGGCCTGTCATTACCACGGCGGCATGGAGTCTGGTGATCGCAGAGAAGTAGAGCGCCGTTTTCAGCAAGAGGACGGGTTGATCGTTGTGGCAACGGTGGCGTTTGGTATGGGCATCGATAAGCCAGATATCCGCTGGGTCGCACACGCTGATTTACCCAAATCGATTGAGTCTTATTATCAAGAGATTGGCCGCTCTGGTCGTGATGGTGCACCTGCTGAAACGCTGACGCTATTTGGGCCCGACGATATTCGTTACCGCAGGCAACAGATCGACGAAGGGCTTGCCCCGACCGAGCGACGCTCAGCCGATCATGCGCGCCTTAACGCCTTGCTGGGGCTGGCCGAAGCATTGAAATGTCGCAGGCAGAACCTGTTGTCATACTTTGGCGAGGACCCAGATGTTTGTGGGAACTGCGATCTTTGTGACAAACCGGCTGAAGTGTTTGACGGCACAACGCCTGTGCGAATGGCGCTATCTGCTGCGTTGCGGACCGATGAATGGTTTGGATCAGGCCATCTGATCGACATCTTGCTGGGTGCAAAAACCGAAAAGATTGCGCAGCGTGGGCATGACAGCTTGCCGACTTATGGTGTTGGCAAGGAATACGATAAACGCCAATGGCAGGCGATTTTCCGGCAAATGATGGGGCATGATTTAATGCGCCCAGATCCTGAACGCCACGGTGCCCTGCGGATGACCGATGCCGCACGGCCAATTTTGCGTGGCGAGGCCACGATTGAATTGCGGCGCGATACGATC
Source organism: Paracoccaceae bacterium (assembly GCA_034111185.1). Lineage (GTDB taxonomy): Bacteria > Pseudomonadota > Alphaproteobacteria > Rhodobacterales > Rhodobacteraceae > Yoonia. The sequence continues at coordinate 32,594 of JAWUXS010000006.1, read as the reverse complement.
CGTGCGGCAAAGGGTTCAGGTCCCAAGGTACGCATGTTGGTCAGCGAAGAAGACGCGCCTTTGCTGTCTGCACTGAAGGCCAAACGTCGCTACTTGGCCGAGCAAGCCAATGTGCCAGCCTACATTATCTTTAACGACCGTACCTTGATTGAAATGGCTGAAACAAAGCCAATGACCTTAGACCAGATGGCCCACATCGGCGGTGTCGGCGCGAAAAAGCTTGAGAGTTATGGTCGCGAGTTTCTCGAAGTCATCGCAGGTGCCCAAGAAGAGGTGCATCCACTGCGCCGCCGTCTTGCTGGCCGCAACGAGGGCGAAATCTATGACCGTCTTTTGGCTGCACAATCTGACCTGCAACGCGGGCCACATGGTGCCGATAAACCGATGAGCCTGAATGCCTCAATGCTCGCCAAGGTCGCCAAGATGCGCGGTGCAGACATCGACAATCTGACGCGCCTGATCGGCGATAAATATGCCGAACGATTTGGTGATGCATTTCTAGAAGTTCTCGAAGGAGAGTAGGCGCAGGGGCCCGTATTTTTTGCCCTGATGACTGGTCACCGGACGCATGCGTGATACATCTTTGGATACCAATGCCGCCCTTATAAGGACTGCCCATGCTGACTGTTATTTCGCCTGCTAAATCTCTCGACTGGAACCCAGTGGATCACACGCCAACGCAGCCTGATTTTCAGGAAGACGCGGTGCGTTTGTCGAAGACAGCCAAGAACCTGACATTAGGCGAGCTGAAGAAGCTAATGAGCATTTCGGATGATCTGGCCCGTTTGAATCGCGACCGTTTCAATGCGTTCGAGGCAGAACCAGCGGCAAATATTACCAAGCCTGCAGCACTTGCCTTTAATGGCGATACCTACCAAGGGCTTGAGGCGAAAACATTTTCTGACGACGATATGATTTGGGCGCAGGATCGGTTGCGTATTCTGTCGGGGCTTTATGGCCTTTTGCGCCCCCTTGATGCGATCCAGCCTTACCGTCTTGAAATGGGTAGCCGTTTGAAAACGCGGCGCGGTGCGTCTCTTTATGCCTATTGGGGTGACGTTGTCGCAAAGGCATTAAACGCACAAGCAGCGGCCGTCGGAACCGAGACATTGGTGAATTGCGCCAGTCAGGAATACTTTGGCGCGGCGGATCATAAGGCCCTGAAATTGCGGGTTATTACGCCCCAGTTCTTAGAGGTCAAAGACGACAAGCCAAGAATTGTTAGCTTTTTTGCTAAACGTGCGCGTGGTGCTATGGCGCGTTACGTCACACAAAATCGCGTGACCGAAGTTGAGGAGCTTAAGGCATTCAACATCGGTGGATATGCCTATGACCCCGACCTGTCCGAAGGTGATAAGCTGGCATTTGTCCGCGATTATCCAACGGTCTAAATCCCGTTCAAGACATTATGCACGGGGAAAACCACTTGTTTTCTCACATTGTTTTGGCAGTGCCGTGGTGCGATCAGTCCCTCAATTAGAGTGTGGAGTGATCAGCAATGTCGAAATTATTTGCGACGAGTTTTATGTTGGTCCTCGTGGTGTTTTTCGCAGGCTCTGCTTCAACTGAAGTAGAGCCGCACCACATCGCTGAGAATTACCAATAAAAAGGCGGGTATTCCCGACCTTAGATACCATTGCCCGAATCTAGTGCTCATGCGACACTTCTGATCTACTCAGAGCGGAGATTGTTCATGGCACGGTTTGTTGCATCGCTTTTGTATTTTGGTTTTATTGTTTTCGCAGCTGGTGCTGCCATCGCCCAATCGACGGTCCCAGACCGGCGTGTGGTTTTGACGCAAGACGTTGATTTCGTCGGAAGCGATATTGCAAACATCTTTGATACAACGCTGCGCGCCTGCGAGGCCGCGTGCCTGATTAACCCTGAATGTCAGGGTTTCACGTTCAATCAACGTTCAAACGCCTGTTTCCCCAAACGGTTAATTTCAGGTTCCAGCGAATATGTAGGCGCTGTTTCCGCGCGGGTATTTGTGACCAACCCGCAATTTTTGGCGCAGTCAGATGCACGGACCGCTGAACTTAGCTTTCTAGGCGCGCGCGATTTCAGTGCTGCTCTGTCTCTGGCCTCAGAAATTGGTCGTGATCGTCCCGAAAACCAATCCGCTTTACAAGAGGTGGGTCGGCGGGTCGCCGTGACCGATTTGGCCACCGATTGGCTGCGGTACGGCACGCTTGCTCGGACTTTAAGCAACAATAATATGGGCAGCCGCGCGATGCCTGCGTTTGTGTCTGCTTATGTGCGTGCGTTGAATGACGCTGAACGGGTTGTGATCTTGCAAGAAATGGCAATCGCTTTAGAAGACAGCAATCGGGGGCGTACTATGATCCCCGCATTGCGATTGGCCTATTCAATTTTACCCAACCGTGAAGTTGAAGCGCAATTGGAGGCGGCCATTGCCAAACACGGATTCCGCGTGACGGATACCCAAGTCGAAAGCGATAGCGCCGCACCACGCATTTGTGCTGTTTTCAACGAGGAATTAGTCAAAGCTGGGGTCGATTATACGCCATTTGTGCAATTATCTGACCCAACTTTGGTGGTTCAAATCAATGACGGCCAGCTTTGTATAGACGGTGTGAACCACGGAGAGCGTTACCGCATTGTCCTGCGCGAAGGCCTGCCTGCGGCAAGCGGCGAGACGCTGACCCGCCCGACCGAACTGAACCTGTATGTACGTGACCGAACGCCCGCCGTTCGCTTTACGTCGCGGGCCTATGTGCTGCCGCGTTTGGGCGAAATCGCGATCCCGCTTGAGACTGTGAACCTGCCCGAAGTCGATTTGGAACTGCGCCGCATGACCGACCGCAACCTGATCCGATCTATGCAGACTGGTTTATTCAACAGCCCGCTTTACCCATACGACGAAGAGCGTTTGGCTGATCAGTTCGCTTCGACTGTCTGGGAGGGCACGGCGCAAACACAATCACAGTTGAACCGCGATGTCCTAACCCGTGTTCCATTGGACGAGGTTCTGAGCGATGCAGAGGCTGGGATATATATCCTCACGGCCTCGGTTCCGGGTGCAGATCCGTATGATAACCCACCTGCAACGCAGTGGTTTGTCCTCTCTGATCTTGGGATAGCGACCTATCTTGGCGTTGATGGGCTTACGGTTGCTGTGCGTGGCCTTGGTGACGCGGTCGCAAAAGAAGGGGCGATTGTCACGCTTTTGTCCGAAGGGAATGCGGTTCTTGGCACAACCACAACCGATGCCGATGGCACTGCGCAGTTTGCTGCAGGTCTGACCCGTGGCTTGGGTGTGAATGCACCCGCCTTGGTGACGGTTTCTGACAGTGATGACGCTGCATTCTTGTCATTGCGCGATGCCGCATTCGATTTGTCTGATCGCGGCGTCGAAGGACGCGAGCCTAGCCCACCGATTGACGTGTTTATGACAACTGACCGCGGCGCATACCGCGCAGGTGAAGTAATCCATGTCACAGCCCTGATGCGCGATGCGCAAGCCGGTTCCGTCGGAAACGTGCCTTTAACCGCGGTTCTTACCCGTCCTGATGGTGTTGAATATAGCCGTACGACATCCACAACCGCGTTGGCGGGTGGGCACGTATTTGCCCTACCAACAGCAGGTTCTGCGCCGCGTGGTACTTGGAAAATTGCACTGACCGTCGAAGGTGATGCAGCCCCATTGGCATCAAGCGCGGTCTTGGTTGAAGATTTCTTGCCAGAGCGTGTCGATTTCGACCTCAGCCTGCCGTCGGACCTGCGCCAAGGAGACAGCCCGTTACTCTCGATTGATGCGCGTTACTTGTTTGGCCCACCCGCTGGCGACCTTGAGATTGAGGGCGAGGCGCTTTTGCGGGCTGCTACAACCTTGGATGGATACGAAGGCTACCGGTTTGGGCGCTACGATGAGCCTCTTAACGCAGAGGTGACATATCTAAACGGTGGTCGCACCGATAGCGTTGGGCGTGCCGAAGTTGCCGTGAACATGGCAAACCTTAACGCCGCCCAGCCGCTTGAGTTGCGGGTCACCGCCCGCGTGACCGAAGGGTCAGGCCGTCCGGTTGAGCGTCAGATTACGGCGTCCATTTTACCTGGTCGCGATATGATCGGGATCAAGCCGATGTTTGATGATGTCGTCACCGAAGGGAGCACTGCCGAATTCCAAGTAATTGGACTGGGAACAAATTTGACCCCAGAGCCGATGGATATTCAATGGACCCTGAACAGGGTCACGACCCGCTACCAATGGTATTCGCTTTATGGCGATTGGAGGTGGGAGCCGATTACGCGCCGCGAACGTGTCGCCTCAGGCGCGGCTGCTTTAGCCGATGGACCTATTACTGTTTCTGCGGATGTTGAGTGGGGCCAGTATGAACTAGTTGTTGAACGCACAGGTGCGGATTACCTCGCCTCGGCGACGTCGTTTTATGCGGGATGGTATGCGCCTGCGGCTGCGACAGACACGCCTGATGTTCTGCAGGCGTCGCTTGATGCAACCAGCTATGCCATTGGTGATACTGCGACTTTCCGTATCGTGCCGCGCTATGCGGGGACGGCTGTTGTGACCGTGATGTCAAACCAGTTGATCACAATGAAGACCGTCGCCGTGACCGAGGGCGAAAACCTGATCCAGCTTCCTGTCACTGCCGAATGGGGTGCTGGTGCTTATGTCAGTGCGACTGTCATCCGGCCTATGGATGTGGCTGCTGGCCGCAATCCGGCGCGGGCTTTGGGCCTTGGCTATGCGGCTGTTGATCCTGCACAAAAGGCTTTGCAAGTCAGCATGATCGCACCTGAGACTGCGCAACCACATGAACGGCTTGAGGTTGCTGTGCAAGTCGGTGGCGTTCAGGCGGGAGAGACAGCTTATGTCACGCTTGCTGCCGTTGATCTTGGCATATTGAACATCACAGGTTTCGACAGTCCTGATCCTGCAGGCCATTACTTTGGTCAGCGCAAGCTGGGTGTGGAGTTGCGCGATATCTATGGGCGTCTGATTGATGGTCTGAACGGGGCCATGGGGACTGTCCGCTCTGGCGGGGATGCGCAAGCAGGCCTGTCACAACAAAGCCCACCGCCAACAGAGGAGCTTGTCGCGTATTTCGAGGGGCCAGTGATTGTTGGGGCCGACGGAAAGGCGACTGTTGGATTTGATCTGCCCGCGTTTAACGGCACGGTTCGTTTGATGGCTGTCGCGTGGTCGGACACGGGTGTTGGCCAATCCGAAGCTGATGTTCTGGTGCGCGATCCGGTCGTTGTCACAGCGTCGGTACCAAGGTTTTTAGCACCCGGCGATCAATCGCGGATGTTGCTGGAAATTGTGCACGCCGATGGGCCTGCGGGGCAAATTGGTTTGAACGTTCAGGCAAATGGATTGGCTTTGGCCAATGTGCCGCCCGCGACGATCACGTTGCCTGAGGGGGGCAAGCTGGTATATGCGATCCCGTTCGCAGCGTTTGACGTGGGCGTCCATGATATCAACATTTCTTTGACGACACCGGATGGGCGCAGCCTGACGAAATCATTGACCGTTCCTGTGGTGCGTAATGATCCCGAAACGTCACGGATTTCACGGTTTAATCTTGCTGCAGGGGATAGCTTCCTATTCGACAGTCAGGTTTTTGCAGGCTTTGCGGCTGGAACTGGATCGGCGGCACTGTCGGTTGGGCCATTAGCGCGGCTTGATGCGCCGGGCCTTTTATCGTCATTGGATCGCTACCCCTACGGCTGCACGGAACAAATCACGAGCAGGGCAATGCCACTGTTGTATCTTGATGGTGTTGCCGCTGCGATGGGTTTGGGGTCGCGGGACCAAACAGCCGAGCGTATCAGCGAGAGTATCGCCGAGGTTCTATCAAACCAATCTGCAAACGGGGCCTTTGGCCTGTGGCGCGCGGGTTCCGGTGATATGTGGCTTGATGCCTATGTGACCGATTTTCTGTCGCGCGCGCAGGTCGCAGGGCATGCCGTGCCTGAAATTGCTTTCCGCAATGCAATCGATAATTTGCGCAACCGCGTGAACTATTACCCTGACTTTGATAGCGGTGGTGCCGACCTTGCTTATGCATTGTTTGTGCTGGCCCGCGAAGGCGACGCGGCGGTTGGTGATCTGCGGTATTACGCGGATCAAAAGGCAGATGCTTTTGATACAATTGCGCTTGCGCATCTTGGTGCCGCCCTTGCCCAATATGGCGATCAGCCGCGTGCGGATCGCCTGCTTGGGCAGGCAGGTCGGAACCTCGAGATTGATTACGCATCGGCAGAGGCGTTGGGCTGGCGAAGTGATTACGGCACGCGCAGGCGTGATGCCGCAGCTGTGCTTGCTCTTGCTGTCGAAGCAGGATCGCAGGCCATCGACCGCGAGACGATAACACTGGCATTGGCTCAAACGAATGGCCCCGCATCAACGCAAGAGGCGTCATGGACCCTGCTTGCCGCAAATGCACTTATCTCTGATCTAAGCAGTGAAGGGATCACGGTGAACGGTCAAACACCCGCAGGGCCGATCGCGTATGTTCTTGAGGACGAGGCGGGGGCCACGCCACTGACGTTTGCCAACACAGGCCCGCGTTCAACCGAGGTGACACTGACAACGTTTGGTGTGGCCGAAATTCCTGAACCTGCGGGTGGTAACGGCTATGCAATTACGCGGGCGTATTTTGATACCGATGGGAATCCAGTCAGCAATCCTTCAGTCGCGGCTGGATCGCGGTTGGTCACAGTGCTGACGGTGACACCATTTGGCCGCCAAGATGCACGCCTGATGGTCAATGATCCGCTGCCCGCTGGTTTTGAGATCGACAATCCGAACTTGTTGCAAGGCGGCGATATTCGTGCGCTAGAATGGCTTGAACCAATCCGAGGCGAGAATGCAGAATTCCGCAGTGATCGGTTCCTTGCGGCAGTCGATTGGCGCTCGGATAAACCGTTCCAACTGGCTTATATCGTGCGTGCTGTCTCGCCAGGGTCGTTCCATCATCCGGCAGCGTCAGTCGTTGATATGTATCGCCCGCAAATGCGTGCAAATACCGATGCAGGACGGGTGATCATCACTGAATGAAGCACGTCATAGCCCTTATGGCGGTTGTGATGTTTGCCGCAGGCCTTGTCCGCGATCAAGTGGATGCTTGGGTCGCGGACACAGTCATGCCTTCGTTTGAGATTGCCCAGTCAGTCGAAGTTATTGACCGCGATGGCGATCTTTTGCGCGCCTTTACTGTGGCTGGTGGTCGGTGGCGGCTTGCGACAAGCCTGCACGACGTTGACCCCGCCTATGTCGCGATGCTTTTGCGGTATGAGGACAAACGGTTCTACCATCATGCTGGCGTCGATCCGTGGGCGATGCTGCGCGGTGTCGGACAGGCGTTCTGGCATGGGCGCGTTGTGTCGGGTGGATCGACCCTGACCATGCAAGTCGCCCGATTACTTGAGGATGGCAGCACAGGGTCTTGGGCTGGAAAGTTGCGGCAAATTCGTGTGGCTTTGGCGTTGGAACGGAAATTATCCAAAGATGAAATCCTAACGCTTTACCTAAATCGTGCCCCGTTTGGCGGCAACATCGAAGGTGTGCGTGCCGCGTCACTTGCATGGTTCGCAAAACCGCCGCGCCGTTTAACCCCGGCGGAGGCTGCTCTGCTCGTGGCTTTGCCGCAATCGCCCGAGGCACGTCGCCCTGACCGCGATGCAATGGCCGCAACTGCCGCCCGTGACCGCGTACTAAAGCGTATGGAATTGGCAGGTGCAATTGATGCCGAAACTTATGCGGGTGCGATCATGATCGCTGTGCCTGCAACGCGGCATGTCTTGCCCGCGTTCGCCCCACATTTGACTGAACGGGTGATGGCCGCGGCACCCGCGGAACAAAGTCATCAGCTGACGTTGGATCGTGATCTTCAGCAAACGCTTGAAGGGCTTGCCGCCGATGCTGTCGCTGGCCGCAGTGACCGTGTGCAGGTGGCAATTATTGTCGCTGATCACCAAACGGGAGAGATGCTCGCCTCGGTAGGGTCAGCCGCCTACCGTGCCGATGGGCGTGCAGGTTTTGTTGACCTGACGCGCGCGTTGCGGTCACCGGGATCAACGCTTAAGCCTTTCGTTTATGGTTTGGGTTTCGATCAAGGCATGATCCACCCCGAAACTTTGATTGAAGATCGCCCAACTGATTTTGGCGGCTATGCCCCGCAAAATTTTGATGGGCTTTACCGTGGCGAATTACGTGTGCGGCGCGCGCTACAGCTTTCGCTGAATATCCCAGTTGTCAGCGTGATTGAGGCAATGGGCCCACAGCATTTGATTGCAGCAATGCAGCGGGCAGGGACCGATCCGGTTGTGCCGGGCGGCAAAGCTGGCTTGGCTGTGGCGCTAGGCGGGATCGGTATCACGCTTGAGGATCTTGTTGCGAACTATGCCGCCCTAGCCAACGCTGGCGTCGCGGTTGATTTGCGCAGCAAAACTGCGCCCACATCAGGGTTTGCGGCGCAGCATGTCATGGGGCCAGTCGCTGCTTGGCAGGTCTCAGACATCCTGCTTGGCGTGCCGCGACCGCGCGGTGTTCAGGGTGCTGGGATCGCATTCAAAACTGGCACATCCTATGGCCACCGCGATGCATGGGCCGTGGGGTTTGACGGGCGACATGTCGTTGGCGTCTGGATGGGCCGTGCAGATGGCACACCTGTTCCCGGCGCATTTGGTGGCGATCTCGCTGCACCTGTTATGTTTGCTGCCTTTGCGCGGGCCAAGCCCGAGATTGAACCAATCGCAGCGCCACCCGCTGCGACGTTGATATTGCCTACAGCGCAGTTGCCCCTGCCGCTGCAAAGGTTTCACAGCAGGCTAAGTATCGCAGAGGGGCCGCAGATCGCATTTCCACCGGATGGTGCTGAATTGGCGATGGACCGCGTGACTGCAAAGGTTCGCGAAGGTACCGCACCTTTCACATGGCTTGCGAATGGTGCGCCGATCTTGACCAGCCACGCCAGAGAGGTCGATCTTGGGGTGTTGGGCGCGGGGTATTCTGCACTGACTGTTATCGACGCGGCGGGGCTAACCGCCCGATCCGAGATTTTGTTGCCCTAAATGCAAAGGGCCGCTGGTTTTACCCAACGGCCCCAAACGCCATAATTTCAAACGCCATAATTTCAAACGCTAGATACGTTCAATCGCAAGGGCGATACCTTGCCCGCCCCCAATACACATCGTGATCAGGGCCCGCTTTGATTGTGTCCGCTCAAGCTCGTACATTGCTTTGACGGTGATGATCGCACCAGTTGCCCCTACGGGGTGTCCCAGTGCGATTGCCCCGCCGTTGATGTTCACTTTGGCGGGGTCGAAATTTAGTTCCTTCGATACGGCAAGGGCCTGCGCTGCAAAGGCTTCGTTGGATTCGATTACATCAAAATCAGCTGCAACTAGACCAGTCTTAGACATTAACTTTTGCACCGCAGGCACAGGGCCGATGCCCATAACGTCGGGGCGCACGCCTGCATGGGCATACCCAAGCACACGGAATTTTGGTGTCAGGCCCGCGGCCCTTGCTGCCGATGCCGGGGCCAAGACAATCGCTGCTGCACCATCGTTTAGGCCAGATGCATTGCCAGCCGTGACTGTACCGTCTTTTTGGAATGCAGGACGCAAACCAGCAAGAGTTTCCACAGTGGTCGCTTTGAGATGCGCGTCGATGTCAAAGTCGACCATATCGCGCTTCACTTTCACAGGAATCGGCGTGATCTGACTTTCAAAGCGTCCCTCGGCAATGGCATGCGCCGCACGCTCTTGGCTCAGGACCGCAAACGCGTCTTGGTCTGCGCGGGAAATCCCGTTTTCAGCGGCGACGTTTTCTGCCGTAATCCCCATGTGGCCCGTCCCAAACGGACAGTTTAACGCACCCAGCATCATGTCTTGGGTTTTGACATCACCCATCTTCGCGCCCCAGCGTTGGTCCGAGATGATATAGGGTGAGCGGCTCATGTTTTCAGCGCCACCTGCCAAGGCAAAATTGGCATCACCTAGCTGCAATGACTGCACCATCGATACGATAGCTTGCACGCCAGACCCGCAAAGGCGGTTCACATTCATCGCTGGAACAGTGTCTGGAATACCCGCGTTCATCGCGCTAACCCTAGACAGATACATGTCGCGTGGCTCTGTGTTGATGACGTGACCGAATGCGACGTGACCGATTTGGTCGGGGGTGACGCCAGCCCGCTTCATCGCAGCTTTGCTTACTTGCGTCGCCAATGTGATAGGTGGCGTGCCAGCTAATGCGCCGCCGAATGTGCCGATGGCGCTGCGTGCGCCGCCAAGGATGACGATATCTGTCATGATCTCTCTCTTTACAGTTTGCGATATTGGTAACGCACTGGAACGTCTTGCAAAGCAAAACGTTGGGTCATTGTGAACAACACGCGAGTGTGGGTAAACTGCGACCATGATTAAAGGATTAGATCACCTGCAAATCGCGCTGCCCGCAGGGTCCGAGGACGCGATGCGCGATTTCTACTGTGGGCTACTTAGGTGTGTTGAAGTGCCCAAACCTGATGCCTTGATGGGGCGGGGCGGTTTCTGGGCGCAAGCAGGTGAATTACAACTGCATTTTGGCGTTGATCCCATGTTTCACCCCGCAACCAAAGCGCACCCTGCGTTCCTGATCGCCGACTTGGACGGACTGGCTGCTAGGCTGAAAGCTGCGGGCGTTGGTGTGACTTGGGATCGGGCATTGGCAAATGTGCATCGCTGTTTCGTGAATGACCCTGTCGGTAACCGGATCGAACTGATTGCAGGTTAAGACGCTTTTTGCCGCACTGACCTTTCCGAATGGCCTGAGTGTGTTACTTCTCTGCACAAAGGGTGCCCGACAATGCTTTTGACTGCCAGTGATGTTTGTAAGACTTTCGTAACTGCCGATGGGCCATTTGACGTGCTCAAAGGCGTTAGCCTGTCATTAGAGGCGGGAGAGCCCTTGGCTTTGACCGGTGAATCCGGATCGGGCAAAAGCACGCTGCTTCATTTGATTGGTGGATTGGACGCGCCCGACAGTGGTTCCATATTGCTTGATGGGGTTAATTTGGCCGAACTGGATGATGCAGGGCGGGCAATGTTAAGGCGCGGCAAGGTGGGCGTTGTTTTCCAGCAATTCAACTTGATCCCAAGCTTGCGTGTGGCGGATAACATAGCCTTCCAAGCACGGCTGGCTGGTGTAAATGACCTCACATGGAATGCGGAGCTTGCTGACCGGATGGGCCTGTCAGAGCATTTGCGCAAATACCCTGAACAGTTGTCAGGTGGGCAGCAGCAGCGTGTCGCAATCGCGCGTACTTTGGCGCCTAAGCCCAAGCTTGTTCTGGCGGATGAACCAACCGGAAATCTAGACGAAGTCACAGCCGCAGATGTGATGGATTTGATGCTGGAGCTTGTGGCAGACGCCGGTTCTGGGCTGTTGATGGTTACTCATTCGGACAGGCTGGCCGGATTGATGCAGCGCAGATTGCACCTTGCTGCAGGCCAAGTCGCATGATGCATGCAGCGCTTTCTGCGCTTTTGTCACATTGGTGGCGTAACCCGTTACAGTTATTTACTTTGGTATCCGGCTTAGCCTTGGCAACTGCGCTTTGGTCGGGTGTCCAAGCCGTGAATTCCGAGGCACGCGCGTCATATGATGCAGCTGCCGCAACGCTGGACGAAGGATCGTTTGATCAGCTGGTTCGGCGCGATGGACAGCCTATGGACCTCTCTGATTATGTGGCGTTACGCAGGGCAGGTTGGCTTGTTTCACCTGTTATCGAAGGTCGGGTTGATGGCGTTCGGATATTGGGAATTGACCCTCTGACAGCGCCTCGTGGGCTTGGGCCCGTGGATGCAACGGTCGGTCCCGACATCGGTGCGTTTATGAGTGGTGCAGGTCAGATTTATGCTACTTCAACGACGCTAGACACACTTGCTGACCTTGATCAGATTGAGAAAGTAGAAATTACCGATACGCCGCCAAATGTGGCATATACGGATATTTCGGTGGCCCAAAGATTGTTGAACCGCGCTGGTGAAATCGATGTTTTGGTCATCGGGGCAGTCCAACCTTTGGGGCAATTGCAGTTGGCTGAGATAGCGCCTGATTTGATCAGACGGCAGGCGCAGGTTAACACCGACATTGGGAAACTCACCGATAGCTTTCATCTTAACCTTACAGCCTTTGGGTTGCTGTCATTTGCCGTGGGTATCTTCATCGTAAATGGCGCGATTGGCCTCGCGTTTGAGCAGCGTCGGCCCGTCGTGCGGACCCTGCGCGCTTTGGGCATGCCACTGCGTCGGTTGATTGTTCTCATATCTCTCGAACTACTGGGCCTTGCGATTATCGCGGGCACCATTGGTGTCGGGCTGGGGTATCTTATTGCGGGGCTTTTGCTGCCAGATGTCGCGGCAACTCTCAAAGGTTTATACGGGGCCGAGGTTGCAGGCACGCTGCAATTGCGTCCGTCTTGGTGGCTTTCTGGATTGCTGATTGCTGTTGGCGGTACTGCGATGGCCGCTGCGGGTGCGCTTTGGCAGTTGTCGCGGATGCCGCTGCTTGCTGCGGCACAACCGCGTGCTTTGGCGATGGCAGCAGGGCGTAGGGCCAAATTGCAAGGTATCGCTGCGGCGGGGCTTTTGTTGGCGGCATTCGTGCTGGGCCTAACCGCTGATGGATTGATCGCAGGCTTCGCGCTTCTTGGCGCGCTTTTGATCGGGGCGGCATTGGCATTGCCAGTGATCCTTGATCGCTTCTTGCTTTGGGGTGAGGGCCGCGCGACTGGGGTGATGGGGCAATGGTTTTGGGCCGACACACGTCAACAACTGCCTGGTCTATCGCTTGCTTTGATGGCGCTGCTTTTGGCGATGGCGGCGAACGTTGGTGTATCGACAATGGTCTCAAGCTTTCGCCTGACGTTTCTTGGGTTCCTCGATCAACGCCTCGCCTCCGAGCTTTATGTCTACGCAGATACGCCCGACGATGCCGCCCAGATTGCGGCGTTTGCGCAGGGACGCGTGGATGCGGTTCTGCCTATTCAATCGACGCAGGTGCAGATCGCTGGCGTGCCCACTGATGTGTTTGGCGGCAAAGATCATAGCACATACCGTGACAACTGGACTTTTCTTGAGGCAACATCGGCACCTTGGGATGATGTCATCAACGGCCAATCAATCTTGATTAACGAACAGCTTGCGCGACGCGCAAACCTGACCATCGGCCAATCAGTCAATGTCGCAGGCGAAGCGTACGAAATAGCAGGCGTTTATGGGGATTACGGCAATCCCATCGGTCAGGCCCTCATCAATGAAGAACCGTTCGCGGCGCTGTTCCCTGATGTGACGCCGCAACGATTTGGTTTGCGACTGGACCCGATTGATGTGCCAAAATTCCGTGATGATCTGCGGGCTGCGACAGGCCTGCCCGAGGCGAACATCATCAATCAGGCGGGCATCAAAGCGTTTTCGCTGGGTGTGTTTGACCGCACGTTCACGGTCACGACCGCTCTTAATGTGCTGACGCTCGCTGTTGCAGGTTTCGCAATTCTGATGAGCTTACTCACCCTCGCGACAATGCGCTTGCCACAGCTTGCGCCTGTGTGGGCCGTGGGTGTCACGCGCAGGCAACTTGGTCAACTTGAGGTGGTACGCGCGATGCTTTTGGCCATGCTGACTGCGGTGATTGCTTTGCCACTTGGGCTCGCGTTGGCTTGGGCCTTGCTGGCGATTGTGAATGTCGCTGCATTTGGTTGGCGACTGCCGATGTATCTATTTCCGTGGGACTATGCGCGACTGGGTGGTTTTGCGTTGCTTGCCGCCGCTTTGGCGGCCCTTTGGCCTGCCCGCAGGTTGGCGGGGACACCGCCCGCAGCACTGCTTAAGGTGTTTTCAAATGAACGTTAAAGCCCTGATCCTTTGTCTATTTCCATTTGCGGCAACCGCCCAAGGGTTTGCTGGCCTCGGCGCGGACGCGGACGGTTTTAGCGTGCCAGAGCAAGACTATGTCTTTGATTTCCCAACCGATCACGGCCCCCATAATGATTACCGGATCGAATGGTGGTATCTGACTGCAAACCTTGAGGATGCAGATGGCACGGCTTATGGATTGCAATGGACCTTGTTTCGCACGGCCCTTTCACCAGATGAGGGGAGTGGCTGGACCGCGCCGCAACTTTGGATGGGGCATGCCGCGGTCACGACGCCAACCGCGCATTATGTGACCGAACGCTTGGGGCGTGGTGGGATCGGGCAGGCGGGCGCCGTTGCCGAACCGTTTGAAGCGTGGATCGACGATTGGCAGCTAGTGGGCGATCTCGACGCGCTTGCAATGCGGGCAAGCGGCCCAGACTTTGCATATGACATGACGCTAGACGCCCAAGGTCCTTTGATTTTTCACGGCGACAAAGGTTATTCGGTTAAGTCAGCAGGTGGGCAGGCCTCGTATTACTATTCCCAACCATTCTATGACATCGCAGGGGTGCTGATGCTTCCTGATGGCAACGTCGACGTAAGCGGTAGTGCATGGCTCGATCGCGAGTGGTCATCGCAGCCTTTGGGCGCGGATCAGACCGGTTGGGACTGGTTCTCGCTTTCCTTCGATGATGGGGCCAAGATGATGGGGTTTTTGCTGCGACAGGCGGATGGCACTGCCTATTCATCGGCCACGTGGATTGCGCCGGATGGTGAGACTGAGGCGTTCCCAGATGGCGCATTTGCCGCCGTGCCATTGGATACGCACACAACCGCGGGCCGTGAATTGCCCGTGCAATGGCAGGTTACGTTACCAGCCAAGGGCGTTGATGTCATGGTGATGGCGCTGAACCCTGACGCTTGGATGGACACAAGTGTTCCCTATTGGGAGGGGCCTGTTAATGTGGCCGGATCACACCAAGGCGTCGGTTATTTGGAGATGACAGGTTATGAGTGATTATCTGCAAACATTAGACGGCATGTTTGACGCAGCTTGGACGCGGTTAGAGCAGGGTGCTTTGGCGCGTGCACAAATCGTTTTTGCAACTACTAGCGTCGATGGCTACCCCGAGGCACGCACAGTTGTTTTGCGCCATGTGGACCGTAACGCGCGTTTGATTGATACCTACACGGATATCCAATCTGACAAGATCGCCAGTCTGCGCAAATCGCCCCGCGCGGCAATTCACCTGTGGGATGCAGATCTAAAGCTGCAGCTACGGCTTCAGGCTGATGTTAGAATCACGATTGGTGCGCAAACCGATGCGATGTGGGCTGGTGTGCCCGATCATGCCCGCCAAAGTTACGGCGTGGTGCCCGCACCGGGTACGGTGATCGATGGCCCAACCAATTACACCAAACCCTCGACGCAGGAACAATTCGCGGTTCTGCGCTGCACCATCAGAACGCTTGATGTTGTATCGCTGGCCGATCCACACCGTCGCGCATGCTTTCGGTCACAGAGCGGTGAGTGGTCTGCAAACTGGCTGGCGCCTTAGGGGCGGGGCCGCTAAACCACCTTTATGAATACACAGCTTCCTTTGACCTGTGATCTTGTCCTTATCGGGGGCGGTCACACACATGCGTTGGTCCTGCGGGCTTGGGCGATGAAACCGCTTCCTGGTGTGCGGCTGACCGTGATTAATCCCGGTCCAACCGCACCCTATTCGGGGATGCTTCCAGGATTTGTCGCAGGGCATTACACGAGAGAAGAACTGGATATCGACCTTGTGCAGCTTGCTAGGTTTGCGGGCGCACGGGTTATCTTGGGGGCGGTCACGCATATTGATCGCACCCGCAAAGAGATCACGGTGCCGGGCCGTCCGCCGTTTGCGTATGATGTAACAGCTGTTGATGTTGGCATCACCTCAGCGATGCCAAGCTTACCTGGGTTCACCGAACATGCGGTTCCGGCCAAGCCTCTGGGTGCATTCGCGACCCGTTGGGATGCGTTCCGCAAATCGGCGCAAGATCCGCACATTGCGATCATTGGCGGTGGCGTTGCGGGTGCCGAATTGGCGCTAGCGATGGCGCATGCGTTGACCCGTGATGGTATTCAGGCCGTTGTGCAATTGGTTGATCGCGGCACGGTTCTAAAAGACCTCGGAGAGACAGCACGCGGTAAAATGCGTGATGCGCTTAGCGCGCAAGGCGTCACCTTGGTTGAGGATGCGGATGTCGTGGGTATCGAAGCGGATGGCCTGCGCCTAGGTGACGGCAGCCATGTTCGGTCCGACTTTACGACTGGTGCTGCTGGTGCAAAACCGCACGACTGGGTCGCAGATCTAGATATCGAAACACATGAAGGCTTCATCGCGGTCAGCAAGACCCTGCAATCCAGCGATCCGTCCATTTTTGCGGTCGGGGATTGCGCACATCTGACCGATAATCCACGCCCCAAGGCTGGTGTTTATGCCGTGCGCCAAGCGCCAGTTTTGCTTGATAATTTACGTGCTATTCTGTCTGGTGGTGACCTGCGCGATTACGTACCGCAAAAGGATTACCTAAAACTGATTTCGCTGGGTGGAAAAATTGCCCTGGCTGAAAAGTTCGGAACGGCGGCGCAAGGTCCGCTGTTGTGGAAGCTTAAGAATTACATCGACCGCAAATTCATGAACCAGTTTGTCGACCTCCCCGAGATGGACATGCCGGACCTGCCGATCACAATTGCAGACGGGCTGCGCGAAGCGTTGGGCGACAAGCCGATGTGCGGCGGATGTGGCGCTAAGGTCGGGCGCGGCGCGCTGGGCGAGGTGCTGGCCGATTTGCCCGCGACGACACGCGACGATGTGATCAGCTTGCCTGGTGACGACGCGGCTGTATTGCAGACTGGCGGTGTTGTGCAGGTTTTAACCACAGACCACCTAAGGGCGTTCATGGCTGATCCGGTTGTGATGGCCAAGATCGCAGCAATCCACGCACTGGGCGACATTTGGGCGATGGGTGCCGCACCGCAAGCCGCAACGGTCAATTTAATCTTGCCGCGGATGTCCGCAGACCTGCAACGGCGCACCTTGGCCGAGATAATGGCCGCCGCGTCTGAAGTTCTTGGCGACGCGGGGGCCGCGATTGTGGGCGGTCATACGTCATTGGGCGATGAATTGACGATTGGATTCTCGCTGACAGGCTTGGCCACACGTGATCCAATTACCCTCGCTGGAGCGAAGGCAGGCGACGTTCTGATCCTGACCAAACCCTTGGGATCTGGCACGATCATGGCCGCTGAAATGCGATCAAAGGCGCGTGGCGCTGATGTTGCATCGACTTACACCGCGATGATGCAATCGCAGGCAGCAGCCTCGGCTATTTTGTTTGATGCGCATGCGATGACAGATGTGACAGGGTTTGGCTTTGCGGGGCACCTTGCGGGTATTTGTGCAGCCTCAGGCGTTGGGGCCGCGCTTCGTTTGGATGATGTGCCGTTCTTGGATGGCGCGGTTGAATTGGCCGAGGCCGGTGTACATTCAAGCCTTTATGCCGATAATCGTGCAGGTGCGGGTGCAGTACACGGTGCGGCGGGCCCCAAAGGGGCTTTGTTGTTCGATCCGCAAACCGCTGGTGGTCTTTTGGCTGCTGTCGGGCAAGATCAAGCAGTGACGCTTGTGGATCAGTTGATTGACGCTGGGTACCCTGCGGCCATTGTTGGCCAAATCGTCGCCGGAGATCAGGTAATTACGGTGCAGTCTTCAACAGAGTGACAAGCGCATCTGCGGCACGTTGCAACCCGTCGTGGTCCAAGGTTTCAGCCGTTATCGTGCCAAGCATTTGTCGCTCGTCGACACGGCGGGATTTTGCATAAGACGGATCGTAGTGATCGCGCATAAGCGCCCCAGCAAGCCCCGCATAGTCGCCAGCATCCTGAAGCGATTGCCAATTATCAACGATGGCATTGCCCCGCACGCGGCGCAAGGGCTCTAGCCGGTGCGATACGGTTTCGGGATCGCGCAAGATATCTGCATAATCTTCGGCGATATATCCGACACGCGCCTCAATCGGGGCGACCAGATCAATGCGGGCGGACGCAACCATTTTCGCCCAAAGCGAGGGCGGCAAATTGATCTGTCCGATCTTGCTGCTTTCGGCCTCGACGATTGTAGGTTTATTCGGGTCAAGCTTATGAAGTGCCTGCGCCAAAGCAGTTTCGAACCCGCGCTGGGCAGGCTGACCACCGGGCATGGCACCCAGCAATGAACCGCGATGCCGCGCGAGGCCCTCAAGATCGATGGTTTGAACGCCGCGTTCTTCAAGCAGTGGCAAAAGCGCAGTCTTGGCTGTGCCAGTATACCCATCAAGCAAGATAAGCTGATTTGGCAGCGGCGTTTCATACAGCGTGTTCTGAACTAACTTACGGTATGTTTGGTAGCCACCTTGGATCGTATCCGCACGCCAGCCAACCTCTTTTAAGATTGTTGTGAAAACACCGGACCGCTGCCCGCCACGCCAGCAATAGACCAAGGGCTGCCAGCTACCTTTATGGTCCTTTAATGGTCCAGCGATGTGGTCGGCGACGTTGCGCAGCACCAGAGACGCGCCCAGCTTGCGGGCCAAAAACGGTGAAACGCGGGTATAGATGGTGCCCACTTCTGCCCGCTCGTCGTTGGAAAGCGACGGCAGATTGATCGCACCGGGCACATGGTCCTCGGCGAATTCTGCGGGTGATCGCACGTCGACGACAGTGTCAAAGCCGTGGTCGTAGATGTCGGAAAGGGACGCGAAGGTTTTAGGCATGGATTGCGTCTAGCCCAAGGGGCGGGTGGTGGAAAGCCCGCCTTGATGCCTGTCAGGGCTTAAGTGGAACGCGGCCCGCATCAGTCAGCAGCCAACAATCGCGACCTTCAAAGACTGCGGGCACCAAAGGCCTGCCATAACCGGCACCACCATCAAGGTTCACGCGGTTGCCATAGTGCTGTGGCGCATCAAGTGCGGTGTGGCCGTGCACAACAAGTTTGCCGTGATCGCGCGTATCATCAAGCCAGCCGTCACGAATCCAGATCAGATCCAGTTCGATCTGTTGGTCAAACGGAATGCCAGGACGGATACCTGCGTGGACGAATAGCAGATCATCGGTTTCGTGCATCAAAGGGAGTTCCCGAATGAAATCCAATTGCGCTTTGGGAACAAGCTGTTGCGCGGCATCCTGAATGTCCTGCGGGCTATAAACCTTGTCGCCGGTTTCATACTTTTGCAGGAATTCTAACGCGTCTTCGTCGGCGCGTGTCAGGATCGGTGTCCCCGTGATGCCATAAGACGCAAGTGTCGCCATGCCGCCCAAACGTGGGTTGATCCACGAGATTCCGGATTTCACGGCTGGCGCATGCTCAACCCCTTGTTCAACGTAATCGAGGAAGAACTTATCGTGATTGCCTTTGATGAAATGCCAGTTTTTACCTGCGGCTTTTCCGGCAATCAGGGTCTCAATCACACCGCAGCTATCTGGCCCGCGGTCCGTGTAGTCGCCCAAGAATACGATCTCGGCATCTGGTCCGCCATCCGCCTCGATCAGCGTTAGCGCATGATCCAGCATGTCTTTTTGACCATGAATGTCGCCGATTGCATAGATCATCTGTATTCCTTGCCGGTTGTGGCTAGTGTCGGTGGATAGCCCCGCCGCTATTTAAGCGGCAGGGCATTTGATTTAAACTTCGAATATCAGCGGCTTAACTTGCGTGAACAGACCTGTCGCATCAAGGTCTTTGATCGCTGACGCTGCCACAGGCTCGTCGATGTACAGCAGTGCAATCGCTTCGCCTTTGGCCTCAGAGCGGCCCAATGTAAAGTTCGCGATGTTCACACCGTTGGCGCCCATTGTTTGACCTAATGTGCCGATGATGCCCGGAACGTCTTCGTTTGTTGTGTACAGCATGTGTGCACCAATCTCGGCATCGATGTTGATACCTTTGATTTGGATAAAGCGCGGCTTGCCGTCGCTAAACACAGTACCCGCAACCGAACGCTCACGCTTGGCAGTGACCACAGTTACTTTGATATAGCCTTCAAACGTGCCTGAACGGTCCTGCTTCGTCGTGGAAATCTTGATCCCACGCTCTTTTGCGATCACAGGTGCGCTGACCATATTGGTGTCTGGGTTCACCTTTTTCATGATGCCCGCGATTGTAGATGCAGTCAGTGCCTCAAGGTTCATTTCTGAAACGGCACCATCAAACAGAATGTTGATCGCTTGGATCGGCTCATCAGTCATTTGACCAGTAAAGTTACCAAGATGGCCTGACAGTTTGATCCAAGGACCCATGATTTTGGCTTCTTCGGCCGTAACGGATGGCATGTTCAAGGCATTCGTCACCGCGCCCGTCAGCAGGTAGTCTGACATCTGTTCGGCAACTTGCAGCGCCACGTTTTCTTGTGCCTCGGTTGTTGCAGCACCAAGGTGCGGTGTGACAACGACGTTTGGCAGGTTGAAAAGCGGGCTATCCGTTGCAGGCTCAACCGCGAATACGTCGAATGCAGCGCCAGCGACGTGGCCTGACTTTAATGCTTCTGCAAGGGCTGCTTCGTCAACCAAACCACCACGGGCACAGTTGATGATGCGTACGCCCTTTTTCAATTTTGCAATATTCTTGGCTGAGAGGATATTGGCAGTTTGGTCGGTGAACGGCACGTGCAATGTGATGAAATCTGCGTTTGCAAACAGCTCTTCCAACTCGACTTTTTTCACGCCCATCTTTGCGGCTTTTTCTTCGCTCAGGAAAGGGTCGTAGGCCATGACCTTCATCTGCAAACCACGGGCACGGTCGCATACGATTCCGCCGATGTTACCTGCGCCGATCACACCAAGGGTTTTGCCGGTCAGTTCAACACCCATGAACTTGGACTTTTCCCACTTGCCTGCGTGTGTAGACGCGGACGCCTCGGGGATTTGACGTGCGACCGAGAACATCATCGCGATGGCATGCTCGGCAGTTGTGATCATGTTACCGAATGGTGTGTTCATGACGATCACACCAGCTTTTGATGCGGCTTCTTTGTCGATGTTGTCAGTGCCGATACCTGCGCGGCCAATGACCTTTAGGTTCTTGGCGGCAGCGATGATCTTTTCCGTGGCTTTCGTCGCAGAGCGGATCGCTAGGCCATCGTAATGCGGGATCGCTGCCAGCAGCAGGTCTTTGTCTTTTCCAAGGTCCGGCTGAAAGTCGACCTGAATACCGCGATCTTTAAAGATTTGAACTGCAGCAGCTGAGAGTTTGTCGGAGATAAGTACTTTAGGTGCGGCCATTTGAGTGGTCCTTTTGTAGAATTCAGATGAAGAGGCCTGCGTGTCGCAAGCCGCCTGAAAATGGGGGAGATTAGGCTGCGATTTCCGCGTGGAACGCCCATGACAGCCATGGCATCATCGCGGAGATGTCTGCCGTTTCAACCGTGGCACCACACCAGATGCGTAATCCTGCAGGTGCATCGCGGTACGCGCCGATATCAAGTGCGACGCCTTCGTCAGCAAGACGCTTTGCAACGGCCTTTGCGAATGCTGCACCATCTGTGATCCGCGCGTCCGTAAATTTTAGGCAAACAGATGTGTTTGACCGTGTTGCGGCATCTTCGGCAAGGTTCGCGATCCAATCATTTGCATCGCAGAAATCAAACACGGCTTGCGCATTTGCATCTGCGCGGGCTTGCAGTGCAGTCAGACCACCGATGCTTTGCGCCCATTTAAGTGCAACAAGATAGTCTTCGACAGCAAGCATAGAAGGCGTGTTGATCGTCTCGCCCTTAAAAATACCCTCGATTAGTTTGCCGCCTTTGGTCAGGCGGAAGATCTTTGGCATTGGCCAAGCAGGCGTATAGGATTCGAGCCGTGCAACAGCACGTGGGCTGAGGATCAGCATGCCGTGCGCCGCTTCGCCGCCCATAACTTTCTGCCATGAGAACGTCGTCACATCAAGCTTGTCCCAAGGCAAGTCTTGGGCGAATGCAGCAGAGGTCGCATCGCACAATGTCAGGCCAGCGCGGTCCGCAGGGATCGCATCGCCATTTGGCATTTTTACGCCTGATGTCGTGCCGTTCCATGTAAAACAGACGTCGTTGTCATAGTTCAATGACGCCATATCAAAGATATGACCGTAATCGGCGGTGTGTGCTGTTGCTTCGATCTTAAGCTGCTTCACAACGTCTGTGACCCAGCCCGCGCCAAAGCTTTCCCATGCGACCATCTGTGCAGGGCGCTCACCCAGCAGCGACCACATTGCCATTTCATATGCGCCAGTGTCGGATGCCGGAGCAATCCCGATCCGGTAGTCATCAGGCACACCCAAGACTTCGCGGGTCAGATCAATTGCTTCGGCTAATTTTGATTTTCCAACTGCAGCCCGATGCGAGCGGCCAAGAGGCGCGTCAGCAAGCAGGTCAAGTTTCCAGATGGGGGGTTTGGCACAAGGGCCGGATGAAAAACGTGCATTTTGTGGCCGCAAAGCCGGTTTTGTCGTAACCATTGCTGGTATCCTCACAGATATATGCCCTTCGTTGGGGAAGGGTGTCCCACCGCAAGACATACGGAGCCGCATTTAAAACAGCAATAGACAAAGGCACTTGTTATGCGAGTAAATGTAGCCTTTTGCAGAACGATGCAGGAACGCATGTTTCCTATTGGCACAAATCTGACACAAGGAAATCTGGTTTTGTTCCACAACACCAAGCCGCAGAATCGGGTGGCAGGCTTCATGCAATCAGCTTATTTCTTGCATGTCAGGTGGCGTCATGAGTGGGATGGCGTTGATATGGGCTGCGAACGTCAAAGGCTTGAAGCCCGCCCCCAAAATCGTGCTGATCCAGTTGGCAGACTTCCACAACAAAGAAACCGGCCAATGCAACCCAAGCGCCCAGCGGTTGGCTGACGAATGCGAGATGGGCCGTGCCACGCTGTTTCGGCATATGATGACCTTGGAGCAATCTGGCCTCGTTACGCGCCATGCCCGTGGTGATGGCAGCCGCGGCTCCAATCAATATGAATTGCACCTCGATATCACTCTTGGTCCCAGTTCGCGCCGGAAGGGTGGGGCGAGCGGTCCTAATGGGGTTGTGTATCAAAATGAGACGGGGGGGAACGTCTCAAAAAAGCGGGGGAAAGGTCCCAGCGGTGAGACGGGGGTAGTCCTAAATCGGGACAGGAACCTTACCATTGAACCTGTGAAAGAACCAGCTACGCGCAAGCGCGAGGCGTCGGGGGATGAAGAAGCTGAGAAGATTTTGGTAGCCTATCCGCCCGACCGATTGCGCGGCAAAGCTGTCTGCCTTGCCCAGATTGAAGAGGCCGTGAAGGGAGGGATTGCACCGGAGGAATTGTTGCAGGCGGTGATGGCCTATGCCACCGACAGCGCAGGGTTCACCCGCTCAAAGGTCTGCTTTTCCGACAACTGGTTCCAGTCACGGCGCTTGCAGGCCTATGTTGAAAGGCGAGCAGAAGACCGAGAGAAGATGAAGGTGTTGGAGGCTGACCACCATGCACGACTGGCCTGCTGGATCAGTGACCGTAGCCCGATGTGCAAACACATCACCGCAACGCAAGTCGCGGCATTGCTCGCCTCAATGCTGGTGACCGAGGCCCAAATCCAAGCCGCAGGCCTCGGAATATGAGCGTAACCGATCCCACCGAAGAGCAAACAGCAAGGCGACCCATGTCATACGCTGGCGCTACTGACACGGGACCTTGCGAGGGGTGGCAAGCCTCCCCTTCGAACCCCACCGGCGCGGGAAAAGCCCGCACCAAAGAGCCGCTGACCGAGACCTTCGTCTTTCGGTGCACAGCGGCAGAGAAGGCCCAGTTGCGCGCCAAGGCCGATGCCGCCGGACTGCCCGCTTCGACCTTGCTGCGCGAGGCGCTTGGCCTGACTGAGGCCCGCCGTCGCAAGCCGATCCCCCGCGTTGATCCGGCGCTGGTGCTGGCCGTCGGGCGCGTTGGTGGCAACCTCAACCAGATCGCCCGATGGCTGAACCGCGCGATGCAGGTGGGCCGCGTTGACCTCGATGCACTGACTGTTGCGCGCCGCTTGCTGACCATCGAACGCCAGCTTGCCCAGATCGTTCAGGCTGCGCGCCAATGCTGATCAAGTTCTTCCGCAACGGCAAAGGCGCGGGCGCTGGTCCGGTTGGCTACCTCGTCGCGGACAAGGTGCTGGCTTATGACGACAACCGCGACCTGATCCGCGATGCCGACGGCCAGCCGATGACGGTCACCCGTGAGCCTTTGCCCGAAGTTCTGCGCGGCAATCCCGACCGCACCGAAGCGCTCATCGACGCCAGCCGTCACCAGTGGACCTACAGCGTGGGCGTGATCAGTTTTGCCGCCGAAGACACCCCGACCGAGGAACAGCAGGTCGAGGTCATGGACAGGTTCGAGCGTCTGGCCTTCGCGGGGCTGGACCCGACGCAATATGACGTGCTCTGGGTCCGACATACCCACGAAGACCGCGTCGAGCTTCACTTCTGCACGCCGCGCCTGGAGCTGACCTCGGGCCGAAGCCTGAACATTGCCCCGCCCGGCTATCAGAACGCCTTCGACAGCCTGCGCGACGTGATGAACCAGCGCCGCGGCTGGGCTGACCCGATGGAGTTGGAACGCGTCCAAGAGGTCCGCGACACCATCGAAACCCCAACCCGCGCTCAGGGGCGCGACGAACTGCATGCGGGGATTCTGGATCAGGTCAGCGTCGGCCTCGTCACAGACCGTGCAAGCATGCTCGACGCGCTAGTCGATGCAGGCTTCGATATCCCCCGCGCGGGCAAAGCCTACCTCACCGCACAAGACCCCGACACCGGCAAGCGCTGGCGTTTGAAAGGAGAAATATTCCATGAAGACTGGCAAGCCGACACGGCTGAGCGAGAAGCTGAACGCGGAACTGGACACGATCCGGCAGGACTACGCCGCCTCGATGACATCGCAGTTGGAGAGCTTCAGGACCGATTTGAACAGCATTGCGACCAACGCGCATCGTACAATCGAGACCGATACCCGCACCTTTCTGCGACAGAACAAGAGCTGGCTGATGATCTCGCCCTGGCTGATCACGGGGACGTTCTTGGTGGGGATCGTCTCGATGATGGCCGCGAGCTTGCTTTGGACGCTGATGCTGGCGAGCTCGGAGATGACGGAACTGGGCCTGACGCGGATCGACAGAGAGGACGGGACTTGGCTGGTACTGGACCCGACCAAGACGCGCCTGAGGACCTGCACACTGGGCGGCAGGTCAGTGACTTGCATCAAGATCGAGGAGAATTAGATGACGACACCCCTGACAGCCTTGGAACGCGACTTGCTCGCCTGCGTCGAGCGGTTGGTGACGGCCTGCGAGGTCTCAGCAAAGGAATTGAGCGGGTTAGAGGCACGCTCGACGAAGACGATACGCGGCGAACTGAATGGTTTGGCCGCCTGCGTGTCGGTGCTCTTTCAATCGCAAACGGCGTCCGTGGCTGCGTTGCACGGCTTGTTGAGCGAGGGCTCGAACTACGGGAAGCTGCGCACGCAACTCGAGACCAGCTTGAAATTAGTGAAGGCCGCCGAAGAGAGGTTGAGACAGAGCTAGAAGAGCGGGAGGTCGAGATGGATCGGGGGATGACGCATTGAGCATTAGATTATGCGCTGTTTCGAAAGTTTCCATCCGCTTTAGTGGTCCGAGATCCTGACCTCCGCGCGTCAAAAGAAGTTCGTTTTTTTAGAATTTCAGATGGTCGTGACCTTCAAGGTACGCCTCAGACGCAAAACAGAGAAACCGGAACTTCATGTAGAATGCAGCGAAGGTCTCGAAAGAGCCCACTTTACCAATTTTCTGTGTCGCAGCGAACGTCCGATTGCGAGCGACAGACGATGGATGGGTGCAATTGGACGTGTTATCACCGTCCCAAAATCGATCAACACTCCGCCCGATTTCCCGATTTCAGCCAAGCGTACCAGGCTGATAGATTTTTAGGCGTCAGATCAGGGTCGTGTGAGCTGAATCTTCAAACTGCTTTTTGGTGGCTTTCCACCGAAGACCTCCGCGATTTCGTCAAGCGACATGCGGTGCGATATTACGCGGGCAATATCGTCGCCATATGCCTGAAGTCCATCAAGCGCCTGCGGTATGTTGTGGTTGAGTGAGTGCGATCCGGCCAGGGTAATCTGGCGGCGGAATAACTCGAACGGTGCAATCTCGATCCGCGCATCTTGGGGACACACACCGAAGAACAAACCAACGCCGCCGTTCGCGATGTAGTCAGTCAGCTTACTGGCGACCGCAGGCACACCAGTCGCATCTGCCACGAGGTCAACACCATGATGCAGACCCTTTAACTGGTCGCTTTGCGAAGCAATACCTTTGAACCCAAAGCTCTCGGCGAAGACGAGGCTACTTTCATCGATATCCACCAGTAATATGTCTTTCACACCGGTCAAACGCATTCGGATGGCCATCAAAAGCCCGATGGGCCCCGCACCAAAGACCAGCGCAGTGTTGGCGCGATGGGCTTGGCCTGCATCCAACCCGTTCAGGACACAACCCAGCGGTTCGGCCAGTGCAGCGATGTCGTAAGGCATGTCGCCAATCTGGCGCACGTGTGACGCCTTCACGACGCTGTGCTCTGCAAACCCACCGTCCGTTGTGACACCGTAAGCCCCCAAAGTTTCGCACAGATGCGCCCAGCCGCGCGTGCAAGCGGAGTAATGGCCGCACTCAAGGTTGGGATCGACGGAAACACTATCGCCAGCCTTTACATCTGTGACGTCGGCACCAACGTCGATAACCAGACCGGCGTATTCGTGGCCCGGAATAACCGGATAGGCGGAGGTGCCATAGTTGCCATGCAATACCTCAAGGTCCGTTCCACAAATACCGCGGGCATGAACTTCGATAGGTACTTCCCCAGCGCCCAGTTTAGGGGCAGGGCGGTCCTGCACCGCAACAACATTGCGATTTTCGAAAACGATTGCGCGCATACGTTACACTAGTAATGCTTTGCTCTTAAGCGTACGCAATACGCAGAGAGCCTGGGGCAACTTGGGTCGTATTCATACCAAATTGAGGACCTTTTATGCTTCTTATGCTTCGCACCAGCCTTGTTTTAATACTGCTTTTGTCCACAAACCTACTATTTGTGGGAGAAGCATCTGCGCAGGGTGAAATATCCAGCAATTATGATCAGTTTAAGTTTGAGGATTGCCCCCTTGTGAGAAGCGGCGAGCGGTGGGCCTTATCAAGATGCGAGATGGAGAATGGACCGGACTTCTTGGTTGAGAGGAATGAACATGCTTCATATTTTACGCCTGAAACAGAATATTATTTGACTGAAAATGATAATGAAAACCCCAATTACAAGTGGGCAGCAAGCGGCTATTTTGGTGATCTGGTTGCCAACGATGAAGACGTGATAACAATTGAGTGGCGTGTTGAGGCAGTGGATGGGGTTTGGACACCGTTCGCTGTTATTTTCCGGACAATTTATGGACCGGGTGAATATAAGGCACAACGCTTGGACATCATGAAATTTGGGTCAGACCATGCCTGCCCGATAGCGATAGTCGATTACAGCGGGCCAGAATCTAATGTTAGAGCCCGTGAAGTTGCGGATGCCGCGTGGGGAACAAATCCATGTAGCCAAATTGATCTGGCAAATATTCCACGCGAATAATTCAGGCTTTACCACAGCGCCCATAACATTACCTGCTGATTTTTTAGCAATCAGCAGGTAATCTGGGATGTTAAAAGTGGGCTCAAATCACGCTCAGTATTGAAGCTAAGAAATCGAGGCTTGACCAGAATGATACTTAGGGTTTGCGTGTCTGAGGTTAGCGTCTAGAGAGAACGGAGCGAGGGCGCTGGCCTAGTAAGCGCAGACTTCAAAATCTGCCCCTGTCCAGCAGGCTGTGTCAGTGGTTGACCGCTGTGCAGGGCCCCATCGAGAATTTATGCCATCCCTAGTCAGGCCTCTGACTTCGGCAAAACCTTGTTCCATAACGGTTACACTGATGCTGCTTATTACGTCACTTAATCCAAGGATTTCATCAGTTACAACATAGAACGACCCGTCTTCGAATGATTCAAACAGGCATGGCCCCCTGAGCACTTCATCGCCCCAAGTAATTTTGCATTCTGCTTTTATTGCTGTCTGCTCTTGCAACGTACCGCTGCGTGCACCGACCAGGTCCATTGTTAGCGGTGCGTTGCAATATCCCCAATCTCCCGTCCAGTTGTCACCGTCATTGTCGAATGATAAATTTACCCGGCCCCATGCGTTTGTGCGAATGTTGGGAAATTGCAGGTTGTCGGTACAAGGTTCCGATGACTCTGCTTCGGCCCAATACCCCTGAAAGTTGGCATCCCGATCGGGACTGGAAAAATACAGAAACGCTGTTCCATTTTCATATGACGCAAAGCAAAGATCTGGGCTGATACAGCTGAGTTCCATCGCACCCCAACTGGTTTGGGCGAAGGTCCCATTTGGCAATGTCTGGGCTGATGCCCCTGTAACATAAAATAGAAAAAGTGCCTGAACAGAACTTCGGCATAATTCTTTATACAATATCATTAGATTTGATTACCCTAAATTGAGACAATAAGCTGGCCTAAACCTGGCTCAATCTTGAAAGACAAGCAAGCTTATAGACACGCCGTGCCAAGATAACGCCGCAAAGGTCTCATGCTCTGTGTCCGACCAAGTGGCGGATGCTGTAAAACGAATGTCAGCGTCCGCCGCCTACGCCTCAGGACTACAATTTCAGCACAATAGTTCATCGAGCCTGTTGATTTTATTATCCGCAATGAACCAGATGTTTCACATTAAAATAATGACTTACCGTAGATTTTTTGGGGCGAATCTTTAGTTTCTGTCAAAGATAATACTAGAATTAAAGGTTCCCCATTCTTGCGATGTCCACCCATTTGATGTGCTACCCCAATAGCTTTCTAGTCCCTGCACCCGCAAAACTTTGATCACTCCGCCATGCTCGCCAACTATACCTGCGTGCCGCGCTGCACTGCACAGATCACTATCCGCAGTATAAGGTCCATTCCCCCAGAATGGCGCAGTCGATCCTTGATCTGGGGCGCAACTGCACTGATAATAACTCACACCTTGTGGCATTGTTAGGTCACATTGGGTATTGGATTGTGCGTTAACTTGTCCTGCCGACACGCCTAAAAATATTGCTATTGAAATGATAGGCCATCCAGCTACAAATAGTGACTTCATTATTTTTCCCTTCGTATAAGCACTCAAATATCAGTGCACGAACGCAAATCTATACCGGAACTGCCTAATGTTCCAGCTACTGGAGTGAACGCAGTTGTCATTATATTCTGGTTCTATGCATTTCCCCTCTGAGAATGTTAACTACCTGTCCATCGTGCAAAGTTGTTGCATTGCAGCATTGGTCACGCAGGGAAGCTGCACTACGGCAAAGACTATCCAGCTGAAGATTATGTTTGGATGGCTCCTGCATTGCAAGCGTTTTCTGGAGGTGTTTGCGGTCAACAGTCGTGTGTTCGGCCTGTTTTATGTTTCGGCATTGCCTCCACTGGCCCTGATGAGTACCGCGAGCGAGGTTCCAATCGGCTTATCGACCTCAATGGGCCGCTGCCATTCCCGGAGTGTCCTTGCTTTTGGTTGACTTAAGTCCGCATCATCACTTCAACGTCTTGCATCTCTTAGGCAGTCGGCGCGGTTAGAACGCTGGCTGCCGATATTCCTGTTTCTTTGTGAGCATCGCCCAGATGGTCCGAGCTGCTTTGTTGGCCATCGCCGTTGTCGCCAATCGGAACGGCTTGTCGGCAATGATTTTGGCTGTCCAAAGGTCGACCTTTTCTGGTGAACGTTTTGCCATCACAGCACGAGAAGTCATGCCCACGACCAACAGTTTGCGAATGTAGGGATCGCCCTTCTTCGTAATCTTGCTGAATCGTTCCTTGCCTCCGCTGGATTTATTGAGCGGGGTTAGCCCGAGCCAAGTCGACAGGTCACGACCTGTTCGGAATTGATGGGCATCACCAATGGTCGCGGCAATGACTGATGCCGTGATTGGGCCAATTATGGGCATGCCCATCAACCGGCATGCATCCGTGCTCAGCAAAGCGTGTTGATCGATCATTTTAGTATAACCTGTGGTGCGCTCAGTTAGTGCAATGAACTGATAGCACTGCCTTCCTAGCATGCCGTTTGCGATGTCGGGCATGTCTGGTTGATCACCGTCGAGATGGTGCTTTGAAAGGGCAGTTACTGCTTCAACGCCTAAGGGCAAAATATGCCCGAACTCGCGCAGCAAACTACGGATCATGTTGGCCATCTGCGTACGCTGCCGGACGGCGAGATCGCGGGTGCGATGGATCGAGAGAACGGCTTGCTGGTCCTCTGTTTTGATTTCGACAAACCGCATTGTTTGCCGTCTGGCCGCTTCGCAATCGCTTCTGCATCAACCGCATCTGTCTTGCCGCGTTTGACATAAGGCTTCACATAGTTTGCAGGCATCAACCTTACATCATGGCCGAGCTTGCGCAAAGTGCGCGCCCAGTGGTGGGACGACCCGCAGGCTTCGATACCAACTACGCAAGGGGGCAAATTCTCGAAGAACGCCAGCAGCTTTGCAATCGTCTTGCGATCTTTGTTGAAATACAACGCTGCCGCTCGCGCTGACATACCGTCCTTCAAACACGCACGGCGTACGCGACTATAAATATCCACTGAATACATCTCCCGCCCTCCGAATAAACGAAGGGCCCAAAGTGGGGGTATCTTACTCCGCTACAACCGCATCTCGCAGCCGTTTCTGTGGACCAATATTGCTCCGCGTTTTACAACGAGCGACCTGACGGTTTATCGCATTGTCCTCTACTACCAATATTTTTTGTGGTTTGGTGCCCAGCTGATCATTGTCAAAGCTAACTTCAAAAGGCGGCTCTGCGATAACTTCCAATGGCAGTCGCACCCAAAATATGCTGCCTGAACCAAGGGTGCTTTCACAGCCGATCCTACCACCCAAGGCTGTTGTAAACCGTTTGACGAGCCGAGCAACACCGCCAACTGTAGACTGGGGAGACGTATAACACGAACCCACAACTGGCGAGATATTCTTTGGCACGGCTGAAACACGCCGTGCCAAAGAAGCGTGCTCACTGCAAACGTTGACCATTCGCGAAGATTGATCCGTCTTCTTCGATCACGATCTCCGAGGTGATTGTATCCTCTGAACCTACAACCATGGTGGCGAAAAGCCCCATCATCATGCGAGCGCCCATGGCCTGTTCTTCTGGCACCAAGCCCATCGCAATCAGCTTATCCAGCAGACCATTGCCACCGATCAATTGTAGATTGGTAGAGCCTGTTGGCTTCGGCAGGCCGGCGAACGTCGTCATGTCGCTATAGTCGAAAGTGAAATCACCTTTGCCAGTCAATTCACTACCAACTGCACTCAACGTCAGTTCATTGAGTGTAGCAGAATGAACCATCCCGTCCATTTCACCTGAAATTGCAGCTTGGGCTTCCTGGTCAAAGATATTGACCAGCCAGTTTCCTCGACCTGAAATATCCACGACAAGTGTGGCGGGGTCGCTAGGTAGCAGTGCCGTGGGATCGAAGATATCCCAGATATCATCACTTACCGAAAGATCGACAAGTTTGAACAGCAAAGCAATGTCACTTGGGAAATCGCTTTGCGCAAGTGGCATCGCGACTTTGAAGGCACTTTCAAGCCACGCAACATTTATCGTGGGGAAAGGCACTTCTGACCCAGATAGCGCGAGCGCGACCCCGTTGAAACCGCCGCTGGTTGAAAATTGATCGTCACTCACCCCGAGATCCAGCATGCCTGACGCGATTTCCCCATTAGACGCAAACGAAGAGGTGCTCGAATTGGATGTTATGTCGTAAGACATTGCGCCATGACTAATGGCACCGCTTACTGCGAAACCCGAACTCAATCCTTGCTCAAAAGACATGCTCGCTAGAACGTCTAGGAAGGTGCCTTCAAAGTTGGTTTTGAATTCCGCAAGGCTCGCGCTCAGAACGACGTCTTCGCCCGAATACGGATCTGTAAATTGGCCGTCGACTGTCATCATTTCCACGTCAACGGACGATCCGAGCGAGAGACCGTTGATGTGATCAAAGTCCAGATCAGCTGACATGCCTAGTAGTGTCATATCCAGAGCAAGGCCGTCGGTAGCACCTACCTCAAACGTCGTCTTCGGGGTGAAAAGGCTGTAGCCCTTATGATCTTCGCCACCAGATACAACAAACCACAGACCATCGGGTTGGTTGATCATGACTTCAATTGTGCCCGGCCCCGGCGTCGGAAGCGAAAGCAAAGACACGCCGGTCGTAGTGACAGTAACGGACCCATCATCCTCTTCAGTGAGGACGATTTCTGGCACAGAGATTGATAGGTCGCCATCCCGAGCGCTAATTGTTAGGTTATAGTCGCTTACCATCAACCCGCCTTCAGTTAAATCAAAGCGATAAGAGGATGAGGCATTTGGATTGGTCTCATTCAGAGATATCCAGCTGTCGAGAACACCCTGGGCGGTCAGATGGTCTGCGGTGGTTTCTGCCTTGATCTGCGCCCCGCGAGTACCATCGAATGCATATGTGAGCGGCTCATCGCAATAGCCCCAAGAGCCAGTCCAGCTTTCGCTCGCAGCATCAAAGGACATTTCCACCTGACCCCAAGCATCGGT
>JAWUXS010000005.1:0-57991 GCA_034111185.1 Paracoccaceae bacterium | reverse complement strand
CATGAACATGAAGAGAGAGAAGATAATCATGCTGCCGTCTTCGTCGCGACCAAACTGACGCATCAGTCCCCGCAACTTTGAACGCACCAAGTGCTTAAATGTATGTGCCATTTCGACTCTTCCTAGATTCATTATGCAAATCGGTAAACAAACATGAACTAGTGAACGAAAAAACGCAGTAATACACAGTCTGTTAATCACTGGGCTTTGTTGAAAATATGGCAGGATGTTCAGTTTTGTGGTTGTTTTGGCTCTATTTCGGCCACAATCGCACGCGGATTGGGGGATTGTGTAGCGAGCGGGGGCAAATTACCTGACGGCGTGCAGGGTGACCCCAATTGCGCCAGTTTGCGCACGTTGCGCGGTTGCTGAAACTGAATACGGTGTTGAGCAGCCGGATGAGCCTGCCTAAGGTGTGAATTAGTTCACTCCTGAAAGGACCAAGAATGCTCAAAATATTCATCGCTGCGGCCGTGTTGGGAATGGCTGCCAGTTCGGTCACTGCTGAAGACGCAACTTATGGCCGGATTGATCTTTTGGGTCTTGGGCGGGACACTTGGCCGCTCAATAACTTTCCGCTTCATTACGTTATGGTCTGTAATGTGAACGGGCCTGACGGATTTCTGTCTGTGCGCAGTGGGCCGGATTCTGGGTTTGAACAGGTACGTGCATTCAACCGCCTTGCGATTCTTGAGGTGGACGCGACCCAACGCAAAGGCAACTGGGTACGTGTTGTTGGGGGCCACCGGACGCATACATCTGACGGTGCACCGCAAGAGTTCCGCGATTTGCCGGTAACTGGGTGGGCCCATGATGGCTATCTGTGTGACTTTCAGGACTAGGGTTCATTTAGTGAACAGTGTCACCACAACCTATAAACTGACCGAGCAGGACTTTATGAACGGCTGTGGTCAGCTGTGGGCGCACCGTGCAATGGGGCGGACAGGCAACTATGTTGTGGCTGGGCTGGTTGTTGCACTCGGGCTGATGTTGCTTTGGCAGGGCGTTCCCGGTTGGTGGGGCTGGGGGCTGCTTATCGGGGCGGCGGTGTTCATTGGGTTGGATATAAGCCGTGATCAGATCTGGCGTCGCTATTACCGTGGTGCTGCTAAGTACCAAGACGAGATTACAGCGACCTTGTCTGAGGATGGCGTCGCTGTGCGATCTGCTGAGGGTGCAAACGATCTGCCTTGGTCGCATTTCAAGAACTATGTGATGACGCGGGACTATATTGTGCTGCTTCTAGACCAGCGCAGCTTTTCATTGATCCCGCGCACTAGCTTTGCGACGCATGCCGATCACGCGAACGCCGAAGTTCTTTTTACCGCAAACCTAAAGCCCCTGAAAGCACGGCTGCTTTAAGCGCTTTGATAGCGTAACACGGCAAAACCGACATCCCGCGCCGCTTTGGGCTTGTCACTTCTGATCATATCCGTGCTGAATTGGGACACGGATTCGGGAGAGAAGTGATGGGCTATTCGGGCTTCAAAGTAATAAAAGAGGGGCTTTTCGGTCATAAAGGCTGGAAACCCGTCTGGCGTGATCCTGAGCCGAAGGCAGAGTACGACGCCATCATCATCGGCGGTGGTGGGCACGGTTTGTCCACAGCGTATTACCTCGCTAAGAACCACGGCATGACGAATATCGCCGTCCTTGAAAAAGGCTACCTTGGTGGCGGTAATATTGGCCGGAATACCACGATTGTGCGGGCGAATTACTATCTGCCAGGTAACTCTGAATTTTACTCTCACTCTCTCAGGCTATGGGAGGGGATGGAACAAGACCTGAACTATAACACCATGATGTCCCAGCGCGGGGTGATTAACCTGTTCCATTCGGATGGGCAGCGCGATGCGTTTGCGCGGCGCGGTAACGCGATGATCAACCAAGGCGACGATGCAGTTCTGTTGGATCGCGAAGGCGTGCGTGAGCATTTGCCGTATCTTGATTTCGACAACACCCGCTTTCCTATCTATGGCGGGCTTTACCACCCGCGCGGCGGCTCTGCGCGACACGATGCTGTCGCTTGGGGGTATGCACGCGGTGCGGACCAACGCGGTGTGGACCTCATCCAAAACTGCGAAGTGACCGGCATTGATATTGAGAACGGTAAGGTCACAGGCGTCCAGACAACACGCGGCGCGATCAAAGCCAAGAAGGTTAGCATCGTGACCGCTGGCCGCTCTGGTCAGGTGGCGGCGATGGCGGGGATGCGGTTGCCTATTGAAAGCCACGTCTTGCAGGCATTTGTGACCGAGGGCCTGAAGCCCGTGATCAACAGCGTTGTCAGCTTTGGCATGGGGCACTTTTATATTAGCCAATCGGACAAAGGCGGATTGGTCTTTGGCGGTGATTTGGATTTCTACGCATCATATGCGGCCCGTGGAAACCTT
This sequence comes from Paracoccaceae bacterium, assembly GCA_034111185.1. Taxonomy (GTDB): domain Bacteria; phylum Pseudomonadota; class Alphaproteobacteria; order Rhodobacterales; family Rhodobacteraceae; genus Yoonia. The sequence goes on along the minus strand of JAWUXS010000005.1, from coordinate 55,598 downwards.
CCGATGAAAGAACACGTCATGGAGGCGGCGATGACGCTGATGCCCATGATTGGCAAAGCCAAGGTTTTGCGATCATGGGGCGGGATCATGGATATGACACCCGATGGCAGCCCGATTATTGATAAGACAGGGACCGAGGGGCTCTTTATCGATTGTGGTTGGTGTTACGGCGGGTTCAAGGCTGTGCCAGCATCCGGTTGGGCGCTCGCGCATTTGATGGCGACGGGAAATAGCCACGAGACTGCGGCGGGCTTCCGGCTTGATCGGTTCCGCGAAGGTGTTGGCCTCATGGATGAGGAGGGTACAGGTGCGCAACATAACCTTCACTAACCCGACGTCTGTTTTCGAGGGGATGCATTAACCATGCGGATCATTTGTCCTTTGTGCGGTGAGCGAGATCGCCGCGAGTTTTATTACGCAGGTGATGCCATCGCATTGCAGCGCCCTGATCCTGATGCGGGGCCCGTCGTATGGGATGATTACATTCATAACCGCGACAACCCAGCAGGCGACACCCGTGACCTGTGGCAGCACGAGGCTGGGTGCAGCGCATGGCTTGTGGTCAGTCGAAATACGGTCAGTCACGCGGTCCATAGCGCCACATTGGCTGCAAAGGCAAAACGATGAGAATTGCAGGGCAAACACCTGAGGCCACAGTCAACTTCACCTTTGACGGCGTCGCGATGAAGGCCGTTGCGGGCGAGACGTTGGCAGCCGCGCTGATAGCGAACGGCGTCGGCCTTGTTGCGCGGTCGTTTAAGTATCACCGCCCTCGCGGGATCATGACTGCAGGTTCAGAAGAGCAGAACGCACTTGTCACGATTGGTACAGGTGCTGCGACTGATCCGAATGTGCGGGCAACTGTGCAAGAGGTTTATGAGGGCCTCGTCGCCAGCAGTCAGAATGCTTGGCCATCTCTCAAACATGACGTGATGGCGGTGAATGATGCGTTGTCGCCATTCCTAGGCGCGGGTTTCTATTACAAGACATTCATGTGGCCCAAGGCGTTTTGGGAGAAGCTGTACGAGCCGATTATCCGCCATGCTGCGGGCTTAGGCGGTCTAAGTGGTAAGACGAATGAAGACACGTATGAAAAAGCCTTTGCGTTTTGCGATGTATTGGTGATTGGCGCGGGGCCGTCTGGCCTAATGGCCGCATTGACCGCAGGGCGTGCGGGGGCCGATGTTATTCTTGCCGAAGAAGACAGCGAAATGGGCGGGCGTCTGCTGGCCGAGCGCGAAATGATTGAGGGCGCGCCTGCATCTGAATGGATAGCAGCCACGCTGTCTGAACTGCGCAAAATGCCAAATGTGCGGATGATGACGCGTACAACAATCACAGGCGCCTATGACCAAGGCACGTATGGCGCGCTTGAGCGGGTGGGGCATCACATGCCCCGCAAGCCTGATTTACCGCGCGAATGCTTCTGGCGGATCGTGGCCAAACGCGCGGTGCTATGCGCCGGAGCGTTAGAGCGCCCCATTGCGTTCCCAAATAACGACCGTCCAGGCATCATGATGGCAGGCGCAGTGCGGGCTTATGTAAACCGCTGGGGTGTGGCACCGGGCCAGTCGGTTGCGGTGTTCGGCAACAACGACGACGCGCACCGGACAGCCGTGGACTTGCAGGCGCTGGGTGTGACCGTTGTTGCGGTAATCGACAGTCGCAGTGATGCAAAAGCGCTGGGCGAGTATCCTCTTTATGCTGGTGGTTTGGTCACAGCGACCAAAGGGCGGCACGGTCTAACTGGTGTGACAGTCACGGTAGGTAGCAAAGACACCGATATTGACTGTGATTGCTTGGCAATGTCGGGCGGCTGGAACCCAACTGTGCATTTGACCTGCCATATGAATGGCCGCCCCGTTTGGGACGAAAGGATTGCTTCGTTTGTCCCTGTGGCTGATATCGTACCTGGTATGGTGGCCGTTGGCGCGTGTAACGGTGTGTTCAACACGCAGGCCTGTTTGACTGAGGCGGCAAATGCAACCGCTGCGATTCTGGGGGACTTGGGCCTTTCGACAGACCCGCAGCCCGTACCTTCTGCTGATGCGACGCCTTACCGAATTGATCCGCTTTGGCAGGTTGCAGGCAAGGGCCGCAAATGGCTCGACTTTCAAAACGACGTGCATGTGAAAGACATACAACTTGCTGTGCAAGAAAACTTCCGCTCGGTTGAGCATATGAAGCGGTACACGACGCAAGGCATGGCGCCGGACCAAGGTAAGTCATCGAATGTGGCGGCTCTTGCTGTTTTGGCCGATGCAACGGGGCGCGGTATCCCTGAGACGGGTACGACAACTTTCCGTCCGCCTTTTGTGCCTGTGGCTATTGCTGCAATGGGTGCTGGCGGGCAGGGGCATGGTTTTGCTCCACAACGGTTCACCACTTCACATGCCGCGACAATTGCACGGAACGCCCCCATGATTGAGGCGGGGCTTTGGTACCGCCCATCATACTTTCCACACCCAAACGAGACGACATGGCGCGAAAGCTGCGACCGCGAAGTCGGATATGTGCGCAATGCTGTTGGGGTGTGCGATGTCTCAACCCTTGGTAAAATCGACGTGCAAGGCCCTGATGCGGCTGCGTTTTTGGATTTCGTTTATACTGGCACGTTTTCAACCCTCAAAGTGGGGCGGACCCGTTATGGGCTGATGCTGCGCGAAGACGGACATATCATGGACGACGGCACAACGGCGCGCTTGGGGGAAAATCACTATGTTATGACAACCACCACAGCGGCGGCGGGTCCTGTGATGCGCCACCTTGAATTTGTTCGGCAAGTTTTGCGACCTGATCTGGATGTTCAGGTCGGATCGATCACAGAACAATGGGCGCAGTTTGCTGTCGCCGGCCCCAATGCAAGGCAGTTGCTTGAGGCGATTGTCGATGCAGATATCAGCAACGAGGCTTGGCCATTCATGGGCTGCGGTCCCGTTGATATCCTCGGCACCGAAGGCCGACTGTTCCGCATCTCATTCTCGGGCGAGCTTGCGTATGAGATTGCTGTTCCATCGCGCTTTGGTGATAGCCTGTTCCGTCTGCTGACCGCACAGGCCGAGGCGCTGGGCGGCGGTGCTTACGGTATGGAAGCGCTGAACGTGTTGCGGATTGAAAAGGGGTTTATCACCCACGCCGAGATTGATGGCCGTGTGACTGCGTTCGATCTGGGCATGGATGGCATGGTGTCCAAGAAAAAGGACTGCGTCGGTTTCACAGCGTCGCGCCGCGTTGGTTTGATGGCACAGGATCGGCGTCAATTCGTTGGACTGAAGGCTGTGACAAATGGCACAGGTTTAACCGCAGGTGCGCATCTGTTTGAAAAAGATGCAAAAGCCGAGCGCGTGAATTCACAAGGTCACGTCACATCGGTTTGTTATTCGCCCACATTGGATGCCGAAATCGGGGTTGGTTTCCTAAGCGACGGCGCCAACCGCAAAGGCGAAATTATCCGGCTGGTTGATCACCTACGTGATGTCGAAGTGCTGTGCGAAGTCTGCAGCCCTGTTTTCGTTGATCAAGAGGGAGCGCGCGTTCGTGGTTAAGCTTATTTCAAAAACACCCTGCGCTGGGCTGTTGCCTTTACACGTTGGTGAAATCTCTCTGAGCGAGGTTGGGTATTCCCAAATCACGAGTGTTGCGGCTTATGCGGGCAAATCTAAAGCCGTCTCGACTGTATTGAAAGCCGCGACAGGCATGGCATTCCCCGCACCAAATCGCAGCACCAAGGCAGGCGCGGCGCGCTGTATTTGGATCGCCCAAGATGTGGCTTTCGTGTGCGGCGCGACGGTGGACGGGATTGCTGATGCCGCTATCACGGACCAATCCGATGGTTGGGCGGTTGTGCGACTGTCTGGTAAGCAGGCTGTGGATGTTCTAGCGCGTCATGTGCCCGTGGATTTGCGGGGCAATGTCTTTAAGCGCGACCACACTGTGCGGACCTTGCTAGGGCATATGAACGTTTCAATCACGCGGATCGACGCCACCACGTTTGAGATCATGGCAATGCGATCAATGGCGCAAACGCTGGTTCTTGAGTTGGAACAGGCGATGCGGGGCGTGGCCGCACGCGGATAGGTGCCGTTTTGACGCTGGATGCGTCTCGACTCTGGCCCGCAGCGGGGCGATAATGCGGTCATGAGTTTGCCCCCCGGTTTCCTTGATGAATTACGCACCCGTCTGTCCCTTGGGCAGGTCGTCGGGCGTAAAGTCATGTGGGACACGCGCAAGACTAATCAGGGCAAGGGTGATTTCTGGGCGCAATGCCCGTTTCATCAAGAAAAATCCTCAAGCTTTCATGTCGATGACCGCAAGGGTTTCTATTATTGCTTTGGGTGTCATGCCAAAGGCGACGCAATCTCGTTTGTGCGCGAGACCGAGAACGTTGGTTTCATGGAGGCCGTGCAAATTCTTGCTGGCGAAGCAGGCATCCCGATGCCAGCCCAAGATCCACGTGCCCAAGAAAAGGCTGATGCGCGAACCATCTTAACCGATGTGATGGAGCAAGCCGTGCAATGGCACCGTCTGCAATTGCAGACCTCAGCCGCTGGTGCGGCACGTGACTATCTGACCCAACGTGGCCTGTCGGTTGAGGCGCAAGCGCGTTGGGATATCGGCTATGCGCCTGACAACGGCGGTGTGATGGCGCATCTGAAAGGCAAAGGCGTTGATCCCAAGCTGGTGATCGAAGCAGGCCTTGCCGCCGAGAGCGACCGTGGTGGCGCGCCCTATGACCGTTTTCGTGGGCGCATTATCTTTCCCATTCGTGACGCCCGCAGCCGCGCGATTGGCCTTGGTGGCCGCGCAATGGCGGCTGATGCCCGCGCTAAGTATCTGAATTCACCAGAGACACCTTTGTTCGACAAGGGCCGTAGCCTGTACAATCACGGCCCAGCCCGCGAGGCTGCAGGCAAAGGCAAGCCGCTGATCGTCGCCGAAGGCTATATGGACGTGATCGCTTTGTCCGAGGCAGGGTTTGGCGCGACTGTCGCACCTTTGGGGACTGCAATTACCGAGGAACAGTTGCGGATGCTGTGGCGTATTGCACCTGAGCCGATCATCGCGCTGGATGGTGATACGGCGGGTCTGCGCGCGGCGATGCGCGTGATTGATATCGCGCTGCCGCTGCTTGAGGCTGGGCAATCACTGCGGTTTGCACTGATGCCAGAGGGCCTCGACCCTGATGACGTGATCAAAGCCAAAGGCGCGCCTGCGATGCAAGCGCTGCTGGATGCTGCCATTCCAATGGTGCAGCTACTTTGGCAACGCGAGACCGAGGGCAAGAATTTTGACAGCCCCGAAAGAAAAGCGGGCCTCGACAAGACGCTGCGCGAAAAGATCAAATTGATCGCTGACCCATCGATCCGCGGCCATTACGGCGAAGCAATCAAGCAAATGCGCTGGGAGCTGTTTAGCCCGCGCAAAAACGCGCCCAAGCGGCAGCAGGGACAAGGGCAGCGTCAGGCGTCTTGGTCCCGAAATCAATCGTCTTGGGATCGCGATCTATCGCCAAAGGCAACGAACAAGCAGTCGGCGCTTGGCGCAGGGGCGATGAGCGAGGATTTCCTGCGCGAGGCCGTGATCCTTGCCACGCTGCTTGCGACACCGCTTGTGATTGTTGAGTTCGAGACGTCGCTAGAGCGAATGGACTGCCGCGAGCCGTTGCATGGCCAAATTCGTAACTTGTTATTAAGACATGCACATTCCGATACACCTATTCAGGCGATTGCAGGTGAATTTGGGCACAATCCCCTTGAACGGCTGATGACACATACCCATGTCGCTATCAGCCCGGCGGTAAGGCGTGCTGGAAATCTAGAACTTGCACGGCTGTGCTTGACGGAAGAATTCACCAAACTAAGTGCAAGGCGTGGATATGCCCGCGAAATTGCTGACGCAGTTGAGGATATGGATGGCTTTGCCGACGAAGGTCTGACATGGCGTCTTTCACAAGCTGCTGCTGCAGTTAACGGCACGGGAGAGCCCGACGATAATGACGACGGTGCTGACTTTGCGACAGCCGATAATGGAGCGAAATTGAATAAAGACGAAATGAGCGCGCTCGATCAGGCGCTTCGTCAAACCGAGTTAAGTAAGAAATCAAAAGAAGCCAGTAGCTAAGACAAAAGCGATTCGGGCAACAGACCCTAAAAAACAATGCCGAAGCGCTTGCGAATCACCCAATGGACAGGTTGATTCGGCACAAAGCGAATCATCCGAATCAGTCAGCACAGTCTGACCCCGTATCGAAGGATCATTTCATGGCCGCCAAAGACAACGACGACCGTAAACCCGATCAGGACGACGCAGCGCTCGATATGAGCCAAGCGGCCGTTAAAAAGATGATCGGTGATGCCCGCGAACGCGGCTACATCACCTACGATCAGTTGAATGCTGTCTTGCCACCAGAGCAGGTTTCATCGGACCAGATCGAAGACGTGATGTCGATGCTGTCCGAAATGGGCATTCAGGTGACAGAAGAAGAAGAAAGCGAAGAGGTCGACGACGGCACTTCGAAGGAATTGGCCACTGTTGGCGGCAACCGCGAAATCACACTTGCTGGTGCTGACAACGAAAAGCTGGATCGCACCGACGACCCTGTGCGCATGTACCTACGCGAGATGGGCAGCGTTGAGCTGTTATCACGCGAAGGCGAGATAGCGATTGCAAAGCGCATCGAGGCTGGCCGTAATACAATGATCCTCGGGCTTTGCGAAAGCCCGCTGACGTTCCAAGCGATCACGATCTGGCGCGACGAGCTTTTGTCAGAAGATATTCTACTGCGCGACGTGATCGACCTTGAGACCACCTTTGGTAACACAATGGGTGAAGAAGAGGACGAGGTTCCTGTCGTTGTTCCAGGTGCCGCGGCTGCGACCCCAGCCGAAGGGGAAAAGGCTCAAGAGCTTGATGCCGACGGTAATCCAATCGCAAAAGACGATGATGAAGACGAAGAAGATCAGGCAAACATGTCTTTGGCCGCTATGGAAGCCGCGCTGAAGCCACGTGTTCTTGAGACACTTGAAGTGATCGCGCATGACTTTGGCGAATTGTCAGAGATGCAGGACGCACGGATGTCCGCCACGCTGAACGAGGACGACTCGTTCTCAAAGAAAGCCGAAGCGAAGTACCAAAAGTTGCGTTCCGAAATCGTTTTGATGGTGAACTCGCTTCACCTTCACAACAACCGTATCGAAGCACTGATTGACCAGCTTTATGGTATCAACCGCCGCATCATGCAGATCGATTCAAGCATGGTTAAGCTGGCTGACCAAGCACGCATCAACCGTCGCGAATTCATCGACGAATATCGCGGTCGCGAGCTTGACCCGAATTGGCTTGACGAGATGGGCCAAAAATCAGGCCGCGCTTGGCAGTCACTGATCGAGCGTTCTACAGATAAAATTGGCGAACTTCGCGGCGACATGGCGCAGGTTGGTCAGTACGTCGGTGTTGATATTACTGAATTCCGCCGCATCGTGCAGCAGGTCCAAAAGGGCGAAAAAGAAGCACGGCAGGCCAAGAAAGAGATGGTCGAGGCGAACTTGCGTCTCGTGATCTCAATCGCAAAGAAATACACTAACCGTGGCCTGCAGTTCCTTGATCTTATTCAGGAAGGTAACATCGGCCTGATGAAAGCCGTGGATAAGTTCGAATATCGCCGTGGTTACAAGTTCTCGACTTATGCGACTTGGTGGATCCGTCAGGCAATCCCCCGTTCCATTGCGGATCAGGCCCGTACTATCCGTATTCCTGTCCATATGATCGAGACAATCAACAAGCTGGTCCGTACCGGTCGCCAGATGTTGCACGAAATTGGTCGCGAACCGACACCAGAGGAATTGGCAGAGAAGCTGCAGATGCCTTTGGAAAAAGTGCGCAAGGTGATGAAGATCGCCAAAGAGCCTATTTCCCTTGAGACACCGATCGGTGACGAAGAAGACAGCCAGTTGGGTGACTTCATCGAGGATAAGAATGCAATTCTGCCTTTGGACTCTGCGATCCAAGAGAACCTGAAAGAAACGACGACACGGGTTCTGGCGTCATTGACCCCACGCGAAGAGCGCGTCCTGCGGATGCGCTTTGGTATCGGTATGAACACCGACCACACGCTTGAGGAAGTTGGCCAACAGTTCAGCGTTACGCGCGAGCGTATTCGCCAGATCGAGGCAAAGGCGCTGCGTAAACTTAAGCACCCAAGCCGGTCACGCAAGCTGCGGTCATTCCTCGACCAATAAGCTGCGTTCAGTCTATGATAAAAGGGCTCCGCATTGCGGGGCCCTTTTTAGTTTTTAGTATCAAGAAATATTGGAGCTCTATTTATGCGCTTTTTCACTGCCATTGCTTTCACATGCCTTGCCACTCAAGCAGGAGCTGCATGCGGTTCTTTCCAAGAAACATTCATGTCGTGCACTTTCCAAGACGGGCGCAAATCCGTTGAGGTCTGTGTTGGCCAAAAAACTGCATCATACCGTTACGGTCCAACAGGTGGTGCTGCAGAGCTTGCACTAACGGTGCCGCTCTCGGATGTGGAACATATTCCATGGCCGGGTGTGACCGGAACCATTTGGGAGCGTTTGATATTTACGAATGGTGACGTGCAATACGATGTCTATGGCAGTATCTCAAAACGCCAGAATGCCGATGGTACGCCTTCCGAAATTTACGGCGGCATAGATGTGAACCAAAACGGTGAGACCCTCGCGGCTTTGGAATGTGATCAAGGTTCGATCGACTTTCCTTGGACCGATGTGGCGTCGCAATAGGACGGTGTGATGCAAAACCAATTCAACATATCAACGAATGGGGCGGGCCTGTACGAGTTTACGCGCGATGTGACTGCTTGGTTGCCACGGGTTGATACTGGCTTGCTCACGCTATTTGTTCAGCACACGTCATGTGCGTTATTGATCCAAGAGAACGCGGACCCTGAGGTGCAAACGGATCTGCAGAATTTCTTTCGGCGTCTTGTGCCACCAACGACGGACCCAAGCATGAGCTATCTCACCCACACTTATGAAGGGCCCGATGACATGCCTGCGCATATCAAATCAGCGATGCTGCCGACCCATTTGTCTATTCCTATTGTGAACGGACATTTGGCGCTTGGTATGTGGCAAGGAATATACCTTTTCGAACACCGCGACCGCGCGCACCATAGGAACGTAGTTGCCCATCTTTCTGGGTAACCCGACGGGTGATGTGCGCGCGAAAGCACACTTTCGTAAGGTGTCAGGCAAAAGTAGTGATTGTTCAGGGCAATGGGGCGTGGTGTGAGTGATTTGTGCTGAATGCCTGTCGCGCTGCGGTTAACTCATTGGCTTTTATGATCATATTCCTAAAGGTCGACTATTTGGCTCAGCCAAATTCCCCATTGCCTTGGAACTTCTAAAGCGCTGACTTGGTTACCGTTGGTCCGATGCAACAACGCTACGACCCATCATGTAGCGTGTACACATTCAAGACTACCCAAACCCTAGTTGGTCCCCTATAGTGCCTGTGGATAAGTGGGACGAAATACCCACGTTTAGGCAGAGAACGAGGACTATCATGCGTTGCCCCTTTTGCGGAAACGTCGACACCCAAGTAAAAGATTCCCGCCCAGCGGAAGATCACGTGGCCATCCGGCGTCGCCGGTTTTGCCCAGCTTGTGGCGGAAGATTTACAACATACGAACGTGTGCAGCTACGCGATTTGGTCGTGATCAAATCCAATGGCCGTCGCGAGGATTTTGATCGTGATAAGCTTGAGCGTTCAATCCGGATCAGTTTGCAAAAACGCCCGGTTGAGCCGGAGCGGATGGATCAGATGATTTCAGGCATTGTGCGCCGGTTGGAAAGCATGGGTGAAACTGACATCCAGTCCACCACGATTGGTGAGATTGTCATGGAAAGCCTCGCGCGGATCGACACGGTGGCCTATGTTCGGTTTGCCAGCGTTTATAAAAACTTCCAGGCGGCTGATGACTTTGACAAGTTCGTGTCAGAGCTACGTCCGGACCAGAAACCCGACGACACGTGATCGCAAACGACGATGCACGCTACATGGCGCTGGCCCTCAATTTGGGCCGGCGGGGGATGGGCCGCGTTTGGCCTAATCCTGCTGTGGGGTGTGTCATTGTCAAAGACGGCAGGGTCGTGGGACGTGGTTGGACCGCTGATGGCGGACGCCCCCACGCTGAACCACAAGCATTGGTCCAAGCTGGGCATTTAGCCAAAGATGCAACAGCCTATGTCACGCTTGAGCCTTGTGCGCATCACGGGCAAACGCCGCCTTGTGCCGCAGGCTTGATCGCGGCCAAAGTGGCGCGTGTTGTGATCGCTAGCCGTGATCCAGACCCACGTGTCGCGGGGCGCGGTGTTGAAATGCTGCGTGCTGCAGGGATTGATGTGACCGAGGGTGTGCTTGCTGCGCAGGCTGATGCGGATCATGCAGGTTTCTTTAGTCGGATTACCCAAAAGCGGCCATTTGTGACGCTGAAACTTGCCACATCCTTAGACGGGCGCATCGCGACGGCAACGGGTGAAAGCCAGTGGATCACCGGACCTGATGCGCGGCGTGCTGTGCATATGATGCGGGCCCGCCATGATGCTGTAATGGTTGGAGCAGGTACGGCCCGCGCTGATGATCCATCATTAACGGTGCGCGGACTTGGCATTGATCGGCAGCCAGTGCGTGTTGTCGTCTCGCGCAACCTAAGCCTGCCGCTTGATGGTCAGTTGGCAAAGACCGCCCGCGACATACCTGTATGGCTTTGCCATGCAGAGCGTGCTGACCCAAGTGCATGGACTGACTTGGGCGCGGAGAGTTTGCCGTGTGCAGCGGTTCATGGGCAGCTTGATCCGGCAGCAATCCTTAAAGCATTGGCCGAAAAAGGCCTGACACGGGTGTTTTGTGAAGGGGGCGGGGCGTTGGCTGCGTCACTTCTCGCCGCTGATGTTGTGGACGAATTGGTCGTGTTTCAGGCGGGTCTTACGATTGGCGCTGAAGGTACCCCATGTATCGCTGCGATGGGCGTTGACAAGCTTGCGAATGCGCCACGGTTTGCTTTGCACTCGGTTGAAACCGTGGGCACTGATATCATCCAACGTTGGCGCAAAGGCTAACGCCAGAGATGCGCAAAGCTTGCGAATAGGCCTTGGGTCTTTGCAACGGTGCGGTTCAGCTTGCTTGGTTTCGGTATGTCCCCATTTTCCAAGCGATCTACGATCACCTCGACTGGGCAAGGCAATTTGGTCTTGGGATCAAAGTAGCGTGGATAATCGATCAGAACCGCATGTACCAACATCGCAAGGTCAGGCGATGCTGACCGCCGCATCAGCGGCATTGCGCGGTCGTCAGTTAGACCCCAACCCGCATAAAACGGGGTGCCAACACAGGTAACGCGCTTGCCCCGCAACAGGGCTTCAAACCCCAAAAGGCTAGTCATGGTCCACACTTCGTCGACGTGCTCAAGCGCCTCCATCGGGTCGGTCTTGGTGAGTATGACATCTGCGAAGTCCGTGGCTTCGGACACATGGCCTTCGCGCAGCCCTGCTTCGACATCGGGGTGCGGTTTGTACAAGATCACAGCGGCGGGATTGGCGTTGCGTGCTGCCTCAAGCAAGGCGCGATTGGTGGATATGTCAGTTGTGCCCAGTTTGATCGATGCATCGTCTTCGACCTGTCCAGGAACGAGGATGCGGCGGCCTTTGGGCAGGTCCACAGGGATTTCCGTGGCACCAACGTTATATTTAGAGAGCTTTGCGCGTGTGATCCGTTTGATCAGACGTTCTGCGCGTTGTTTCGCGGTGTCCGAGAGGCTTTCTGATGCTGCGATAAGATGTTCAAGGCGGCTGGGGCGCGTGGGGTCATAGTAAATACCCAGATCATCACACACGAGTGATAGCGGCGGGATCAGCTCAGCACCTAAGCCGCGTGATCGCAAGAACCCGTCTTCGACCTTAACGACATTCATGTCTTCAAGTGCGTCAGTTGTTTTGCCAGCCCAAACCATTGCACGGCGGGTGCTTTTAGCGGCGGCATCTGCATCTGCAAAAACAATCGGTTGCTCAGACCCGAAAAACGATTGAAGCGGCTTACGCTTCCAAAGACGCATACCGTACGCAGTCCAACCCAAATGATCCTCGCGCCAAGCACGTGCTTGGACCTCAAGCGCGGAAATCGCATCCTCGAGCTCGCAAAGCTTGTCGCGATGTGGGTCGTACCACGTTGGATAAAGGATCATTGTTGCTGCGAATAACTGGGCGCGGGTCAGTTTGCGTTGCCTGCGATCTAACGGCTTGCGATCGTCAGTGAGGCCCCAACCTATATAAAAGGGCTGCCCAAAGACGACAGGCTTGTGTCCGATCAGAATAGCTTCGAACCCCATCTGAGAGCAGACAGTGTAGACCGCGATTGCACCCTCAAAAAGCGCGTAGGGGCTGACCGCGTCGTCGCAAAGGCTGATGCGATCATTGCAGTCATCCTGTGTGAAATAGCCGCCACGGTGGCCTGCCTCGGTTTCGGGGTGGGTCTTGATGATAATCTGCGAACCGGGTTGATCCTCTTGCGCGTAGAACAGCATCTCTTTGAAGGTGTTCAGGTCAGCACCGCTGGCTTTGACGGATGCGTCGCCACGGGTTTGATCAATGACCAGCACATAGCCCGCCTTGGGGGCAGGGGTCGCAGGATCAAAGGCATTATATTTTGACAGATGCGCCTTTTGTATACGGTCCATGCAGTCGCGTGCACGGTTCAAAAGATGACTGTTATCGAGAGGTTCCTCGGTCAGAAGTATTTCGAGATCAGATTTTATACTTGGGTCAAAATGAACGCCGCGCGTATCAATGTGCAGTCCAATCGGGTCGTCGCCATCGCGGCCAGTTTTTACAGACCGCAGAAATGCATCTTCGACGCGGATAATCGGTGCGTCTGTTTTGCTTGCCACAGCTTCGCCGCGCGGGGATGTTGGGCTGTGCCCCCAAACCCCAACCGCATCACCTTCGGCTGGTTTGCCGATTGAAATGTCGTAACCAGCGAGGGTCAGGATACGTCTAATCCGCCGTTTTGTCAGAAACCCGCCGTTATAAACGAAAAGCCGCCGCAAAGTATCCTTTGCGGCGGCCGGACCAGTAGTCGTGGTCATGTTTAGTTTCCTGTCAGAGTGTCTGTCGCTGTTGTCAGAGTGTTCACGGCGCTCAATGATCCGGTTGCAGCTGCAATCGTCTTGTTGAACTCGGTGAACGGAGCTTCAGTCACGTAAACGGTGTCTTGGTCACGGATAGCAAAGTCGCGGGCCATAAAGATGCCATTCGGCTTTGTAAGGTCGAGAACATAGACAACACGCTGCGTACCGATCAGGTCAGTTCGGCCAACCAACTGGTTCGCGATTTCCTGCGGCTCGTTCCTAAAGACGAAAACGCCTGTTGGATCTGCAAGGTTGCTGTTCAAGCCACCAACCTGCGCGATTGCCTCAATAGCCGAGATTGACTGGCTTTCGAATTGTACGCGGTCTTGTGTGCCAGTCGCACCAAGTGCTGTGAAGGTCCGTGCGTCTTCTTCGACGAAGATACGGTCGCCGCCACGGACAGCGATGTCATGTCCAGGGTGGTCATAAAGGTCTTCAAACCAAATCGAGCCAGAGTGGCTGCCACGTACAACGGTGACCTGTGCAATTTCTGGGCGGATTGAAACGCCGCCAGCTGCAGCAAGAATAGCGGCTAAAGTACGTGTTGGACGTTCAATTGGGTAAACACCCTGTGCCCCAACTGATCCAACGATGGATACTGTTGCGCCGTCACCTGCAAGGCGGCGAACCTGAACCTGTGGGTCTGGCGTTTGATCAGCAAGCTTTTCGCTGATGATGCGGCGCACTGCCTCTGGTGTGTTGCCTGATGCACGGATGCGACCTGCATATGGGACGAAGATATATCCAGAACCGTCGACCTGAACTTCTTCGAGGACGGTTGCATTCTGACCCTGTGGAACCAAAAGGCCGTCATCGACGTTTTCCCAAATGGTCAGGCCAAGAACGTCGCCTGGATTGATTGTGTCGGACCCAAGTTGTGACGCCGTACGAAATCCTTCTGCGAACCCAAGGGCAGGGGCGACGGATGCAATACGGTTAATGCGGTCGTCTACGGTCAGGATGAACGAGTCACCTTGCTCCAAGACGGATCCAGAGAAAATTTCAGCTTTGTTCGGTCCGGAACGCGGTAGACCACATGAGGCCGCGAGGCCTAGAGTCACTACAAGGACCACGCCCCTTGCTAGGCGTAATGTCAGAGTTTTCACTGCTCGGTCTCCTCGACCTGTTATTATTGTGCCTCAGTTTTTCTTTTTAAATACGTGAATCCGGATGCAAAAGCCAGCGGTGGCATCTGTTGTAGCCGATTCGCGAACAATGACTGTTGCGTCGATGTCGCGCTTGGCGGCTGGGGGCACCAGATTTGGGGGGGCGTTGAAAATAACGGCATAGATAGAGGGATAGGTGCAACTTTAGCAAAGGTGATCCGCGGGCGCGCGCGACATGGCTAGTCCAAGTGCTATGGCTTTAACCTCGATGATTTTGACGTCTATTGGCTTAGTTTGCCGCTTCATAGGCGCCTGTTGACTAGTTCTCTGGCCCGACTGAACTTAGCCTTTGGGGGGTGCATCTATGGATTATGCGACGCCGAACCTGCCTTCTCGTAGTTTTGATGCGACAATTGCGTTCTATTCAAAGCTAGGTTTTGTCACCGCCTTTAAGGACGATGGCTGGCTGATTTTGAAAAGAGGTTCGATTGCGTTGGGATTTTTCCCGCACCCAAACCCAAAGAAAAGTTGGTTCTGCTGTTGTCTGCACCTAGACGCTGTCGATGCGTTTTTCGATGTGTGTACGGTTGCTGAAATACCCGAGGCTACAACGGGTCAGCCGCGCATTCATGCGCCAACATATCACGGAGACATGAAAATAGGCGCGCTGATTGATCCAGATGGGTCGCTTATTTGGGTCATGAATAACTGAAATTTGGGCCACTAAGGCGGTCGCGGTTTGCCTAATTTACGATCCGTAATGGCTGACGTGGTGGTGTTTTGCCTGACTTCAGTGAATCGTACGGGTCTTCGCTCGCTAACATCATATCAACAACCTGCCGCAATAATTGGCGCCGCCCACGTGCCGCGTAGAAACCACCTGGAACTTGGCTGGTCTCCAAAAGGAACCTGCGGTAATCGCGATAGGCTTTGCTATTTGGGCGCGTTGGTTCGGCAAAGAACTTGGCAAGCGGTTGTTCGGATACGAACTCTGGCTTGGAATAGACAGCTTTTCCGAAAACTTTCAAAGGGATACCGCGCCACAACACTTGTTGACCTGCGGTTGAATTCACGGTGACAGCAGTGCGGGCGTTGTCCAGCAATTGCGCCAGTTTTCCGCCGCGTACATAGTGCACGCGATTGGAAACATTATGCTTTTCTGCAAGTTCCTTAATGATCTTACGAAGCGGTGAGCGCCCGTTTTCAAGCGGGTGGGCCTTGAAAACCAAATGGTGGTGCCGTGGCGTACCTTTGGCAAAGCCTTTCATCACAACTGCAAGGAACTCTTCCATGCGGTCAAAGGGCGAATGCATTTGAAAGCTTGAATCGTGCTCTAGCTGCATCAACACAAGGTGATAGGGAAACCCACCGTAGCGGATGCGCATTGTTGCGATCCGTCGGTCGAGGGCGATCAATGGCATCAGCAAAAGCCGCTTGGTATAAAGCCATGCCTCTGCTGCTACAGGAAGCTCTCGGTGTCGTGCGAAATTACGATACTCGCGATTTCGGAACATCACGAACCAATGGTAAAGTGCGCCGTAGAAAACGTGATGACGCATGTCGCCCCAATGTGAGGGGGGGGTCGGTACTTCGAGATCTGACAAGGCCAAGGCTTTTTGCATCTCGGGTATTGAGAGGTCCATCAGTCTTGAATGGCCGTTCGTGCCGCCGCGCTCATATGTGACCCAATAGGGGCGCATGTAGCCTTCTTCGAAAACATGAACCCGCAAACCGGATTCATTTGCTATGGCCACTGCTTGCGCATGGATTGGTCGCGTATCACCATAAAGGACGATGTCAGTGATTGCTTTGTCGCTGACAATGCTCGTGAACGTGTCTGCCCAGTCTTCGGATTTGCCGCGATAAGGGATGTAGCCGGGTGCACCAAACCAAAACGCGCGGTCGCCCGCATTAAAGCCAACACGCCAAACAGTTGCCCCTGCGGCACGCAGCATCTTTCCCAATTTATGGAAATAAGGGCCGTGTGGCCCCTGCAGAAAGAGAAAGTGGCGTTGGTTAGGGTCGGTCAAAATTACATCTCAGCAGGGGATTCAGGTTGGAAACAGTTTGTATTGGCGCGTTCGGGCATAATTGGGGCAAAATTGCGGCAAGGTAGCTTGTTTGCGCAGTTTTCACGCGCTAGGTCTAGCACTTCATTGGGGGAAACTATGTTCACTGGCATCATTACTGACATTGGCCATGTTTTGGAAACTGAACAACGCGGCGATTTGCGTGCGCGAATTGGCACAAGTTATGACATCAAAGGCATTGATATTGGTGCTTCGATTGCGTGTGATGGCGTGTGTCTGACAGTGATTGCCCTTGGTGATAGTCCGCAAAATTGGTTCGACGTGGAAATTTCTGCTGAAAGCGTTTCTGCCACTAACATCGGTAAAAACCATTGGCCGGTCAATAAACGCCTGAACCTCGAGCGTGCTTTGAAGGTCGGAGATGAACTGGGTGGGCATATCGTGTCTGGCCATGTTGATGGCGTAGCCGAGGTCGTTGCCCTTGAGGATGAGGGTGACAGCACGCGTGTCACTTTCCGTGCTCCTGATGATCTTGCTCGTTTTATAGCGCCCAAAGGCTCTGTTTCGTTGAATGGTACGTCCCTCACAGTGAATGCGGTGAACGGGGCCGATTTTGGTGTTAATTTCATACCGCATACTAAAGTTGCCACAACTTGGGGCGACGTAAAGGTTGGTGATTTCATCAACCTCGAAATTGATACAATGGCGCGCTACGTCGCGCGCCTAAGGGAGTATGAAGGATGAAAATCAAGGTCGTTGTCTCACTGGAGACCGCAAAAGGTGATCGCTGCGTCGATATTCTTTGCCACGATGAAAGCAAGTTCTCGTACCGTGAATGCCAGCGTGACCCTGATGGGGGACGCGGTTGGCGTTATCAGGCTGAGGCCGAACCAGTTGTTTTCAACTCGTATGAACAAGCGCTTTCAGCGGTTCGCGGCTCTGTTGGATGGCTTTCCGATTAAGGACTGCTGCTGGACACAATAACGGTCCGAGCCTACCTGCGTATACACCTTCCTACCGCGCCTAAGCACTTTGCCTACAATAAAAAACCTATGTTGGTGCCTGATCGGGTCTGAGGCATAAGCTGATTGGGTCTTCGTAACTCGCGATGCTGGATTTTGCGAGGATGGTCGTCGGTGTTGCGCGCAATTCACCTCGCTCTTGTTATTTTTCAGCGACGGCAAATTGCGCGTTACGTAACCAGTGTGCACCATAGTTTGGTGATGTTACGAGAAATCAGTAAATTCCAAGAAATCTGACGGCTTTCCAATAGGGGACGCCTAAGATATTCCCGTTGCAGAAATGGCGTAGGGCGAAACATGTCGGCAAATTTTGAAAATCCGGGGCAAGTCGAACAAGACTGGTCTGACACAATATCATCAATCGAAGAGATTATTGATGACGCCCGCAATGGTCGCATGTTTGTGCTGGTCGATCACGAGGATCGCGAGAACGAAGGTGATCTGGTGATCCCTGCGCAAATGGCCACGCC
This sequence comes from Paracoccaceae bacterium, assembly GCA_034111185.1. Lineage (GTDB taxonomy): Bacteria > Pseudomonadota > Alphaproteobacteria > Rhodobacterales > Rhodobacteraceae > Yoonia. Next base: position 37,802 of record JAWUXS010000005.1, on the reverse strand, counting down.
TGATGCAATTAACTTTATGGCGACGCATGGCCGTGGCCTGATCTGTTTGACGCTTCCTAGCGACCGGATCGACGCGCTTGGTTTGCCGCTGATGGCTTCGCAAAACTCATCCCGTCACGAGACAGCGTTCACTGTCAGCATTGAGGCCCGCGAGGGCGTGAGCACCGGCATTTCAGCCGCTGACCGCGCACGTACCGTTGCTGTGGCGATTGATGCCAGCAAATCTGGCCAAGACATTGCCACGCCGGGTCATGTATTCCCGCTTCGCGCGCGCGATGGCGGTGTTCTTGTGCGTGCTGGGCATACTGAGGCTGCCGTTGATATTTCCCGCCTTGCTGGTTTGAACCCTTCAGGCGTGATCTGCGAGATCATGAAAGACGATGGCGAAATGGCCCGTTTGCCTGATCTGGTTGGTTTTGCACAAAAGCATGGCCTGAAAATCGGCACGATCAGTGATTTAATCGCCTACCGTCGCCGCCACGATAACCTCGTGCGTGTGCGTAGCGAAGAGACGATCACATCCGAATTCGGTGGTGAGTGGAACATGCGCGTCTATACGGACGAGGCGCATGGAGACGAACACATCGTTCTAACCAAAGGTGATATCACCACTTCCGAGCCTGTTCTTGTGCGAATGCACGCGATGGACCCGATGCTTGACGTAATCGGCACAGGTCCCAAGGGGCGCGCCGCTGAGTTTGGCGATGCAATGCAGATGGTCGCCAACGAAGGCCGCGGCGTCGTCGTCTTGTTGCGCGACACGTCAATGAAGATTGATGCCGCAGATGAGGTGTCGCCAAAGACATTGCGCCAATACGGCCTTGGCGCGCAGATCCTGTCGTCGCTGGGCCTGTCAGATTTGATCCTTTTGACGAACTCACCCACCCCCAAAGTCGTGGGCCTTGAGGCGTATGGCCTTGATATCGTTGGGACACGTAAGATTTCGGAGCTTGGATAATGGCCGGACCTTCACATTACATCATGCCGCTGCCGACGTTTGACAAGCCGGTGAAGGTGCTGATCGTGGCATCGCCTTATTACAAAGATCTGTCCGATCATCAGATCGCAGGGGCCAAGGCCGAGATCGAAAAGGCTGGTGCCACTTGGGATATCGTTGAGGTGCCTGGTGCTTTGGAAATCCCGACTGCCATCGGTATCGCCGAACGGATGAGCAATTTTGACGGTTATGTAGCCCTTGGCTGTGTGATCCGTGGCGAAACCACACATTATGAAACCGTGTGCAATGACAGCAGCCGCGCGATCCAATTGCTTGGTTTGCAAGGCGTTTGCATCGGCAATGGCATCCTTACTGTCGAGAATTACACTCAAGCAGAAGTGCGTGCTGATCCTGCGGATCAAAACAAAGGTGGCGGTGCGGCCGCTGCGGCCTTGCACCTCATCGCTCTCAGCCGTAAGTGGGGCCGTCCTGATAAGGGCGTCGGTTTCACAAGTGAGATACTTCTCGCTCAGCAAGGCAACCCTACGGCATGACTGTCTCCAATAACCAACGACGCAAAATGAAATCAGCTTCACGGCTTTATGCAGTGCAGGCGCTTTTTCAGATGGAGGCCGCGAGCCAGACCGTCGATCAGGTTATGCTTGAATTTGCAGACCACCGTTTTGGTGCGATCTACGAAGGCGAAGAGATGATCGAGGGTGATCTTGATACCTTCCGCAATATCATGCTGCGTGCGGTTGATGATCAGGCGTCAATTGACCAGATGACCGACCGTGCATTGGTGGCGAAATGGCCAATTGCACGTATCGACCCGACGTTGCGTGGCTTGTTCCGTGCGGCTGGTGCTGAACTGATGATGAAAGACACCCCACCAAAGGTCGTCATTGTTGAGTTTGTGACCGTGGCGCAGGCGTTTTTCCCTGATGGAAAAGAGTCTAAGTTCGTGAATGCGGTTCTCGACTTTATGGCAAGAGAAGCGCAGCCAAAGAACTTTTAAAGCTGTCTGCTTTTAACGTTGTATCCGATCTAATTTGCCTTGGTTAACCTGAGGTTCACCAATGATTGGCATTCAAAACCTGACTTTTCCAAAAGGCAGGTGAAAACTGATGAGAATTTTCAAGATTTGTATTGCGTTTATGCTCGCAGGGCCTGCGATGGCTGATGGTGTTGATGATGCACTTGTCGACGCCACGGTTGTGCCAGTTGTTCGGACCGAAGAGAACATGCTCCCGCCGATGGGGAACAACCTAGCCACGCCGCTGGCTAGACCGCAAGACGCTGTAGCGACAGGTCGTCCGCAAAATGGTATCGCGATAGAGCATATCGCAGTCAGCGCTGCGATCCTCGGATTGATGTATCTCTTGGGCGACAGCTAGGCAGAGGGCGGTTAACGAATGCGTCGGTTACGAACTTACGCAGATAGTGTCCTCAAAAATCACATTCGTACGGCCGTCAGCACCGATGCTTGCGGTTTGCGCGTTTTCCCCAATTTGAATTGTCACTGAAGACCCCTCAAACTCAGATCCGTTTACAACAATCTGTCGGCTGCTGTCGGTGTCATCCACGTCAAAGGTGATCGTTACTGATCCCAAAGGTTGCAGGCCGTTCATAGAAATGTTCAGGATTTGATCGCCATCAGCGACAGGTGCAAAGGTGGCATTGCCTTCGACAACTTCTGGTTCGTGCGACACGCCTTGGCCTTGGCCGCCGCTTATTGTGTCAAAAAACACGCCTTGGGCCGCTGAGGTCAGATCAAGCGTGACAACCGCTGGTCCTACCTCGCAGCCCTCATTGTAAATAATCAAACGATCTTTGGGGCTGCTGTCTTGGAAGACGACCAACAGGTCAGCAGCTACAACTGGCGTGGCTGTGCAAAGGGCAATAAAAATAGCGAGTGGACGCATGACATTCTCCAACTGGTGATGACCGAAGTCTATCAAAAGTATTGAGAATGGAAAGAAGGTGGCGGGAACCGCAGCAGCCGTTCAGGGATTTATTCCCGAGGACCTGTATGTACAGGTGGGCGCCAGGTAAAAGGACCAGGGTCCAAACAGAGCCAGCTCCCTAGGAATTGCTTAAGGCCACTGGAATGTAACCCCTATAGCGATCGAGAAGAGCAGTACCCGCCAATCCAACACGTAGGTGGACAAGGGGCACATAGCAAGTAGCAGGCGACGATTAAGCTGTGATGCCGACTGAATCGAGCCAGCTATCAGGTGCGAAACGCAGAAAAAGGCGTTCAATAATGGCCACAACGATAAGGGCGTTACATACGTCGATGAAAGTTACGTTCGCGAGGACTGTTTGAAGAAGTGTCATGTTCAAGCTCCGTGAATTGCGTTTCGTGATTTCGTTGCTGATAGGGGCAAGCGTACGCATGTGGCTAGGGGTAAAACCCTTAAAAATTGTCAAAAACCCCTTATTTAGGCGGAAATATACGTAAGAGATTCACCCACCTATGCATAGGTATTTGGCCCCCCTATACAAAAGTATTGCCATTTGTTCACGTATTGTTCACATTCACTTCATGCCAGAGCCGACTCACCCTCAGACATTGATGCCAGGGCAGCTACTTGCCCGCGGTGTTTCGCGACATTTGCGCAGTCATGACTTTGTCAGTGTTGAGGAATTGGTGCCGATATCCGGCTTGCGGGTTGACGTTATGGCGCTTGGGCCGAAAGGCGAGGTTTGGATCATTGAATGCAAATCGGGTCGTGCTGATTTTCAATCCGACAATAAATGGGACGGGTACCTTGAATGGTGTGATCGGTTTTTCTGGGCCGTGGATACTGAATTCCCGACCGAGTTGTTGCCTGAGGACACTGGCCTAATCATCGCCGATGGCTACGACGCCGAAATTATCCGCATGGGTCCTGAGGCAAAGCTGGCACCAGCACGGCGCAAAGTGATGGTGCAAAAGTTTGCGCGTCATGCGGCAATCCGTGCGCAGGCGGCCAGGGACCCCGGTCTAAACCTGCCCGGAGGTATGTTCGGCGGTTAACTGCGGGTTCTGAGTTTACGCAAAAGGTTTGACCAGCCGCCTGGCGCCACGATGACCGACAAAGCAAATCCCGCGACAAAGCCTGCGATCTCGGCGATCCACATTTGGCCAGCGCCAAATATGGCACCAAACACCAATTGAATGCAAAGCAGGAAGCCGATCATGCGAAAAGCTTGCAATTGGTTTGCGCCAGTCTGACCTAAGTGCAGCCATATAATATAGGTATACGCCCCGATCAGTCCGTAGACCGGTGTAAAGACGCTAATGAGCGGCGAACCAGAAGGTGCGGTAAGGCCAAACGCAACAGCGCCCGCGATTGTTGATCCAAAAAAGATGATAAGCACGGGGATCGCCCGAAAAATGTCACCCACGAACTTACCCAAAGCAAGGAGCAGTGCGCCCCCGAACAAGGCTTGGGTGAATGATGAATGGATAAACGGATAGGTAACGAACCGCCGCGTAATTTCAGGCGCATAATTACCTTGCTCGTACATGATGCTAAGGACCGTTGGCGAAAACGCGTAATCCGCGATCCCTGTGTTGCGCCAACCGATGCCTCGGGTGCCACCAACGATGCCTGTGCTGGCCAGCGAAAATGCGGCCTCAACCAAGACGACGGCAAGGACAAGCAGCACAATCACCGGTGGGATTGGGTTCACTGGCGCTTCGAAAGGTTCGTGGTCATCCATTTTGGCGTCCCGTCGGTCTGAGCTGTTGAAAGTTTCGGGTCTCTCTGGCATGGGTAAACGCGCTTTGGGGCGATGACTAGCCCTGCAAAAATTACTGCAATGAATGGGACGACCAGACCATGACCCAATCCACTTTTACACCACGTGTATTCTCGGGCATTAAGCCATCCGGCGGCTTGACGCTGGGCAACTACCTCGGGGCGATCAAACGCTTTGTCGGTATGCAAGGCGAGATGGAGACAGTCTACTGCGTTGTCGATCTCCATGCGATCACAGTCTGGCAAGACCCAAAAGAACTGGCCAATGCCACGCGCGAAGTTGCTGCAGGCTACCTTGCTGCGGGTCTTGATCCGACAAAATCCATTCTGTTCAACCAAAGCCAAGTTTCAGCGCATGCTGAATTGGGTTGGATTTTCAATTGTGTGGCGCGTGTCGGTTGGATGAACCGTATGACGCAATTCAAGGACAAAGCAGGGACCAATGCCGAAAAGGTGTCGTTGGGGCTTTATGCGTATCCTTCACTGATGGCGGCAGACATTCTGTTGTACCACGCGACGCACGTGCCTGTGGGCGAAGACCAAAAGCAACATGTTGAGCTGACACGCGACATCGCAAACAAGTTTAATCACGATTTCAAAGTTGATTTCTTTCCTGAAACAAATCCTGTCATCGATGGCCCTGCGACACGCGTGATGAATTTGCGTGATGGCACCAAGAAGATGTCAAAGTCGGGCGAAAGTGACATGGAACGCATCAACATGACTGATGATGCTGATAAAATCGCGAAAAAATTCAAAAAAGCCAAAACTGACCCAGAGCCTTTGCCAGAGACATTGGAAGGCTTGAAGGATCGCCCAGAGGCACGCAATCTTGTGGATATCTATGCGGCACTTTCGGATGCTACGCCCGAAGCGGTTATCACAGAGTACGCAGGCGCAGGTTGGGGTCGTTTCAAGCCCGCACTTGCTGACTTGGCTGTTGAGAAGCTAGCACCGATCAGCGACGAGATGGCACGCATGATGGCTGATCCAGCCGAAATCGACCGCATTTTGGGGCAGGGTGCTGAAAAGGCCCGTGCGATTGCTGATCCGATCTTGCGTCAGACATATGACATCGTGGGGCTTTTGCGCTCATAAGCGTTCGCCAGAAGGTCTTGTGCCTAAGCTTGAGCCTAAGCCAAAAATACAAGACGCCTCCCGCTTTATGCGGGTGGCGTCTTTCGTTTGATAAAGATGTCGGGTTGCTTAGCGCTTTTTGACCGCGCGTGCGGCCATTGCGGCGGCGCGAATTTCTTCAGCAATCTCTTCGGCTTCTTCAGGGAAGAAATCCATTGGGATTTCTGTTCCGCCAGATTCGATAAACAAGCGAACCATGCCCTGATCAGTTGGGCCGATCTGCATGTTGGCTTCCATATCGCGTTCGTCATTAATGCCCATAGGGATGGTCCTTTTCAATTTGTTAATGACCTAACGCGCTGACGGGGCAATTGGCAAGATACAGGACTTGCAATCATTTATGCTTGCGGCTAAATCGACCGTAGTGCCGCCTTAGCTCAGTTGGTTAGAGCGCCTGATTGTGGATCAGGAGGTCCCTGGTTCGAGACCAGGAGGTGGTACCATTACCCCCCATTTGCAGATTTATTGATAATAAATCGAATATTTGTACTGCCGCGTTACTGCGCTTGCGGTTTCGTCTTGCCAGTAGAATCGGGAATCAATTCAGCGATAGTTCGGCAAGCAAAGGCGCCCAACCAGCGCCGTGCATATCGCGATCATGCAGGCTGCCTTGGATTTGTGGGCGGGGCAGGCTGAATTTCACAACATTTAGAGCGGCGATGTCAAAGCGTTTTAGGCTGGCAGGGTCCGCATGAAACAAGGCCGCGACGCGGTCAGTGGATACACCTTGGACAATCTGGTCGTAGGCTTCAGCAGAACCGCAGAAAACGTCTATTGTGAGCCAGAACGGCCCTGCATTTTTTGAGCGTACTTTATCAACAACGTCGGCGACGGTGGTCATGCGTGTACCTCAAGCCGGAAAGCATCCATCGGATTGGCCAGCGTCATCACGTGGTGCAACGCAAAGCTATAAAGCGGCCCAAGGGGTACTTCGGCAGGTGAAAACGGAAATGCAAATGTTGGAACTTCTTCTTCGCGGGTCAGGGGGTGGTGCAGCAGGTAAGGGTTCAGCAATTTTGCGATGTCTTGCGCCGTTGCTGGATCGCCTGCGGTGACGATGCCCATCACGCCAACTTCGTTTAGGTCTGCTGATTTCAGCTCAAGCGGGCCAAGCGTCGCATTTTGCCCAATGATCCGCAGATCAAGGGTAAAGGCCACGTCGCCCATGCGGTCAGCCGTCTTGGCCGCGTGTTTCACCATGATGTCATCGCACCACGCCTGCACGTTTGCCACGTAATGACTGTCACGGATTGTCGCCATGACCATGCATTGATGCCCTGCGATCTGTGCACCCTCAAGTTTGACTGTGTAGTTCTCTGAGGGCACCCAAACCGAACCTGTGACCCGCACCGACGTGTCATCAACAGCATTGTAGCCAGCAGCCGTTACATCAAGGTGCCCACCCGGTTCGTAAAGAATGAAAGGGTCTGAATTCTCGTAGAGCATATGCGCCGAGACAGTGTGCGGCGTTGCGTGCGCTCCTTCGGCCAATGGTGTGACTGTGAACCCAGTTGCGTCGAAATCAATCATGATCACGCCTGATTGCGGGTTGGTTGCGCATAACGCGCCGCATTCACCGATCTTTGCACCATGCCATGCAGCGCCCGCATGATCACCGTTCTTAATGGGGAGGGCAGCGATGATGGCCGTGTCGGTCGTGCGACCTGCGATGATGATGTCTGCGCCCGTCTCAAGCGCTGCGGTGATCTGTTCGGCACCAGCAAGGGCGACGATATGTTCGCAGGCGGTGATCGTCTCGGGGGTGACTGTTGGCGCACCCGAGAGGGGGGTGATTGGGGTTGCCGCGATTTTTTCGGGGTTTTGTTCTGACTTTAGGGTGGTGATTTTTGCGGTCGCACCGTCGTCGGCCAGAATTTCGCGGGTTATGTCGAGCAGCCAATCAACGGTGCTATCAGTACCGCATGTCCCAGCAGTACCAATGACAAGTGGACAGCCTGCAGCGCGGGCGGCGCGGATCAACCCTGCCCATTCGATCTTGGTGCTTGAGCGGGCGTATTTTGAGACGCCACGCCCAAGATATGAAGGGCCCGAGTCAGTAGATCCGCCATCGACTGCAATCAGGTCAGGTTTCATACTGACCCCTAGCGCAAGCGCGTCAGCATCATAGCCAAGGCCCAAGGCACCTGATGGGATCAGTATTTTTGTCATTTAGTCGCTCACACGCTGGGGTTTGGTCAGGAATTTACGCAAGAAGATCGGTGCGAAAAAGCCCAAGACAGCTGCGATAATCAGGCCTGTCGAGATGCCGGAGGAAAAGAGATACTGCCATTCACCGTCTGACAAAACCATCGCATCGCGCAACTGCTTTTCCATCTGATGCCCCAGCAAGATCCCAAGGATCACCGGAACAGTTGGAATATCCAGCTTGCGCAGAACATAACCAAGTGCGCCAAAGGCCGTGACCAAAAGCAAGTCAAAGTAGCTACCTGTCAGGGAGTAGATCCCAACAAAGCTGACCATCGTGACACCTGGCAAAAGCAGGGCAGGTGGCACCTGAAGAACCTTCACGAAGATTTTGACCATTGGCACGTTCATCGCCAGCAATACAAAGTTAGCGATCAGCAGCGATGCAATCAGGCCCCAAACAACGTCTGGACGGTCGGTAAACAATGTCGGGCCAGGGGTGATGTTGAGCGTCACAAGCACGGCAAGCAGCACTGCGGTTGTACCTGATCCCGGAACGCCAAGTGTCAGCATTGGAACCAAAGCACCGCCTGCTGCGGCGTTATTGCCCGCCTCTGGGGCCGCGACGCCTTTGGCGACACCTGTGCCAAATCCACCTTTTTCGCCTGCGATGGATTTCTCCATCATATAGGTCATGAAGCTACCCAAAGACGCGCCTGCACCGGGAAGAACCCCTGCAAAGAAACCCAAAAGGGATGAGCGGAGCATGGTCCAGCGCGTGTCCCAGATGTCCTTCCAAGGGACAGTGACTTTGCCAAGCTTGATACCAACAGCCGATGATTTTCCGTGGCTTTCGATGAAAAAGAATATCTCGGACACTGCGAATAGGCCAACGATGGCGACAAGAAAGTCGATACCGTCATAGAGATGCAAATTGCCGCCTGTCATGCGCGGCAAGCCAGAGTTTGGATCAAGACCGATCATTGCGATCATCAAGCCAAGGCAGGACGCAAGCGCGGCTTTGGCTTGGTTATTGGATGAAATCCCGCCGAGTGTCGCGAAAGCCAGCAGGTATAGCGCGAAGTATTCAGCAGGGCCAAATTGGTATGCAACCCGCGACAAAAGCGGGGCGAGCAGCATCAGGCCGATCGTGGCAAGGAGCGCACCTACAAATGATGCAAAGCCTGAGATCACGAGCGCATCGCCCGCACGGCCCGCTTTGGCCATTGGATACCCGTCGAGGGTGGTCATCAACGCAGGTTCATCCCCGGGGATGTTTAGTAGGATCGAACTGATCCGCCCGCCGTACATTGCGCCGTAGTAGATTGAGGTGAGCAGAACGAGGGCCGCAACGGCATCAAGGCCTAGCGAAAAGGTTAGCGGGATCATGATCGCCACACCGTTCGACGGGCCAAGACCGGGCAATGCGCCGACGATTGTTCCGATGAAACAGCCAGCAACGGCTAACATCAGGGTGAATGGCGATAGCGCGATGCCAAAGCCAAGCGAAAGATTTGCAAAAATATCCATGAGTTAGCCCATCCACGACTTAGGAAAGGCGATTAGCCCTAGATCAAGCACGAATTTAAATAAGACAAACAGACCTATCGAAAGACCAAGTCCGGCGACAACCGCAAAGCGCGGACGCGGAGAAATCTGATAGGACAGCGCGGCTGACACGACGGCCGTTGGGATAATAAAGCCCAACGGTTTCAGCGTGTATGCATAGCCCACCAGCAACGCGACTGAGATCAGGATCGAGAAGACTGTCCAAAGGCCGGGCCATTCGGGTTCTTCATCGGGACGCAGGATCATCACGATACAACAGATGATCGCCACCGAGGCGACGCCGATCGGGAAGGACTTTGAGCCTACGGGATCGGACAGGAAACTGACCTGAATTTGCGTGGCGCTCGCGATATACACGAGCGCCACCAAAATCACGGCCAGACCAAAGATGCGGTCTGACATGCGCGACATCTTACTGAATGACGCCGATTTCACGGGACAATTCGGCTGTCTGTGCGACAACACCATCGATCCATGACTGGAAGTCACCACCAACTTTGGTGAACGGAGCAAGACCATTGTCGGTCATCGCTTGCTGCCACTCAGGTGATGCTGCAACGGCTGCCAGCTTGGCACCCCATGCGTCAAAGTCAGCATCTGAGATGTCTTTTGGTACATAGAGACCGCGCCAGTTTACGGCGACAACATCAAGACCTTGCTCGCGTGCTGTTGGGATATCAAAGCCCGGAACACGCTCTTCTGTGAGGGTTGCAAGAACGCGGATCTCACCAGCTTCGAGGAAGCCAACGATTTCTGACATGTCGCCAGTCATCGCTTGTGTAAAGCCACCAATAGTCTGTGTGATCGCGTCTGCGCCGCCGTCGACACCGATGTATTTCACAGCTGTGATGTCAGTAAAGCCTGCCTCTTTGAGAACCATCAATGGCTTGAGGTGATCAAAGCCGCCAACAGCAGAACCGCCAGCAAAAGCAACAGAACCAGCGTCTGCAATGATTGCGTCAGTCAGGTCAGTCAAAGACATGAACGGGCTGTCTGCCGCCACAACGATAACGCCCGGATCGGCACCAATTGCACCAACGAAACGAACTTGGTCAGCAGTTGCACCGCCGTAAGCGTTCTGTGCGAGACGTGTTGTTGTCGCAGATGATGCGGCAATGATCAGGTCGTTGTCATCGCTACGCTCGTTCACAACAGTTGAGAATGCGAGACCACCACCAGCACCAGGCATGTTTGTGACCTGAACAGGCGCGTCGACTTGGCCGATGTCAAAAAGGATTTTGCCGATCTGACGGCATGTGAAATCCCAGCCGCCGCCGGGGTTTGCAGGTGCGATGCATTCGGTTGCGTATGATGCTGTTCCAGTGAAGGTCAGCAGTGCGCTTGTGGCGATGGCGCCAAGGAGCGTCTTTTTCATGTGATGGTTCCTCCCATTATTCACGGCATGAGAGGCGCAGCTCCTCCGCTGCGATGCCCCCCTTGCATGCGCCTACCATTTGACCGCAACCTGACAGCAACCTGTCACGTGATTAAAATGTGGGCAGAAAAATTCCGGGGAGGGACCATGCGATTTTTGCTGGTCGAAGATAACGCGGCCCTAGGAGGGTCGGTGCAAACACGTCTGACGATGGACGGCCATGCCGTCGATTGGGCGCAATCGCTTGGCGATGCAGAGGAGCATTTGGCGACCGCAAGCTATGATCTGATACTGCTCGATATCATGTTGCCTGATGGCGACGGGCGCGACTTTTTGGCGGCACACAGACGGGCAAAACGGGACACACCAGTGATTGTGATGACTGCGCGGGCGGCCGTGTCTGATCGGGTTGCTTTGCTGGATACTGGTGCTGATGATTATGTAACAAAACCCTTTGATTTTGCAGAGTTAGAGGCAAGAGTTCGTGCAGTGCTACGCCGCCGCGGTGGGGCTGCGCAAACGGCATTGGTCTATGCTGACCTAACGTTTGATCCGCTGTCCGCGACGGTTAAATTTGGCAATGAAACCCGCGAGCTACGCAACCGTGAATTACGCCTGCTTGAGGTGCTTGTGACTGCACCCGAGCGGATCTTTTCTAAGGATCAATTGTGCGACCGCTTGTTGTCAGCATCCGAGGCTGTAACGGATAATGCGATTGAGGTTTATGTAGGCAGATTGCGCAAAAAGATCGAAGGTTCCGCCGCGAAAATCGAGACGGTACGCGGTGTGGGCTATAGGTTAACTGGCGTGGGTTCCGGTGCATGAGCATGGGTTTTCGCGCCACCGGATCGATTCGCCAGCGGCTTGTTCTGACCTTGCTGGTTGTTGCGGCGGTTCTGTCTGGCCTGCTTTACCTGTCGGTTCGCACGGTTGCCGATACCGCAGTTGAAACCACGCAAGATAGTATTCTGGGTGCGGCCACGATCGCCATCGCCGAAGAACTGCGCGGAGGAGAAGACGGGCTAAGCGTTGATATTCCTTATGCCGCGTTCTCAATGCTGGGGTCGACTGGCGAAGATCGCGTATTTTACAGGATATTGCTGAACGGGGATACGATTACAGGCTATGATGATTTGACTTTGCCCACACCGTTGCCCGGTGGATTAACGCCTGTTTTCTATTCAACCGTGTATCAAGACGCCGAGGTGCGTGTTGGTGCCGTGGCGCGGACGGTCCTAATCGACGGTCGCCAGCAAGCGGTGCAAGTGTTGGTCGCACAAACGCGTACAACACAAGATGCGATTAGCCGGCAGATGGCCAACCGTGCAGCAGCACTTGGTCTTGGGTTCTTTGCGCTCGCAGCTGTTCTGTCTGTTCTAACGGCGCGGTCAGTGTTGCAGCCACTGAATACATTGGCCGAGGCGATGGGCCGTCGGGGACCACAAGATTTGCGCCCGTTTGAACGTTCCGTCCCGTCCGAGCTGACGCCGTTGATTGGCGCGCTGAATGGCTTTATCGCACGTTTGCGCGGTGCACTTGCACGGACCGAGACATTTATAACCGAGGCGGCCCACCATGTGCGCACACCGCTCGCAACTGTACGGGCACAAGCCGAGATTGCGCTACGTCAGACCGATGATGACGCAACCCGTGCAACTTTGCGTAACGTGATCCGTGCTGTGGATGATAGTGCGCGATCTGCAGGGCAGTTGTTGGATCACGCGACAGTGGTTTACCGTACGGATCAGCGCGCTGATGAAGAGCTTGAGTTGGGGCCACTGGTCACAGACGTGGCGGCGTCGTTTCACACAACAGCTGACATGCGCGATATTTCATTGGTGGTTGCGCTGCCGGACGAAAAAATCGCACTGCGATATGACCGACTTCTTTTTGAAAGCGCGCTGCGCAATCTTATCGATAACGCGATCAAATACTCGTTCGCAGATAGTCAGATTGAGATAGTGCTGTGCCAACGCGGTCAAAGCGCGGTTGTAACCGTCCAAGACCGTGGACGTGGGCTGGGCGAAGACGCTAGTGTCCGGCTCGCTGGACGTTTTCAGCGCGGTGAAAATGTAAAAGACATAATAGGATCAGGGCTTGGCCTTACGATCGTGCGCGACGTGGCACGTGCGATTGGTGGCAGCTTTATGATCAAAAATCGGACGGGGGGCGGCACATGCGCCGAACTAATTTTACCACTTGGCTAGTTGCTTTGGCGCTGCTCGTATTTGCGAGCACTGCAAATGCACTAGAGGTCGAAGAGGAAACTCTTTTTGTGGGCTCGGGTAGCCGCGAAGTCAGCATATTGTCGACGACAGACAGCGAAGCATTCGCGCCGGTAATTGATGCATTCCAACTGGCAAACCCAACCCTGACAATCCGCTACACGGTGGCCAACAGCCAAGAGGTATTCGCCGCACTGCAAAATGGCGATCAGTTTGATCTTGCGATCTCATCGGCAATGGATCTGCAGCTAAAACTTGCGAACGACGGTATCGCATCGAGCCACGCAAGCGCCGAGACCGCGCGTTTGCCGCGTTGGGCCACATGGCGCGACCAGTTGTTTGCATTTGCGCAAGAGCCTGTGGTGATTGTCGTCTCAAGCGATGGCTTTGATGGATTGCGGATGCCACGCACCCGAACCGACCTTATCCAAGTATTGCGCGATAACCCTGAACGGTTCGCGGGCAAAATTGGAACTTATGATCCGCAACGCTCTGGTGCGGGGTATCTATTTGCCACGCAAGACGCACGCCAGTCTGATACCAGTTGGCGCTTGGCCGAGGTGATTGGCGGCCTTGATCCGCAGCTTTTCACCGCAAGTGGCGATATGATCGCGGGTGTGCAGAACGGACAACTTCATGTCGCGCTGAATGTGTTGGGTAGTTATGCAACGGCGCGACTGAACGACGACGATGGTTTCATCATCGCGCCCGAGGATTTCACCCACGTTCTTTTGCGCACCGCACTTATCCCGCGTGAGGCACGAGAGCCTGAATTAGGAGCTGCTTTCCTTGATTTTGTTCTCTCGGTTGAGGGGCAGCGACTGATTGAAGAAAAAACCGGATTGCCAAGGATCAATGAGGCAGCCCTTGCTGCTGGTCCGCATTTACGGCCCATCCGGCTTGATCCGGGGTTGTTGGTATTCATTGATCCGCTCATGCGGCAGCGGTTCTTGAACGAATGGCGGGCTGCGGTAGTTCAGCCGTGATCGTTTTATTGGTACTGGTGGTGTGCGGGCGAACACGGTAGGAGCCAGCGGATGGAAAATATCGTCACCTTTCAGATCGCAGCCGCGCCACCGCCGCGCATGGACAAGGCCCTCGCACGTGATGTGCCCGAGGATGCATCACTGTCGCGTTCACGCTTAGCACGATTGATCGCACAAGAGGCCGTCACGGTAGATGGCGTTGTCATCACTGATCCGCGCCATCGCATCGCTGAAGGCGCGAATGTGTCAATCACAGTTGCTGTGGCCGAGGAAAGCCATATCGTCGCTGAAGATATCCCGCTGACAGTAATTTATGAAGATGATGACCTGATCGTTGTGAACAAACCCACGGGCATGGTGGTGCATCCTGCACCCGGCACGCCAAGTGGGACGCTTGTGAATGCGTTGATCCATCACTGTGGCGATACATTGTCTGGTGTTGGCGGCATGAAACGCCCTGGTATCGTGCACCGCATTGATAAAGAAACGACTGGCCTTCTTGTCGCGGCCAAGACTGACGCGGCACATCACGGGCTGTCAAAACAATTTGCTGACCACTCGGTCGAGCGGCGCTATCTGGCGCTGTGTTACGGTGTGCCTTCGTCCAATGATCCGCGTCTGCGCGGCATCAAAGGAACTTCGTTTGAGCCAGGTAATATTTTGAAGGTTCAGACGTTTTTGGGCCGTCATCGGACTGATCGCCAGAAACAAGCCGTATCGTTTGAGCAGGGGCGTCACGCCGTGACCCGCGCACGGATTGTGCAAGAACTGGGTATCTTACCAGTCGCAGCGTTGATCGAATGTTGGCTCGAAACTGGTCGTACGCATCAAATCCGCGTTCACATGGCACATTGTGGTCATTCGTTGATTGGTGATCCAACTTATGGCGGGCGGCGGAAATTATCGCCAAAAGCTGTTGGCGAGGCTGGCGTCATCGCCACGCATAATTTCGCAAGACAGGCATTACACGCGGCCACACTGGGGTTTACGCACCCTGTGACCGGCGAAGATCTTGAATTCGAAGCAGAAATGCCAAGTGATATGCAGGAACTTCTGCGCACACTTGGTGGGGATGTCCTGTAATAATCCATCCCATGTGCGTGAATGCACTGAAGTAGACCTACCGCTTTGGGTCCGTCGTATTCATATTCTATTTACGAATTCGGACTAGCCCATCTTGAAAGGGCTAAGTTCTGTGCCTACATCCATGTTAAGCCGATAAACATCGGGCTGGGGAGTAAAAGAAAATGAGCACATACACAAATCTACCGGCACCATCGCCGGAACAAGGCCTGAACCGCTACATGCAGCAGATCCGCAAGTTTCCAATGCTTGAGCAGGAACAGGAATATATGCTGGCAAAGCGCTGGGTTGATCACGAAGACACTGATGCTGCGCATCAAATGGTCACGTCTCATCTGCGTTTGGCGGCCAAGATCGCCATGGGCTACCGTGGTTACGGTCTGCCGCAGGCCGAAGTGATCTCAGAGGCCAATGTCGGTCTTATGCAGGCTGTTAAGCGGTTTGATCCTGAAAAGGGTTTCCGTTTGGCGACCTACGCCATGTGGTGGATCCGTGCGTCTATTCAGGAATATGTCCTGCGGTCATGGTCACTGGTCAAGCTGGGTACGACTTCTGCGCAGAAAAAGTTATTCTTTAACCTGCGCAAGGCAAAGTCACGCATTGGCGCCCTTGAAGATGGTGATCTGCGTCCCGAAAACGTGCAGCGGATCGCGAATGATCTGGGTGTAACTGAGGCCGAAGTGGTTTCTATGAACCGTCGCTTGTCTGGTGGTGACGCGTCGCTGAACGCGACCGTCGGCTCTGAGGGCGAGGGGACCATGCAATGGCAGGACTGGCTTGAGGACGAGAGCGCGAATACCGCCGCGGACTACGAAGCACATGACGAAATGGATGCGCGCCGCCAGTTGTTGGCCGAAGCTATGGACGTTCTAAACGATCGCGAAAAGGACATCCTTGTCCAACGTCGCCTTGCCGAAGAGACGATCACACTTGAAGATTTGTCTGGTCAGTATTCGGTGTCTCGCGAACGTATTCGCCAGATCGAAGTCCGCGCATTTGAAAAACTGCAAGAACGGATGCACGAGCTTGCCAAAGAAAAGGGCATGTTAGAAACGGCATAAGCCCGATCTAATGGCAGAATGAATAATCCCCGTCGGTAAGTCCGGCGGGGATTTTTTTGATCATAAGACATTGTGTGTCCCCCCAGCTTTGGCAATGATGGCCCAAAGGGGAAATATGATGACAGTACGTTGGGGGATCTTGGGGGCGGCTAATTTTGCACAAGAGCATATGGCGCCTGCTATTCATGCGGCCAAGGGTGCAGAGCTAGCTGCGTTGGCGACGTCTGATCCCGCAAAGGCTGCTGGCTTTCAACTATTCGCACCCGGTATCCGCGTCATGGACAGCTATGATGCGTTGCTTGCTGACCCAGATATCGATGCGGTCTACATCCCACTGCCGAACCACCTGCATGTTGAATGGACGATCAAAGCGCTCGAGGCGGGCAAACACGTTCTTTGCGAGAAACCAATTGCCCTGAAAGCTGGCGAATTTGACCGCCTAATCGCGGCACAAGAAGCGTCAGGAAAACTCGCTGCCGAGGCGTTTATGATTGTGCATCATCCACAGTTTGTCCGTGCGCGGGAACTTGTGCAGGGCGGAGCAATTGGCAAGCTGGTGCATGTGGATGCGACGTTTAGCTACAATAACGCGGGCGCATTGGGAAACATTCGCAACCGCCCCGAAACCGGTGGTGGCGGTTTGCCAGATATCGGCGTGTATACCTTTGGGTCCGCGCGGTTTGTGACGGGCGAAGACTGTGTGTCGGTCCCCTATGCCAAGCTGCGGTATGAAAATGGCGTTGATGTTTTTGCGCAAGTTGCAGCCGAATTCGAGAGCTTTAGCTATAGCGCGGTGGTTTCAATGCGGATGTTCACGCGCCAGCAGATTACATTCCACGGTGAAACCGGCGTTGTGCAATTGACCTGCCCGTATAACGCAAACCTACATGATTTGGCCGAACTGCGGCTTGAGAATAATGGCCAAACAGTCGTGACTGAGCGGTGGCCCGCGGTAAACCACTACGTACTTCAGGTTGAGAATTTCTGTTTAAGCGTAGAGAGCGGGGCAAGCTACCCTTGTTCATTGGCGTTCTCACGTGGCACACAAGAGATGATGGATATGGTCTATGCCGCTGGCGGACCTGCTTAAGGAATAGTTTGATGCAAGACGACAATTTAGACGAACAAGGGGATTTTGAACCGATGTGGCAGCGCCTGATCTGGATGATCATCATCTCGGTTCTGCTTAGCTTTGCTCAGTCGTTTCTGTGGGTGATCACCGTAGCACAGTTCGTAATCATGCTGTTTAACAAGCGTGTTCCGAACGAGAACTTGCAAGAATTCGGAACAACAATGGGTGTTTGGATGGCGAAAGCTGTGCGGTATCTGACGGCTGGCAGCGAAGTTAAACCGTGGCCGTGGACCGAATTAGACTGATCCCAATAGATTGAAAGTAAAAGGCGGGCTATGTTGCCCGCCTTTGTTGTTTTAGTCTTCCATCGCTTCAAGTTCGTCGATGAAACCTTCAATCATGCTAAGGCCCTTGTTCCAAAATTTCGGATCGGATGCATCGAGACCGAATGGGGCCAGCAACTCCTTGTGGTGCTTTGAACCACCAGCTTTGAGCATATCAAAGTACTTTTCTTGGAAGTCAGGATCACCCTCTTCGTAGACTGCATAAAGCGCATTCACGAGGCCGTCGCCGAACGCATAGGCGTAGACGTAGAACGGTGAGTGGACGAAGTGTGGGATGTAGCACCAGAATGTCTCGTATCCTGGTTGGAAATCAAAGACCTCGCCAAGTGATTGCGCCTGCACAGACATCCAAAGCAGGTTGATGTCGTCCGGTGTCAGCTCTCCTTCGCCACGGGCTGCGTGGAGTTTGCATTCAAAGTCATAGAACGCAATTTGACGCACGACCGTGTTGATCATGTCCTCAACCTTGCCTGCGAGCAAGATTTTACGCTCTTCTTTGTTTTGCGCACCCTCAAGTAATTTGCGGAATGTCAGCATTTCACCGAAAACCGACGCAGTTTCGGCAAGGGTTAGTGGTGTTGATGACAACAGTTCACCCTGACCTGCAGCCAGAACTTGGTGTACGCCGTGGCCCAATTCATGGGCCAGTGTCATTACGTCACGCGGCTTACCAAGGTAGTTCAACATCACATAAGGATGCACGGTTGATACCGTTGGATGCGCAAATGCGCCAGGTGCTTTGCCAGGTTTCACAGGCGCGTCGATCCAGCCCTTTGTAAAGAACGGCTCGGCTAGCTTTGCCATCTCGGGCGAGAAGTCAGCGTATGCGTCCATGACGGTCTTTTGGGCCTCGTCCCAGTTAACAAGGCGGCTAGATTCCATCGGGAGGGGCGCATTGCGGTCCCACGTTTCCATCCGCTCAAGCCCAAGCCACTTTGCCTTCAGCTTGTAATACCGGTGCGACAGGCGGGGGTAGGCGGCGACGACGGCATCGCGCAGGGCTTCGACAACTTCAGGCTCAACATGGTTCGACAGATGCCGCCCTGTTTGTGGGGTAGGCATGTTGCGCCAGCGATCTTCGACCTCTTTTTCCTTGGCCAGCGTGTTGTGGATGCGGGCAAAGGTTTTGATGTTGGCTTGGAATACTTTCGCGAGGGCTTTGGTCGCCGCTTCGCGCTTGCTGCGCACTTGGTCTGTTAACTGGCTCAGCGTCGCCTCAAGGCTCAGGGTCTTGCCGTTCACGTCAAACTCAAGGCCTGCCATAGTCTCATCAAACAGACGGTTCCACGCAGACGCACCGACGACAGATTGGTCATGCAAAAACGTCTCAAGCTCGTCAGATAGCTGATGAGGTTTCATCGCGCGCATCCGGTCGAAAACAGGTTTGTAGCGGGCCAGATCAGCATTTTTGGCCAGCAGTCCTGCCAGATGTTTGTCTTCAAGGCGGTTGAATTCAAGTCCGTAAAACACCAGCGGTGTTGTGTAATTTGTAATCGCGTCCTGCATGTCAGCCATGAATTTCGCGCGTTCGCTATCGGTCGTCACTTGGTAATAGCGTAGACCCGCATAGGACATGATGCGACCTGCGATGATGGTAATCTCTTCGTCGCGTTGCACGGCTTTGAGCATGTCCGCGGCGTTAAGGCTGGCCAAATTCCCTTGGTAGTCTTTGGCGAAGGCCGCACATTCTGCGTCCAACCATGCAAGGTCGCGTGTCAGCTCGGGGCAATCGTCGGATGTGTAAAGGTCGGTGAGATCCCATTCAGGTAAATCGCCAAAGGATTTGCCAGCAGTGGCGTTTGCATCAAAGACGGGGCGGGGAAAATTCATAAGGCGGACCTTTTGTTCAGAGAAATTGTGCTTTTTCAACACATAGGGGGCGCGGGTGCTTCTGCAAAGCGTGATCGACGTAAAGTTTTGGGTATTGGTCTAGAAACCGTACAGACGGGCGGGATTCGCGACCAAAATCTGATGTCGCGTGGCTGGATCAGGGACAACGCGCAAGAATGCCTGCCATAATGCATCGTTTTGGGGCATTTCGGCGCCGTTCAACATGATATGTGGCCAATCAGAACCCCAAAGGCAGCGCTCAGGGTTTGCGGCAACTAATGCGGCAACATGTGCGTCCGCGTCGCTGTAGGGTGCGTCGCATAAGCGGTAGAGGCCTGACAGTTTAACGTAGGCGTCGCCATCCTTCATTGCTTTGCATAGGGCGATGAAGCCGGGGTGAATAGGGCCAAGCGTTAGGTCCGGCCAACCAATGTGGTCAAACACGACTGGCACCGGCAGGACCGCGATGTCAGGCGCAAGGGCTTCCATATGTTGGTCCGCATGCATGAGCATTTGAATATGCATGTCACGTGCGGCAAGGGCAGGCGCCATCGCCTTGGCACCATCCCAAGTCAGCACACCGCCATGCACGTAATTGAGGCGGACACCCTTTAGGTTCCATTCAACAAACTGGTCAAGATCGGCGTTCGATGCGCCATCTGGCAGCAAACCAATTCCTTTGAAACCGTTGCCCATGTCGCGGACCGCTTGCACGGTTACAGTGTTGTCCGTGCCATAAAATATCGAATGGACAATGACACCGCGGGTCATTCCAAGGGTCCTCAGGTGCTCTTTGTAGCCCGCAAGATATGCAGCATACGATTGTGCAGGGTCTTCGGTGCGGCCATCAAACAGCGGAAACTCGTCCGCTGCGCCAAGAAGGTGAACATGGGTATCACAGGCATCGGCTGGGGCCAGCACATCGACGGGCAGCGGTGACGGTGGCAAGGGGCTGATCGGTTTAGCCATAGGTTGCTAACATCTCATTGAGGTCATCCAAGGTGTTCGCCTCGGATGCGGGTTTATCTTTGCGCCAGCGTAACATGCGTGGGAAACGCAACGCTACGCCGGATTTGTGGCGCGGCGATGCTCGGATGCCTTCAAACGCGATCTCAAACACATGGGTCGGGGGTACTTGGCGAACGGGTCCAAACTTTTGCAACGTATTCTTGCGCACCCATTTTGTGATTTCGCCGAATTCGGCGTCGGTTAAGCCAGAGTATGCCTTGGCGAATGGTGTCAGTTCATTCCCGTTCCAGACGGCAAAGGTGTAGTCGGTAAAGAGATTTGCGCGGCGACCTGAGCCTGATTGCGCATAGATCATCACGGCATCAATGGTTAGCGGGTCGATCTTCCACTTCCACCAATCGCCGCGTTTGCGACCAGACAGATATGGGCTGTGCTTGTTCTTAAGCATAAGACCTTCGGCTTTCAGATCTCGGGATCTGTCCCGTTCGATTGAAAGGGTTTCCCAACTGTTAAAAGGAACTGACGCTGATAGGCGAAGTGGCGCGTGGCGTGGTACGGATTCTGTTATTTGTTCCAGCAGCTTGCGGCGCGTATCGAATGTTTCATTTCTGATGTCGCGGCCTGCGTGCTCAAGTAAATCATAAGCCATCAGAATGACCGGTGCCTCGGTCAGTAATTTTTTGGGGACAGTCTTGCGCCCGATCCGTTTTTGCAGGGCATTAAATGACAGCGGAACCTCGTTGGCAAAGGCAAGGATTTCACCATCAATCACGGTGCCATCGGGCAGGTAATCGCGCAGTTGTGCCAATTCGGGGAAACGATCGGTCATCAGGTCCTCGCCGCGTGACCAGATATGATGCTCGCCACTGCGTAGAATGAATTGGCCGCGAATACCGTCCCATTTACGCTCTGCATTCCAGTCAGACGGGGGCCCAAGATCACCAATGCTATCTAGGCCGTAAGCCAAATAGAATGGATAGGGCCGCGATAGATCAGCTGTTGGGTCTTCAGTCTCGATCAAGCTTTCCCAAGTCACTGTGTCCGGTGTCCACTTGCCCATTAGCTTATGGGTCAGAGATGCCTCGTCCTGCTCAGTTGCCTTGGCGAGTGCGCGGGTCATCAGCTTTGTGCTGACACCGACGCGAAAGCCACCGGTTAGTAGCTTTGTGAACAGAAACCTTTCGGTTGCCGCTAAGCTGTCCCAAGCAGCTAAGATGCCTGCCTTGCGGGCAACATCGTCACAAGCAGACAGGTCTTTTATTAGGTTAATCCAATGGGTCAGATTGTGATCTTCATGTTTAGAAGGCGGCGGAAGCACCAAAGATATCGTCTCAGCGAGGTCACCAACGACATTATAGCTTTCCTCAAACAACCAATCTGGTAGGCCTGCACGCTCGGCGGCCCAAACCCTAAGACGCGCAGCTGTGATCGTACGTTTCGGCCTGCGACCCGAGAAGAGCGCAATCGTCCAAATCTTGTCCATATCGGGTGCCGTGCGGAAATATTCAGCAAGGGCCGCGGTCTTGACGCTGGTTCGTGTCGTTTCGTCGATCTGCGTGAATAGGGATGCGAACGCTTTCATGCGGCGTCACCATCGTTGTCATCCGCATCGCCTGCATATTCGGTTGAAACGACATGCGCGTCATAACCTTGTTCAGACAACCAGCGTTGAAATGTTGTGGTGTATCCATGTGTAGCAAATACTTTCGTCGCACCCGTGGCCTTGATTGCAGCGTTCAACCCGTCCCAATCGGCATGGTCCGATACAACAAAACCTCGGTCTGGGGCGCGCCTGCGTCTTGTGCCACGCACGGCCATCCAGCCTGATGCAAAAGCTGTCGAAGGGTTCGGAAAGCGCTTTATCCACGGGCCTGCCATTGCGCTAGGTGTCGCAAGGATCATCGCCCCAGGGTGGTTCTTATATGTGGTGTCGGCTGTGACGAGTGTTGTTTTTGGCAAGGCGATGCCTTGCCCCCGCAATATGTCGTTCGTCTTTTCGATGGCGCCATGGGTCAGGATAGGGCCAATGTCAGGGTTCATAGATGTGAGCAATCTTTGCGCCTTGCCCAATGCGTATGCACCCAAAATCGCAGGACGGCCTGCTGCCGCGCAATCGGCCCACCAGCTGTTGATTTGTTCAGACAGAATATCTTGCGGTGTCCACGAGAATACAGGCAAACCAAAGGTACATTCAGTGATAAAGGCGTGACACTGAACCGGCTCAAACGGTTCAGACACACTGTCTGCCACTGTTTTGTAATCGCCCGAGGCGACCCAGACTTCTCCCTTAACTTCGACCCTGATTTGGGCCGAGCCGGGAACATGGCCAGCTGGATGAAATGACACGCGTGCATCACCGATTTGGCGAACTTCGCCATAACGTACTGTTTCGTAATCGATCTCGCCCAGCCTGTGCCGCATCACGGGCGCGCATCCGTCGGTACAAAGATAACGCCCCATGCCCCAACGGGCGTGATCGGAATGGCCGTGCGTAATCAGGGCGCGGTCAACAGGGCGCCATGGATCGATGTGGAAATCGCCTGCGGGGCAATAAATTCCGCGATCAGTGAACTTGAGAACATCAGCCATGTACTGATGATAGTGCGGGCGGTCGCTTTGCCTAGCGCGAATTCAAGATCATGCGTGCGCGTCGAAATGCGCGATGATCGTTTTGTAAACGAATGCGCGGCTTTCTGGTATTTCCAGCATTACCTCGTGCTCGCCGTTTTCAATGATGTGCAATGTGCCGTTTGGCCATTCTGCCATACGTTCTTTGATACGGGCGGGGGATACGATTTCTTCGGACGTGCCAAGGAATGTGATGGTTGGAACCAAAGGCGACGGCACGTTGGTCAAGCGTCGCATTTCGCGCAAGGATTTATTCAACCAATGTAATGTTGGGCCGCCGATGGCCAAATCTGGTTGCGATTTTATTTGGTTCACCAAACGGTTCCACATGTCTTCGTCGCGCGTCAGCGTGTTTGGTTCAAAGTCTTCGCGCAAGACGTATGTGACATCGCTTTGTGTCGGAACGATCTCGTGACCTAGACCAATCAAGTCGCCTATCCAACTGATGGCCCATGAAATTGGCCGCAATATCGCAGGTTTAAGGGTAATGCCCCACATTGGCGCAGAAAATGCCGCTGCATTTACGGGCAACCCTTCGATCAATGCCTGCAGTCCGATACATCCACCCAATGAGTGTGCGACCAAATAGTATGGTTTCGGCAGGTCGAGGGCTTCGACATGTTCCATAACAGCGGCAAGATCAGTTTGGTAATCTGCGAATTCGCCGACATGTCCCGGTGCGCGTTTCGGCAACAACCGATCCGCAAGGCCCTGACCGCGCCAATCAATAGCGACAGTTGCATAGCCACCAGAAGCAAATTCACGCGCGGCATCGCCATATTTTTCGATGTATTCAGTGCGACCGGGGAACAAAAGAACTGTTCCCTTTGCGCACGCATGCGTCCAGTTGGCCACGCGAATGCGAACCCCATCTGACGTGGTTACCCAATGCGCTGCACCGCCCTTTGGGCCGAAAGCGATATCTTCAAAAAGCGGTGCTATCTTCATTGTTTAACCAAGTACGCCAGAAAGTTTCATCGCAAGGCCCATATCGCCGTCAACTGACAGCTTGCCGGTCATGAATGCGGCGGTTGGGTTCTGTTCTCCGTCGAGGATTGCTTTGAATACTTCGGTTGAAGCAGACAGTGTTACGTCGGTTTCGTCGTCGCCTGCGCGCGCGCCGTCACCGTCGATGATTATGCTGCCTTCGTCTTCAATTGTGAATTTCGCTGATCCGTCAAATCCTTCGCCACCCATTTTGGCGTTCAACTGTTTAACGGCTTCATTGATGACGTCGCTCATTTTTGAGATCCTTTAGTTTCACATGCGCCAAAACCGGCGACACTTAAATTTTATCTTCATTCGCTACGCGCCCTCTGGTGTTGGGCGCCTAGCACGCTACATTCATATTATGGGCACGCGCAGACACAGCTTCAAATGTATCGTTACGGCACTTGCGCTGACGTTCGCGTCAGCGACCGCGCTTCCGGCGCAAGAAACTGCTTTGGACGGCCTTTATCAAGAGCTATTTGAGGCGGATGACGCAACGCACATGCGGATCGCGGAACGCATAACAAATCAATGGGAGCGGAGCGGCTCTGCTGCGATGGATCTGTTGTTACGTCGTGGGACAGAAGCGCTTGAAGATGATGATCCGGCCATCGCGATCGAGCATTTGACCGCGCTAGTCGATCATGCGCCAGAATTTGCCGAAGGCTATCATGCGCGTGCATCGGCATATTACGCATTGGGTTTGATGGGACCGGCGATTGACGATTTGCGTCAGACATTGATTCTAAATCCCCGCCATTTTGATGCGATGTTCGGTATCGGCATCCTGATGGAAGAATTGAATCGCCCTGAAGATGCCGCCGAGGTTTATCAAACGATTCTTAATATTTATCCGCTCAACCCTGAGGCCACAGGTCGTTTGGAGCAGTTGGATGTAGTGCAAGGTGGTCAGTCGCTCTAACCGCGGTTGGCCCGGATTTCCGGGAAATGTTATGCAAAACTCTCGGATCACGGCCGTGTTAGGGCCGACGAATACCGGCAAAACCCATTATGCGATTGAACGCATGCTGTCCTATCGGACTGGTGTGATCGGCCTGCCTTTGCGGCTTTTGGCACGTGAAGTTTACGACCGGATTGTTGCGGTGCGTGGCCCATCAGTCGTTGCTTTGATCACAGGAGAAGAACGGATTGTCCCAGATCGTGTGCAATATTGGGTTTGCACAGTTGAAGCGATGCCCGAGGGTATGGGGTGCGATTTTCTGGCGGTCGATGAGATCCAGCTTTGTGCCGATAGCGAGCGGGGGCACGTATTCACAGACCGCCTTTTGTATGCGCGCGGATTGAAAGAAACGCTGTTTATGGGGGCCGAAACGATGCGTTCGGCCATTGCAGAGCTTGTGCCGCAGGCGCAGTTCATGCACCGCGAACGGATGTCGACGCTAACCTACTCAGGTTCGAAAAAGCTAAGCCGGATGCCTGCAAGGGCGGCGATTGTAGGGTTTTCAGTTGAAAATTGCTATGCAATTGCTGAATTGCTGCGCCGCACAAAAGGCGGTGCTGCGGTCGTTATGGGCGCGCTAAGCCCACGAACTCGCAATGCGCAGGTCGAAATGTATCAAAACGGCGAAGTGGATTACCTCGTAGCGACTGATGCCATTGGTATGGGGTTGAACCTCGATATTAATCACGTCGCTTTCTCGGCGCTTAGCAAATTTGATGGTCAGCGGATGCGCTATCTGTTTCCCGAGGAACTGGGGCAGATTGCGGGCCGCGCAGGCCGACACATGAACAATGGAACGTTCGGCGTGACGGGCGAAGCGCCGCAGCTTGATGACGGCGTCGCCCATGCGATCGAGAATCACAAGTTTCGACCTGTTGGGAAATTACAATGGCGCAACAGTGACTTACAGTTTGGCTCGACCAAGCGTCTGATCCAATGTCTTGAACAGCGCACGGATCATATGTTGCTGTCGCGTGTGCGCGAAAGTGATGATTTGGCGGCACTCAAGGCGCTTGCCGCTGATCCGATCATCTCGGCTAGGGCGAATGACGGGCCGACTGTACGTTTATTGTGGGACGTTTGCCGTATTCCAGATTTCCGCGGGATCAGTCGGGGCGAGCATGCCGCGCTTTTGACGCGTATTTTCACTGACATGCATCAAGACGGGCATATCGACGAAAGTTGGCTTTCACTGCAGATTGCACGCATTGATCGCCATGATGGCGACATCGATACTTTGTCTAAACGATTGGCGTTTATCCGCACATGGACCTACGTTTCGCAACGCAAAGGGTGGCTGCGTGACGAAAGCCATTGGCGTGAGCAGACAAGAGCGGTAGAAGATCGCCTATCAGATGCGCTCCATGGGGCGCTGACACAAAGATTTGTGGATCGGCGGACATCTGTCTTGCTTCGCCGGCTCAACCAAAAGGAAAAGCTGTTGGCTGACGTAAATGAGAATGGTGAAGTCACCGTAGAGGGTGAATTCGTAGGTAAGCTGGAAGGCTTCCGCTTTCGGATGGATAAGACCGGAAGCCCAGATGAGGCAAAGACACTGCGACAGGCGAGCGTCGCAGCACTGGTTCCGCATTGGCACCTCTTGGCCGACCGATTTTATAATGCGCCCGATCCCGAGCTGGATTTCACAGAGCAGGGCGGCCTTATGTGGGGCGACCATGCGATTGGTAAATTGGTTGCTGGTTCAGACCCGCTTAAGCCGACTGTTTCTGCATTTGTTGACGAAGAGGCTGGTGCCGATGTGACCGAAAAGGTCCAACGCCGCCTACAGCATTTCATCGACCGCAAGATCGCCGCTGGCTTTGAGCCGCTGCTGAAATTGCAGGGCGACGAAACATTGGAAGGCATCGCCAAAGGCTTTGCTTATCGTTTGGCCGAAGGTTTTGGCATCGTGCCACGTGGCGAAGTTGCCGACGACGTGAAAGCACTGGATCAGGATGCACGCGGCGCATTGCGCAAGCACGGCATCCGTTTTGGTCAGTTCACAATCTTTATGCCATTGCTTTTGAAGCCAGCACCAACCCGTTTGCGGTTGGTTCTTTGGTCAATCTCCAAAGGTTTAGCCGAATTCCCAGAAAGCCCACCTGCTGGCCTTGTGACCGTTCCTGCGGTCAAAGATGCACCGCACGGCTATTATGCAATGGCCGGCTACCGCGCTGCGGGCGAGCGTGCGATTCGTATCGATATGCTTGAGCGTCTTGCAGATATGCTGCGCGACAAAGACAGCCGCGGTGGGTTTGAAGCCAACCCTGACATGCTTTCGATCACTGGTATGACGTTGGATCAATTCTCGGATCTGATGACTGGCCTTGGCTACAAAGCTGAAAAGGGTGAGCGCGAGAAGGTTAAGGCTGTGGTTGCGGCACCTGCCGAGGCGAAAGCTGAAGGCGAAGAGGTTCCAGCTGAAGCACCCGAAGTCGCGGAAGCACCATCTGATGAAGCTGCTGCTGTTGAAGCGCCTGCTGCTGAGATGGAAACGTTCTATAGCTTTACTTGGGGTGGTCGCGCGCCGCGTCAGGCACGCCCACAAGGTGGCCGCCCTCAGGGTGATGCACCAAAAGGCGAGCGTCCACAGGGCGGTAAGCCACGCGGTAAAGGCAAGCCAAAGGGCAAAGGCCCCGCTGGTGGAAACAAGCCGCAGAAGTTTGAAGCAAAGCCACGCGCTGAGAAGAAGATCGATCCTGATAACCCATTTGCAGCCGCATTGGCTGGGTTGATCAAAGATTGAGCGACACCCCACGCGACACGATCCGGCTCGATAAATGGTTATGGCAGGCGCGGTTTTTCAAATCGCGCAGCCTAGCCGCCGGAGTTGTGACGGGTGGGAAAGTCCGCGTTGACGGTGTGCTCGCCACCAAGCCAGCAAGGGCTGTTGGGGCTGGAAACGTCCTTACCTTTGTCAAAGAATCCGAAACCCGAGTCGTCAAGATACTGGGTTGCGGTGTCAGACGTGGTCCTGCGCCCGAGGCTCAGACGCTATACGAGGATATGACACCTGCGCCTGCCGCGCCCAAAGTCGGGGACAGCCGTTCTAAGAGTCCTAGTTTTGAAGGGAAAGGTCGCCCAACAAAGCGCAATCGCAGGAACATGCTGTTGCAACGCGACATGGGCGGCCCTTTGGACCTTGATTGACCGGACAGACAGGTCTAGCAAGGCCATCGATTAGATACGGATACCCGCCTTATGACCTATATCGTCAATGACAATTGCATCGCCTGTAAATTCACCGACTGTGTGGAGGTATGTCCTGTAGACTGCTTCTATGAGGGTGAGAATATGCTGGTGATCCATCCAGACGAATGTATCGATTGCGGTGTTTGCGAGCCAGAGTGCCCTGCAGATGCGATCCGTCCGGATACAGAGCCTGACATGGAAAAGTGGGTTGAGTTCAACCGCAAGTATTCCGAGATGTGGCCCGTTATCATTACCAAGAAAGATCCGCTGCCGAACGCAGAGGAAATGGACGGTAAACCAGGTAAGCTTGATCTGTTTTCAGAGACAGCTGGCGAGGGCGGTTGATTCGTCCCGATTGCCGTCAAGAAACCGCGTTTGGCCTATGTTTATAAGGCCTGCGCATTTCTGCACTGCAGCGCTTTCTTGTAAGCCATTTTTGTGATACACTATGGCCAATGATGCTTAATATCTGACAACTACTGCGACGTATAATGCCCGATGGGGACAGCTTTGTCCGATCGGGTTTTTTGTCGTGTTGGGGTCAGGACCCACTGTCGCCATGAAAGGACTATCATGAGCAAGAAGAAATTGGACTTTAGCCCAAACGAGTTTGTTGTCTATCCAGCACACGGCGTTGGCAAAATCGTCAACGTTGAACGGCAAGAAGTCGCGGGCTTTGATCTTGAGATGTTCGTTATCTCATTTGAAAAAGACAAAATGACGTTGCGGGTTCCGACGCATAAGGCAATCGATGTCGGGATGCGCGCGCTTGCGACGCCTGATGTTGTTGCACATGCGATGAAAACATTGCGCGGCAAAGCTAAGGTCAAAAAGGCTATGTGGTCCCGCCGTGCGCAGGAATACGAGCAAAAGATCAACTCTGGCGACTTGATCGCGATCGCAGAAGTTGTGCGCGACTTGCACCGTCAAGACGACCAGCGCGAGCAGTCCTATTCTGAGCGTCAGCTGTACGAAGCTGCACTTGAGCGTTTGACACGCGAGATTGCAGCCGTCGCAGGCAACGACGAAGTTGCTGCAGCGCAAGAGATCACATCTGTTTTAGTTGGCCGCGCCGCTTAAACCCAAATAGACATGACGAAACGAAAAAGCCGCGCCCAAATGGGTGCGGCTTTTGCATTTAGTCTACAAGGTGCCGAAGCTTAAAGTGCGCGCCAGCCAATATCGGTGCGGTAAAAACCGCCGGGCCATCTGATCTGTTTGGTCATTGCATAGGCTTTGGATTGGGCCGCTTGCAGCGTTTCGGCGCGGGCTGTCACAGCAAGAACACGACCGCCGGTTGCCGTGATATTTCCGTCTTTTTCGGTTGTTCCTGCGTGGAACGTCATATTTTGGCTATCCTCGGGCAGGGTGTCGAGGTTTGAAATGACGCTGCCTTTTTCATAGGTACCTGGATAACCGTTAGCCGCATAGACAACTGTCAAAGCATGATCGTCGGCCCAATTGACCTGCATCTCGGCAAGGCGGTGTTCGGCGCAGGCTTGTAACAGGTCGAGAACTTGGCCGCCTAAGCGCATCATCAAACATTGGCATTCAGGATCACCAAAGCGCACGTTGTATTCCACAAGGCGCGGCTGACCATCCTTGATCATAAAGCCCGCAAACAACACACCTTCAAATGGTGTGCCGCGCTTGGCCATTTCGGCCATTGTCGGCGCAATAATCTCGTCCATTGCTTTTTGTGTGACCGCATCTGTCATCACGGCTGCGGGTGAATATGCGCCCATGCCGCCCGTGTTTGGCCCTGTGTCACCTTCGCCAACGCGCTTGTGGTCTTGGGCCGTGCCGATTGGCAGCAGGGATGTGCCGTCAGATAAGATAAAGAATGACGCTTCTTCGCCGTCCATGAATTCTTCGATAACGACTTCGGCGTTTTCGTCAGTGAACAGGTCCTGCAGCGCAGCTTCGGCTTCGGGCAATGTCATCGCGACAGTGACGCCTTTGCCAGCGGCAAGCCCATCGGCCTTGATCACAATCGGTGCGCCCTCGGCACGGGTATATGTCAAAGCAGCATCAAGATCGGTGAAATGTGCATAGGCTGCTGTGGGTGCGGATGACGCAGCGCATATTTCTTTGGTGAATGCCTTTGAGGCCTCGAGCTGCGCGGCGGCGGCTGATGGTCCGAATGTGAGGATTCCTGATGCGCGCAAATTGTCCGCAACGCCCGCAGCCAATGGCGCCTCTGGTCCGATGATCACAAAATCAACTGCGTTTTCCGAGGCAAAAGCAGCAACAGCATCGCCATCAAGTATGTCGATGTTTGCACATTCGGTCATTTGCGCAATGCCAGCATTCCCTGGTGCGACGATCAGGCGATCGCATTTCGGGTTCTGCTGAATGGCCCAAGCCAATGCATGTTCTCGTCCACCACTACCCAATATCAGAATATTCATCGACGTTCCCCGTTGGCCTTTGTTGCCCAGCGTTCTAAGGTCCGCAGCAACAGCCTACAAGGGGTGAGCATGGACCTTTTTGACGACGAAGCGCCTGATAGCAATGCGCCGGAATTTACTGTCTCCGAAATTTCGGGTGCGGTGAAGAAAACGATTGAGGGTGGCTTCTCACATGTGCGGGTACGGGGCGAAGTTGGACGGGTCTCTCGGCCCGGGTCTGGCCATATTTATATGGACCTTAAGGACGAACGCTCGGTTCTGGCAGGAGTGATCTGGAAAGGCCGTGCGCAGGGACTTGCGGTTAAGCCCGAGGAGGGGATGGAGGTGATTGCCACTGGCAAGCTGACCACATTCCCCGGCCAGTCGAAATATCAGATGGTCATCGAAGACATCGCGCCTGCGGGGGCTGGTGCGTTGATGGCGATGCTTGAGAAACGCAAAGCGGCTTTGATGGCCGAAGGCCTATTCGCACCCGAGCGTAAGCAAGAACTGCCATATCTGCCCGAGGTGATTGGTGTCATCACATCGCCCTCTGGCGCGGTTATTCGCGATATTTTGCACCGTTTGCGGGATCGCTTCCCACGCAAAGTCTTGGTTTGGCCCGTCGCTGTTCAGGGGCAACGCTGTGCACCTGATGTTGCAGCGGCGATTGCTGGCTTTAATGCGATGACACCCGGTGGGGCGCTTCCGCGTCCTGATCTGCTGATCGTTGCGCGTGGTGGCGGTTCAATGGAGGATCTGTGGGGCTTTAACGAAGAAGTTGTTGCCCGTGCGGCGGCAGCATCAGATATCCCGCTTATCTCGGCTGTGGGTCACGAGACTGATACGACGTTGATTGATTTTGTCTCGGACATGCGCGCGCCGACACCAACCGCTGCGGCCGAATTGGCTGTGCCCGTGCGTTTGGATTTGCTTGCATGGGTTGACCAACAAGGCGCGCGTCTGACACGGGCCCTCTCTGGTGGAGTAAGCCAACGGCAACAACGTGTGCGGGACCTTGGGCGGGCATTGCCCCAACCCGAGGCCTTGGTCGAGGGGCCGCGGCAACGGCTAGATTATTTAGGAGAGCGCCTGCCAGGGGCTTTGCGTGCAGCGGCTGCGAAGAAACGTGTGCGTTTGGCCGATGTTGCGGGGGCCGTGCGGCCTGCTGTGCTGACCCGCGCAATCGCTGATGAACAGCGACGTTTAGAGGCGCTTGGGTCGCGATTGCAGCCTGCGTTAATGCGGCAAATCACACGTGGTCAAGAGCGGGTCAGCGGGTTGACGTTGCGTGCCCCTGACGTGACGCGTTCGCAAGAACGGCTGAATGGCATGCTGCGCCGCCTGTCAGATCGCGCAACGCGCCAGCAAGAGGAACGGTCTGCAAGGCTGGACGCGCTAGAACGTTTGCGCAAAACGCTGGGCTATCCGCAAACGCTTGAGCGTGGATTTGCTGTTGTTCGTGGTGATGGTGTGGTTGTGACGTCGACCGACGGTCTGAAAAAGGCCAAGTCAGTCGAAGTTGAATTTGCAGATGGTCGCGTGACAATAGGCAGTGGTGCGACTGGCAGCCTGCTTTAGTGGGTTAAGAACTAAGGTCGTTGCAAATCAACGGTACAACCTCGTCAACGGTTTCAAAAATGACCGTTGTGTCGGGGCGGGGGGTGTAGACGGCACGCAGGCCGTCGCCCTCGGCATAGACGGCCCAACATTTTGGCTCTGGGTCGCCATCATAGCGAAAACAGATATCGCCTTTGCTTTCGTACCAGACGCCGTTTGTACAAATGCCGGGTGTTACTGACCAGATAACACGCTTGCCCGTCATATACATTTCGACGCCAAATGTCGCATCGCCAGCGTTGCCGTAAGACAAGGTTTTCCCTGTGACATAAGCATCAAATTCGGCACCCGTCATTGGGGCTTCTGCTAAGGCGGGAGACGCGAGGGCAATGATGAGAAGAATAACACGCATGGTGTGATTTTACCCAAAGAATGGATGATGGAAACCCATCAATTCGTGACCCATTGCCGTGCTCTTTTGTCCATACTTTTGCGCCATAGCTTCGGGTATAATGCGACACAGGCCATGACTGGCAAAGATCGGGGTAACATCGGCCCATCAGCGGGGATGTGAAGTGCTGCAAACGAGCGGCCAGGGTGGGCATGGTGCGCCGAATGACGCGGTGCGTTCAGCATAAGCGCAGACGAAAACCAATGCGGACTGTTCCAGCTGTGGCGATCGCCAACAATCTCAAGCTTACCATCGGGTAAGATGACACGGCTTAAGCCATAGTGCTGAACGTAATCTGACATCATCAACTGCGTTTGCGCAAAGCTGATCAGTGCAAGGTAAGCGACGACGCCTTTGGAACCGCCGATAACGCCCGCAGCAACAACGAACATAGCCGCACCAGCGATATAGATCAGGTATGGATTGTGATAGGCGGGGCGTCCTATCTGGGCTAAACGTGCGGCCTCGGCGCGGTAACCTGCGCGAAAAGAGCCTTTCCAAGCACGGGCGGCAAAACGGTAAAAGCTCTCACCCAGACGGGCCGTGTTTGGATCACGCCGCGTCGCAACATGTTT
Organism: Paracoccaceae bacterium; assembly: GCA_034111185.1. Classification (GTDB taxonomy): domain Bacteria; phylum Pseudomonadota; class Alphaproteobacteria; order Rhodobacterales; family Rhodobacteraceae; genus Yoonia. Next base: position 4,573 of record JAWUXS010000005.1, on the reverse strand, counting down.
GTGATGCACAAGAACATGCGCCGACGTGTGATGCCCAAACATCAAAGAGATATAGATCCACATGCCAAAGCGGTGCAGCAAACGGTTGCCGCGGTGGATTAATTCATGCGCGTTTGAGTTGCTAACCTGACCGAAAAACAGACCTGCCGCCGAAAACAGCAATGCCTTTTCCCAAAAAACGAGGCCAGATCCAGCGAGCGCAGAAACTGTAATCATCAATAATGCAAAATGCTGAACGCCAAGCGTAAGGCACAACCAATCAGAGGCGGGAAATTCGGTTGCCGCAACGGGTGTCGTCACACGGCGTACCAATTCATCGAGCGACGCCGTCAAAGCGGTCAGGAACCCAATCGCTGCAATTACCCACCAGCCGCCAAATAACGCGCCAAGCGAAATGAGAATCGCAGGGGTCAGCGTCGCAAAGGCGAATAATATGAGGGACTTTTGTGTCATTAGGTCGCTTTAACACAGAAATTTGCGAAGGTCAGTGGGGCGAATTGTAACGCTTTGTTTCTTATTGGCTGCGCGAGCCGCATGAAAGAAACGATCAGCCACGAAAGACTGCCGAATGAACGTGTCTGGCCGATTTCGTGTCGCTTTTGCATATCGGTGTCGGGGCGAAGCGGGATAAACATCAAGCAACTCTCGAAAAAGGACTGATCAGCATGGCGCTTGATGAAAAACGTGGCGTTTGGAAATCCGGTAAGGGCAAGGGGCGTCACACCCCCAAAGGGCGGCAGCTTGATGATCAGGCTTGGGACGAGGTCAAAGCGCTGTTGGGCGATGAGCCACGTCGCCGCGACCTGCTGATTGAATACCTGCACCGCATCCAAGACACGTATAACTGTCTGTCCGCTGCCCATCTGCGGGCATTGGCCGAAGAAATGCGCCTAGGTCAGGCCGAAGTGTACGAAGTTGCAACGTTCTATGCGCATTTCGATGTCGTCAAAGAAGGCGAGCCTGTACCACCTGCACTGACGATCCGTGTGTGCGACAGCCTGTCGTGTGAGCTTGCTGGTGCCGAAGCGCTGCAAAAAGCGCTCGAAGATGGGCTTGATGCGAATGCCGTTCGTGTCGTGCGCGCGCCTTGTATGGGCCGTTGCGATACCGCACCTGTCTTGGAAATCGGGCATAACCACATTGATCACGCTGACCTAGCTAAGGTCGAAGCGGCAATTGCAGCTGATGATACCCACGCACATGTACCTAATTACGAAGCGTTCGATGAATATGTCGCGGGCGGCGGCTACGCCGAACTTAAGGCGTTGCGGACTGGTGGCGATTGGGAAGCGGTTCAGGACAAGATTCTCGAATCTGGCCTGCGCGGTCTTGGCGGCGCTGGTTTCCCATCGGGGAAAAAATGGGGCTTTGTTCGCGCCAATGCCGGAACGCGTTACCTTGCTGTAAATGGTGACGAGGGCGAACCGGGTACATTCAAAGACCGCTACTATCTTGAGCGGACACCGCACCTGTTCCTTGAGGGTATGCTGATTGCCGCATGGGCCGTTGAGGCCGAGACTGCGTTTATCTACATGCGCGACGAATATCCTGCAGTTCTTGAGATTTTAGCGCGTGAGATCAAAGCGCTAGAAGATGCAGGCATCGTCGAGCCTGGGTTTATTGATCTGCGACGCGGCGCTGGTGCCTATATTTGCGGCGAAGAATCCGCGATGATTGAAAGCATCGAAGGCAAGCGCGGCATCCCGCGTCATCGTCCGCCATTCGTGGCGCAGGTGGGTGTCTTTGGTAAACCAACATTGGTGCATAACGTCGAAACATTGCTTTGGGTCGCCCGTATTGTGCGCGAAGGTCCTGAGTGTTTGAACAGCACTGAACTTAATGGTCGCAAAGGTTTGCGGTCGTATTCGGTATCTGGTCGGGTCAAAGCACCCGGTGTGCATCTTTTGCCAGCCGGATCTACGATCATGGATGTGATTGCTGCGGCGGGTGGTATGCTCGATGGTCATACGTTGAAGGGCTATCAGCCTGGTGGACCGTCTTCTGGCCTGTTGCCAGCATCAATGAACGACATCCCGTTGGACTTTGATACGCTGCAACCACACGGGACTTTCATTGGTTCTGCGGCAGTTGTTGTTCTGTCTGACAAAGATTCTGCGCGGGCCGCGGCCCTGAATATGCTGAAGTTCTTTGAAGACGAAAGCTGTGGCCAATGTACGCCATGCCGTGTCGGCTGCGAGAAGGCTGTAAAGCTGATGCAGGCCAAGACTTGGGATCAGCCGCTTTTGGATGAGTTGTGCACGACGATGGTCGATGCGTCGATTTGCGGATTGGGGCAGGCGGCTCCGAACCCGATCAAGATGGTGATCAAACACTTCCCCGACGAGGTTTAGAGACTGCTGAGCCGTCAAAAAATCTAACGAATGATAACAGAGGGTGTCACTTCATGGTGGCGCCCTCTTTCACTTAGGGCCAAGGCATATTAGGTCTATCAGACGCATAATTCCAAAGGTCGCCCTGCATGTCATTTTTCAAAAAGCTTAAGGATCGGATGTTCCGGTCATCATCGAAGATCGATGAAGGGCTCGATGCTATTGTCGCTGATGGTGGCGCAGAAGAGATCGTTGATGATCAGGTCGTTGATCAAGCCGCTGAGCAAGAACGCACTGCAGCCGAGGTGGCCGAGCAGAAACGAGTTGCTGCTGAGGAAAAAAAACAGCGCTTAGAAGCAGCTGAGCAAGAACGTCAGGCCGCAGCTGAGGCTGAACGTGTTGCTGCGTTAGAAGTCGCCCGATTGGAAGCTGTAGCAAAGGCTGAACAAGCAGCAGAGGCTGCACGACAAGAGGCTGCCGCAAAAGTCGAAAAAGCAGCAGCCGAAGCGCAACGCATCGCAGTTGAAAATGAAGTAGCCAAAGCGCAGGCTGAAAATGCCGCGCAATTGGCGGCCCTTGAGGCTGCTCAGAAACAAGCAGATGCAGCGGCCGCACGCGAAGCGGAACAGATCGCAGCAGAGGAAACAGCACGATTAGCTGCAGTCGAAGACGCGCGTGTTCAGGCGGAAGAGGCTGCAAAAACTGCGACTGAGGAAGCCCGCATTCAGGCCGAAGAAACTGCAAGGCTGGCTGAAGACGCGGCACAAGCAGAGGCAGAGGCCGCTGCCGAATTGGCCGCCCAAGCCGCATTGGTTGAGGCAGAAGCTGCTGCAAAAGTTGTAGAGCCGGGGATTGAGCTGTCACAAACGTTTGCGCCGATTGCACCGCTGCTACAGGACGAAGTATCTGATGAACCACAGAAAAAGGCTGGCCTTTTGGGGCGGCTGTTTGGCGGAAAAGAGCAAAAGACTGTCGTGCGGCGAACGCTTGACGATGACATGCTTGAGCAGTTGGAAGAGTTGCTGATCAGCGCTGACATGGGTGTGGATACGGCGCTACGTGTGACGGCGAACATGGCCGAAGGGCGTTTGGGCAAAAAGCTATCTGTCGCCGAGATCAAGGGTTTGATGGCCGCCGAAGTCGCAAGGATCATGGAGCCAGTCGCACGACCAATGCCGCTTTATGCGCATAAACCGCAGGTGGTTCTGGTCGTTGGGGTGAATGGATCGGGTAAGACAACAACGATTGGCAAGCTCGCGAGCCAGTTTAAGGCTGCGGGCAAGAATGTTGTCATCGCAGCGGGCGACACATTCCGCGCAGCCGCTGTTGAGCAGTTGCAGGTTTGGGGTGAGCGCGCAGGCGTGCCTGTACTAACTGCACCTGAAGGGTCTGATCCAGCTAGTCTTGCGTTCGATGCGATGACAAAGGCGCAAGAAGACGGCGCTGACTTGTTGATGATCGATACGGCGGGTCGTTTGCATAACCGTGCAGATTTGATGGAAGAATTGACCAAGATCGTGCGTGTGATCCGTAAGAAGGATCCAGAGGCGCCGCATAATACGTTGCTCGTTCTTGACGCGACAACCGGTCAAAATGCTTTGCAACAAGTGAAAGTATTTCAAGAGCTTGCAGATGTGTCCGGCCTTGTCATGACCAAGCTGGATGGTACGGCCAAAGGTGGTGTGTTGGTGGCACTTGCTGATAAATTCGGCCTGCCTATTCATGCAATTGGCGTCGGCGAGCAGATTGATGATCTGGCGCCATTTGACCCCGAAGATTTCGCAAATGCACTTGTCGGTGTTGAAACGGAATGACCGATTTAGCATCCGCATCTAGACGGCTTTCGTCTGCGCCGCGGTGGAAAATGCACCCCTAATGGAAACGCTAGGCAGTTGGATCGTGGCAATGGCTGGCACGCCCGAAGGGGCAAAGCTGGCGGCTGGTTTGGCGATTATGTCTGCGATCGCGCATGCAGTCTTTGGCGCACTACAAAAAGGTCGCCATGATCCTTGGCTAACGCGCGGTGCGATTGATTTCTGGCTTGTTATCATTTCTGCACCTGTCGCACTTTTCATCGTGCCTTGGCCCACGGGATTTACATGGATCTTGTTGGCTGGTGCGATGGTGATCCACTTTGTTTATAAGGTCACAATGGCGCTGGCCTATGAACGTGCGGCCTATACTGTGGTTTATCCGGTCGTGCGTGGCACTGGCCCACTCGTAACTGTATTTGCCGCGTCTTT
>JAWUXS010000004.1:0-7802 GCA_034111185.1 Paracoccaceae bacterium | reverse complement strand
TCGTCCCGTCTCAACGCGCAAAACCAACAATGTTAGTCGTTTCCATGGCGGTGTATCTCCTTCGGTTGGGGGGCTGTCTCGCAACAACAATTCAACCAGATACGCCGCCAACCTTCAAATCACTCAAACACCAGATTCAGTCATAGCTCCATGGACTGTTCGGCTGTGTTGTTGTCGAGTTTAAGGAACCCGTGATCCGAATATCCGCGCAGGCGCTTCATGCAACAGAGTCATGCCATGGGATATGCACGAACTAGACTTGTGCATTAAATATATTTCGAAAATTCAAGATAAATCGTTTGTATAATTAAAGCCGATACTTAAAAGTTTGGAGACAGGGGAGGCGCAATCCAGCGTAATCTTATTACGACTGGCTTCCTCGTGAGCTAAAGAAAAGCCGGAAAGGATACGGTCCAGCCCTTTAGAAAGACCGGAGGGCGCGATGTCATCAGCCTCATAGAAGCGCGGATCGTTGCCGTTCGCAAGATCTATCCCAGCCAGTAAAATCCGAGCCGGGCAAGCATTCAGTGCAAACTGAAAGGCAGAGAAAGCGACCGTCCCAGTAATTACAACGCCCTGCTCCGGATCAAGCGACAACGCGCTCTGATGTCCGCGCAAAATAATTGTGTTTAACTTTGAGTCAGATAAATTTCGACGCGCTGTGGCAACTGGTTTTTCAAGATTGTCGATTAATGCGACAGAACGGTTTTTCAGCGAGGCAGCGTCCCGCTCAGCCCAAGCGCGTAAAGCAGATGGCGAAAGTAGCAACGGGATGTCTCTACGTAAGCTAACGAGCATGGCATGGTGGCGGAAAACAAAACGTTCATCTTCAACCGCGACGGCAATCGGACGGATGCGATCCGCCAGCGTAGCTGCACCGTTGCATAAAATTGCAGTATCGCCACCAATTGCTTCGATTTTCTGATGTTTTAACGACGGGCCGGACCCTACTACAGCAATCATGGGTAGGCCCCGTGGTATGATCTGTGCAGCACGTTGCAGTGTCAGCAACGGTTGACCATACCACATCACATGGCCGGAGGAGCGGTTGATATTGAGTCCCGGCCATATATCCTGCCTGTGCGCGCGGGATCGCCCCAAAGCCCGAAAAAAAATGCTAATAAACGTACGTGTTAATGGACGATCAGACATTAGAATGTAAGGTTAGGAAAGTGGCGCGTGAAGTTTGCGAGCTCACGGCGATACGAAAATACAGCTCGCGCTCTGCGGGACCATAAGTCTAGGCGAGCTTTGTGCCACGGCTTCCTCGGCCCATGAAAATGTATGATTGCATCAGAAATGTTGGTTTGCTCAAACGGGGCGGGACCCAGCTCTGAGATAAATTTTCGTTGCTTGGATGTCCGCGACCACGAAGAGTTATAGGCTGGATCTAGAAGATGTACTCGTCCGGCAAAAACATTGTTGAGGTGATCCTGATCCCCCCCTCTATATGTGGAAGCGCGTACAATATCCTGCATTCCATTACATAGCGCAGGCTCGGCAATTATTGCATCAACATCCATTAGCAGAACACCCGCGTTGAAGTAGCTGGACACGTCAGCGCCTTGCATGGACTGCTTGAGTTCAGACACCCTAGTTTCGTTCCTACTTCCGGAAGCGACACCCTTTGCAAGAAAGCTTGAAACTACGTAGTCTCGTGCGGCGGCCAGCGGCTGGCCCTGCATATCTAACTGAAAAAGAGTCGACAAGTCTGCGGTTACCCGGACATCACCGTCGAGATAGAGGACGCGGCCAGTTAGCTTGCGCGGAATAATCAATCGTCCCATTGTTGCAGGCGAGATATAATCGCCAACAGGTTTTGCGCCGACCAGATCCTCTTGGCCCAATCGCAGAGGGTGAATAGTAATATCGCGGTGTCCAGAACAGACTAGCGAAACGGCGCTCCACTCCTCGTCGGTCAGAGCATCGCCCCAAAAATGAAGCTCCGCCCGTCCAGTAAACCTCTGCAACAGTGTCCATACTGCAAAGAGCGTAGGCCTCAGCATCCCACTATCAGTCACCATTACGATGCGAGGTGTCTGCGATTGATGGGTATTATCGCGCAGAATCGGTTCCAAGCATTGTACTCCGTTTCAACTAGGACGTGGATCTGGCGATTGTATGGTCCGGTGAAAACCTAACTGCAATAGGCTAGCGATCGATTGTCATGCTGCGACTTAGAATAAGGTTGAGGCGGCTAACAACTAATTTTTAAGAGACACCGCATCGTGATTGCATGAGATCAAGGGCATGACTGAATTCAATTACCGCTGGAGCGTTGCCAGCTCCACACAGCCACTTACCTGCTCCACGTCGCTTCCGGATGAGGCTGATAGCGCAAGTCTTTCGACCATCGCTCAACCTGTTTGAGCAAAAGACCTTAGGGGGATATTTGGGTGGGCATAGATCAAATAGGATGGTGTTTTATTTAATTATATTAATGCATTGATATAATTAAATGATGCCCGGAGGGGCGAAGTCGAACCACCGACACGAGGGTTTTCAAGACCTGCGTCTTGTTTGACGTCAGACAGGCTGTGCAGGCCAGATCGAAAACGATCATTTTTTAACAACAGGCCGATCATATGCATCAAGATACGCCTCGATCCAGCGGATCCGCCCAAATCCTTCGGCGAGAAGTTGAAGATCACTGCGGTTGCGCCGTGTCAGGTCATCTAGTTCGGGCGACCCGTGAAAAGCTACAATCCGGCAGTCTGGCTTTGGCCGGCAGGCGCTGAACCACGCCAAGGGTGGCAGCGGCGCGACCGATTTCTTGAACGATCCGGTCCATCCTTCAGGCAGGTAGCGCAGGTTTTTCGCGACACCGGTAATAAATTGCTGATCATTTCCGAAATTGGCAAAGCTGCCGTCTGGGTCGGCAACAAACTGGTCCCAAATATTGCTATGGTCGCCTGCGACAAAGCCCAGCGTGGACGAGTTACCGCCACGGTTACTCGGGAACAGCTTGGGAAACCACTGTTCATGGTAGGTTTTCCAGTCCTTGATGATTTGCATCTCATCGGGTTGGATTTGGTTGAAAAAGCACATCAGATCGCCCACCACCGCGATGTCGACATCCACATAAAGAACCTTTGCGCCCGTCGGAAAGACATCCTCTTTGAACAGCGCCACCTTGGGCCACATTCCATCATTCCACTTTGAACGGTCCAACGGGATTTCTGCCAGTGGCACGGACTTGATACCCGGCTCAAGTCCGGTGGGGTCGTCGGTGACGCAGACAATCTCAACGTCGCTGTCCAAATTGACCTTCAAGGCGCGGTAGGTGCGGTTAAATGCGTCTGCAGGATAGCCCACGCCCCATTTTATCATGGTAACAATTTTGATATCGGTATTCATATCTGCCTCTCGCACTGTATCATATGCCCCAAAGGGGCTTGCCGTAAGTGGGTTCGTTACCTGAAGTCGGCTTTGTTGAATTAGTCGGACTAGGGTCGGATTGCCCCTTTTCCACCCGAACTTTTTCTACGGCCTTTGTGAAGGTATGCCAAGGGCCGTGTAGCGATTGAGGATGGCGTTATTGCAGAAAACCTAATTGCCACTGCCGTAGGGGGTGGGGTGGCGATTGACATAAATCAATTGCATCATGGGCCGCAACAGAAGTGGCGAATTGTTGCCAAAAGTGGAGAGCTCTGTCGGCGGAAACAGGCCTGCTCGAGTTATTGTCAAATCTGGTGTTTGAGGGTTTGGGTCATGCGGCGATCTGGCTGGGGTTGATGGCTTTAATTCCGTCTTTGAACGTGACGCCTGTGATGACTTTGGTGAGGTAGTCAAAGCCGCGTAGCTTCCTCCAGTTTTGCTCAGCACATTTCCCGAGCTTGAACATCCGTTGCCCGGCAGTGCATTTCGAAGAAATGTCACGAGAGGGATATGCAGCATACCATCGCGTGACAGGCAGTCCTTTGATCGCTTGGTGCGGTGACGGATCGTGGCGAAGGCCGATTCAATTGGGTTGCTGGTGCGGATACTCTGCCAATGTTGGGCGGGGAAGTCGAAGAATGCCATGAGTTCGGTCCGGTCCGGTCTTTCTGCAGGCACAGCGCAGCCTTGGGATATTTGGGTTCGTAGATTTTGATGAACAAATCGAACGCCTTTTCCGCATCATCTTTGGTCTCAGCCTGCCAGATGTTGTGGATCGCCGCTTTGGCCTTTGGCTGTGATAGCTTGGGCAGGCAGTTGAGCACGTTCATCGTTTTGTGAGCCGATTTTACCGTATGCTGCGTGTCGCACGAATGTCCGGTATCACGAGAGAGCCAAAAACCTTTAATATCGGCTTCGGTTTTTAATAGGGTTTTTGGCAGCTTTAATCGAGGTGGCGTGATTGCTCATGCCTTTCACTCCGCGAGACACGAGCAAACTGACTTCATATAGAACCCGCGCGGCATCAAGACGACCTGAACAGGCAAGGTATTCAGGCGACCATTCGGGGTCAAATTTTTGCTTGAACGCGCGCAAACCTTCGAAGTGATAAAATTGCGTTCCGTGTTCATAGAGGAAGCTGCCAATGCGATTCCATGCGGGGGCAAGTTTGCGGTTTTCCAGACCCGACAATGGCGCTGCCCCCAGTGAGAACCACGCAAACCCCTGTTCTTTGCCCCAAAGCAACATATCTGCGAACAATGCATCCATCGCTGCGTTTGACCCCTCGGGATCATAGCGCATCAGATCCATAGACAACTCAGATTGATCGCCCGCTTTCATCAAGTTGGCAAAAGCGATGATCCGGCCCGTCACTTTGTGACGAATAACTGCGTGGTCGAAATTCAGCACGTAGGATTTGTGAAACCATCCCAGCGAAAACCCCTTTTCAGCGCTATTCTTTTGTTTCAGCCAAGCGTCTGACACAGCCCGCAAATTGTCGAGGTGTGGGCCAAGATCAGCGGCTTTGATGACGTCGAACTCGTAGCTATCACGCGCAAGGCGTGCCTTGGCGTGACGCCAGTCTTTGCGCCGCGATCCCTCGAGGTTGAAGGTGCGGAGGTCCACACGGGCGACCTCGCCGATCTTTAATACTTGTAATCCCAGGTCGAGGTAGGTGGGCAGATATTTTTCAGACACGCTGTAAAACGCGCACCGGCGGCCCATCACATCAGCCAATTCGCGCAAATCCCAGATCACAGCGATGCCAGCGGATTTATCTCCGACCGGATCGCCCTTGGCAACTAAAGTGCGACCTGTGTCTGCGTAGGCAATGTAAGCCCGCTGATCGTCCGAAACGATAAACCTCTTGTCCCCGCTTAGGGATATGCTTGCCTCTGCGGTGCTGGAGCCCGCGGTCAGTTGCCGCACAATATCGGGGATAGGCTCATGCTTCAGGCGCGTTGATTGGCGGCTGAGCAAGGCGTCCAGGATGAATGCCGCCAGAACAACGGCAACGGCAAGCATTCCGCGCAAGAAACGTGAAGTGTCACCTTTCCAAGCGAACTGCCACCAAAGGGTGTCAGAGTACTGGACGTTGGAATATGCGAAAATGCCAATCCAGCCGATTGCCGCAACCAAAAGCGAAACGCTGAAAATCCATTTCCAATTCAACCGCAACCCGCCGGTCACATCAGCACGGTAAAACGCCGATCGGAATATCCACAAGATTACGGCGGCAGCACCAAGGGTCAGGGCTTCTTCCCAATCGAATCCTTTGAACAGGGACGCGAGGAAGCCCGATCCCAACAACACCATCGCCAACAACCACGCGCGGAACATTCTGCGATACAATCCCCGCGCAACGATCATCAAGAGCACGCCGACGACACTCCCGATGAGGTGCGACGTTTCAACGATGCCGAGGGGCAGAAGCTCCTTCAGGAAGCCCAAACGGCCCGGATCGGACGGTAGATTTCCAGAAATCAACAAGATTGAACCTGACAATGTGGCAAGGCCGGCCACCAACAATGGCACGATTGGGCCGATTACAGTGTATATCATGCGTGATGTTTTGCTGGCCTTGGTCCGGTTCGCCACACCCCATGCAATGGTCAGTCCGGCGACGGCTAGACAGAATGGCAGGATAGTATAAATAACGCGATAGATCAGAAGAGCGGCGATCGCATCAGAGCGACCTGCCGCACCAAGGCCCGCAATGATTGTCGCCTCAAACACCCCCAAACCGCCAGGGGAGTGACTGAGGATACCCAACCCAACAGCGACGACAAATATGACGAAGAAGAATGCGAAATTCTGCGACAGTTCATCCGGCATCAACACATAGAGCGTCAGCGATGTTGCAACCAAATCGACAATCGTAATCGAGGTTAGCTTTGTACCAACACTGGCCGTCGGCAGTTGCAGTTTGAAACCACCAAACCCAATGGAGCGGGGAGCTTTTGCAGTCCAGAAAAAATAAGCGCCCACGGCCAACAGAATGAGAAAACCAATGCCAGTTTCAATGCCTTTTGGCAGATGGGCAACTTCGGATAGCCCTACCGGGTGGGCCACCATTAAGACCCCCAGCAGTATCGAAAGGCCAAAGAAAAATGCGATCCATGATGTCGCAATCAGCTTCGCGATCGATCCGACGTCGATCCCAAACGACGAATAAACCCGGTATCGGATTGCGCCACCTGTCAGCCATGAAAATCCAAGCATGTTGGAGACGGCCATGCTGCTTACGCCTGTCATCATCGTGACAGGCAAAGGCACCGGTACATCTGACACCTCGCGCAGGATGAAAAAATCATACAACGATAGGGCGAGATAGCTGGCGCACATCGCTCCAAAAGACAGACCAAGGATGTATAGAGGATACATCCGCGCGTCGGCCTTAACCTCCCCCAGCGATATGTCGAGCGACATACGATGGAGCACATAAAGTGCCAGTGCAGTGATCAAGGTCGGGATGACGATGCGCAATGCCGGATGGAACAATACCTTCCAAACTGTGTCGCCTTTGCGTCGCGCAAACTCAGGTTCACCCGGTTTTGTGTCGTCAGCGCCTGGGTCAGTTTGCATGGCACGCGTCCTTTAAAAGGTCGATCTAAATTTGTTGAAGTTCCGCCAGCATAATTCTTAGGCTAGCTATTTGGTGGTCGATCATTTCAAGCAACCGTCAGATTTCCAGTTCTGACTTGAGGAATTTCGCCAATCGCTTTTACTGGAAGTCGCACTGCAACTTCCAGCCGTCGCTGGATAATCATTGTGACGGAAGTCAGCGTCGTTGCAAGTCTGGAAAGCACCACATTTAGAAGAATAAAAAGATGCGCCGTCTGATATCATTAGCATTGTGGCCGCGCCAAATTGAACTGAGTGGAATCTCTACGTTGCCATCGGTCCCAAATCGCTGTCTCCTGCGATGCGCCCGTTGTATAAGCTGCCAATCGAAAGCAGCCACTGTTCGTGCCGAGGCCAAGAACCAGTTTGTCCGCATACCGAGATTTGAGCCTACAAAATGCTGCGTGATGCACGAATGTCTCCTTCGGTGGGCCGCATTGCAACATCGTGACCGTTCGTCGAAATGCGGCTCTGGGCCGATAGTGAAAACCTACATAAAGGTATAGGTTTCTCGGACGCTGGGCGCGGCGTTTGTGTGACGCAGATCGTTGCCTTGCGTCGGAGAAGCGCTCAAGCGGGAAATCGCGGGGTTGGTCTTGTTGGATCGTTTGTTGCTATGGGGATTTGCCCAGTGCGGGTGCTTTTGCCCGGATCTGCCCCACCGGTTGGTGGGGCGCATTGGCTTAAGCACAGCGCCGGTTTTGCCTTCGTTGGCTTGATACGGGCGGCATTTTGTCGGCGTCATCATGTTTGGCCATGTCGATCGTGTGAACCAAGCATGCCTATTGGTTCGCAGAAGA
>JAWUXS010000003.1:0-51317 GCA_034111185.1 Paracoccaceae bacterium | reverse complement strand
GACGACAGCGCCACTGGCTCTGACGGGAACGACACTATCGATCTCGGTCAAGGTGCAGACACCATCGAAGCGGGTTTGGGCGATGACATCATCGATCTGGGCACGGGCCCATCAGGCAATCCGGATCAGGACGCTGACGTTGTCATCCTAAATGATGACTTTGGCAGTGATGTTGTCTCAAACTTTGACGCACCAACACCAAATGGCGACGGTACATTTACAGGCATAGACACCCTTGATGTGACTGGCCTTTTTGACCGCCCATCGGGCGATCCGGACCGTGAACCTGTCAATGTAAACGACGTCGTTGTTTCTGATGATGGCGCGGGCAATGCTGTACTGACATTCCCGAATGGTGAAAGCATCACGCTAAATGGCATTTCGCCGACCGATGCGGACGATCCATTCTACCTTAACGCAATCGGCATCCCGCTGTCAGATGGCACGGTGTCCGGTACATCTGGCAATGATGTCATCGACGGCTCTTATCTGGGTGATACAGACGGTGATTTGGTCGATAACGGCGATGCGGTCATTCCTAGCTATGCATCCAACGACGACCTGATCGAAGCGGGTGCAGGTAACGACACAATCACTGGCGGGCTTGGTTCCGATACAGTCTTCGGTGGCTCTGGCGACGATACGACGATCTTCTCAGACGGAGATAGCATTGACGGCGGCACAGGCGACGACACGTTTTCCTACGAAAACCTTGGTGAAGCAGCGAACGGTACGATTACTATCGTTGGCGGGTCTGGTGGTGAAACCCCAGATGACGGCGATCCAAACACGCTTGAAGGTGACACCTTGCAGTTGGGTACGGGCGCCGATCTATCGACGCTGATAAAAGTATCCGATGGCATCAACGCAAACGGCAATGAAACGTTCTCGGGCTCTGTCCAAATGGATGATGGCACCCTTCTCAACTTCTCTGAGATTGAAAACATCATCTGCTTCACACCTGGTACGCAAATCGCTACCCCCTTCGGCGCACGCGACATCACATCATTAAAGGTTGGTGACTTAGTCGTGACGCGCGATCATGGCCTTCAACCAATTCGGTGGATTCAATCCCGCACTGTGCCCGCGGTCGGTCGCTTTGCACCAATCCGAATCCGTCCTGGCGCGGTGACAGGTCTCGACCGTGATCTACTTGTTTCACCGCAACATCGGATGTTGTTTCAAGGTTACCGTGCTGAATTACTCTTTGGTGAAAGAGAGGTTCTTGTCTCGGCGACGCACATGGTTGATGGAAAATACGTCACGCAGAACGAAGGTGGAACCGTCACCTACATTCACATGATGTTTGACGAACACGAGATCGTCTTTGCCGATGGCGCAGCATCTGAAAGTTTCCATCCGGGCCTTGTTGGGCTTGATGGCGTGACCGAGGCCGCCCGCGAAGAGTTGTTTGGTGTGTTTCCTGAGTTACGGACCAATGCAAACGGTTACGGCACCACGGCCCGCCGTTGTCTTAAGCGGCACGAAGCCGAGCTGGTTCGGACCTAGAATAACTGCCCCCAGATGTTTCGCGATAACATCTGGGGACAGGTTTTCGTTTTCAATAGTCGTGAATGATCAGGCAAGCCATTTGTCGTAGTCACTGACAAGAAGGTGTGTTGGCGCGACGTCTTCTTCGATCTCCGCGAACCGCCCAATCGGCTCACGGAAAACGTTGTCGGTTTCGTCATCGTTTACGGTTGAAACCTCACCAATCAGAACGTCGCCACCCTCACCCCAAAACGCATGCCAATCTCCTGGCATCAGTGTGACGCTCTCTCCCGGTGCGAATTTCAACTTTTCACCTGGTGCATACTGGCGTTCAATTCCATCGCAGAACACTGTTCCGCCTGCGGTCTCGTCAAAGCGCCCTTCAGCGTCAGAACCGTAAAGTTCAACAACCAAAGTTGCGCCGCCACGGTTGATAATATCCTCGGCCTTGATGACGTGGGTGTGCATCGGGGACAGCTGATCTTGCTTTGATATCAACAATTTCTCAGCGTAGCACATGCCGCCACCGCGCTGCAGATCTGCTAATCGACCATTGCGCAAGGTGAACAAGAACAACCCCATTTCTTCGTAATTTCCTGCGCCATAGTCCGTAATATCCCAACCATTTCGTGCGGAAATAACGTTCACAGCATCAGCCTTGCGTGCGACGAACTCTTCCGGCGACCAATACGCCCAAGGCGGCAGGGTAAATCCGTATGAACGGATCATTTCGTCTGCTTGCGCCATAATTTCGTTGATGCGTGAACGTCTCAATTGCTCTCTCCTAAATGGATGTTGCCACAATCATATCAGGCAATCGGTCCAATCAAGCAAGATATGATCAAGCAGACTTGCGCAAGTCCGGCCGTTCGCCCTTGGCCCACATGCGACAGGCGTCGCCAAACGCAGCGAACAGCGGCTTTGATACTGGATCAGAATCCGCCCGCCATTCAGGGTGCCATTGCACTGACATCGTGAACCCAGGTGCATCTGCCACATAGATAGCCTCAGGCGTGCCATCCGGCGCGTGACCGTCCACTACGACGCGAGGGCCAGCAACCTTGATCCCTTGACCGTGCAACGTGTTGGTCATCACTTCGCGCTTACCAATCAGACGGTGAAACTGGCCACCATCAGAAAACGTGACCGTGTGCCTTAGCGCGAATTTCTCTTCTAATGTGCCATCTGGTGGCATGCGGTGATTATCGCGTCCGGGAAGATCGCGAATCTCGGGATAAAGCGTTCCGCCCATCGCCACGTTCACCTCTTGAAAGCCACGGCAAACACCTATGATCGGCTGACCTGCCGCTACACACGCACGGATCAACGGTAATGCGATACCATCGCGTGCGCGGTCGAATTCGCCGTGCGCTTCGGTTTCAGGCTCGCCGTATTCTTCTGGGTGTACGTTTGGGCGACCACCTGTGAACAGAAAACCATCGCAGACGGTCATCAGTTCATCGACGGTTACCATGTCCGGATCAGACGGAATTATCATCGGGATACCGTCGACAGCGTATCGCACAGCCTCGGTATTTATCGTGCCTGCTGCATGGGCAGGGTATTGATCATTGATCAAGAAACTGTTGCCAATGATACCAATAACGGGGCGCGACATAACTTATCCTTCTGCTTTGAACGCAATGTTACACCCAGCTTGCCCTTGATGAAAAGGCAAAGCAGGCGCACAATTCAGGGTGAATTTACGCACGATCGGTAAAATTGATCTTATGACCTATGATCTCACTTCGCTGGCGTTCCTACAGGACCCTGCCCCAATGCTGGCGCAGATGCGCGATGATGCGCCGGTTGTGCGGGCAAAAATCCCGTTTATCGGAAAGACATGGTTTACGACATCAGACGCCGCAGCACGGATTGTGTTAAAAGACCCCGCACGTTTTGTGCGCGACCCTAGGCCAATTACTGGCAAATCTCTCGCCCAGCGCTTTTGGTTTTTTCCACGGTTTATGCAGCCTTTGTTTGGCAACATGCTGGGCAAAGATGGCGCAGATCATAAACGGCTGCGCGGATTGGTTGACCAAGCATTTGCCCGCACGAACATTGATGACCTACGTCCTGAACTTGCTCAGATGGCCGATGGCTTGCTTGATAAAATTGACCCAAGCAAACCTGTAGACATCATCAACGCCTACGCGCGTCCACTGCCCCTGATGGCGATTTGTGCGTTGTTGGGCCTGCCAGATGCAGATCGCGACCGTGTTGCCGCAATGATCTCGCCTCTCTCGGGGCCGGTGAATAAATGGTCGGTGATCAAGGCGTTCCCCGGGCTGTACCGCACCATGCGTTACTTTCGCGCTGATTTCGCCAATGTGCGTGCCAATCCACGTGCGGGCCTGATTGCGGATCTTGTCGCAGCAGAAGATACCGGTGATAGCTTGTCCGAGGATGAGTTGCTGGCGATGGTTGTCACACTGTTCATCGCGGGCCACGAGACGACAGTGCATCTGATTGCGATGACACTGCTTACACTTGCAACAAGGCCCAGCGCCCGCGCCGCATTAGAAACGAAACCAGAAACACTGCCCCTTTTGATTGAGGAAGTGATGCGGTTCTCAAACCCCGTCATGATGACCAAGCCGCATTTTGTGACCCAAGACACCCAGATTGAGGGAACCGCTCTCAAGAAGGGCGATCAGATCATGGCGCTATTGATTGCGGCCAATCACGACCCTGCCCGCTTTGACACGCCCGAAACATTTATTGCTGATCGCCGCCCTAATGCACATCTTGGGTTTGGGCATGGCCCACATGTCTGTCTTGGCATGCAGTTGGCAAGGACCGAGGCACAGATCGCGATTACGCAGCTGTTTGCGAAATATCCTGATCTTAGGCTCTCAAACGAAAACGATCCGCCGCAGTATCTGCAACGGATCGGTATTCATGGTCTCACAGAGTTAAAGCTTACGCTTCGCCCGTAACACCCGCAGCTTCGATTCCAGCCATTGCCGCATCGGAATCGTTGTCTGATGTATCACCAGTCACGCCAACAGCACCGATAACGGCACCGCGCTTGTCACGTAGCAACACACCACCTGGCACAGGCACAACCTGACCACCAAACACGCCATTCACAGCAGCCATAAAGTAGGCTTGCTGCTCTGCACGGGCCATCTGCGCCTTGCCAGCCATACCCAGCATGACAGCGCCATACGCTTTGCCGTGTGCGATCGCGAAACGACCTGGTGCTGCGCCATCTTCACGCTCAAACGCTTTGACGTGCCCACCAGCGTCAAGCACGACAACTGATAAAGGCTTCAGGTCCATCTCGCGGCCTTTAGCGAGGGTTTTGCGGATGATGACCCGCGCTTTAGAAATTGAAATATCAGCCATGTCGGCCTCCTATAGGGTGGGCTTTGGCCCGTAAGTATTAGTGATTACGTTGTGCTTTAAGCTCGAGACGGCGACGGTGCAGAACAGCCTCGGTGTATCCAGATGGCTGGATACGGCCTTGGAACACCAGATCACATGCAGCTTGGAACGCGATGCCATCAAATGTTGGTGCCATAGGACGGTACAACGCATCGTCTGCATTCTGCCCGTCCACGACTGCTGCCATCTTGCGCATTGCGGCAAGCACATCAGCCTCGGACACGACATCGTGGTGCAGCCAGTTGGCAAGTGCCTGTGCTGAAATCCGGCAAGTTGCACGGTCTTCCATCAGGCCCACATCATTGATGTCTGGCACTTTGGAACAACCAACACCCTGATCAACCCAACGCACGACGTATCCAAGGATACCTTGCGCATTGTTCTCAACTTCGCGGCTGATTTCTGCGGCGGTCCAGCTTGGTGACGCCTCAAGCGGGATCTCAAGGATCGCGCCGACTTTCGCCCGTGGGCCGCCAGACTTAAGCGCCGCCTGTACATCCATAACGTCCACAACGTGGTAATGCATCGCGTGCAGCGTGGCGGCAGTCGGGCTAGGCACCCATGCGCAGGTGGCACCAGCCTTAGGATGACCGATCTTCTGCTCAACCATCGCTTCCATCATGTCGGGCATCGCCCACATACCTTTGCCGATCTGGGCTTTGCCCGAGAAACCACACGCCAGACCGATATCAACGTTCTGGTCTTCATATGCAGCGATCCAGCCCCGCTTTTTGATCTCGTCCTTACGGCTAAACGGTCCCGCCTCCATTGAGGTGTGGATTTCGTCGCCTGTACGATCAAGGAAGCCTGTGTTGATAAACGCCACACGGGACTTAGCCGCGCGGATACATTCCTTAAGGTTCACCGTCGTGCGGCGCTCCTCGTCCATGATGCCGATCTTGACGGTGTTTGCTGGCAAGCCGAGCGCGCTTTCAACGTGATTGAAAATCTCGTTTGTGAACGCAACCTCTTCTGGGCCATGCATCTTAGGCTTCACCACATAGACAGAACCATGTGCAGAGTTGCCACCCTCACGCTGCAAATCATGCATCGCAACAAGCGTTGTAATCATAGCGTCCATCAGACCTTCAAAGGCTTCATTGCCTTCGCGATCAAGAACTGCTGGATTCGTCATCAAGTGACCCACGTTGCGGATCCACAAAAGCGCGCGGCCCTTCATCGTCACATCACCGTCAGCACCTTGGTATGTGCGGTCGTCTGACAAACGGCGGGTCATCACCTTGCCGTTCTTTGTCAGATCAGCAGTCAGGTTTCCCTGCATAAGGCCTAGCCAGTTACCGTATGCCAATGCTTTGTCTTCGGCATCCACACAGGCAACACTATCTTCGCAGTCCATGATCGCAGTGATCGCGCTTTCGAGACGTACATCAGCAAGGTGTGCTGGGTCTGACTTGCCAATAGCGTGGTTCGCATCAAACACCATTTCAACGTGTAGATGGTTGTTCCGCAGCAAAATTGCAGATGGCGCAGCAGCGTCACCCTGATACCCAATGAACTTAGCCGGATCAGCAAGCGGCTTGCCGTCTACCAGCAAAGCGCCATCCTGTACGGCATAACCAGTTGCAGCGGCATGGGTCCCACCAACAATTGCAAAGCTCTCGTCTAGGAATGCTTTGGCACGCGCGACAACACGGGCACCCTGTGCTTGGTCAAATCCACCGCGTTCGGCACGTGAACCCAACGCATCAGTACCATAAAGCGCATCATATAGGCTGCCCCAACGTGCGTTGGCTGCATTCAGCGCAAAACGCGCATTGGTGATCGGCACAACCAGCTGTGGACCTGGTGTCGCTGCGATTTCAGGGTCAACATTCGTTGTCTCGATCTGAAAGTCTTCGCCAACAGGTACAAGGTACCCGATCTCGCTTAGAAATGCCTCATAGGCGGCTTGATCATGCCCAGCACCACGGTTGGCAACATGGTATGCATCGATCTGCTCTTGGATCTCTTCGCGCTTTTGCAAAAGCGCTTGGTTGCGGGGGCCAAAGTCGTGGATCAGCTGTGAAAAGCCTGCCCAGAATGTATCCGCAGCGATACCCGTTCCGGGCAGTGCTTTATTCTCAAGAAAGTCCACGAGGATCGTGTCTACTTTCAGACCATGTTTTTCAATGCGGTCGACCATTTGGTGGCTCCTTAATAGCTATTTAGACGCGACATATCGTTTCTACTTAGGAAGTAGAAGAAAAGTTTCCTATAGGCAACTTATTTGGTAACATTTTTTTACCAATTCAAGATTTCGACCTACGGCACCGCTCAGAACAGTACTTAACCTCGTCCCAAACTGCCGCCCATTTCTTACGCCACGTGAAGGGCTTAGCGCATACAGCGCAGGTCTTTTGCGGCAGATTTGCCTTCTTAATCGCCTTTGGCATTTCATCCCTCCGTGGAACAACTATGTCGTGTTCTTCATACGATCTGGGGCAAGTATGCCAGATGACCACGTAAGTTTTGTAAAAACCAACTGATTAATCCGCCCGTACGGGGCGAACGCCCAAATACTAGCCGTCGCGCCCCTTGTGCTTGCAGCACCATCACTCGATATTTGATCAAGGTGTATTTCTTGCAAGCGCCACATATTCAAAGGAAACCGAAATGAATGATGCGACACCACAGCCGATCTATCTGGCCGACTATACACCACCGGCCTATTTGATCGACACCGTGTCTTTGACATTCATCCTGTCACCAACGGCAACCCGCGTCATCAGCAAAATCGCGTTCAGGCCTAACCCCGATGCGGTCACAACAGACTTCTTTTTGCACGGAGAAGATCTCAAACTGATCAGCACTAAGATTGACGGGAAACCAGTTTCACCTGCGGTAACCGCAACCGGCTTGACCTGCCTTGTCCCAACTGCCCCCTTTATCTGGGAGGCCGAGGTTGAGATCAGCCCAGAAACAAATACCGCCCTTGAGGGCCTATACATGTCCGGCGGCATGTACTGCACACAGTGCGAGGCCGAAGGTTTCCGCAAAATTACTTATTACCCCGACCGCCCCGATGTCATGGCTGTCTTTACCGTCCGCGTCGAAGGCGACTATCCGGTGCTTTTGTCCAACGGCAATCCAGCAGCATCTGGCAAAGGTTGGACCGAATGGCATGACCCGTGGCCAAAGCCTGCCTATCTGTTCGCACTTGTTGCAGGTGATCTTGTCGCCCATCCCGGCGCGTTCACTACAATGTCAGGCAATGATGTCGCGCTGAACATCTACGTGCGCCCCGGCCCAGACGAAGCAAAATGCGCGTTCGGCATGGAAGCCCTTATTAAATCAATGAAGTGGGACGAAGAAGTCTACGGCCGCGAGTATGACTTGGACATCTTCAACATCGTTGCCGTGGATGATTTTAATATGGGCGCAATGGAGAACAAGGGTTTGAACATATTCAACTCAAGCTGTGTTCTGGCGTCGCCTGCCACCTCGACCGATGCTGATTTTGAGAGGATCGAAGCCATCATCGCGCACGAGTACTTTCACAACTGGACAGGCAACCGCATTACCTGCCGCGACTGGTTTCAGCTTTGCCTCAAAGAAGGACTGACGGTCTTTCGCGATCAGCAGTTCACATCGGACATGCGGTCAGCCTCGGTTAAGCGGATCGACGACGTCAAAACCCTGCGCGCACGGCAGTTTCGCGAAGATGCGGGCCCCCTTGCGCACCCTGTCCGCCCCGCGAGCTTTGTTGAGATCAATAATTTCTACACAATGACCGTCTATGAAAAAGGCGCTGAACTAATCGGGATGCTGAAACGGCTTGTTGGTGATGACGCCTATGCCAAGGCCGTCACCCTGTATTTCGACCGCCACGATGGGCAAGCCGCCACGATCGAAGATTGGTTAGCTGCATTTGCAGACGCAACAGGCCGCGACATGACGCAGTTTGCGCTGTGGTATGCGCAGGCGGGCACGCCCCACGTTAAGGTTTCCGAGGACTATGCAGACGGCACCTACCGTTTGCATTTCACACAAAGCACACCAGCCACGCCCGATTTGGCAGACAAAGCCCCGATGGTGATCCCGATTGCCGTTGGTTTATTGGCTGAGGGCGGAACCGAAGTTGTCGCAACGACCTTGCTGGAACTGACCCAAGCGGAACAAACATTTGTATTCGAAGGCCTGAGCGCGAAGCCTATCCCAAGCATCTTGCGTGAATTCTCGGCCCCTGTGATCCTTGAGAGAGAGCAAACCAACGCAGAGCGTGCGTTTTTGTTGGCGCATGACACCGATACATTTAACCGCTGGGAAGCAGGCAATGCGTTAGCCGCCGATGTCTTAGTCCATATGGTACGCGATGACGCTGCTGCTGACTTAGGTTATTTGAATGGCCTTCTGGCTGTACTGCGCGACGACACATTGGACCCTGCATTCCGCGCGCTTATCCTGTCCCTTCCATCCGAGGGCGAAACCGCACAGGCCTTACATGCATCTGGGACCACCCCCGATCCGTTGGCGATCCACCACACACATACCACGCTCAAGCTGCAAATAGCGCAGCATTTGCAGGACCATCTTGCCAGCACATACGCCAAGATGGCTGTCACGGGTGATTACTCTCCCGATGCGATGAGTGCGGGGAAACGCGCGCTCGGAAATACGGTCCTCGCGATGCTCACGCGGCTTGATGGCGGCAAACAGGCTGCTGCCCAATTCGCAGATGCGGATAACATGTCCCAACAGCTCAACGCTTTGCGTACACTACTGGCCAACGGCCATGGCGACAACGAGCTGCAGGCATTCCGCGCCCAATGGTCCCCTGACCGTCTTGTGATGGACAAGTGGTTCGGCATCCAAGCCGCCCTTGCCGCGCCGGAACAAGCAGCCAGCAAAGTTAAAGCGCTGACTGAAGATGCTGACTTTAACTGGAAGAACCCAAACCGCTTCCGCGCCGTTATGGGTGCATTTTCTAGTAATGCGGCAGGTTTCCACGCCGAAGATGGATCAGGTTATGCGCTGCTTGCTGATTGGTTGATTAAACTTGATGATGTGAACCCGCAAACAACAGCCCGCATGGTATCAGCTTTTGATAGCTGGAAGCGGTATTCACCCACACGGCAGAACCTGATGCGCGCCGCACTTGAGCGGATCGCGGCAAAGCCTGCCCTGTCACGGGATGTTACTGAAATGGTCGGGCGTATCTTAAACGCTTAGCCCTGATCGGCGTCGACGTTCATTGTGCTGATCGTTGCTTCTGGGGCTTCTGGGGCTTCTGGGGCTTCTGAGACGGCCGGGCGCTGCTCTGGACGCACTTCAGGTTCAAACCCCGGCACGTTGATCGACGTCAGAATTGCATCCGATCCCGTTGGCCGCATTTGCGGGCGGATGGTATCGCGTGCAACGCAATAGCTTTGCCGCGCGGTCCACGATGCCATCTCAGGTATCTTGCGTCGGTTCGACATTGGCCCCCAATCTGCAGCAACACCGCGCCAACGACCATCGTGCACGGCAATCGCGTTGTCGCGGGCCACGGTGACATTCATAATGCGGGCTGCACAGCTTAAGTTATCAACCGGATCTTTCAGCTCTTCGCCAGTTCGCGCACGACACCCATAGCGCTGCGCCGTATCGGGATAGATCTGCAAAAGACCGTACCAAAGGTTCGGACCACCAACTGCGTTTGGGTTATAGGTGCTTTCGTGCTTGGCCAGCGCGGACATCATACCAACCCAAAACGCCGTGCGTAATTCAGGCGAGTTATCTGCATATGCCGGACACCAACGATCGATATCGCGCGGTTCCAACGAATCGAGTCCCTCTCCGTGGCCTTGGATCGCCGACATAGCAGCACGTGTCCAAACGGCACTGTTTGGCTGAAACGACCAACGTGTCGCTGGCAAAAAGCTGTTACGGGCAAGTGGCCGCACATCAGGTTCGCGTGTTTCAACAAATGCAGGATACCGGATCATGTGGTCGGGACGCGCGACAGCACGAAATGCAGCCAAACGGTCCCCAGCAACCTGTTGTTGCGCAGCGACAGCGTCATCGCGGGAAAACGGGCGAATGGCACCTTCTGCAAAGGCAGATGTCGCCATTAATGCCGCGCAAATCCCCCCCAGGATTGATTTAGCAAATGTCATAAGGCCGAATTTGCCGCATATGTTCAGCTGTTTGCAAGAATTACTCTGGTCTGGCGGCAATTTGTGGCCAAGCCTGCGACAAATCTGGACCTGATGAATACTGCAACTCTGCTTGTCCCTCGGGGTTTGCTGACTTAGAACCAGCCTTAACAAATCCGCCGGAGACAACAGATGCTTGACCTTACATACGATTCCCCAACTCCCAAAGTTATTGCGGGCGCCAAATACGATTGGGAGCTTGTGATCGGACTTGAGGTTCACGCGCAAGTCGCAACCAAGGCCAAGCTGTTCTCGGGTGCATCGACACTCTTCGGAGCCGAGCCAAATTCAAACGTCGCATTTGTTGACGCGGGCATGCCCGGCATGTTGCCAGTGATCAATGATGGCTGTGTTGAACAGGCAGTGCGCACCGGTCTTGGCCTGAATGCCCAGATCAACTTGTTCAGCGCATTTGATCGCAAGAATTACTTTTACCCTGACCTGCCGCAAGGCTACCAGATTTCCCAACTTTACCACCCGATTGTGGGCGAAGGTGAAGTGTTGGTTGAAATGGGTCCGGGCCCATACGAAGGCACGGCACGTAACGTGCGCATTGAACGTATCCACCTTGAGCAGGATGCAGGAAAATCTGTGCACGATATGGACCCGAACATGTCCTTTGTTGACCTGAACCGGACAGGCGTCGCTTTGATGGAAATCGTCAGCCGCCCTGACATTCGTGGCCCAGAAGAAGCCGCTGCGTTTGTTCTCAAGCTCCGCCAAATCCTGCGCTACCTTGGAACTTGCGATGGCAACATGCAGAACGGCAACATGCGTGCCGATGTTAACGTCTCAATCTGTCGTCCCGGCGATTACGAGAAGTACCAAGAGACGCAAGACTTTGCGCATCTTGGTACGCGTTGCGAAATCAAGAACATGAACTCAATGCGCTTTATCCAGCAAGCCATTGATGTTGAGGCACGTCGCCAAATAGCCCTCCTTGAGGATGGACAGAAAGTTGTTCAGGAAACCCGCCTGTACGATCCAGACAAGAACGAAACACGTTCAATGCGGTCAAAAGAAGAAGCGCACGATTACCGTTACTTCCCAGATCCTGACCTTCTGCCGCTAGAGATTGAGCAGGCTTGGGTTGATGATATCAAAGCATCGCTGCCCGAACTTCCTGACGCCAAGAAGGCACGTTTTATTAGTGACTTTAGCCTGTCAGACTATGACGCCAGCGTTCTGACTGCCGAAGCCGAAAATGCGGCATTCTTTGAACAGGTCGCAGAAGGTCGTGATGGCAAGCTGTCAGCCAACTGGGTGATCAACGAATTGTTCGGTCGGCTTAAGAAGGACGAAAAGTCTGTCGATGACAGCCCGATTTCAGCAGAGCGTTTGGGCCAGATCGTTGGCTTGATCAAATCTGGCGATATCTCGGGCAAAATGGCGAAAGACGTGTTTGAAATTGCCTACACATCCGACCGCGACCCGACCGAAATCGTCGAGACTGAAGGCATGAAGCAAGTCACAGACACAGGTGCTATCGAAGCTGCTGTTGACGAGATCATTGCAGCAAACCCAGCGCAGGTGGAAAAAGCCAAGCAGAACCCAAAGCTTGCTGGTTGGTTTGTTGGTCAGGTGATGAAAGCCACCGGCGGTCAGGCAAACCCTGCCGTTGTAAACCAGATCATCGCCGCCAAGCTTGGCCTGTAAAATACGTGGTGTGCCCTAGGCGCACCACCCATTTGGCGCGACGAGGCATATATCTGGCGAAACCGATCGGTCCGAACCACCACCCCTAGTTCGGCACGTCACCGTCAATCTTTTTGCTAACCGAATCCTTTTCGCAGAGGGTCTGAGTTGATATACAAATCCAGTCGATTTCAGGGAAAAGACCATGTCAGCATATGAATACGCAGTTGTACCGGCACCTAAAAAGGGGCTGAAAGCGCGTGGAGTCAAAACGACCGAAGACCGCTTTGCGAATGCAATTCAGACCGTCATGAACGAATATGGCGCCGCGGGTTGGGAATACGTTCGCAGCGACACCCTGCCGTGCGAAGAGCGTACGGGCCTAACCGGACGCACGACGACATTCCAAAATATGCTGGTTTTCCGCAAGCCATTGGTTGCAACCGAAGCAGAAGCTCCGCCTGTCGCTGCTGTAGAAGCGCCTGCCGCCGAGGCGATTGAAGCGCCCGAAGACGTGCAAATGCTTGAAAACAAGCCGCTAGAGGGCGACCCAGAACGCAAAGAACCACGTCTGGCTGCGGAATAGCCAGACGTGGTTATTTGCATTTTACCTACAAAATATCGATTGTAAGAGCATGGATTCGGCCAATTATTGCCGGACCCAACGCGCTGTGAACCGCACGGTGACGCGCAATTCGTGACATCGGATCTAAAGATGGTGCTCGTATCACCACCTTCCAATGACTTTCGCCAGTACCATCATCACCCGCATGCCCAGCGTGCATTGCGCTTTCGTTGATAACTTCTAAAGATTCTGGTGTCAGTCCAGATGTGATTGCGTCTTTTATCTCGGTTTCAAGTCCCATTATTTTCTCTCTGCCCCTTCTATCCTGCGCTCAAGCGTCTATTGTCGCGTGGTCGAGTCTTAAAGGTAAATCGCGCTATGAACAAAAAAGACCCCTTCGGCTTTGATATGTCAGTTTCAAACGCGAAGAAGAAAAATCCACGCGGACGGCGTGGTATGTCAGGTGCTTCAGAGACTTCTCAGAGGGTCTGTGATCACGAGGGCTGTGAACTGTCGGGCAAATTCCGCGCACCAAAGTCACCGGGGCAAACCGACGACTTTTTGTGGTTCTGCCAAGAACACGTGCGCGAATATAACTTGAAATGGAATTTCTTTGACGGAACGTCTGAGGCTGAACTTATGGCCCAGATGGATAAGGACCGCACATGGGAGCGCCCTACAAAAGCGTTCAAGCGAACTGTCGAAGAAGCCGCATGGGCCCGCCTAGGTGTTGATGACCCGCATCAGGTGCTTGGTGTAAACGCGACACAAAACCCTGGTCGTGGTGCTGCAGCAGCGCGTCGCCTGCCCCCGACCGAACGCCGTGCGATTGAAATTTTGGAAGCCAAAGATAACTGGACCAAGCCTGAGATTCGCAAAGCGTACAAAGCGCTTATCAAAGTGCTGCATCCGGACATGAATGGCGGCGACCGTAGCCAAGAAGATCAGTTGGCAGAAGTCGTATGGGCTTGGGATCAGATCAAAGTCAGCCGCAGTTTCAAAGAGAAATAGGGCGCGCGCTGGACGCCATAACTTGGCGCTCAAGTGATAAAAAGACCGTATCGCGCTCACGGCGCCATACGGCGACCAACAAATGTGCCGACATAAGCGTGCATGACCAGAATACAGCGAGCAATGGCGCGCCTGCCATTGTTATCGCGACAGAAAATGGTCCAAACATTGTGCCATAGAATGGTAACGCCATTGTCCCACCGACAATTGACCCGATAAAGCTGACCACGACGATGCCAAGGCACGCCTGCCCTACGCCGCGAAGCCCCGGAAACCCGAACCAATCGCGCCCCAAGTAGAAACCAATTGCAGCGCCAAAAGCGCCGGAACAGATTGACCAAATATCATAAGCTGTCAAAGGGCGGATGATGTGTTCTGAACCGCCCAATTGGTTCACAACGACGAATGCAACGCCTGCACCGAAAACAGCGACGACAAAAAGGGCGAACAAAATGCTTTGTTCACCATCGGTAATTCTAAGTCGTTTAAATTTGGCAGCGGGCATGGCGGCTCCGGTATTCATAATACGTTTTTATAACCAGCAGAATGCGCCCAAATCGGGGCAACCATAGGAAGAATCTGCGAACAGCGCGAAGTTCGTTAAAATCTTACCCAAAAAGGGTGCCAATATTGAAGGTGGCGCAACAATTTTGGTTCCAAAATCTAATATCGGACGACTTTTATTGCATCCGAACCCGTTGATCTGGCCTTATCGTCTTCCCCTTGCCGAACATCGCTATATGTTGCACTTCTAATCCAACGTGACACGCTATCTGAGAAGGCACTTTTGACATGGCTGACGGCACACAGAACGAGCTCGAGAAACCAACCGAAGATATTTCTGTTCGTGAGGTGTTTGGCATCGATAGCGACATGAAAGTCAAAGGTTTTGCTGGCAAATCTGACCGCGTGCCTGAGATCGATAGCACTTATAAATTTGACCCCGATACGACTTTGGCGATCCTCGCGGGCTTTGGTTATAACCGCCGCGTCATGATCCAAGGTTACCACGGAACAGGTAAATCAACGCACATCGAACAGGTTGCAGCCCGTCTTAACTGGCCTGCAGTGCGTGTGAACCTCGATAGCCACATCTCTCGGATCGACTTGATCGGTAAAGATGCGATCAAATTGCGTGACGGTGTTCAGGTAACTGAATTCCACGAAGGCATTTTGCCGTGGGCCCTGCGCAACCCAGTCGCGATTGTTTTCGATGAGTACGACGCGGGTCGCGCCGATGTTATGTTCGTGATCCAGCGCGTTCTCGAGGCTGATGGCAAATTGACGCTGATGGACCAGAACGAAATCATAACGCCGCACCCATCATTCCGCCTGTTTGCGACTGCAAACACTGTTGGTTTGGGCGACACGACTGGCCTTTACCACGGTACACAGCAAATCAACCAAGCCCAGATGGACCGTTGGTCACTTGTTGCGACGTTGAATTATCTTTCAAACGATGCCGAAGCAGCCATCGTTCTGGGCAAGTCACCCCATTACAATTCTGAGAGCGGTCGCAAGATCGTGCACCAGATGGTCACAGTGGCTGATTTGACACGCACAGCATTCATGAACGGCGATTTGTCGACAGTTATGTCACCGCGTACCGTTCTGGCATGGGCTGAAAACGCCCGCATCTTCCAAGATGTTGGCTACGCTTTCCGCCTGTCATTCCTTAACAAATGTGATGAGCTTGAGCGCCAAACAGTCGCTGAATTCTACCAGCGTTGCTTTGATGAAGAACTGCCAGAAAGCGCAGTAAGCCTGAGCTTGGGGTAGTTCGCAGAATCGACAGGAAGGCTATTCATGCGGGCTAAGGGACTTACCAAATTTGGAGCGGCTTCGACAGTTGTTACCGGCGGGACGTATGCAGGTTTGAGTGCGTTCGGTGTTGGAGCTGTAAGCCATTCGTCATTGCTGCCCATTTTGTCGACGGGTGGTTATTTGACCGGAACAATTGGACTACCTGCTGCAACTTTCGCGGCATTGCCAGTTATTGCAACTGGATGTGCGATTTTCACAATTGGCGCGGGCAGCGTCTGGGCTGTTAAAAAGATGCGAAACAAATGAACAAACCAACCGATAACCCAGCTGATCCGTTCAAAAAGGCCCTCGCCGAGGCGACCAAAGTTATGGCTGACGATGCCGAGCTATCGGTATCTTTTTCTGTCGATCCTGCGGGACAAACTGCCGATACAATCCGTTTGCCACAAGTGTCGCGCAGGCTTACCCGCGAAGAGGTTCTTCTTGCACGCGGTACGGCAGACGCCTTTGCCCTGCGCCATAAATTCCACGACACAAAAACCAACGCACGCTACATGCCCCAAGGCCAGATGGCCCGCGACTTGTACGAAGCAATGGAGACCGCCCGCATCGAAGCCGTGGGTGCGCAGCACATGCCCGGCACGGCTGGCAATATTGACGCAAAGATCGGGAACGAGGCGCAGCGCAAAGGCTACGATCAGGTCAGCGATTCCGCGAATGCGCCATTGGCGACAGCTGCTGGTTATTTGATCCGTCATCTTGCGACAGGTCGTGACCTCCCAAAAGGTGCAGAAAACGTGATGAACCTCTGGCGTGGGTTTATTGAGGATCAGGCAGGCGGCACGCTTGAAAACCTCACTGATATTCTGAGCGACCAAAAAGCATTTGCTAAGTTCGCACGTCAAATGATCTCGGATCTTGGTTATGCCGATCAGCTTGGCGATGATCCTGACAGCGCGGATGAAGACCTTGAGGACGAGGCCGAGCAGAACCAAGACGATCAGGACGAGCCTGATAGCACTGGCGACGACGAGAGCGAAGGCGAAGAGGCAGAAGCCTCACCCGAGCAAGCCCAAGAAGATCAGCAAGACCAATCCCAAGCTGAAATCAGCATGGATGAACAAGCTGATGCAGAAATGGGCGAAGAGACTGAAATGCCCGATGGCGAGGCGCCGCTTGAACCGCCAGCGCCGCTGCCTATCTCGGACGCTGATCCAAATTACCAAGTGTTTTCAACAGATAACGACGAAGAAGTGCGCGCCGAAGACTTGGCCGAGCCAGTCGAGCTTGAGCGCCTGCGCGCATATCTTGACCAACAGCTTGAGCCCCTGAAGGGCGCGGTTTCACGCTTGGCCAATAAATTGCAGCGCCGCTTGCAGGCACAGCAGAACCGCTCTTGGGAGTTTGATCTTGAGGAAGGTATCCTTGATGCAGGTCGCCTTGCCCGCGTGGTTTCAAACCCAACGACGCCTCTGTCGTTCAAGATGGAGAAGGACACAGAGTTCCGCGACACCTGTGTGACGCTGCTCTTGGATAACTCGGGCTCTATGCGTGGTCGCCCGATTTCCATCGCCGCGATTTGTGCTGATGTTATGGCCCGCACGCTGGAACGCTGCGCTGTCAAAGTCGAAATTCTAGGTTTTACGACCAAAGCTTGGAAAGGCGGATTGGCCCGTGAAAAATGGCTTGCCGACGGGCGCCCTGTCACGCCGGGTCGACTGAATGATCTACGCCACATCATCTATAAATCAGCCGATGCGCCTTGGCGCCGCGCGCGCCCGAACCTTGGGTTGATGATGAAAGAGGGTCTGCTGAAAGAAAACATCGATGGTGAGGCACTTGAATGGGCACACCGTCGGATGATGGCCCGTCCTGAGCAACGCAAAGTATTGATGGTGATCTCAGACGGCGCGCCGGTTGATGACAGCACATTGTCTGTGAATCCTGCCAACTACCTTGAAAAGCACCTGCGCGATGTCATTGCCATGGTCGAAAAGCGCAAAGCAGTTGAACTGGTAGCGATTGGCATCGGCCATGATGTGACACGCTACTATGAACGCGCCGTGACCATCACAGATGCCGAACAGTTGGCCGGTGCAATCACCGAACAGTTGGCTAGTTTGTTCGATACAGATCCGCGCAAACGCGCACGCACAATGGGAATGCGTAAGGGCAGATAGGCCAATCAGGCGTCCTTACTGAACGAAGGAAAAGTCATATGTTTCAAACGTTCGCGTCACAATCTTCGCCTGAACAAGGCCCACCTAGACTGGCTGCACTTCGCGATCAGATGACCGCCGCCAAAATGGATGGTTTCCTAATCCCAAGGGCTGATGCATTCCAAGGCGAATATGTTGCCCCATGTGATGCGCGTCTGGGTTGGTTGACTGGCTTTACCGGCTCTGCGGGCTTTTGCGCAGCACTGCATGACATAGCAGGGGTGTTTATCGACGGACGTTACCGCGTACAGGTCAGGCAACAGATAGCCGGCGATTTCACCCCAGTGCATTGGCCGGAGACACAGCTTGGCCCATGGCTGCGCGAACAACTTCGACAAGGTGGGAAAGTTGGATTTGACCCGTGGTTACATAGCGTTGATGAAATCAAAGCACTACGCAAATCGCTGCATGGCAGTGATATAACGCTCGTGTCGTACGACAATCTTGTGGACGCGATTTGGGACGACCGCCCTGCCCGCCCTGATGCGCCGTTCACCGAACATCCAATGTCATTCGCCGGTGAAGCCCATGTCGAAAAGCGGCAACGCCTTGGCAAAGCCCTTGCGGCGGCGTGCACTGTCATCACACTACCCGACAGCATCGCGTGGCTGTTGAACATCCGTGGCACCGACATCGAACGCAACCCAGTCCCACAGGCATTTGCCACGCTAGATCAAAGTGGCGCTGTGACCCTCTACGCATTGGAGGGCAAAACCGATCGGTTGGCCGAACACCTTGGCCCAGATATAACTGTAAAATCCGAAGTCCAGTTTTCCGCCGACTTGGAGCAGTTCACGTCGGATGTGCAAATCGATCCAAAGTCGTGTCCGCTCGCGGTCGCCCGCCTGCTGACAGACTCTGGCGTTCAGGTTTCCCATGGTCCAGATCCGTGCCTGCTGGCCAAGGCGATCAAGAACAAGACCGAGATTGATGGCGCAAAAGCAGCCCACCTGCGCGATGGTGTCGCGATGGTTCAGTTCCTTGCATGGCTAAATGCAGAGGCGCACAAGGGTCAGCTTACCGAAATTGATGTGGTCAAAGCTCTCGAAGGGTTTCGCGTCGCGACCAATCTGTTGCGCGATATCAGCTTTGAAACGATCTCGGGTGCTGGCCCACATGGCGCTATCGTCCATTACCGCGTGACCGAAGAGAGCAATCGCGCAGTGAACACGGGCGAGCTGTTGTTGGTAGACAGTGGTGGCCAATATAGCGATGGCACGACAGATATCACACGCACAATTGCTATTGGCACCCCACAAGATGAACACAAAACCTGCTACACGCGGGTCTTGCAGGGCATGATTGCAATCAGCCTTGTGCGGTTCCCAAAGGGGTTAAGCGGCCAGCATTTGGACGCGCTGGCGCGTGTGCCACTTTGGGCTGCAGGGCAAGACTATGATCATGGAACGGGTCACGGCGTTGGTAGCTATCTAAGCGTGCACGAGGGACCGCAAGGCATTTCACGTCGTGCCACAGTGCCGTTCCAGTCCGGCATGATCGTATCCAACGAGCCCGGTTATTATCGCGAAGGCGCATTTGGTATCCGTATTGAGAACCTTATTGTCGTTGTAGACGCCCCTGAACTGGCGGGCGCAGATGCACGCGACATGCTTGCGTTTGATACGCTAACCTATGTTCCGCTGGATCGCAGCCTAATCGACACCCAAATCCTGAACCAGTCAGAGCGGGACTGGATTGATTGCTATCACGCGGATACATTGTCCCTTCTGGCTCCCCGAGTGGATGGAGCCGCGCTTGGTTGGCTCAACGCTGCTTGCGCTCCACTGTGATTTTTAGAAGGTAGTTTCCATGACAAATCGTATTCTGATTACGCCCGCCACAGGAACATGGGTTATTCGTGCTGCAGGTGCGGTTCTTGGCGAAAGCCGAAACGCGCTTGAGCTGAAAGAAGGCGATTACCCAGCTGTCATCTACTTTCCACGCAGTGACTTTGCGACGGCATTTCTTGAGAAATCAGAAACAGCTTCGATCTGCCCCCATAAAGGGACGGCAACGCATTACGCGATCATCGCCAAAAGCGGCCCAATAGCAGACGCCGCTTGGAGCTATGAAGACCCGATTGAGGCTGTCGCCCAGATCAAAGGTTATCTTGCGTTCTACACTGACAAAGTTGCTGTAGAGCAGGTTTAAGAATGCTCTTCGGCTGCGGTTTCTGCCAAAGCTTTGTTCATCGCGCGTAGCGCATCAACTTGGAACAAGACGCCCCATAGCTCTGGTGGCGTGTTCTCATCACCCAATGTGACAACGGGCAAATACGTTTGACCGGTCAACTCAAAAATCGGCATCGCCTGCTCAAGCGTGGCGTTCCCATCAATATAAGTGCCGGTTTGGATCAAGTCCCAACAATCCTCTTCGGCGGGGGCGCTTTTGTGATCTTTGGCACGCATTATGGTCGCAACGCGGAACGTCGCCAAAAGATACGCCTGCGGTCCAGCAGCAAGATGAACATTACGCCGTTCAAGTTGTGTCAAAAAGAACGACCGATCAACCAGACCCGACGCCAAAGCCGTGGACATTGACACTGCGACCATAACCGCAAGGCCAGTTTGCCAATCGCCCGTCAGCTCAAACACAATAAGGGTTGTTGAGATTGGTGCACCAAGCACGGCAGCGGCGACAGCGCCCATTCCAGCAAGCGCATAAAGCGTCCCCTCGCCTGACATTGCAGGGAAGATCGCTGTCGCAATTCCACCAAAGGCAATGCCCGTCAGTGCGCCGATCATAAGGGATGGTGAAAACACCCCACCGCCCATGCGACCACCGACAGTAATAGCAACCGCAGCCACTTTGAGCATCGCAAAGATGATTGCCTCGTGAACAACAAGTTGCCCCGTCAGCGCCGCAGATGTTGTCTCGTAGCCGACACCAATAATATGCGGGAACCAAATCGCTATTATGCCAAGTAACGCACCTGCCGCCGCAGGGCGCAGATAACGCGGCAACCCAGACCAATCTTGGAAACGGTTCGCAACAGTTTCAGCCCAGAAAATACTGCGCATCAGGACCACCGCGACAAGCCCGCTGAGCAATCCCAGTATCAAAAACGCTGGCAGCTCAACATAGAATGCCAAGGCATTTTGAACGGGCAGCATGAATTCTGTAACGTCCCCAAATGCGAGGCGCGACATCACCGTGCCCGCAACACTGGCGATAACGATCGGCGCAAACGCGTGTACTGCAAAGTGCCGCAGCACAACCTCAAGCGCGAACAATGCACCCGCGATGGGGGCATTAAAGCTAGCGGAAACAGCCGCGGCAACAGCGCAGCCAAGTAGATCACGCCCTGTGATCCCATTGGCTTTGATAAGCCTGCTGACACAGGTTGATAATACAGCGGCAAGGTGAACAACGGGGCCCTCGCGCCCTGTCGATCCGCCAGTTGATAACGTAATCATGCTCGCGACTGCAGAAACAAGACCGTGCCTAACTTCGACACGACCTTCGTTTAATGCAGCGCCTTCAATAACTTCAGCAACTGAACGCGATCGCCCATCGTTCGTGAACTTGTCCAAGATTAATCCGACAATCAGTCCGCCCCCGATTGGAATCAGAACGACCTGATACCAAGCAAGTTCCGCCAGAAAGCTGTGCAACTTAGTGACGTCATCACTGCCGTACAAAAAAGACTGCAAATTGTTGACCGCAAAACGAAACCCAATTGCCGCCCCACCGGCCGCAATACCAACCAGCAAGGCAATGAACCAAAATTGCAGCTGACTTGGGCCTTTTGATCGCACGACACCCCACGCGTCGCGAAAGCTTCGGGAAAAGCCGTCTGTATTTTCGTGGATAAATGTCCGTATTTGCAGTAGCATCAGGATCCCGCGCCATGATTTGACGTATTGGTATGCCATGCTGCCGCAACGTCCAAGGCCGTATTGGCTGGCATTTTCTTAAAAACACACCCAAGCAGGTACAAAATACTATCCTTTTGAGTAGGTATTCCGACGTAGTCACTTTAAACTCAATGTGAATATACGTACCTGTGGTCTCGTAACTTGTGCTACCTTGGCAGAAATGCAACTGTAAGGTTTGATCATCGAGTCGTTAACAACTATTAAGAGAGCGTGCGCTAGGGCAGTGAGTGGCTGAAACGTACAATATTTTAAGGGCTGAAAAGCCCGATCGTTTCGGGGGGTGACGTCGCAAGGTGTTGCCCCTTTATTTTGACACCTTCAAACTCAGGCAGATAAGAGAGCTTCCGCAGCCGCACGGGCAGCATCTGTCACAACATCACCAGATAGCATTCGTGCAATTTCATCCACTCTTTCAGCTTCGTTCAGCGGCACGACGGTTGAAATTGTACTCGTTGCATCTTGCCGTTTCTCAACACGCCAATGATGCCCACCAAACGCAGCGACCTGCGGCGAGTGGGTAACAACAAGAACTTGTCCACCATCAGCCAATGACGCCAACCTGCGTCCAACAGCGTCAGCGGTTGCGCCGCCAACACCGCGATCAATCTCGTCAAAGATCATCGTCAGCCCAGAAGACGCTTTGGTAAGGCAGACTTTTAGCGCCAACAAAAAGCGGCTCAACTCACCGCCAGATGCGATTTTATTAATTGGGCCAGCAGGCGCGCCAGGGTTCGTGGCAACAGTGAATGCAACGGTGTCGTGCCCTTCTGGCCCAGCCTCTGCGCTTTGAAAGTCCGTCTTGAATTCAGCGCGTTCCATTTTAAGCGGTGCAAGCTCTTTTGCCATCGCCAGATCAAGCGCTTTCGCAGCCTTTTTGCGCTTTGCGCTTAGACCCTCTGCGGCTTTGTTATATGCAGCTCGCGCCGTATCTAACGCCATCTGCAAATTGGCTAAATCCTCAACTCCACCGTCAAGCATTGCCAAACGCGCGTGAAGGTCTTTTGAAAACCCACCTAATTCATCCGGCAACACATCGTATTTCCGCGCCAATCCGCGAATAGCAAACAGGCGCTCTTCTGTATCTTCGAGTTCGGATGGATTGAAAGTAAGTGCGTCAAGACACTCGTTCACGCTGTCTTGCGCATCTGACAGCTCAAGCGCGGCACGCTCAATCGCGCCTAACGCAGCATCCAACTGCCCCTCGGCTTTGTCCGCAACACCACCCAGCCATCGCGTCGCATCAGACATCTGGCCTTCAGCGCCTTGCAGTCCCAGCGCGCTTGCTGCGCGTGCTATGTCTTTGCGGATCTTTTCGGCGGCTTGCATCGTTCTGCGCTGCGTATCAAGTTGCGCCTCTTCACCTTGTTCCGGTGAAAGCTTGTCAAGTTCAGCAACCGCATGACGCAGATACTCTTCCTCAGCCATGACAGCTGCGACTTGTTCCTGAGCGATTACAAGCTCTTTTCGTGCCTTGCCCACTGCAGACCATGCCAACCGCACACGAGAGATTTCAGACGATAGCCCTGCAAACTCATCTAGCATTTGTCGGTGTCCACGCGGGTTTAGCAAACCGCGATCATCGTGCTGCCCGTGTAATTCAACAAGCGTCTCCGACAGGGCACGCAGCACCTCACCGCTCACGCGGCGATCATTGATCCACGCGGTCTTACGCCCATCAACGGTATTAATGCGGCGCAGAATAACTTCGCCATCCTCGGCGGACATGCCCGCCTCTTCCAAGACAGCATGGCCCGGATGCCCAATAGGTAAATCGAAACAGGCCGTGACTTCGCCTTGGGTGGCACCTGCCCTCACCAGCTCGGCTCGGCCACGCCAACCTAGGACAAAACCCAGTGAATCCAACAAGATGGACTTACCTGCTCCTGTTTCACCAGTAAGCACGTTCAGGCCCGGTTGAAACGCAAGTTCCAGCCGATCAATAATCAGCATGTCTCTGATGTCTAATCCGCGAAGCATAGCTTAAGCTGCAAGGCAGGCCGACAGCCCACCACCCATTACAGCCACTCGCCGCGAACAACTTGGCGGTAGATAGACGATAGCCAATTGCTGCCAGCTTCACGCACTTCTAGGCCACGACCAGTCAACAAGGCAAAGCTATCTTCGTACCATTCGGTAGATTGATAGTTGTGCCCCAAAATGGCGCCAGCGGTCTGTGCTTCGTCGGTCAGACCAAGTGACAGATAAGCCTCAACCAAACGGTGCAATGCCTCGGCTGTATGTGTCGTTGTCTGGAAATCTTCAACGACAATACGGAACCGGTTAACAGCCGCCGCAAAATGTCCGCGCTTAAGATAATAGCGGCCGATTTCCATCTCTTTTGCAGCAAGATGGTCAAACGCCAAGTCAAACTTAAGAATCGAAGAGCTCGCGTATTCCGTATCAGGATAGTTCTCAATCACGGCACGCAATGCCTGCAGCGCTTGGAATGTCAGCCCCTGATCGCGGCCAATGTCATCAATCTGGTCGTAGAATGACAACGCCAGAAGATACTGGGCATAAGCCGCATCTTCTTCTGCTGGGTAAAAATCAAGGTAGCGTTGGGCGCTTGCGCGTGAATTCGGATAGTCTTCGTCACGATGAAAGGCAAAGGCCTGCATAATCAAAGCGCGCTTTGCGTACTCGGAATATGGGTAAAGTCGTTCGATCTCGCCAAAGTAGAATGCGGCGTCGTCGCCCTTCCCACTTTCAAGTTCGAATTCTCCACGCTCAAAGATTTCTTGCGCAGTGTATTGTTCCAAGGCGCCTTCGGCCCGCGGGTCAAAACCACCACATGCAGCCAACGCTACAAATGAAGCTGCGACTGCAATCTTAAGACCACGTCGCCCGAAAGTAAGTCCATTCAAAATGTGATGCCCCTGCACGCCTGCACCTCGATCAAAGGGCTTCGCGCCCCGGTTAAGAACTGTCTAGCATAGAATAATGGGGGGCAAAATGCCTTTTGCAACTCGCGTGATTATCTTCGCCGATGAACTGTGTCAGGCGACCAATGCGAGGTCCGCTGGCTTTACGCCAACGCCGGGTAAACGGGCCACAGTTGCCACGTCACACGTGACCCAGCGCCAAGCATCTGGTTGATCAAATAGCGCCGTCAACAATTTGTTGGTCAGGCCATGCCCTGCCCGCCCGCCAGTGTAGCGGCCCAAGATAGGGGCACCCGCAGTCGCCAAATCTCCCAATGCATCCAACATCTTATGGCGCACAGCCTCGTCAGAATGACGAAGACCACCAGGTGAAAGAACCTGCGCTCCATCAACCACAACCGCATTCATCAGCGTGCCACCAAGGGCCAAACCGTTCGCGCGCATCTTGTCAACATCGGCCTGCCGACAGAAAGTACGGCTATCGCACAGCTCACGAACGAACGTGCCATTTGCCATGCTCAGTGTTTTTGTTTGGTGACCAATTGCCGCGTCAGCAAAATCAATTTCAAACGAAATCTGGAGAGTTGTCGCAGGCGACAATGTTGCAGAAGCCTCGTCCTGAGAAACGCTAATGTCTTTTAGAATTTCGATCGCACGCAAAGGCGCGGCAAGATGTGTAATTCCGGCGTCGACAAAGCCACGTACGAATGCAGCAGAGGACCCATCAAGGATAGGCACTTCTGGTCCGTCAATTTCAATCAACGCATTATGAATTCCACACCCCGACAACGCAGCCATCAGATGCTCAATCGTGGAAATGGTGACCCCTGCTTCGTTGCGTAAGCGGGTGTTCAGCGGTGTTACGTCGACGCGATCCCAACGTGCAGTGATTTGCCCGTCGGATACGTCTGTACGATTGAAGCCAATCCCAGTGTTCGCCTTAGCTGGGCGCACGACTAGAGTTGCAGGTGCACCCGAGTGCAGACCTACGCCTTCAAATACTACTGTTGCCTTAAGCGCTGTTTGCACGAGAGTGATCGCCCTAATCGCTTTGAACTACGGAGTATGTAGTCTGTGTCCAAAACAGGCTCAACTCACTGTTTCTTACGGTGTGAAACATCCGCTCGCGAAATTGCAACAAATGGCAGAATCTTGCCAATTTCACCTATTTAACGCAAAAGGCCGCCCAAAGGCGGCCAATGCATAGTCATTTTCGTACCAAATTTTAATTAAAAAACTTCGATTAGTTTGCTTGGCGACGCAAGAACGCTGGAATTTCGATCCGCTCTTGCTCTGGATCCACCTCAGCCTCTTCGCGAATTGCCTGAACTTGTGGTGCTTCGCGCATCGGTTGCTGCTGTTCTGCACCAGATCCGGTCATGCGGTTGATCAAAGAGTTGATACCAAAACGTGGCTTCTCACCTTCTGCAACATTCGGCGCTGCGTCAGCTGGATGTTGCTGTGGCTGCGAAGAACGACCAACGGCAGCCTGCAAACGCGCCATTGCTTCCGGCGAAGGCGTTCCTGCTGGCGCCGCACGCGGAGCGACAAAGCTCTCAACTGGGGCAATTTCTTCACGTGGCTGATAAGCAGGAGGAGGCAATTCACCTTCGTCTGCGATCGCAGCATGCATGTCAGAAAAATCATCTTCTGCTGGCTGTGCTTGGCGATCATCATCCATGCTTGCAAAAAGCGATTGCTCTGGTGCACGTGCTGGAACAGGCTCTTGCATTACTGGAGCAGGAGCAGCCTCACGGGCAAACGTTGGTGCCCGCTCAGGCGCGGCTGCAACGTCTTCAGCAACGGCAGCGTGGACCAATGGCTGCGCCATTGAACGGCGCGGCGTTGGCAAGTCAGTGTTCTTTGCGATGGCATCGATACCCGTTGCAACAACAGAAACGCGCATTTTGCCGTCCATTGCAGTATCGAGCGTTGAACCAACAATGATGTTTGCTTCTGGGTCGACCTTTTCGCGAATTTTGTTCGCTGCTTCGTCGAGCTCGAACAATGTCAGGTCATAGCCACCAGTGATGTTGATCAGAACGCCACGTGCACCTTCGAGAGAGATCTCATCGAGAAGTGGGTTAGCAATAGCCTTTTCAGCGGCTTGAACAGCGCGGTTTTCACCTTCGCCCTCGCCTGTGCCCATCATGGCTTTACCCATCTCGTCCATCACAGCGCGTACATCTGCAAAGTCGAGGTTGATAAGACCCGGACGGACCATCAGGTCAGTCACACCCTTCACGCCTTGGTACAGAACATCGTCTGCAAGTGCGAATGCTTCGGTAAACGTAGTATTCTCATTAGCGAGACGGAACAGGTTTTGGTTTGGGATGATGATCAGCGTATCGACAACTTTTTGAAGCGCTTCGATGCCATCATCGGCTTGCTTCATTCGTTTGGCGCCTTCGAACTGGAACGGCTTTGTAACAACTCCGACAGTCAAAACACCAAGCTCGCGTGCGGCTTGGGCGATGATTGGTGCGGCACCAGTACCAGTGCCGCCGCCCATACCAGCGGTGATAAAGCACATGTGCGCGCCGGCAAGGTGATCAACGATCTGTTCGATGCTCTCTTCTGCAGCTGCAGCGCCTACTGTTGCGCGTGCGCCAGCACCAAGACCTTCGGTTACTTTGATGCCCATTTGAATACGAGCTTCGGAACGGGACTGCTGCAAGGCTTGCGCGTCCGTGTTCGCCACGACAAATTCTACGCCGTCCAGCTCCTGTTCGATCATGTTGTTGACCGCGTTGCCGCCGGCACCACCCACACCAAAGACGGTAATCCGTGGCTTGAGTTCTTCCTGACCTGGAATGGAAAGGTTCAATGTCATTGCTCTATCCGCCTGTGTTATGGGCCCGTCCCACCGGGCAGTCCGTACTTAATTACGCTGATCTTAGACGTCTGTTGCACAGACGTCACGGAAAAAACACAAAACACCCACAAAATGTGGAAGTATTTGGTGGCTTTGCCGCCGTATTTGGACATATAGGCGATATCTTGCGTATTACCAGTTGTCCTTGAACCACTTTACCGCGCGTTTAAACGATCTTGCTGAGGTTTGATCGGCCGGAACAGCAAAGTCCCACCACTCATCTTGGGGATTCGCAGCGAACAATGTGAGGCCAACAGCCCCTGAGAATGCAGGGCCAGTTGCGGCCTGCGGCAAACCTTGCACACGCAATGGCCGCCCAAGACGGACCTGCTGACCCAAAATTTTCGAAGCCAAACCATCCAAACCTGGGATCTGACTTGCGCCACCTGTCAGGACAATCTGCTGAGATGGCAGGTGTTCAAATCCTGCTGCATCCAACCGCACGCGGACTTCTTCTAAGATCTCTTCGACGCGGGGGCGCATGATGCCGATCAACTCAGCGCGCGATACAGTGCGACGGTCATGCTCCCAATCGCCGGTATCTCCGCCGATTTCAATCATCTCTCGGTCGTCCATCCCTGTGGCGACAACACCGCCATAGAACGTCTTGATCCGCTCGGCTGTTGCCATCGGCACCTGAAGACCCATCGATATGTCAGACGTGACATGCTCACCACCCATACGGACAGAGTCTGCATAGATCATATGCTTTTTCATA
The DNA here is from genome assembly GCA_034111185.1 of Paracoccaceae bacterium. Taxonomy (GTDB): domain Bacteria; phylum Pseudomonadota; class Alphaproteobacteria; order Rhodobacterales; family Rhodobacteraceae; genus Yoonia. The sequence goes on along the minus strand of JAWUXS010000003.1, from coordinate 22,755 downwards.
AAGACCGAGATACCGGTCGAACCACCGCCCAAATCGATACAAGCCGCACCCAGCTCTTGCTCATCTTCGACCAATGAAGAAATGCCCGAGACGTATGAAGAAGACGCAATTCCTGCCAATTCAAGATCGCAACGCTTGATACAGAAGTACAGATTTTGCAAAGCAACTGAATCGACCGTCAGCATGTGCATGTCTGTCGTAAGTTCGTTCCCAATCTGGCCGCGTGGATCGGCAAGGCCCGAACGGTGATCGATTGCAAAATTCACTGGATGCGCGTGAAGAACTTCGCGGTCGCGGCCATAATCTGGCACATCGCAAGCGGCCATGACGCTTCCGATGTCTTCCTCGGTGACCATACCACCCGCGATATCAATCGCACCATCTAGGCCATAAGACCGCGGACGTGCACCAGATAAACAAGCAATCACGTGATCAACACGAACGTTTGCCATCTTCTGGGCCGCCTGCACCGCCGTACGAATTGCACGCTCGGTTTCTTGCATCGCATCAACTTCGCCAAAGCGCACACCGCGCGAACGTGTTGTTGCAGCGCCGATGACGCGGAATGATGACTGCCCCGCCATTGATCCGATACCATCTGCAGTGCTGAAACGCTCAGGGCCATCAAAGCGCAGAACAAGACACGCTATCTTAGAGGAACCGACGTCGAGAATAGCCACCACGCCGCGTTGCATCGCAGCTTTGCGCATGTTCCGCATGGCACGTTGGCTTTCGTATAGATCCCGCATGTCGCTTAGTTCCCTGTATCACTGACACGGCGCAGCGCATTTGCGGCGGCGGTCGTCATTTTTATTGTTGGTCGGTTCGCATTGCGCATATCCACAATGGCGACATCTCTTGAAAGTAAATCTTGTGCTTCTTGCAATGCCATCACGCGGTCGAGTGCCGCGCGTGGATCACCTTCTGGCAAAAGAATACGTTGGCCGCGGTCCATCACCATGTCCCAGCGACGTTCGCCCATGCGCACAAGTCCGCGAATGCGGTCGGCTTGTGGGCGGGCTGTGCCAAATAGCGCAAGCGCTTCGGCAATATGTTCTTGTGCGCCATCACCTGCGATCAAAGGCAGATCAAGACGGTCGGCACGTGTAGCGATAACACCTGAATGCGTACCATCGGCATCTATCAAACGTAGCATTTCACCATCGCGCCAAACGGCAACTGGCACCCGCGGCGTAACTTCGACCTCAAGGGTTCCGCCCTCGCCCACACGCAGCCTAGCTGACTCGACCGAATAAAGCGCCTCGACTGTATTGCGCACGGCCTCCATATCGAGATCAAATGATGACAGCGGAAACTCAAGCGGCAGGACAGTCGTCACATCAGCAGCAAGTTGCGCATCGCCGCCGACAACCACCATCTGTGTGATCGTGAACTCTGGGCGGTCCTGCAGCATTTCTTTGAATTCGGCTACTTTCGCCTCGGCCATTGCGCGGTTTTCGTCTTTTGCGAACCATGTGAACGCGATGACACCGATAAGAACCAGCGGCACACCAATGCGCACTGCCCCACGGATACCCGGTGTCAGCATTAACCGCTGATAACGGTAGCCCCACTTTGACGGTGCTGGATCGCGCAAGCGTGGTGCACGGCGGGCAATCAACGGTCGCATGACGCGTCCTCCACCATCCAGCGGCACAATGTCGGAAAATCGACGCCCATTTTCGCGGCCTGCTCGGGTGCAAGCGACGTAGGTGTCATGCCGGGCTGTGTGTTGGTTTCAAGCAGGATGATCCCGTCAACGCCACGGCTTTCGTCCCAACGAAAATCAGTGCGCGACAAACCGCGGCACCCCAAAACGTTATGCGCACGCAATGCATATTCCATGCATGTATCGAAAATCTCGGACGGGATTTCAGCGGGAATCACATGGCGTGATCCACCCACTTCGTATTTCGCATGATAGTCATACCAACCGTCCACGATGATATCTGTTACCGTCAAAGGACGATCACCCATCACAGCCGTCGTCAACTCGCGTCCTGGTGCATAAGTTTCGACCATAACTTCGCGCGGCATTTCACGGGCCAACTTGGGCGGACCATTCGCGTTTTCGCCGACTATATACACACCCACCGAAGAACCTTCGTTGAAAGGCTTCACAACATAAGGCGGTTCAAGCACGTGCGCGGCTTCCACCTCTTTTGATGTAGCGATGACGCTGTGCATATATGGAAGACCGTGCGCTGCATAAATTTCCTTGGTGCGCTGCTTGTCCATCGTTAGGGCCGAGGCAAGCACACCAGAGTGCGTGTAAGGAATACGAAGCCATTCAAGCATACCCTGCACGCAACCATCTTCGCCCCAGCGACCATGCAAAGCATTGAAAACAACATCGGGATTAATCTCGGCAAGACGTGCGCAAAGGTCGGGCCCAGCATTAATGCCAGCCTCAAGCTCAATCACATCACATCCTGATACCCGTAAAGCCGCTGCACATTCGCGCCCTGAACTCAGTGAAACATCGCGTTCCGCTGATGGACCACCCATCAATACAACCACCTTCGGGTTTGTCCTGCTCGACATACCCATCGCCTCAAATCGTAGGACTTAGCGCCCTATCTTTCGTATTTTTGATCTGTGCCTCAGATCACGCCCCATTTTGGGGTCGCATATTTTTGTTTTTACGTGGCTTAGACGTCCTTGCGAACACCTATCCTCATAATTTCCCATTCTAGCGTGATATTGCTGGAATCGTAAACCTTTTTCCGTACGTCTTCGCCCAAATCTTCGAGGTCAGCCGCCGTTGCACCGCCTGCATTCGTTAAAAAGTTCGAATGCTTCTCGTTCATGATGGCACCGCCACGGGTCGCACCGCGCATCCCTGCGTCATCAATGACCTTCCAAGCCTTCAAATCATGGGTGTCATCAGCCTTTCCGGTTGAGGAAAAACCAGCCGGATTGCGAAAGGTTGATCCAGCAGTCCGGTCTTTGGTCGGCTGCGTCTCATCACGCTTTGCCAACTGATCGGCCATACGCTGCTCAAGCTTTGCTGCGTCCGCTGACGTAGCTTTAAAGACTGCACCTGTAATCACAGCCCCGTCAGGTAATTGGCTTTGGCGATAAGCGAGGTGTAATTCATCCACTGCCAGATCGGTCACTGTTCCATCGCGCATGACAACCTGAACACTGACAAGCACATCCGCGACATATGCCCCATAACATCCCGCGTTCATCCTAACAGCGCCGCCAATTGTACCTGGTATCGTGCGCAAGAATGTGAGGTCCTGCCCCTCAGCCGCAGCTTTGCGCGCGACATGAGCATCAAGCGCCGCAGCGCCCGCACGGACAGTACTGCCTTCAATCTCAATCCCGTTAAAGCCACGCCCCAAACGGATCACGACCCCACGAATACCGCCATCACGGACAATCAGGTTAGACCCCACGCCCATAGGGAAAACAGGCACACTCGGGTGGAGGTTTTTCAAGAACTCCGCAAGATCTTCAACATCAGCGGGCTGAAACAGAACATCAGCTGGCCCGCCGACGCGCATCCAAGTTAGGTCAGCCAAGTCACGATTTGCAGTCAAGGTGCCGCGAACTTCAGGAAGTTGGTTCATAAGTTCAGCCATTTGAATATCATTCAACCGGATTACGGCGGCGATAAATCAACCAACCAAGAAGCATGCCAGCACTTGCTCCGACCATTGCAGGGGTAAAGAAAACAAGGCTTGCGATTATTGCCGACAAGGGGTCGACCCCGAATGGGCGCACAGATGAGAAAAGGCCGATCGCCAGAACGGCACCGATCAAAGAAACGACCGACAGCGCCAGCCCAGTTTTGCCCGACAGCATCAACTTGCAAACAATAGCAAATGGCACGGCACCACATGCCAACATCGTCACTAAGACACCGATATCTTGCCAGTTGATCACTTAACCGCGCGCCATTTTACTTTTGACCCAGCGACCAAGGTATAGAACCGGCCAGCGCAATACGGACATACCAGCGGCAAGCGCGAGAACCCCAACAAAGGCACCATTCTCGTAGGTTACCCACCCCAAAAGCGGCACACCTACTGCAATCAGCACATAAGCTTTCTTCCACATGTTGTCTTTGGACGGCAACATCGCGAGCACGTTTGCTACGACGACCCAAATACAGGCGCAAATTAGTGAAAGTGTCATTTCGGAACCTCAGGAGTTTCGCCACGCAGGCGTCGGTAAATGTAAATCAAAGGATTTCGGAACATAGATACAAAGGCAAATAGCGCCACAGCGCCCACAAGCAGACCATAGACAAACGCCAGCCAAATGATCAACACAGGCGCAAGCGCGAGCAACATGATACCCGGAACATATTGATGCTTCATCGGTAAGAACGCCACGATTGCCGATGCGACAACCCAAAGTGCGCCTATGATTATCGCTGCATTCACTTTTTCAGTCGCTCAGGCAGGCCATTCGCCCATGCACTAATCGTACCCGCGCCCAAGCAAACAACCATATCACCTGGTCCAGCTTGTTCGCGCACTAAACGCTCAAGATCTTCTTCGCCTGAGACGGCGCGCGCATGACGGTGACCGTGGCGGATCAGACCTTGGACCAGATCATCACGTGACGCCCCCTCAATAGGGTCCTCGCCCGCCGCGTAAATGTCAGCGATCCCGACAACGTCGGCGTCGTTAAAGCACGCGCAGAATTCGTCAAAGTGATGATGTAGGCGCGAATAGCGGTGCGGCTGATGGACAGCAATTACGCGCCCTTCGGTTGCTTGGCGTGCGGCCTTAAGGACAGCGGTAATTTCAACAGGGTGGTGCCCGTAGTCGTCGATGATCGTGACGCCATTTATTTCGCCAACCTTGGTAAAGCGGCGGTTCACACCACCAAAGGCTTTAAGGGCGGCCTTAATCTCGGTTTTTTTCATCCCAAGGTGACGTGCAACTGCGACGGCTGACAGCGCGTTGGATACATTGTGATCCCCCGGCATCGGCAATTCGCAGCCTTCAATCACCGTGTCTTCGGCCTGCAAGGCCACATCAAAATGCGCGATTCCAGCCTTATAAGTAAGGTTGATTGCACGCACGTCAGCCTGCGCATTAAAGCCGTATGTGATGACGCGGCGGTCGCTAATTTTGCCAACAAGCGCCTGAACCTCTGGGTGATCGGTGCAACAAACCGCAAGACCGTAGAATGGAATGCCAGATACAAAATCGTAGAAACCTTGGCGTAGGTTTTCGATGCTACCCCAATGCTCCATATGCTCTGGGTCGATGTTGGTGACGATCGCGATAGTGGCGGGCAGTCGGTTGAACGTACCGTCGCTCTCGTCGGCCTCGACGACCATCCATTCGCCCTGCCCCATACGCGCGTTTGAACCGTATGCGTGAATGATGCCGCCGTTAATGACAGTTGGATCAATGCCACCTTCGTCTAGCAAGGCCGCAACCATCGTCGTTGTTGTGGTCTTACCGTGTGTTCCCGCGACAGCGACGTTTGACTTAAGCCGCATCAGCTCGGCTAACATCTCGGCACGGCGTACAACCGGCATGCCCTTGGCGCGGGCCGTATCCAGCTCTGGATTGCCAGGCTTAATCGCAGACGAGATCACGATCACTGCCGCGCCTTCAAGGTTCTCGGCTTTTTGGCCCTCAAAAATGGTCGCACCCAACTTCTTAAGGCGGTCCGTGATCGGCGTCGCCTTAAGGTCAGACCCTTGGACCTTGTAGCCGTGGTTCAGTAAAACCTCTGCAATGCCAGACATGCCGATACCGCCAATACCTACAAAGTGGATCGGGCCAACGTCGAGCGGGAGTTTTGTGGCTGATTTCATCAGGGTCTACCATTCATCATATTATGCTATTCTAGGTGTCTGCTTTGACGGCAGCTGAACCACCATTTGCAAGATCTTCAACAAGTGCCTCAAGACGGGTCGTCGCATCAGGAATGCTGCAAGAGAGTGCTGCCCGCGCCATCTGTAGCGCCTGCTTTTCATCAGACAGAATACTGCGGATCTTTTCACTAAGGCTGTCGACCTCAAAGTCTGCTTCAGGTGCAAGAATTGCAGCACCCGCTTCGACAAGCTGTTTTGCATTTGCTGTCTGTTCATCGCGGATCGCTGCGGCCAATGGCACCCAGATTGCAGGACGGCCAATAACACTTGTGTCGGCAATCGTTGACGCGCCAGAGCGTGCAATTACCAATTGTGCTTCGGCCATACGCTCGGGCACATCATCAAAAAATGTCTCAACATCTGCGGGAATGCCTTCGTCTGCGTAATATTGCGCGACACGCTGCAAATCTTCGGCACGGGCCTGATGGGCCACGCGCACGTTTCGGCGGATTTCGGACGGCAAAGCAGAGATCGCGGGTGGTACAACGTCAGACAGAATGCGCGCGCCTTGGCTGCCACCCATCACAAGGATCGACATCGGGTAATCACCCGGTGGAATGTATGCAGCACCCGCCCGCTCAAGAATAGCGCTGCGAACCGGATTACCTGTGTGGATACCTTCGATGCCCGCAGGCAAATCAGTCGGCCAAGTGCCACACGCAATCTTATCAACACGCTTAGCAAATATCTGGTTCACACGACCAAGCACGCCATTCTGCTCGTGAATCATCCGTGGCACCCGCAACGCCCATGCCGCCGTCATCGCTGGAATAGCCGGATAGCCACCAAAGCCTACAACAACAGTTGGCCGATCACGCAGCATCCGCCATTTCGCGGCGGCGATACCCGCAGCAATCCGAAACGGAACGGCAAGCTTGGCCGCGATACCACCACGCGCGAACGTGGCCGACCCGACGACGTTTACTTCTACTGCATCGGGGAACCCGCCAGTATAGCGTGCGCCGCGCGCATCCGTTGACAGGCGAACCCGCCACCCTTTCGCCAGCATCGCCTCGGCAAGGGCTTGGGCTGGGAACATATGCCCGCCAGTGCCACCTGCCGCGATGATCAATAACGGAGCCATGCTTATCGTCCTCGTAACAATATGTCGCCAATTTCGCCTTGCGGCCTGCTGCGCGTGAACGCCAAAAGCATGCCCACTGCAATTCCACCCGCAATTAGCGAAGAACCACCATAAGATACAAACGGTAAAGTCATGCCCTTGGCTGGCAACAGCCGAACAGCAACAGCCATATTAATCATGGCCTGAACACCAAACGCACAGGCCAAGCCTGTGCCCGCAAGCCGGATGAAAGGATCACGCTCTTTCATCAGGCGCATCAGGGACCGGACCACGATAGTTGCGTAAAGCGCGATAATCACAAGAACGCAGATCAGGCCATACTCCTCGGCTGCAACGGCGATGATAAAATCGGTATGTGCGTCAGGTAAAGACCATTTTACCTGCCCCTCGCCAACACCAACACCAAAGAAACCACCTTCGCGGATTGCGTTGGTCGCGTAACCAAGTTGCGTACGTGGATCAAGATCAGGCGACAAAAAGCCGTCGATACGACGGGCAAAGTGTTCTGAGTTATTGTACGAGAACATGCCGCTAAGCACGACAACACCAGCGATCCCAAGCAGTAGGATCATAGGAGCACCACCCACGAAATACATCACACCCCATGCAAATAGCACCAACGCGGCTTGGCCAAAGTCAGGCTGCAAAGCGAGCAAAAGAACAATCACCATCGTCAAGACAAACGAATAAGTCCGCCCAGGTGGGCCACCCATCACCTGCCCTGCTGCCAATAACCATGCGGCCATGACGATGAATGCAGGCTTAAGAAATTCAGAAGGTTGGATCGACGCAAAGCCAAGCGAATACCAGCGAACAGCGCCTTTGCCAAAGTCTGTTCCAAAGAACGGAAGACCGGCCAGCGCAATGAATGTGGCGATAAAGGCCATTACTGCCAGTCGTCGTACCAACTGCGGCGTCATCATTGAAACGGCAACCATTGCGATCATCGCCATGCAGCCGAACACTGCCTGACGTGTCACATAGTGAAATGGTTCAAGCCCGTTGCGCGCAGCCAATGGCGGCGAAGACGCCAGCCCAAGCAGAAGCCCGATGCCAAACAGCACAAAAATACAGGACATTGTCCATTTATCGATTGTCCGCCACCAACGTGGGAGAACGGGATCACCAGTTTGAACTGGAACCGTTCCATAAACCATTTCCGTCATGGATCACCGCCATACTGCCTCAGATCGCCCGTTTTCCGAGTCTGCATATATAGTAACGTGGTTTTACACGCTTTTCTACATGAATTTGAGGCGCCCATTTTGGGTGGCACGCGAACCGCCAACCTGTTCTAATCTCGGCCCTTGCACCCTGCGTCGTTTCACGTCACGAGAATGGCATGCATATAAACACTCTGATCCTTGGCGCCGGTGCTGCTGGCATGATGTGCGCCGCTCATGCGGGCGCTGACGTCCTGCTGGTTGACCACGCGAAAGCCCCCGGCGAAAAAATCCGTATCTCTGGTGGTGGTCGCTGTAATTTCACGAACATGGGCACGACGCCCACGCAGTTCCTGTCGCAAAACCCGCATTTCGCAAAGTCCGCGTTAAAGCGGTACACGCAATGGGATTTCATCAGTCTCGTGGCGGAACATGGTATTCCCTATCACGAAAAGACTTTGGGTCAGTTGTTTTGCGATACATCCGCAAAAGACATCGTCGCAATGTTGCGCGCCGAAATGGAGAAGGTCAGTGCCCAGCTTTGGCTACAAACCGATGTTGGCGAAATCACAAAAACCGAGAGCGGCTTTGCCACAGTTCTGACCCGCGACGGCAAGGATACAGATGTCACCTGCACCAACCTTGTTGTGGCGACGGGCGGCAAATCGATCCCCAAAATGGGTGCGACGGGCCGTGCTTACCAAATCGCCAAGGATTTTGGCCTCGATATTATTGAACCACGCCCCGGACTTGTTCCGCTGACGTTTACTGACGACAGGTTTAAACCGCTTGCTGGCACTGCAACGCCTGCGCGTGTCACTGCTGGCGACGTCAGCTTTGACGAAGCGTTGCTATTCACACATCGCGGCCTTTCGGGGCCTGCTATTTTGCAAGCCTCGTCTTATTGGGAAGAGGGTCAGGAGATTACGATCAACTTGATCCCTGCTGCTGATCTGTTTGAACATCTCCGCCAATCCCGTACGGCTTCACCGCGCAAAGGGCTGACGACAATCCTGTCTCAGGTCCTGCCTGCGCGATTGATTGAGTTTTTGACCGAAGACCTAAATTTGGACGGCAACATCGCCGATCAATCAGATGTCCGCCTACAAGCCATCTGTGATGCACTCGCCGCTTGGCCGTTGCTACCATCAGGATCAGAAGGGTACCGCACAGCCGAGGTTACATTGGGCGGCATCGACACTGACGGACTGTCATCCAAAACGATGGGCGCAAAAGACGTGCCAGGGCTGTATTTCATTGGTGAAGCGGTTGATGTGACAGGCTGGCTTGGCGGTTACAATTTCCAATGGGCATGGTCATCTGGCTGGGCCGCGGGCCAAGCTATTCAGGCGCGTGGTTAAAGCCCAAATTCACTAGGGAACATCGTCCAAAACCGTGCGGACAGCCGCAGTAAATGCGTCGCCGCGTTGTTCAAAGTTATCGTATTGATCAAAGCTTGCGCAGGCAGGTGCCAGCAGGACAACTTCGCCTTTTTGCGCATCCGCATGGGCGGCTGTAACGGCGGCTTCCATCGTTGTGCAGACAGTTGCGTCAACACCCGTCAGTTGCCGTGCAAAGCTCTCGGCTTCGCGGCCAATCACGTATGCTTTGCGTATGCTAGCGGTATGGCTAAGTAGCGCATCAAGCCCGCCATCTTTTTGCAATCCGCCACAAATCCAACGAATATTCGGGAAGGCCTGCAGGGCTTTGGCCGCACTATCAACGTTAGTCGCCTTACTATCGTTGACGTAAGTCACGCCAGCATGTTCCCCAACAACCTGAGAGCGGTGCGGCAGCCCCGGATAAGACAGCAATGCAGCCTCAATCCCTTTGGGGCCAAGGCCAATAGAACGACAGGCCGCGTAGGCCGCACATGCGTTTTGATGGTTATGCGCGCCGGGCAAACCTTTGATGCCGCGCAAATCGATTGATCCGACTTGGCGACCCTTACGGTACTCAGACAAGAAACCTTTGCGTGCGAATACCGACCATCCAGCCTGATCAAGTTTCTGGCCAGAAGAGACGCGGATCACGCGGTCATCAGATAAATTCGCACCTAACTGGTTGGCTAAATACTGGCCTTCGACTTCGTCGACGCCAATGACGGCCCGATCTGGCCCACCTTCGGCGAACAACCTGCGCTTGGCTGCAAAGTAGCCGCCGTGCCCCGCGTGCCTATCAAGATGATCTGGCGATAGGTTCGTAAAAACTGCAATGTCGGGCGTCAGCGCACGCGCAAGATCGGTTTGGTATGACGACAGTTCAAGCACGATGACTTCGCCGTCGTGCGGCGGTTCAATGTCCAGCACGCCAATACCGATGTTTCCAGCAAGCTGGCTGGGGCGACCGTTCTCTTCGAGGATATGATGGATCAGTGCCGAGGTTGTCGACTTTCCGTTTGAACCAGTCACCGCAATGACGCGAGGTGCTGTATCAAAGCCATCCCAGTCATCAGTCGCAAAGGACCGAAAGAAAAGGCTGATGTCATTGTCCACCGGAACACCCGCAGCCCAAGCAGCAGCAATCACTGGATTTGGTGCAGGATAAAGATGCGGAATGCCGGGACTGACGATCAAGGTAGCGATGCCGTCAAACGCGCCACTTTTGGTCAGATCACGTAGCTCAAAACCCTCGTGCTCGGCGGTATCGCGACCCGCTTGACCATCATCCCAAACGACGACGTCAGCTCCGCCTTCTTGCAAAGCACGCGCGGCGGCTTTGCCTGAACGACCTAGGCCAAGGACAGCAACTGTCTGACCTGCGTATCCTTGCACTGGTATCAACGGTCTTCTCCCTTAGGCGACTAGGTTGTTTAGATCACGCGGCTTTGAACGCTATCGGATCTTAAGTGTGGCAAGTCCGATCATCGCAAGGATGAGTGAGACAATCCAAAAGCGGATCACGATCTGTGGCTCGGCCCAGCCCTTTTTCTCATAGTGGTGGTGGATTGGGGCCATCAAAAACACCCGCTTACCTGTCCACTTAAAGTAGGCGACTTGGATGATAACTGACATAGCTTCGACCACGAAAAGGCCACCAACGATTGCCAGAACGATCTCGTGCTTGGTGGCCACAGCAATAGCACCTAAACCACCGCCCAAAGCCAACGATCCGGTGTCGCCCATGAACACAGCGGCAGGTGGTGCGTTATACCACAAAAAGCCCAAGCCGCCGCCAATTAGGCCCGCCGCAAAGATCAGAATTTCGCCTGTATCAGGCACGTAATGCACATCAAGATATTCGGTAAAGTCGGTCCGGCCCACAGTGTAGGCGATAATGCCAAATGCGCCCGCAGCAATCATCACAGGCATAATCGCCAAGCCATCAAGCCCATCAGTGAGGTTCACCGCATTCGCAGCGCCCACAATCACAAGGACAGAAAACGGAATGAACAGGATGCCCAAGTTAATCAGCGTATCCTTGAAAATCGGCAGAGCGAGTTGGTTGCTGAGACCTTCTGGGTGGTATTGCGCCGCCCAATAGCCAGCAATTGCTGCAATCAAAAGGCCTAGTAAGATGCGAACTTTGCCGGACACACCTGCGGTCGTCTGCTTGGATACTTTTGCATAATCATCAGCAAAGCCGATTGCGGCAAATGACAGCGTCACAAACAAGACCATCCAGATGTATGCATTATCCAGTCGCGCCCACAGCAATGTCGACGTGGTTAGCGCGCCTACGATCAGCAATCCGCCCATCGTCGGCGTACCTGCTTTGGCAAAATGGCTCTCGGGGCCGTCTTCGCGGATCGGTTGGCCTTTGCCCTGCTTGCGGCGCAGAACATTGATCAGCGGCAAACCGAAAATGAAACCAAAGACGAGTGAGGTCATAAAGGCCCCGCCTGCACGGAAGGTTATATAGCGGAACAAGTTGAAAAAGTCGCCGCCGTCCGAGAGGTTCGTGAGCCAATAGAGCATTTACCAGAGGTCCTTATTAATTCTTTTGAGGCTTGCGATGCCCCAGTTTGCGGATCGCGTCAACGACAAGTGAGACCTTGCTGCCTTTCGACCCTTTCACGAGGATTACGTCCCCTGCGTCTAATAATGATGCGACTTGCGTTGCCAATTCATCTGCTGCCTCAGTCCAAAGCCCGCGCTGCCCTTCGGGAAGTTTATCCCAAAGGTTTTTCATCCGCAGACCAGAGCAATGCACAATGTCGAGCGTTTTCAAATGACTGTCGTCAGCAATCGCGGCATGGACGGCCATCTCGTCTGGGCCTAACTCAAGCATGTCGCCGAGAATTGCGATGCGGCGGCCCTTTTCGATTTGGCCGACGCCGTCCTTTGGTTTGGTTGCCGCAAGCACCTCAAGCGCTGCTGTCAAAGAAGTTGGGTTTGCGTTGAACGCATCATCGATCAGATCGATCGTCCCGTCTTCGATACCCGTGTCAAGCATAAGAACTTCGCGCGTGCCACGCCCAGCGGGCGGTGCCCAAGACGCGATGTCGATAGATGCGCGCACTGGGTCAGCGCCCATCGCGGCACTGACTGCGAGGACACCAACAGCGTTCATCGCAAAGTGCCGCCCTGCGACAGAGAGTTTGAACAAGAATTCATCACCCTGACCTGCAGCGGATATGACCGTGGTGTCATGTGCGAGGCGTACATCTTTGATCTGCCACGCGAAATCGCCATGACCGAACCAATCGGGTGTGATGCCTTTGGCCGCGGCATAGTCCCGAAGGACATGCGCCGTCTCGATATCACCGTTCAGAATTGCAGTACCGTCAGGTTCAAGCCCATCCAAGATCGCGGCTTTCTCAAGCGCGATACCATCGAGGTTTTCAAACGCTTCGAGGTGGGCAGCGGCGACAGTTGTGATCATCGCGACATGCGGGCGGGCCATTTGTGCCAACGGAGAGATTTCGCCTGGATTGCTCATCCCGATTTCGATAATGGCAAATTCAGTATCAGCAGGCATGCGCGCCAATGTTAACGGCACACCCCAGTGGTTGTTATACGATGCCTCGGCTGCGTGGGTCCGCCCTTGGGGGACCAAAACGGCGCGCATCATTTCCTTGGTTGATGTCTTGCCCACAGAGCCTGTGATCGCGGCGACCTTTGCCTTTGTACGGGCGCGGGCATGGCGGCCCATTGCCTCAAGCGCTGTAAGAACATCAGGGACAATCAACAGTGGAGCGTCATCTGCGACGCCTTCGGGGCGGTGCGTAACCAAAGCGGCAGCCGCACCTTTGTCCAATGCCATCGCTACAAAGTCATGACCGTCACGGATGTCTTTAAGTGCGACAAAAAGATCGCCTGCTTGGATCGTACGGGTATCAATCGACACACCATTTGCGGCCCAATCGGTTGTCGTCTCGCCGCCAGTTGCATGTGCGGCTTCGGCTGCGGTCCAAAGTGCGGTCATATCCGCCCCTCCAACGCAGCGACGGCCACGCTTGCTTGTTCGACATCATCAAATGGGAGGACGGTATCGCCTACGGTCTGGCCACTCTCGTGACCTTTGCCTGCGATCAACAAAGCATCACCGGGGCCAAGTGCATCAACGCCGCGCAAAATTGCCTCGGCGCGGTCTCCGACTTCGGTCACAGATGGTGTGCCTGTTCCGTTCAATGCACCTGCCAAGACAGCCGCACGAATGCTTGATGGATCTTCTGAACGCGGATTGTCATCGGTGACGATAACAACATCTGCATGTTCAGACGCGGCGGCACCCATTAGCGGACGTTTGGTCGTATCGCGATCACCGCCAGCACCAACGATTGCTATTATCTTACCCATAACATGCGGGCGCATTGCCTTAAGTGCTGTCGCAATCGCATCGGGCGTATGTGCGTAATCGACGAAAACAGACGCGCCGCTTTCGCGGGTCGCAGCCAGTTCCATGCGGCCACGAACCGTCATCAGATGAGGCAGTGTTTCAAAGACGTCTTCGGGATCAGCACCAGCGCCAATTACCAACGCCGCAGCAAGTAAAACATTGTCAGCCTGAAATCCGCCAATCAGTGAAAGACGCGTTTGATAAGGTCTGCCGTTCCAATCGAACAATAGATCTTGCCCCGTGCTGTCAAATCGCTGCGCTTTGAGGCGCAATAGTGCATCAGGATGGCGACCAACACCGATGACTTCTTGCCCACGCGACAAGGCAATCTGTGCAACCTGTGTGCCTTTGGGGTCATCAAGATTGATTACCGCAATGCCGTCTTCTGGTAGGACGCGTGTGAACAAACCCATTTTGGCCTGAAAATAGGCATCAAAGGTTTCGTGATAATCAAGATGGTCTTGGGTGAAGTTCGTAAAAGCTGCGGCAGCGACCATCACCCCGTCGAGGCGTCTTTGATCCAATCCATGCGAAGATGCTTCCGTCGCGACATGGGTGATCCCGTTTCGCGCAGCTTCGGCCATTACGAGGTGCAACGTGATGGGTTCGGGTGTCGTATGCTTAAGCGGGTAATTCCACGCCCCTTCTACCCCAGTCGTGCCAAGGTTGACGGCAGGCAAATCCATCTCTTCCCAAATTTGGCGGGCAAAGGTTGAAACGGACGTTTTGCCGTTTGTACCTGTCACGGCAACAACCGTGCTTGGGTGGGCACCGAACCATAGGGAAGCTGTTTGCGCCAACGTCTGACGCGGATCTTGGGCAACAATCGTGGCAATATCTGTCAAAGCATCGGCAGCAAGTGCGGCACCTTTTGCGTCAGTCAAAACAGCGACTGCGCCCAAGGAAACTGCTTTTTCGATAAAAGCGGCACCATGCACACTGGCGCCAGGCAAGGCGGCAAATAAATGCCCTGCTTCGACTTGCCTGCTATCAACAGAAAGGCCCGTAACCTGCGCCTCGCGTCCCGCTGATGCGGTCAGGCCTAGTCCTGCCAAAGAGGACGTGTGTTGTGTCTTCCTTGCCATGAAGCCCCCAGATCTAGTTTGAGGTCAGTGTTACACCGATTGGCTCAAGGGATTCAATCTGTGGTCTTAGCCCTAATAGCGGTGCAACGCGGCGGATCATCTCGGCGGCGATGGGAACGGCTGTCCAACCAGCTGTGCGACGTGGTCGATCGCCTGACGATTCGACTGGTTCATCCAGTGTGACAATCAACACATAACGCGGGTCATCCGCAGGAAAGACAGAAGCGAAAGTCGCGATAACTTTGTCGTCGTAGTAGCCACCACTTGGCCGTGGTTTGTCTGCGGTTCCGGTTTTACCGCCAACTGCGTAGCCGGGAACTTCGCCAAATGACGCGGTACCACGAACAACAACCTGACGCAGCATGCTCGCGGCCATTGCGCTGACATCTTCGCGCACAACACGTTCGCCATTTTGTGGCCCGTCTTGGCGCAGCAATGTTGGTTGAACCCGAATGCCACCGTTCAAGAGCGAGGCATAGCCAGCAGCCAAATGCACTGGGGACGTCGACAGACCGTGGCCATAAGAGATTGTCATCGTTGAAAGTTCTGACCAATTTGGCGGCAACAATGGCGCGCCACCTGGTGCTTCGATCATCTCAACTGAGGTTGGTTCAAGAAAGCCAAGCGAGCCTAAGAAGTCGCGCTGCCGGTCAGCACCGATTTGCATCGCAATGCGGGCTGTACCGATATTTGATGACTTCACAATGATGTCCGTTGAAGAAAGCTCTGCGCCATAATCATGGAAATCACGGATCTTAAAGCGGCCCCATTCAAGCGGGCCGCGGGTGTTGATCAACGTGTTAGGATTGATCAAACCAAGTTCCATCGCCTGCCCTACGGCAAAGATCTTAAACACTGAGCCCAGTTCGTAGACGCCCTGCAACGCGCGATTGAAAAGCGGGCTGTCGGCTTGGTCGCCTGATGTCAAAACTTGGGGGCGATTGTTTGGGTCAAAATCTGGTAGTGAAACCATCGAAATGATTTCACCAGTGTGCACGTCCATCAGAACCGATGCCGCACCTTTGGCATTCATGATCGACATGCCACCAGCAAGAACTTGTTCTGCGGCGGCCTGAACGGTCAGGTCAATCGACAACTCGAGCGGGGCACCTTCGTTCGCAGGGTCACGCAAAAAGTCATCAAATCGGGCTTCGACGCCAGCGACGCCGATCACCTCGGCGGACGAGACGCCTTCGCGCCCGTAAGATGCACCACCTAGAATATGTGCCGCAACAGGACCGTTTGGATAAAGCCGCATTTCACGCGGGCCGAACAACAACCCGGGCGAGCCGATGTCATGGACCATTTGCATCTGTTCAGGGCTGATCTGACGACGCAGCCATAGGAATTTACGCGAACCAGTAAAGTCTTCGACCAGTTCTTCTGTTTCCATCTCAGGGAAAATCACCGCGAGTTGTTCAGCTGCGTAATGCGGATCAACCATCTCTTGTGGCTGCGCGTACAACGAGAATGTATCGAGGTTTGTCGCCAGAATGCGGCCATTCCTATCAACGATATCAGCCCGTTGGCCGATAATTGGGTTACCGACGGCTGCCGCACGCGGCTCTTCTGCTTCGGTAGATGCAAGGACGCCCATGCGGCCGCCGATCACTGCAAATGCAAAAAAGAACCCGAAACCTAGAACTAGCAAACGCCCCTCGGCCCTACTGCGGGCTTTGTCGCGGTCTTGCTCGTGACGCATGCGGGTATTTTCGGCCTCAATGACGTCAGGGTTTTCACCGCGCGACCGCGCTTTTAGGATGTGTGCCAATGGACGCAGCGGCGTGCGGGTCATAGGGGGTCATCCTCGTCTTGGGCGGCCGTAAATGCGTTTACGTCGATTGGATTCGTAATGGGCAGAACTTCTGGCAGCGGATAGATTATTTGATCAACGCTGCGGAAACCATCAGGCATCAGCGGCAAAAGCCCTAAGCGGTCATAGTTCAAGTCAGCAAGGTCGCTAAGGCGGTCAGGACGGTTTAGATACGCCCATTCAGCCTGAAGCATGCCTAAGCGCTCGTGGGCGGCACCGATTTCGCGGTGCAACTTGCGCACCTCGGACAATGCGTCGCGGGTTTTATAGTTTTCTTGGTATGACCAAAAAGCGAGCCCCATGACGGATAGACCAGCAAGAATGAACAAAAGCCCTCGCATACTACCCTCGTTTTCCACGTTTTTTAAAGCTGCTGCTTGATGCCTTTTGCATCGGCATGCCCAGATCGGTTGGATCAACCGGTTCGGCGGCCGCGTCGGTTCTGATCGCAACACGTAGCTTGGCCGACCGTGAACGTGGGTTCATCGACAGCTCTTCTTCGTCGGCACCGATGGCTTTTTTCTTAAGGATTTTGAACGCTGGTTCCGCCTGAACAGTTTCGGGCGCAAAGCGGTTTGCATTGGACAGCCCACCAGAGCGTAGCTGCAAAAAGCGTTTAACCATGCGGTCTTCGACGGAATGGAAAGTCACAACCGCCAATTGACCACCGGGCTTAAGGGCGCGCTCAGCAGCCATCAGACCCTCGGCCAATTCGCCGTATTCGTTATTCACAGCAATGCGGATCGCTTGGAACGTACGCGTTGCAGGGTGGGACTGGCCAGGTTTGGAACGCGGCAAACAGCTTTCGACGATCTTAGCTAGCTGCAAAGTGGTTGTCACAGGTCGTGCGGCAACAATCGCCTTTGCGATCCGACGCGACGCACGCTCTTCGCCATATAGAAAGATAACGTTTGCAATGGCTTCTTCGTCAGCGTCATTCACCAAATCAGCTGCAGATGGCCCATCTTGGCTCATCCGCATATCAAGGGGTCCGTCGCGCATGAATGAAAATCCACGCTCGGCCAGATCAAGCTGCATGGACGAAACACCCAGATCGAGAACGACACCATCAAGATCAGATGCGTATTCATCCAGTTTTGAAAATGTGCCCTGCACCAGTTTGATGCGATCGCCAAAACCAGAAACCCAAGGCTCTGCCAATTCAAACGCAAGCGGATCGCGGTCAACGCCGATCACTTGCGCAGCACCTGCCTCAAGTAATTCACGCGTGTAGCCGCCCGCGCCAAAGGTGCCATCAAGCCAAACCCCAGACACAGGAGCAACCGCTGCGATCAGCGGTCGAATGAGGACTGGAATATGTGGGTCTGCGGCAGCGGACATAATATCTCTACTCTTCTAAGAGGCTGAGTGGATCAAAGCCTTCGACCTGTTCGTTCAGCCATCCCTTCAAGCTATCACTCACCTCTTCGGTGAATGTCTCAGCTTTCCAGATTTCAAAATGATCGCCGACGCCGCGGAAATACAGCTCGCCGTCTTTCAGGCCAAGCTTTTCGCGCTGGCGGATTGGCATGACCGTGCGGCCATCCTTATCTACGTCCAACCTGATCGACTGACCGATATAAAGGTGTGAAAGTTTCTTTTTCGCGGCTGATCCACGTGGCATCGCGTTAATCTGCGCGATGACCGCCGAAAACTCATCGACTGTGTAGCCGTGCAGTTCGTTTTTCAGGTGGTCACCATAAAGAAGGTACATGCGGGGGGAAAGACCTGGGGTCCAGTCAGGGTCACCAGTTTCAAGCACACGACGAAAATCAGCAGGGATCGACATGCGCCCCTTACCGTCCACCTTTTGGGTGTGTTCGCCTGTAAAACTTAAGACCACTGTCCCTTGGATCCTTCTTTGCCTTGCGTCACGGTCCCGCGAAAATCGGGTTTAGAATGGGGAAACGGCGGGTTTTTGATCGGCTGCCACTGATCAAAACCCGCCGTTCCTGCCCTTTCGGGCTAGTCCAGCTGCGCGCGCCACCTGGGGGGATGTCTGCTCGCTCGCGCGCCGGATCTCTTTGTTCGAAAGAAGCGAGGCCTGTATGAAACCTGACTTTTTGCCGGTGGGGTCTTAGCGCCCCGTATTGTTAGTTTCTCGACTTCTTCCGTGCACTCTTAGTGACGCAAGATGTGACTTCAGGCAACAACTTTTTGGGAATTCATGGAACTTTACGGGGCTGTTCGGGAAATCCAACCACTCTCTATATGGGTTACATCGCCAGCTTTCTCTATATTGAGTGGAAAGCATATCAGCATATCACAATATATAGTGCCCAGTGTGGTCAATTATCTGGTGCATAAAAATCCCATATTTTTTGACAGTACTGCACTCAAGCCCACATTATCAGAACATAATCCTGCAATTCCAATTCTTATTGAACAATAACTTTATGCAAAAACGCTGCTTTCGTCGAATCTACCACTTTGATTCCATGTTTTCCCAGATCGGCACAATAACCCGAGTCGGTTACGCCACACTTGCGCGCAATCGAGCATCGAACGCCCTACCCGCCCAATTTGGCTGCTATAACGGGCGATACTATCTGAATGCTTTTTCAAGGATCACTTTATGACCCGCACCGCTTTTACATTTGTCGCAATTTCGGCTGGCCTCTTTATTGCGGCCATCCTCGCGCTTTGGGGGCAACCTTGGATTTGCACCTGTGGCGAAATCCATCTTTGGGTTGGCTCCATCTTTCATAGTGGGAACTCGCAGCACATTGCTGATTGGTACACACTTAGTCACATCTTACATGGTGTATTAATTGCTCTGGCTGGGCGCCTGTTCCTGCCGCGCCTAAGTTTCCAATGGCTTTTCCTGATTGCTGTCGCGACCGGAATGGCGTGGGAGATAATCGAGCATACAGAATGGGTGCTTGGTGCGTTCCGCGCGACCACGATCAATCAAGGATACTATGGCGACAGCGTACTGAACGCGGTGGCCGACTATATCTGGATGCTTGGTGGGTTCTTTGTCGCACGGGCCATGCAGACATGGCAGGTGATCGTGATGATCCTCGTGCTTGAGCTGACAGCCGCATTTGTTGCCCGTGATAGCCTGACACTATCTACGATCATGCTGCTGTTCCCGATTGAGGCGTTGGAAAACTGGCAGCAGGCAATCAACCCTGCTGTTATCTCTCGCTAAGCGAGCGCTTTATACATGACAAAGGCTACAACCATCCCATCAGTGGGGTGGTCGAATGCATTTGGGATTGTGCCGACGGTTGTAAAACCAAGCCGGTGCCACAGACGCACAGCGCCCGCATTGCTTTCCAGCACAAAGTTGAACTGCATCGCCGAATATCCCAATGCCTTTGCTTGACCCTGAGACGCCTCGCACATCGTTGCGGCAAGGCGCCGCCCCCGTGCATCAGGTGCTACGATATATCCACAGTTACAAATGTGTGCACCACCACCCGGTTGGTTCGTCTTTATATAGTAGGTTCCCAGAACCTGACCTGCGTCCTCTACTATATAGGTCGCCGCACTTGCGGTCATCCAATAGGCAAAGGCAGCATCCCGCGTGATTTCAGGATCAACGGCATAAGTCGTCCCTGCCCTAAAGACATCACGCAAGAGCGGCCAGATCGCATCAAAATCATCCCTTGCCGCTAATCTGACCTGCATAACTTAGGCCATTCCACCGTCGATAAAGCGGCGCGCCAAAACGCGGTAAGCATCAGCCATCGGGCCATCACCCGCCGCAATCGGCGTTCCTGCATCACCAGCAAGCCGCGTATCCAAGTCGATTGGCAATGTACCAAGGAGTGGCACACCAATCTTGGCCGCTTCGGCAGCAACACCGCCTTGGCCAAAGATATGGCTTTCGTGACCACACTGTGGGCAATGGAATGTAGACATGTTTTCGATCATGCCCAGTACAGGTGTGTTCAGCGATTTAAACATATCAAGCGCTTTGCGCGCATCAATCAGCGCTACGTCCTGCGGGGTGCTGACAACGACAGCGCCTGTCAGTTCGGTTTTTTGGCACAGTGTTAGCTGCACATCGCCCGTCCCCGGCGGCAGGTCTACAATCAGGACATCCAGTTCGCCCCATTCAACTTGGCCTAACATCTGCTGCAAGGCCCCCATCAACATAGGACCACGCCAAACGACAGCTTTGTCAGGATCAACCATCAAGCCGATCGACATCATCGTTACGCCGTGTGCCTGCAATGGAATGATCGTTTTGCCATCGGGCGATCCAGGGCGCTTGTTCACGCCCATCATGCGTGGCTGGGATGGTCCGTAGATGTCAGCATCAAGAAGGCCAACGCGGCGACCTTCGCGGGCAAGTGCCACAGCAAGGTTGGACGAGACAGTGGATTTACCAACGCCGCCCTTACCCGAACCAATGGCCAGAATGCGGTCCACACCCGCGACAGGCGTAGGGCCTGCTTGCGGTGTTGGGTGACGCCCGACCTTAAGCGCTGGCGGCTCGCCTTTCGGGGCTGCAGGTGCGGCTGGACCATGGGCCGTCAGAACGGCCGAGACCTGCTCAACACCAGGAATTGCTTTTACTGCGGCTTCGGCAGCGTCGCGGGCTGGCGACATCCGGCTGGCTTGTGCCGCGTCCGGTGCTTCGATGACAAACCGGACCATTGATCCTTCGATCGTCAGCGCGCGGATCATGTCCCGAGATACAAGGTCGCCCCCGTCTGGCAAGCTAATCCGCGACAGCGCGGCCTGAACTACATCACGTTCAATTTCCAAGGTGATCCCCATTTCGGCAATATGCATCTATTATGTGCATTACTGATCAGTTTCCGCTCAAACCGCAACCAGCCAAAATGCCTCATGAAATTATGGTAAATATTTCATTACGTTACGGCTTTTTTAGCGTTGCATTTTCTGCATAGCCGCATTGCAGAATAAGTTATTGTGCAAGTGCAGCATCATCATACATACAGTTCACAAGACGCGCTGATGGGCAGCACGCATAACCGAACGAGATGATGTAATGGCATATTTGAATAACACACGCACTATCACACTGGCTGATCGCTTTGCGGCATTCCGCACCGAGCTGAACACAGTTTTGGCTAAGCGTAAAATGTACAACACAACAGTTTCCGAACTGTCAGCACTGACAAACCGCGAACTGGCTGATCTTGGTATCAACCGCTCTGCCATCAAAGGCATTGCAACCGAAGCCATGAAAAACATCTAATTACCATCCAGATCTGCTTACTCCTCCCCTTGAAAGCAGATCTGGACTGACCTGGCGGTCTACCTCCTCCCAGATCGCCAAGTCACTATAAGGCCGGCGGCATTCCACCTCCTCCCGGAATGTCGCCAACCGCCTTACCAGTTTCGGACCTGCCACCTCCTCCCGGTGGGCCCGATGTACCGCGAACCGGCGCCCACCTCCTCCCGGGCAATGGATCGCGAGGATGCACCCGCCTCTCTCCTCCCAGAGGATGCAGGTGCTGAAAATAGAGCGACTGAACCCACCTCCTCCCGGGTTCAGTCGCTTTTTTTCGTTTTCGGGACGCGCGATTCATAATTTGCGTCTGACGGCAAATTCCTTCCCCACGTTCATTCGCTGTTGGTCTTGCGCCACATTTCCGTTCCAAGTCTTGGATCATAACCCCGCCACGTCTGTCTTGGGTTGTGCATATCGCATTGCATCTTTTAGAACTTAAGAACGAGCACGCTATCGGTAATTTCACCGATATTTATTGAGGGAACTTATGAAAAATTATTTAATCGTTTCAGCTGCCGCCGCGGCACTATCTGCCTGTGATGGAACAATCATCGATACATCAATTCTTGATGCGCCACTTCCGACTGAAACCGGTGCGTATCTAACACTCGCTGGCCAATACGTCGTCGTCCAAGATGGTATTACGACTGAACTGCCTGCGTCGAGCGGTACATTTAATGGAGAGCGCGCTTGGGCGAGCACGGATTATACACGTGGTGGTAGCTATACTGGCACTGATGTCCTAGCGATCGGTGGTTTGCAG
>JAWUXS010000002.1:0-12091 GCA_034111185.1 Paracoccaceae bacterium | reverse complement strand
AGACCACATTCAGCATTGGGCAACCTGACACCGATGGAATTTTTGCAGAGAAAGGCGATGGACAAGATGGCTGCCTAACGCCAAAGATTTAACCCCAAGGACTCCGTGCAAAGCTGGAGGGAACTTGGGGCTCAGGTCAATTTTTAGTGCCCATTCGGTAAAGGAAATTCGATGGATTTCTCAACGACCCAGCTCGATGCCAAGATTGCCGCATTCGGCCCAAACTAGACCTTGTCTCATCCCCGTGATGCCGCGGCGCTGCTTTCCCATCGCGGACCTTTGCAATGGAGCGCAGCATTTTGGTGGGGTCGATGACTGCAATACGGATACAGGGTGCTTTCGCGGCTTTCGCGCATCAATGACCGCTTTAGAGAACTGGATTAAGACCAATTTCCTTTACCGTCTCCATTGACAAATATGTCGATACGCTCGCGACATGTGGCAGCTCAGATATGGATTCGACAAGAACTTGACGATAAGCTCTCATGTCTTTTGTGCGCACTTTTAGGAGATAGTCAAACGATCCAGCTATCAAGTGGCATTGCTCCAGTTCAGGCACGCTTCCTACGGCCTCATCAAATGCCTTAAGGGCCGCTTCGGTCGTGTCTTCAAGCTTGATCTCTACGAATGCCACATGGCACTGATCCATTTTTTTGGGATCGAGAACCGCGCGAAATCCAACGATGATCCCTTCACTGACAAGCCGTCCAACTCTAACGCTGCACGCGGTTTTCGAAAGGCCCAACTTCTTGGCCAATTCGGTTACACTCATTCGACCGTCCAAGCAAAGCTCTGCGAGTATCATTCGATCGAGGTCGTCAAGCTGGTCATACTCAGAACTGTTTGTCATAGGGTACCTTCGGGTGCGCTCATATTTGATGGCGTGGTGGAGGGCTTTCGGATCCATAAGGACAGGGCAACCCATTGTTGACTTCATGTGAAGAATTGCGTCAGGGCCGCTGCTGGCCAGTCCCGTGGACGAAGTACTTGAAACTCGTGAGTTGTTCGGCACCAACTGGCCCACGTGCATGCATCTTCCCAGTCGCAATGCCGATCTCAGCACCCATGCCGAACTCTCCGCCATCCGAAAACTGGGTGGAGGCGTTGTGCATCACCACAGCTGAATCGATGGAGTTCATGAACAGTTTTGCCGCGTCGAGGTCCTCGGCGATGATGGCGTCTGTGTGCCCTGACGAATGGGCCTGCACGAACGCGATGCCTTGTTGCAATCCTTCGACGATCTTAACTGACAGAATGCTGCTCAGATATTCGGTGTCCCAATCAGCGTCTTTGGCGGTGATCATCGTGGGAACAATCGCCTTTGCGTGTGTGTCGCCACGAAGTTCGCATCCCTCCAGCGCGCTTACGATACGCGGCAGGATTTGTTCGGCGATTTGGCGATCAATCACGATGCATTCGGTTGCACCGCAGATGCCTGTCCGGCGCATCTTGGCGTTCTGAACAATCCCGATGGCCTTTTCGATATCGGCGCTTTGGTGAACATAGGTGTGGTTGTTGCCATCCAAATGCAGCAGCGTCGGAACACGCGCTTCTTTTTGCACCAGCGATACCAGCCCACGACCACCACGTGGAATGACAAGATCAACGTGATCCGTGCTATGAAGCAGCAACTTGACGGCTTCTCTGTCCCGCGTGTCGACAAGTTGTACCGCATCTTCGGGCAGGCCAGCGGCTCGCAGGCCTATCGCCAAACAGTCAACAATAACGCGCGAAGAATGCAAGCTTTCAGACCCACCGCGCAAGATGATCGCGTTGCCGGATTTGATGCACAGCCCGCCTGCATCAGACCCCACGTTGGGCCGCGACTCGTAAATCATCGCAATGACACCGATGGGTACGCTGATCCGCTCAATGTTCAGACCATTTGGACGCTGAAAAGACGCAAGGACTTTGCCCAAAGGGTCGACCTGACCAGCAATTGCATCAAGCGCATCTGCCATATCGGTGATGCGGACGTGCGTTAGGGTAAGCCGGTCGATGAACGCGTCATCCTTGCTACCGCCCTGAATACCCTCAAGGTCGCGCGCATTTGCCGCCAGTATTTCGGGCACACAGGCGCGAAGGGCAAGTGCCGCCTCTTTCAGTGCAAGGTTTCGCTGTTCGCTCGATGACATGGCAAGAGCAGGTGCCGCGGCTTTGGCGCGTTGTCCCAGTTCCAACACAACGGCGCTGATGTCCATGTTCTCATCCATAGGTCGTGTATTTCTCGTGTTCATCTTATTTTCCTGAAAGTCGGACGCTCTGAATGTACTCATTTGAGTTCGGCTGCGCGGTTACAGCCGGCTTGAACGGTTTTCTGAAACAATGCATCAAGCGCGCCATCGCGCATTAATTCCGCCAACCCCGCTTGGGTCGTTCCATTCTTGCTGGTCACTGAGTTGCGTAATTCTTCCAAAGTGTCGGTCGACTGTCGCGCCGTTTCGACCGTGCCTGTAATCGTATCAAACACCAAAGTTTGGGCGGTCTCGTCATCGAACCCAATCGACTTTGCGGCCGCCACATAGCTGCGCATCACTTCAAAGATGTAACCCGGGCCACTGCCACTGATGGCGGTCAGGCGGTCGATCTCATCCTCACTGGATAGCGGAATGCATGTGCCTGTCTCGGCAATCAACGCAGTCACATCAGCTTTTTGCTGCTCTGTGCATTCATTATTTGCGTAAAGCCCGGAAACCCCAAGTCCGACCATTGCGGCCAAATTTGGCATCACGCGAACGATTGCCTTTTCACCCGCGATTTTCGCAATTGTATCGATGCTGCAACCAGCGGCAATGGATACAAAACACCCATTTGGCTTCACAGAAAATGTGTAGTCTTTTAGAACAGCCGCGATCATTTGTGGCTTGATTGCGATGAGCACAACGTCAAATTCTGCAGCCATCAATTCTGTCGCTTTTGAGACATGCCTCACACCCTTTGGAAGCAGCGAAACCGCGGGATCAGCGACGGTAAAGTGGTTGCCATCGTTGCTAACCCATTGGCGCAGCATAGCTCCGCCCATCTTGCCACATCCAATCAAAAGTACTTTCATTTCGGTCTCCGATAGTCGCAGAACGTCCCATGCAGAAAAAGCGCTGCAATGCATCGCACAGATGCAAGGTTGTTCGATTTTTTGCTTTCGTCGCCGTGGTGACATGGCACTGGCCCCTCGGGGTCGCGCAGCGTCAGCCTCATTGTAAACACGAGTAGGTTGCGTGTTATACACCGGCGAATCGTTGGATGACGCAGTGCTATAGGTCAATGTCGGGCTTAGCAAATCGATACTATAATTCTTAATAATAACAATAAGATATCGGAGCAACACATGCCTAAGAAGAAAAAGATCGTCGTCAAGATCGGGTCCAGCCTTCTGGCCAACAGTGAAAAGCTTACACTTCGCTATGCCTTCATGAACGGTCTGATGAGTGATCTTGCGCAGCTACAATCAGAGGGTCACGACATCATTCTGACGTCATCAGGCTCGGTAGCACTTGGGTTGAACATGGTCGGAAAACGCCCTGAAGAAGCCGGTATTTTGGACAAACAAGCAGCGGCGGCCTGCGGTCAACCCTTGCTCATGAATGCCTATCGTCAGATGGCATCCGAACATGGAATGGGCGTCGCACAGATGCTTGTTGTCGTCGAAGATATGGAAGACCGCCGGCGTTTTCTCAACATAAAGAACACCATGATGCGGTTGTTCGAAAACGACATCCTGCCCATCGTCAATGAGAACGATTCCGTCGCAACGCGCGACCTACGGGTCGGCGATAACGATCGCTTGTCCGCCAAAGTCGCACAGATGGTACAGGCAGATTTGTTGATCATTCTGACAAGCGTCGAAGGTCTTTATGATCGCGACCCATCAGACCCTGATGCTGTCTTCATTTCCGAAATTGAAGACGTCAGCGAGCATCTTGAATCCACCACAGGCATCAGCGCTTTGGGGAGCGGAGGAATGCTAACAAAGATGCAGGCTGCAAACATGGCCCAAAACGCGGGCTGCGAAACGATTATTGCCGAGGGGATCATCGAACGCCCGCTGTCTTCTATTCTGAAGAACGAACGGCGCTATACGCGATGCCTTGTTACAGGAGTTACGCAGTCGCCACTTAAGATATGGCTCAGCAACAGATTGCAGGTTTCTGGAACTCTCGTCGTGTCGGACGCAGTTGCCGATGCTGTGGCGGCAGGCGATTGTGGCATCAGCATCAAGGACGTCATTTCGATTCAGGGCGATTTCACTAAGGGTGACGTGCTGCATGTCTACAATGAAAAAGGTGATGAGGTTGTCCGAGGGCTGACGAACTTCTCATCAGAAGAAACCATGCTTCTGGCGCGGAACCTCGATATGCCAGTCGAAGACGTTATTGGCTATAAGACCAAAAGTAACGTGATCGGTGCTGAAAACATCTTGGTGCTCGAAGAACAACACCTTCCCCTAGATGCGCCCGAGGACGACCAAAAGCTGGTGATCCCAATCTGAATGCGATCACGTTCACATGTCTTGCGTGATCGCGCACGACGTTGGTCGGCGTTCGGTAACGATTGCCTGTGCATCCATCTGAGATTTGGCGTAGTGGAGCGGCACCCCAAATTGTAACTAAAGGCACTTCAGAATGACATCAGGCAACAAGACGGCAATTATCACAGGTGGTCTGTCGGGAATGGGGCTGGCCACTGCGCGCCGGCTGGCGGCAGACGGAACGACCGTCGTTGTTGGCGCGCGCAGTGCGGGCGATCGCGACCATGTGCGCGACGTACTCGGTACTGACGCGGACCGCATTCATGCAGCCGTTCTTGATGTGCGGTCACGCGACAGCGTGGATGCGTTTGTCGCTGGCGTCGCCGAAGCGCACGGTGGTGTCGATATTTTGGTCAATGCCGCAGGTGTCTATGATGAGGCCGCTGTGATCGACCACCCCGAACAGATTTGGGACGATCATATCGATACAAACCTTAGCGGGACATTCCGAATGATCCGCGCTGCAATGCCTCATATGAAACGTGTCGGTTGGGGGCGGATCATCAATATCGCCTCAGTTGCTGCGCATAATGGCATGGCAAACAACGCGGCCTATTGTGCGTCCAAGGCGGGTCTATTGGGTTTGGGCCGCTGTGTTAGCCTTGAAGGCACTGCGCACGGCATCACCTGTGTATCGATCAGCCCGACGTGGGTCGAAACCGAGATGTTGAGGCGGTTCATTGATGCCGACATGCAGTCCACGGGGCAGAGCTTGGAAGAGGTCCGCGCAGAATACGCCAAATCAAACCCGCAAAACCAGCTTGTTCAACCGTCCGAAGTTGCGGAGTTGGCCGCGTTTTTGGCCAGCGATGCAGCCCGCGCTTTGACAATGGAAGATTTTCAGATCAACGCGGGATCGCTTTGGTAGGCACCTGCGCGGCGGGTCAACAAGGCATCATTGTTACTGATATCTTCAAACGGAAGGCTGCTGATCCGCCCCCATGCGGTGCGGGCGGCGATGTTCACGAAGGCCGCATCAGCGTGCAATGTTTCAGGGAAATCCGCGATGACCTTTGCGATCCCCGGCTCAAGCGTGACCTTTGCCAGCCAGTCTTTTGCTGACAGCGCATTTGGGTCGGCAGGCACAATACGTTTGTCAGCCATAAGATTGTAAATCGGTGCATCAGGTGCGGTGACAGGGCCCAACAAGAATGCGGCGGTCGCTGTCACGTCGGTCATCGGAAATTCTAATGATCGTGGCATGTGGCCAGCGCGAAATGACGCTGCGAGTATAATTTCGTAGATGTCGCGCAGATTTGGGGCGTCCAGATCATAAAGGGACGGCAGGCGCACGATGGCGGATGAAACACCTGACGTCCGAATTGCGGCCTCAGCGGCGATCTTGGCTGCGCCGTAACCTGTGCATTCCTCCCAAACGGTTGCTGGGGCCTCAGGCCATGGGCCGCCACGATCAGGAAAGACGGCACTAGACGAGGTAAACCGCAAGTCAGCCTTTGCATCAAGACAAAAGGTCAGAACGGTTTCTATACCACGGGCCGACCAATCCAACATTTCCTCACGTCCGATGGCGAGGTTCACCATTGCCGCGCAGTGAACAACCCTTGTGACGGATCTGGACAAGGCTTCATAGGCGTCGTGCCCCAGTGCGAAACAGGGCGCATCCAGCGTGCCATGGACGATCACGTAGCGTTCCGGCGCAATACCGTGCGCCTGCGCTACATCTGTCAGCCGGTCACGGGCCCCACGATTTTTGTCCCTAACAAGGCAATAGATGACCTCATCGGCGGGCAGGTCGCGCGCCGCTTTGGCAAGGACATGCCCCCCCAAGAACCCTGTCGCTCCGGTCAAGAGAATGCCCAGGCGCGCAAAGTCTTCTGCGGGGGCCGGTGCATCCGCCTCTTGGGTCATAAGCTGGTCAAGCCGGTGCAGCGGTACATTCATCGCGAGATCAAAGTCGATTGGAAGACCATATACTTTTTCAAGTGCCAGCATCAGGGTCACACACATCAGCGAGTCCCCCCCTTGATCGTGAAAGCTCAGCGCGGGATCGATCTGTGACGTTGCGCAAGACATGGCCTTGGCGGCGGCGGCAATCACAGCATCCACCGGAGCGTGGAGTACCTGCGTGTCCTCCTCCACTGGCGGCAGGGCGCGCATATCCGCTTTGCCTGAAACAGGATGCAGCGGCAGAGCATCCATCTGCACAAGGAATGACGGCACGCAATAGGCGGGCAAAACAGCGCGCAGATCTGCCGCAAGCGCGGCAGGTATGGCGTTGGTACCAGCCACAAGCGCCCAGTTTTCGGCATTGCGCTGCGCCTGTGCAGAATCTGCTGCAAAATAAAACACCAGACTTTGACCGCGTGTGCCTACCTCGGTCACCCAAGGGGCGGCACTGGAAAACGACAGCCTGTCACGCATGGTATCCGTCAGCTCTTTGGTCTGGATCGAAAAACCGCGCAGCTTCAACATATGGGCAATACGCCCCTCAATATGCAGTGCGCCGGTGTCATCCACCCACGCCTGATCACCAGTGTCATAAAGCCGCGTGTCGCGCCCTTCGATCGTCAATTCGCGAAATCTTAGGCGGGTCTCTTCGGGCCGGTTCACGTATCCTGGGCCAAGCATCCTCTGGCCTTCGAAATGCAGCAGTCCCGACGCCCCCGTCGGGCAAAGCGCATCGTCGTGATCCAAAATTACAGCGCGCAGATGATCCATCGGAATGCCAACCGATGCGGGCGCATCCCCAGCGGGTCCGGTTAACTGCGATATGCAGACATCGTGCGTTTCACAGATGCTATAGAGGTTCCACATGGCGACGTTTGGTAACTTGGCCAATGACGCATTGATAAGGTCATCACTCACCACCTCTCCGTTCAGGACAACGCGCGTTAGCGGCAGCGCCGCCGCCTTGCTCGCATCCAGCGCATTGAGAAACGTGTCGTAGAATGATGGCGTGAACAGCATCTCGCTAATGTCGTGTGCAATCAGGAAATCAGCCAGTTTGCTGGGGGCGAACAAGGTGCTGGCATCCGGAAACCACAAACTTGCTCCTTTGCGAAGAGGCCTAAACATCTCCCAAATCGCGAAGATGTAGATGCCGACGCGCATATCAGGGCGGTAATGTGTAAACGCGTCGCGCCAGTCATACGATAGATAGGCCGCGTCTTGAGCAACCGGAATGCACTTTGGCCGACCTGTCGTACCAGATGTCGCCACGAGGTAGATCGGATCATCAGGTGCGACTGGGCAAGTTTGCAGCGGTTCATATGGTGTCGACGCATCATTCAGCAGCTCGTTGGCAAAGACCGTCGCACAATTGCCTGGCAAATGACCGGGCGTGGCTTTTTCACAAGTAACAATCAGGCTGACGTCCAGTTCCGAAACGATGTTGTGCAACACCATTTGCGGCATCGCGGGATCAAGGTGAACAAATGGACGGCCATTGATTACACAGGCCACAGCACTTGCGCCCATCGCAACGCCCGGTGAGCCAAAAATCCCAACGACCTGCGGTGTCGCCAAAATCGCACCCAGTTTCGACACGTATTGCCCAAGCCTGCGGTAGGTTATTGTGCTGTCCTGATCTGACATGGCAGGCAGATCTGGAAACTCAGAGATGGCGCGAACAAGCTCTGCGGCAATTGTCTGGGGTGAAGTCATGAAATCAGCCTATGATTTTTTTGAACGCTTAACAGCATCAGATCGAAAAAACAGCTAGACTTTTACCCAGATGACGGACAGCGCTTAGTCGTTCGCGCAACCGTGGCACCGCGTCAAAATCGACCAAAGCGAGGCTGACCCGTAACACGCGGTGCGGGGCCAATATACATTGATTAACCGATATGCCCAACAAAGATGGCGGGAAGTTGCCGTTCGCTGCAGGCGCGAAACCGAAAGAGTAGCGCGAAGAAAGCGGACGCTCAGGGTCAGCCAATGGTTTGCCAAGTCCGTTCGGAATGCCGTGAACCAGGTTCGTTAAACCCCAAGCGGACTTTCGAAAGGCTCCGTGGTTGATCTCTTCAGCATAAACGCGGCGCCCAAGTAACCGACTGCAAGGGTTTCGAATGTTGGCCCCAGTAAGTTACCTTGGGGTTGCATCCATTGATTTGGAAGTGACGGCTTATGGTACGCATTCAGCGTGAATGTCGAAGGAGAAGACGGGCACGGCATCATACTATAAGGCGTGGCAACACATGATGAAAAGATTGAATCGCACATTAGAGGACTGGAGAGTGGGGACGGCGCACCGCATACATAGAGCCTCATTCTAAATCAAACTAAAAAAGCAAAATGGTGCTTGATTTCCTATCCTAAGGAATAATCGCATATGCGAATGCTATAGTTTGCCGCCTTATTAGAAATAGATCTGATGTGTTTCACAAGCTACGTTGAATGCCAATAGCTTAGATTTGACCTTCACCTTATACACTTAAGGGTTGTCTTTAAATTCACCGTACTTAGGAGACTGTCAATGACCTTGCTGAATGAACAAAACGGTACATTTGAATTCAACATGCTAAACGGAACGGAAAGTGCGGATTTAATTCTTGCCCTTTCTGGAAACGATATTATCAATTCAGGCAGTGGGGATGACATAGTCTATGGTGACTTTACTACGCTGAATTTGCTCACAGGTACACAGGATGTCGCGAGCTTTGCGCAATACAGCGCAACTGGCGCGTGGGCTATCAATCAAGAATCTGATGGCCATACGAGCCTGACGCAGTCAATAGACACGTATTCTGGCGAGACTTATAAAGTTAGCTTTGATTTGGCCTCAGATCCGGATGTCGAAGCATTAAGTGGCACAGTCGAGGTGTTATGGAACGGCGCGGTAGTCGATAGCATTGATACCAACAGTGAAACATTTTCTACACATGAAATCACGCTTCAGGGTACCGGTGAGATTGGCGAATTGACGCTTCGTTCAACTGGTAGCACAGACCTAACTCCCTCTGAAAACGTAACCACTGTGTCCGGTGGATTTGATATCGTTTCTGGTACTGCGGGAATTGACCGACTTGTTGTGGACTACAGTGCTGGAGTTGGAACAACAATTGGCACATCAACCACCAGCTTCGCTGGAACTGGCGTCGGAACAGTAACTATCACAGGAGGAGAGTTCGAGCATTTAACCATATTGGCCGGAACCGGGGTTAATACACTGACCACAGCTGGAGGTGACGATATCATCATTGCCAACGGGAGTGGGGCCAATACGATCGTGGCGGGTGAAGGTAACAATGAAATTGTTACTGGCGGGGGCATTGACACTATAAACGTTGGGTCGGGAAACGACACGGTTTTAGCTGGTGATGGGGCAAGTACGATCGTGGCTATAGGTGGAGATAACTATATTGTAACTGGATCTGGCCTCGATACCATCGTTGTGGGATCTGGCAGCGACACTGTCTTGGCCGGAGACGGTGCCAATACAATCACTGGTTTGGCGGGTAATAAGACGATCGTCACAGGTGCTGGCGTTGATACAGTCACAGTCACATCGGGAAACAACACGATCATAACAGGCGATGGGACCAGCACGGTTGTCGCTACATTTGGTAACAATACCATATGTGCGGGTGACGGTATCGATACGATTACGGTTACCAGCGGTAACAATTTGATTAGCGTAGGCAATGGGGCCAACACAATAACTACTACGTCTGGCCAAAACACCATTTTTGCTGGGAATGGCGTTGATACTTTTACAGTAACAGATGGTGGTAATTACATTGATGGTGGAAATGGGACCAACACGTTTACCTGCGGTGCAGGAAACGACACGATTGTTTCTGGGATCGATGCAGATACCATTACGGTTGGTGGTGGTGATGATCTTATCCTAATTCGTGGTGGGGTAGACGTAATTGTGGGCGGGATTGGCAGTGACACGCTGATTGTAGATTATTCTGCGGCAACAGCTGCTGTGATCAACAGTGTTCCAGCCGGCACCCTTGCAGCTGGATATGCGGGAAGCATTTCTGGATTGGGCACAGCGACTTATGCTGGCATCGAAACCTTCGATATTACCTCTGGCTCCGGTGACGACTTGATTGCGACGGGCGATGGCAATGACACGGTCGACAGCGGCACTGGGAGTGATACCGTCAACACGGGCGCTGGGACTGACTACATCTACGGGAATGCTGGAGATGTAATCGATGGTGGTTTGGGTGTGGACACGCTAAATTTGGGCTTGGGCCTAACATCCCTAAACCACACGATCGACTATGACCCAGACAATGCGCAGAACGGTACTGTTACATTTTTAGAAACTGGTGAAACCCTTACCTTCGTTAACATTGAACATGTGGTTTACGAAGCAGCTCTGTCACCTACCGTGACCATTCTTGTCCCCGACCCAGAGATGTGCATGGTACCAGAACTTGCAGCCAACACTCCTGTAGAAGCATCTGATCCAGCTGTTTTGATACAAAATCTGAGCCTAAGTTTTACTCCTGTCGCAGGAGGAAGCTATGATGATACTATCCTAAATGGTTCTGGTGCAGACCAGTCTTACGGCGGCATTGGTGACGATGTGATTGCAGGACAAAGTGGCAACGATACTTTGATTGGCGGTGACGGCGATGATGAATTGTTTGGGGGGAATTTCGAACAACTCGGTCCCGATTCTGGACATTTCTATGACGTTTTTGGCAATCGTTATGATGCCAACGGCAATTTACTTTCCGAAGACAATGATAACTTGTTCGGTGGTGCTGGCAATGACAACATATTTGGCGGTTCAGGGAATGACGCCCTTGATGGTGGAGCTGGAAACGACAATCTGAACGGTGGTTCGGGTTTTGATACGTTGTCCGGCGGAGAAGGTGACGACCTCCTTGCCTCAGGCTCTGAAAATGATGTGGCCAATGGTGGCGCGGGCGATGACCAGCTTATCGGCGGTGGTGGCGACGATGAATTGTCTGGCGATGAGGGTAGCGACGTTCTTCTTGGTGGCAGTGGCGCGGACACGCTAAATGGTGGTGACGGGGATGATCAACTCAACGGCGGTATAGGTAATGATATATTGATCGGTGGCACTGGCGATGACGTTTTGAAGGGCAGCACAGGTGACGACACGTTGACTGACGTTGCAGGAAACAACACGATGAACGGTGGGTCTGGTCACGATAGTATGACTGGAGGGACCGGCGTGGATAATATCATTGGGGGCTCTGGGAATGATGTGTTGTCGGGTCAAGAATCGCGCGATATTCTAAAGGGCGGCAGTGGCAACGACACGCTAAATGGTGGCGATGAGAATGATAAGCTTTACGGCGGCAACGGAGATGATCTTATCAATGGCGATCAAGGCAATGATTATATTAATGCCGGTCACGGTGACGATGTAATCTATGGTGGCGAAGGCCGCGACAAGATACTGACAGGCACTGGATCGGACAACGTCTGGGGTGGCGCAGGTACTGATTGGTTTGTGTTCCGCACATCAGACGCCAACTCCAGCACTGACAGATTGCATGATTATACGAACGATGGCGTTGAAAGCGATCGAATTGATTTGCGCAGCTTTGATCTTTTGGGGGATGGGGCTTCATCAGCAGAATGGATCAACGATCACATACGCCAGAATGCAGA
>JAWUXS010000001.1:0-62938 GCA_034111185.1 Paracoccaceae bacterium | reverse complement strand
CGCTGGCTGGGGTGGTAGGATTCGAACCTACGGTACATGCTACCAAAAAGCATTGCCTTACCACTTGGCTACACCCCATCAGCGTGGGCTGAATACGACGATCAATCGGACGGATCAAGCCCTCATCTGCGTTAAATCTGCTATTCTTTCAACGCTTCTTCCCGCAAGAGGTCTTCACTCGCGTCATCGAACCGTTCAGCGTCGATGATCCGGTTTAATGCGTCGTCATTTGTGGCTGTAACTTCTTCAACCGTCGTTGATTCGGCGGCTGCGGCGATCTTGGGTTCTGGGTCGCGGGCAGGGCGGTCCAACACAATTTTCTGGGACGCGTCGGTGATGGATATATCTGCGGCCTCAAGGGCCAATTTGACCTGTCGAATGGCCTCGCCTTTGGCCAAAACAAGGGATGTCTCGCTTTGGTTGATCCACCCTGTGATCACCAGCTCAATACTGCTTGAGGTCAGGGCTTCTATCCACGTAGCTGCCGCAGGTTCTTCAAGTACGAAAGGGAGCTGCTGAACTGTCTGGGCAATCAGGGCGCGGGTTGCATGCAGATCTTCGTTTCGGTCGACCATCAGGCCAAACTTGAACCGCCGTTCAGCGTTTTGTGAAAAGTTGATGATCCGGCTTTTAAAGACTGTCGCATTTGGGATGCGGATATGATTGCCATCAAACGACAGCAGTATGGTGGCCCTTGATGTCAGGCGGATCACCTTGCCTTGGTCACCGTTAATTTCCACGGTGTCGTTTGGGCGGAATGGCTGGCGGATCGACAGCATGACTGATGCGATAAAGTTTTCAACCGTGTCTCGTACGGCAAAACCCAATGCCAAACCGATGATACCAGCGGCACCCAATATCGTCGATAACAACGCCGTCGCGTTTATCGTGTCGAGAGCGATGACAATGCCGCCGATGACAAAAACAATCCTTATAATATAGCGAAAGAGGTCTGCGATAAAGGCATTTGGCGCAAGGCGTTCCCAAGGCTGGCGCGCCCGCGCAATTCGATTCCCAACAAATACGAACAGGCAAAAGACGAGCAAAGCAATGATCGCCAAAGGCAGGAAGGCTAGGAATTGCTCCCACCTCGTTTTGAACCGCTCCATCGCGGGGTCAAGCCTGCGCCGTATGTCTGTTGTTTCAATGACGTCATTTTTAACCGCGACGACCCCTTGGATACGGCCAGCAAGCGGATCAAGCTCAGCCGCCTCAACCGAAGAATTTGCGGTGCCGCGCAGGGTTACGATACCTTCGCTGACTAAGACGGTGACGTCGTCATAATTTCCCAATTCGGAAAGAATATCACGGATGCGGTTCGCAATATCCGCGTCCATCTGTGCCGTATTTTCGGCGGTGATGGTGCCCGTCGCCTCTTGTGCTGCGATAGGGGCGGTAAAGGCCGTCAGAAGGAAAATTAAGAAAGCAAATTTGCGCATTGGACTACGGTTTTGTGATTATGATTAATTCACCGTAGCGAGGGCGTGCCTTATGGTCCAATGCAAAGTCTGATCCGGCGAATGCTAAACCCGAAGCGGATCAGCCTTGGCAAGCGTATCAAATGCCATCAGGCTTTTCACCAATGCAGGCATCTGATCGAGTGGGATCATATTAGGACCGTCAGAGGGAGCCGTATCAGGCGCCTCGTGGGTTTCTATGAACACAGCCGCAATACCAAGGGATACTGCGGCACGAGCCATCACAGGCGCAAATTCACGTTGCCCGCCAGAACTGCCGCCCATACCACCAGGTTGCTGGACAGAATGGGTCGCGTCCATGACGACAGGGTATCCAGTTTTTGCCAAGGTAGGCAGCGACCGCATGTCCGCGACAAGAGTGTTATACCCAAAAGAAGAGCCACGCTCGGTCAGTAGGATATTCTTGTTACCCGTGCTTTCGATCTTGGCGATGACGTTAGGCATATCCCAAGGGGCAAGGAACTGGCCCTTTTTGATATTGATCACGGCACCTGTTTCGCCCGCAGCCAAAAGCAGATCAGTCTGGCGGCATAGGAAGGCTGGGATCTGCATGACGTCACAAACCGATGCGACGGTCGCGCATTGATCCGGCGCATGGATGTCAGTCAAAACAGGGCATCCAATTGCGTCCTTAACCGCCTGCATGACCTTTAGACCCTCGTCCATGCCGAGGCCGCGAACACCTGACACAGAAGTTCGGTTGGCTTTGTCATAGCTGCCTTTGAAAATAAACTGTGCACCAACGGCAGCGCATGCTTCGGCCATTTGGCCCGCAATCATTTGCGCATGATCTAGCGATTCTAACTGGCATGGACCCGCGATAACCAACAAGGGGCGGTCGTTGCTTATGGTTAGACTACCGATCTTTACATCATGCATCACGACGTCACCTGTTCGCGTAGGATGGATGCTGTGAGAGAGATCATTAGATAAATACCGCAGAAGATCAGGAAGGCGAGTGCTGTATTTTCGAACGCGCGCGGATAGGTTGCTTCGTCTGGGGCAATAGGTTCGACACCTAACGACAAGTAACGCACCTGTCTGCTGGCAGCGATCTGCGATGCTTCCATCTGGGTCAGCGCTTGCTGCACTAAGAGAGTTTGGAAGGTATAGTTCTCTTCGGCCAGCCGCAGCTCGGTCGTTGTTGTCGCAAGCGATGACGTCCCGCCTGCAGTCGATGTCATCTCGGTCCGAATTTCATCGATAAGGCCTTCGATGTTTGCAATCTGGTTACGCAGCGCACCAACCTGTGCCTCGTTCGGGGTGCGAACGCCTAGACGCTCTTGCAACGTCAGTTGAAGCTGTTGGCGTTGTTGTTCCAAGGCTGAAATCTGCGCATTCATCGCCTCAACAACACTGCGCGGGCTAATCTGCTGCGTGCTTTCCTGAAGCGTCAACCATTCCCTAAGAGCATCCGCGCGCCGCACCTCTGCGGCCTCATAGCTTTCACGGGCTCCGGCCATTTGGTCCGCACGCAGGCGCTGCGTGAGCTGATCAACTTGCTCTTCTGCATAGCTGATAAGAGCCTCTGAGAATTGTTGCGATGTCTCAGGGTCCGCAGCGATAACCTCCATCCGAAGAATACCTTCAGTCGGATCGTAGCTGATCATGACTTTGTCTTGATAGATCTTGAACGCATCCTCGTTTGACGCATCTGCATCCAATTTTTGGATGCTGTCGATGTTATCCGAGGAAAAGTGAGCCTTAAAGCTGAAATCATTGTCCAAGCGTAGCATCGCAGCCCGAGACGCGAGGTAGGATTGCACAGTTGTACTGTCTTGTTGGGTGGCCATGCCGGTACCCTGAAACAGCCCGCCAAGACCTGCAGCGCCACCGCCACCAGATTCAGCCTGCTGGATGATGAATTCAGATTTCGTGGCGAACATCGGGGTCGCCATCATGTAGAAATACCAACCGACAGCGAAGGTCGGTAGCAGTACAAAGGCGGCCAATCGGGTAAACAACAAGAACGATTTGCGGCGGCGTCTGCGCGAAAGATCGCGCTGGATCTTCATGATTTCACTGGCGCGGTCACTGGCAGGGGTTGCACGTTCGGTGGACGGCATGTTGTGGCCAACTGGCACAGTTTGCGGCAACTGGATGCGGCCTAGTGTCTGCTTATTGCCTGCTTC
Organism: Paracoccaceae bacterium; assembly: GCA_034111185.1. Classification (GTDB taxonomy): domain Bacteria; phylum Pseudomonadota; class Alphaproteobacteria; order Rhodobacterales; family Rhodobacteraceae; genus Yoonia. Next base: position 59,328 of record JAWUXS010000001.1, on the reverse strand, counting down.
GGACTGGCCAGCCTTAGCGGCGGCACCAGAGCCTGTCTCTGGTGCTGATCCATCGGGGGCTACCAGCTCAAGGATTGAATTGCGTTGGAATGGATCAATTCCCGCTGAGCGCAACTGGCGCACGGCGTCGAAATCTGACGTTACTGCAAGGCCGTTCTTTTGGGCCACACGTCGCGCCATCCGCAACTGCCGACCGGTCAGGCCCTCTTTGCGGATATCATCAAGCGTCGTTTCACTGACTACCTGAGTAGGAGAGGCGACATCAGCATGCATCGGCGCTTCGTTTGTCCGTGAGGCCATCTTAGCATCAGGTTGCCCAGTAGGCGCATCAGCCCCAAGAGAGCCGCCGCGGCGAACACGAAATTTTTTAACTTTAGGCTTCGTAGTCATAAAGCTGCTTCGCCTCTTCTAAGGTATCAAACATATGAATGCGCCCATCGCGTAACACGGCAGCCGATTTGGCGAACCGTTCAAGCGTTTCTGCTTGGTGGGACACGATAATCACAGTCGTACTTTCCAATCGTTCGCGCAGGATTTCTCCCGCTTTGCGGTTAAAGTCGGCATCCATGGTTTGCGGCATACCTTCGTCGATAAGATATATCTCAAAATCGAGCGCCAACATTAGGGAAAAATTGAGGCGCGACCTCATCCCTTGGCTATAAGTGCCAACTGGCATGTCGAAATATTCTTTGAGGCCACATAGCCAGCGGCAGAACGCCTCAACATAATCCGGATCAAGGCCATAAAGCCGCGCGACATAGCGCGTATTTTCCTTGGCAGTATGGCGACTAACAAGGCCACCCATAAAGCCCAAGGGGAATGAAATTTTGGATGTTCGGGTAATTATCCCTTCGTCCGGCTTTTCAAGCCCTGCCATCATATTGATTAACGTGGTCTTGCCCGTGCCATTCGGCGCGAGAATGCCCAGCGAGTTGCCTACTTCCACGCGAAATGAGGCGCGATCAAGGATAACCTTGCGCTGCGTGCCTGTCCAAAAGGACTTGCTCACGTTTTCGAACTCTAGCATTTGATTGTGCCTAGACCTTGTTACTCAACCTCATGTGGGTGCCATCTTGGTAGAGGGCAATAGGTTGACACCCTAACGTGAGTGCCCCATTTTTTTGTATATTGCCGGATAAACACGCTGAAAAACAGCCAACTTTGTGGATTGGTGTGTTTAGCATCCAAAGTGTGGCTTAGTCGTTCCGCTTTCGGGCGCATGAAATTGACGACCAACAGGTCCTTGGACAAGCGTGCCTTGCCGACTATGTCTAGCTGTATGAGTTCACTTCAAGATCAGGTCAAAGCGTGTGAAATCTGCAAAGATCGCTTTGCGGCAACAAAAACAGCGCATGCGCCGCGGCCGATTGTTTGGTTCCAACCAGACGCAAAAATCTTGATCGCTGGTCAGGCACCGGGTGCGCGGGTTCAGGCAAGTGGCGTTCCATTTGACGATCCATCCGGCGATAGGTTGCGTGACTGGATGGGTGTTGATCGTGATGTTTTTTATGATCAATCACGCGTCGCGGTGCTGCCAATGGCATTCTGTTTTCCGGGCTACGACGCAAAAGGATCTGACCTGCCGCCACCCAAAATCTGCGCGGCCACATGGCGGGACAAGGCAATGAATGATCTTGGGCGGATGCCTTTGGTTCTGCTTGTCGGGGGGTATGCCCAAAATTGGCATCTGGGTGGCAAACTGGGCGTCACAGAACGTGTCCTTGGGTGGCAACAACACGCACCGTACGTCTTTCCCTTGCCTCATCCGTCTTGGCGGAATACCGGATGGATCAAGAAAAATCCTTGGTTTTCGGATGAACTATTACCAGCCTTAAAGGCCCGTGTGAAAGATGTGTTGATATGACTGATTTGGACGAAGCACACGGCGTGATGCAAGCCGCACCAGACGATGACGCTGCACGCTTGCGGTTCTACGAAAGGCTTGCTGACACGGAACTGTTTTTGTTGCTCACGGGAGAGCCCGTCGGCGACCAGATCACTCCCGAGATATTTGAGATTGAAGACCAACAGTTCGCGCTGGTTTTCGACCGCGAGGAACGCTTGTCCGAATTTGTCGGGCGCGTTGTACCCTACGCAGGGTTGTCTGGCCGTGGTTTAGCGCAGATGTTGGCGGGGCAGGGGATCGGCTTGGCCTTAAACCTGCAGGTTGCTCCGTCTGAGATGCTGATCCCGTCCGAGGCTGTCGATTGGCTGGTCGAAACCTTGTCGCATGCACCTCAAGAAGCCGAGGCGCGCCTTACTGAAGTGACCGCACCGGGGGGATTACCTGAAAGCGTAGTCACAGGTCTAGATCGTAAACTAGCCATCACTGGTGGCTTGGCGCGTACGGCCTATTTGGCGCAAGCGACATACGACACAGGCGTCAAAGGTCATGTTCTGGCGTTCATCGATGCAGTCGAAGGTGCGGAAAAATCGCTCGCTGCTGCTGCTGGCGAAGCGCTGACATTCTCGGGTATTGAGGCGGGTGTGATCGACGTGATGTTTGTCAAAGCATCAGATCAAATGGCCGCGCATCTGGCCAAAGTTGGTCTACGTTTTGACCTACCCCAGCCAGAGGAACCTGCCGCGCCAGTAGCACCAGGTAGCGACCCAACTAAGCCGCCAATCTTGCATTAATACCCAGCTTTGCGGTCCACTTGGTGTAGTAAAGTTTGTCCTGCTTCTACCCGTGCGATGTTGCGGGCGATCACCTCAGACGCTGTGTCTGCACGTGTTGTTGAAGCAATGTGAGGTGTCACAGTGACCTGCGGATGTGCCCAAAACGCATGATCTGCGGGCAGCGGCTCAATACGGAAAACGTCCAATGTCGCATGGGCGATGTGACCCGCGTTCAATGCATCCAGCAACGCTGCATCGTCGATCAATGGTCCACGGCCAGGATTGATGATGACCGCACCTTTGGGCATCTGTGCCAAAGCTTGCGCGTCGAGCGTGTTTTTAGTCGAGGCTGTCAACGGCAACAAAAGCACCAGAATATCACTGGTTGCCAAAGTTTCCGCTAGCCCTGCATCACCGTGTTTGCAGGTGATACCGTCAAAATTCTTTGCTGAACGGCTCCAGCCCGTAACTGAAAACCCAAGCGCCGACAGGGCCTGTCCGCAGGCCGCACCTAACGCACCTAAACCCAATATGCCGACACGTCGGTTCTTGGCCAAAGGCGGCACAATACCATCGCGCCAAACACCGTCTTGGCCTTTGATATGTGCGTCCAATCCCAAATGATGACGCAGCGTATGACCGGCCACCCATTCGATCATGCCCTCGGTCAAACCTTCGTCGACCATACGTGCCAATGGCTGGGTAAGCGTCTTATTCGTGACGATACTTTCAACGCCAGCCCATAGGCCTAATACTGCTTTGGTCCGTGTATACGGGGTGAAATCTGACATAGCGCCGCTTGGCGCAAAAACGATGTAGTCTACATTTTGTGGGGCAATGTCGCAGGACAGATTTACCTTAAGACCTTCGGCATCAAAGGCGGCCCGCAGGTGTGCCTCATACTCATCCCATTGGCCCGGGGCTGCTGCAAAAAGAACATGGGCGACCATCAGCGCGGCTTATGCACATGGGCGCTTTGCATCAGGCCAAAGCCGATCAAAAGCACAAGCATCGCTGATCCACCGTAACTGACAAGCGGTAAAGGCACACCGACCACTGGCGCAAGGCCAGTGACCATCGCCATATTGACCGAGAAGAAGAGGAAGAACGTCATGGCAATTCCCAATGTCACAAGAGAGGCAAATCGATCTTTGTTCGTGACTGCTGAAATCACACAAAAGGTCACGATCAACACATAAAGGATCAATAGCGCCGAGGCACCGATAAAGCCAAATTCTTCGGCCAAAGTCGTAAAGATAAAGTCGGTATGTTTTTCGGGCAGAAAGTTCAGGCGCGATTGCGTGCCTTGCATAAATCCACGCCCTGTCCAGCCACCTGAGCCAAAGGCGATCTTGGCCTGCGTAATATGATAACCCGCCCCAAGTGGGTCATTGGATGGATCAATAAACGTATCAATGCGGCGGTACTGATAGTCCTTTAACAACTGCCAAGCTGTCCCCCGAGTTTCGAATACGGCGACCACTGTGCCGACGGCGGCAGCGATGACCGTGGCAAAATAGGCCCAATGGACGCCCGCAAAAAACATCATCGCCGCCCCGCCGATCAACATAAGTAGCGAAGTTCCAAGGTCAGGTTGGCTGAGTACAAGAAACGTCGGTGCAGCGATCATGATGACCGGTGCAAGCACCCAAAGCGGGTGTGATGTTTTCTGACGCGGCAGCCAGTCGTAGTAAGCTGCAAGCAGCATCACCAATGTAATCTTCATCAGCTCAGATGGCTGCAAATCAATAAAGCCAAGATCTAGCCAGCGCTGCGATCCATTGCGTTCAACACCGACCAAATCAACAGCGATCAATAATACAAAGGCAACGCCGTAAGCGGCTACAGCGACATTGCGCCAAAACCAAATTGGCACCATCGCGACACCAAACATAAGCGCCATGCCCAAAACAAAGCGTTTAACCTGCGGGTTCATCCATGGCTCGGGAGAGCCGCCAGCGACGGAATAAAGCATAATGAAACCGGTACATGCGACCGCCGTGAGCAATATGACAACGGGCCAATTCACGAACATCAGTTTGCGAAAACCGGTGGGGACATATTTGGTGTTATGCGCGAGATAACTCATATCAATTACGTCTCATCCGCGGCACCGGCGGGTGTTACGCCGTCCGCAATCACAGCGCTTAGCCGTTCTTGCTGTGCTGCGATCCGTCCGCGCACATTGGATGGGTAGGCCGACAGAGGCGGCGTTCCATCATAGAGCGCTTGCAACGTAATATCGCGACCAATCGGTGCCGCAGCGGTAGAACCGCCACCACCGTGTTCGACCACGACAGCCACCGCAAAACGAGGCTTTTCAACAGGGGCAAAATTCACAAACAGCGCATGGTCACGCCGTTCCCACGGCAAATCCTCGTTGCGGGTTACGCCGTTTGCGCGTTCCTCAGCCGTGATGCGCCGCACCTGCGATGTGCCGGTCTTTCCGGCCATTTGCATTTCGCTGGTGACGACGCGCGAACGATAGGCAGTTCCGCGTGAATGATTTGAAACGGCGCCCATCGCTTCGCGAATGCGACGCATCATATTCTCATTGATATCGAGCGGCCCACCAATGCCACTTGGTTGTTCGGCGCCGTCAATGGAGCGCACCAGTCGTGGTTCAACCAAACGACCTGTCGCCAGACGCGCGGCCATGACCGCCAATTGAAGCGGCGAGCTTAGGACATAGCCCTGTCCTATCGATGCGTTAACCGTATCACCGATCCGCCAATCTTCGCCGCGCACCTCGGTTTTCCATTGTTTGTCCGGCGCCAGTCCACGGGCCACAGCAGATAGAGGAACATCATGTTTGACCCCCAATCCAAGTTTGCGGGCCATTGCCGAAATTTTGTCGATACCGACGCGCTGCGAAATCTCGTAGTAATAGCAATCGCAAGACTGCTTAAGGCTCTCGTGCAGGTTCATATTGCCGTGACCGCCGCGCTTCCAACAATGGAAACGGGTGCCGTAGACTTCGACGAAACCGGTGCAGCGGACTGTTTCCTCGGGAGTAACCACGCCGTCTTCGAGGGCGGCGAGCGCCGTTACCATCTTAAACGTTGATCCGGGCGGGTAGGTACCTTGTACTGATTTTGCAGCCAGCGGGCGAAATGGGTTCTCGTTTAGCCCTGTCCAGTCTGCGACCGAAATTCCACGTACAAACAGATTTGGGTCAAACGTCGGTGCTGATCCAATTGCGCGCAAATCGCCATTCTCTAGATCGATCACAACGGCCGACGCGCTTTCGCCTGCAAGGCGCGCTTGCACATAGCTTTGCAAACGGCTGTCTATGGTTAATTGGACATCCGCGCCTTTTTCACCTTCTTGCCGGTCCAGTTCGCGCATCACGCGCCCAATCGCGTTGACTTCAATTCGTTTAGTGCCAGCCGAGCCACGCAACATGCGTTCAAGCTTATTCTCTGATCCCGTCTTGCCAATCTGAAATTTCGGTATCTGCAGCAATGGATCGCGATCATCGATACGAGACAGGTCATAATCACTGACTGGTCCAACATATCCAACAACATGGGCCATATCGGCGCCGCGTGGGTACCGCCGACTTAGACCAACCTCAGCTGAAATACCGGGCAAAGCGGGTGCGTTCAGATTGATCCGCGCCATGTCATCCCACGTCATGCGGTCAGCGATTGTGACTGGCACAAAAGGCGACCGACGAAAGATTTCCTCCCGCGCTTTGGCCAAATCCTCGGGATCGATATAAACCAGCTCAGTCAACCGCGCGAGCACGTCATCAACGTCGCCTGCATCTTCGCGCACCATTGTGACGCGGTAATTTTGGGCGTTCTCGGCCAGTGGTGTGCCGTTACGATCAAAGATCAAACCACGCGCTGGCGGGATAAGCCGGATGTTGATGCGGTTTTCTTCTGCCAGCAGCCGGAATTGGTCAGCCTGTTCAACCTGCATCGATTGCATGCGGTAACCCAAGGCACCAACAATCCCCAGTTGCACTGTCCCCATCAGGATAGCGCGGCGGGTCATCTTGCGATTGTTGACCGTATTCTCTTTGACATGTCGTTTCATAGACGGTGCCCAAAGTTATTGGTTTGCCCAGGTGCCGGACGCGTTACGCCGAATGCGTAATGCGCCACGATCAAGACGACTGGATAGACCGCAATTGTCATGACCATTTGTATCAACGTCAAACCCAAAGGTGCTTGTTGTGTCATCACAATTGCGAGGGCAAGGCGGTTTATCAGCGTTATCATAAGAATACCAATAGCAACGACGCCCCATTCAAGCGCTAGCGGAATGTCGCGGATACTGCGGGCTCTTGTTCGTAAAACCTCGGTTAGGATTAGCACCAAAGCAGTCCAAAGGCCCGGAGGGCGTTGGTACAAAAGGTCGGTTAGAAAGAATATCAGGGCAATCACAAGCACTGGCAAATAGTCAGGCCTGCGAGAAACCCAAACCAACGTGCAAGCAAGCAGGAAATCCGGCGCAGCCCAACTGCCAGGTACCGTCTCGAGGGGGAGAAGTTGCATGAACACGAGCAACAATGCCAACCCCGCAAAGACGGCTCGGTTGATCATGATCTGGGCTGTTGGCCGTTCAGCCATCATTTGCCTCGACGGCGACAGCGGTTTCTTCTTCGGGTTGCTGCGGAATGATCACGCCACCCTCTGGTACCAGTAACCCGCCCGGGTCGTGGATAACTTCATGCGGCTGCGCGCGCAGAACCCGCAGAAACTCAAGGCGTCCATAATCCGCAGAAAGGCGCACCCGTAGGCGGCGATCATTGCCAAGTGCGACCTGACCAACCTGAAGATCGGCAGGAAACACGCCACCATCACCCGATGTCACAACACGGTCGCCGGGACGGACCAAATCGGCATTCTCAAGAAACTCAATCGGGGGGTTTAGTGTGTTGTCACCAGTCAGAATTGCGCGTTGACCCGACGGTTGGATGGTCACTGGAATGCGGCTTGATGTGTCAGTCAGCAGGATAACGCGGCTTGTTTCTTGGCCAACGCCAGCAATCCGCCCAACAAGACCGATTCCGTCCATTGTTGGCCAGCCGTCGACAATGCCGTCACGTGCGCCAACATTCAGCAACACTGATTGCCGGAAAGGTGACCCACTGTCTGTCAGAACAACGCCTGTCACATAGGTCAGCTCGGGATCTATCTGTACGTTATTGAGGCCAAGTAATTTCGCATTCTCTTGCTCAAGCTGCAGCGCCGCCTCTTTCCAAGCTTTCATCTGCTGAAGTTCGCGGCGCAGGTCGCCGTTTTGCTCTGCCAATTGCTGGTAGGATTGAAAGTCGCCAACAAGATTAACAATTCCGGTCACCGGCGCCATCGCCCATTCAAATGATGGCACAACACGGTCAATAACCGCCGCGCGAAAACGTTCCACACGCGGGCTATCGATCCGCCAGATGATGAAGGTTCCCATAAGGGCCAAAACCAGCAACCCGACCAGCAGTCTGCGGATCGGGCCAACGTAGTCTTCTGATTGCTTTTCACGTGCCAAGGGTTGGGCTACCCCATTCAGAGAATTGTTTAGCTATCGTAATCTATGACATGGCGAAGGTTTTTTTCATACTCCAACGCCTTACCAGTTCCCAATGCGACACAATTCAGTGATTCATCAGCTACTGATATCGCAAGACCAGTCTGTTCGCGTAGCGCGAGGTCAAGTTGCCCCAAAAGCGCGCCGCCACCAGTCAGCATTACACCGCGATCAACGATGTCAGCCGCAAGATCCGGTGGTGTAGCTTCGAGAGCTGTCATCACGGCTTCGCAGATTTGCTGAACAGGTTCAGCTAACGCTTCAGCAACTTGTGCTTGGGAAATCTCGGTCTCTTTTGGAACGCCATTCAACAAGTCGCGTCCGCGAATTTGCATCGAAGCCCCACGTCCATCGTCCGGCATACGTGCCGTACCGATTGAGGTCTTGATCCGCTCGGCGGTGGACTCACCAATCAAAAGGTTATGCTGACGACGCAAGTAGTTGATGATCGCCTCATCCATGCGGTCGCCACCGACGCGTACAGAACGCGCATAAACAATGTCACCAAGCGACAGAACCGCAACTTCGGTCGTACCACCACCGATGTCGACAACCATGTTGCCTGTTGGGTCAGTGATCGGCATGCCCGCGCCAATAGCCGCTGCAATAGGTTCTGCAATCAAACCAGCGCGACGTGCACCAGCTGACAGAACCGACTGACGGATCGCACGTTTTTCAACAGGTGTAGCGCCGTGCGGTACACATACGATGATCTTTGGCTTTGAAAATGTTGAGCGCTTAGCAACCTTGCGGATGAAGTGCTTGATCATTTCTTCGGCAGTATCAAAGTCTGCAATCACGCCGTCGCGCATCGGGCGGATCGCCTCAATGCTGCCAGGTGTGCGGCCAAGCATCAATTTAGCGTCTTCACCAACTGCCAAGACTTTCTTTTGGCCGTCTTTGACGTGGTAAGCGACCACCGAGGGCTCTGACAGAACGATCCCTTTACCGCGCACATACACAAGCGTGTTTGCGGTCCCTAGGTCGATCGCCATATCAGACGAGAAAATGCTTCCCCAAAAGGCCATGCTGCGGTCACCCTTTATACAATATTAAGATTTGGCCACGACTCGGTTTAAGTGTGGCAAAGCAGGGGTCTTATAGTGTGTCTGCGACATAGAATGAAACCCCTTGATTACGGGGACTAAGCGCCAATCTGCCGCATGTCTTATTACACAGCTCATTCAGCTTAACATTTCATGAAAATGGCCGAAAATGAAGTGTTTCCGGCCATAATAGGTTTGTCTTGGTTGATTAGCCAACGTCTTTGTAGCTAACGCCTTTGGTGTCGTACCCTGGCTCTGATTGCTCGCGACGGACCAACAGACGGTTCAGGGCGTTAATGTAGGCTTTTGCGCTGGCGACGACAGTGTCGGTGTCAGCGGATTGACCCGTCGCAATGCGACCGTCTTCTTCCATGCGCACACTGACCGTCGCTTGTGCATCGGTCCCTTCAGTTACAGCGCTTACCTGATAAAGCTGCAGGCCTGCGCCATGATCAAACAGCGCCTTAACTGCATTGAACGTCGCATCAACCGGACCGTCACCAGTTGCCGTTGTGCTTTGATCCACGCCGTCGATTTGGAGCGTCATTTCAGCAGTCTGAGGGCCCTCAGTGCCGCAAACGACCTTCAAAGATGTCAGCTTTAACCGATCTTCGGCACCAGAGTTCTGATAAACTAAGGCAAGCACGTCATCTGCAAAGACTTCCTTCTTGCGGTCGGCCAGATCTTTGAACCGAACGAACAAGTCCTTCAATTGGTTGTCAGCCATATCGATGCCCAGTTCTTCGAGTTTGGCACGCAACGCGGCGCGACCCGAATGCTTGCCCAATGGCAAAGACGTGCCCGACAGGCCTACGTCTTCTGGGCGCATAATCTCAAACGTTTCTTTGTTCTTGAGCATGCCATCCTGATGGATGCCGCTTTCGTGGGCGAAGGCGTTCTTGCCGACGATGGCTTTGTTGTACTGCACCGCAAAGCCCGAAACAGTCGCGACGCGGCGCGAGATGTTCATGATTTTTGTTGTGTCGATCTTGGTCGTGTACGGCATGATGTCGCTGCGCACCTTAAGTGCCATAACGACTTCTTCGAGAGCCGTGTTGCCCGCGCGTTCGCCTAAGCCGTTGATTGTACATTCAATCTGACGTGCGCCGCCTTCGACCGCAGCAAGGCTGTTTGCGGTGGCCATGCCCAAATCGTTGTGACAATGCGTGGCAAAGATCACATTATCCGCACCCGGAACCGTCTTGATCAGATTTCGGATCAGGTCTGCGCTCTCGACTGGGGCAGTGTAGCCGACAGTGTCGGGGATGTTGATTGTGCTGGCACCTGCCTTGATCGCGATCTCAACAACGCGGCAAAGGTAATCCCACTCGGTACGGGTGGCATCCATCGGTGACCATTGCACATTGTCACAAAGGTTGCGGGCGTGTGTGACGGTGTCGTGGATACGCTCAGCCATCTCGTCCATAGTCAGGTTCGGAATCGCGCGGTGTAATTCTGATGTGCCGATAAACGTGTGGATGCGCGGCGACTTGGCATGCTGCACGGCCTCCCAACAACGATCGATGTCTTTGTAATTGGCGCGGGCCAAACCACAGATTGTGGCTGTTTTCGCAAGGCGCGAAATCTCGGAGACTGCGTTGAAATCGCCCTCGGACGCGATTGGGAAACCGGCTTCGATGATATCGACACCCATTTCGTCAAGCAGCTCAGCGATCTCGAGTTTTTCATCATGTGTCATTGTCGCGCCTGGCGATTGTTCACCATCACGCAATGTCGTGTCGAAGATCAGGACTTTGTTCTGTGTCATATGCTTGATCCCTTAAATTTGGTCTTTGGCAGCGGCAGGTCGATCTGCGTCGCCGGAATTAGGTTCGCCGGTGGGTTCGATCAAAAGAACTTTGACCTCAGCCTCGGCACGGGGGCGGTGTACGACGCCTTTGGGGACAATGAAAAGCTCGCCTGCGGAAACTTTCTCGCTTGGCTTGCCTTCAAGGTCCATGAACATCTCTCCTTTAAGAACAAGAAAGAAGTCATCTGTGGTGTCGTGTTTATGGAATGGAAACTCACCTTTGAACTTAACGACCATCACGTCGTTTTCGTTGTAGGTTGATACCACCTTGGGATCCCAATGGGTGCTAAACATCCCCAGTTTTTCACCTAGGTTTATGGCTTTCATGATTTTTCCTTAGCTTCTGTTTCTTGGCGCTGTTCCCCTCTGAGCGGTCGCGCCGAGAAGGCACGCTCAGAGGCAGCTAAGCAGAAGCAGATCGCGCAGCAGCAGCCCTTTGGGCGCGGCAGGTGTGATATGTGCGATCATTGTCATACTACGGACTATAGCCACGTTTGCCTTGATGAAAAGTGTGTTTTTGCCTTCGGCGAGAGTATTTTCAACAAAGCGAGCCTGATGGCTGGGCAATTAGTCCGGATGATCTATGTCATTTGGCATGGAAAGAGCATTGATCATCGGCGCCTCGGGCGGAATAGGGTCGGCAGTTCAGCAAGCTTTGGCTATGCGCGACGTCGATGTGACGGGGATAGGCCGAAGTAACGGGTTAGATGTGACTGACCCCGCTGCGGTGGCAAAGGTGATGGGCGCGCTTGTGGGCCCCTTTGACCTGATATTTATTGCGATAGGGGTGCTTGCGCCCCAGAATGCGACCCCTGAGAAATCGCTGGCGGCGATCGATGCGGATGTAATGGCGCAGGTGTTTGCTGTGAATGCCATTGGCCCTGCGTTGATCTTGCAGCATGCTGGGCGCCTTTTGCCGAGAAACGAGCGCGGCGTTGTAGCGACACTTTCGGCGCGTGTCGGATCGGTTGGCGATAACCATATTGGCGGTTGGCATAGCTACCGAGCCTCAAAGGCGGCGCTGAACCAGATCGTGCATGGTGCAGCGATTGAACTTGGCCGATCTCATAAGCAGTCGATTTGCGTGGCGTTGCATCCGGGGACTGTTGCGACTGAATTTACCGCGAGATATGCGGGGCGGCACAAGACAGTTCCGCCAGAGGGCGCGGCTCAAAATTTGTTGAATGTTTTGGAGGGCCTTTCGCCAGAACAATCAGGCGGATTTTTTGATTACAGTGGGGCGGTTGTTCCTTGGTAAGGCTGGTTCTCGTCCTTGGTGATCAGTTGTCCGAAGGTCTTTCGGCACTGCGCAAAGCTGACAAATCCAGTGACATCGTCGTTATGGCCGAGGTTATGGGCGAGGCGACATATGTCGCGCATCATCCCAAGAAGATTGCATTTTGTTTCGCAGCGATGCGCAAGTTTGCAGCGCGTCTTGAGGGGCAAGGATGGCAGGTTGTCTATACCAAGTTGGATCATCCCGAGAATGCGGGCAGCATCACGGCCGAGTTATTGCGGCACATGGCCGGTGTTGATGCGACCGGGGTTGTCTACACTCAGCCAAGCGAATGGCGGCTGATCCAAGCCTTGGGCGAGATGCCTGTGAAAACACATGCCCTGCCTGACGATCGTTTCATTGCCACAGAAGCTGAATTTCAAGCGTGGGCTGAAGGCCGCAAACAGCTGCGGATGGAATATTTTTACCGCGATATGCGCCGGAAAACTGATCTGTTAATGGACGGAGACAAACCCGAAGGCGGCAAGTGGAACTATGACCACGATAATCGCAAGCCCGCCCCTGATGAGGTGACATATGCGGGGCCGCTGCGATTTGCCCCTGACGCAGAGGTGCAAGCCGTTCTGGACCTTGTTGGCGCGAGATTTGGCGAAAACTTTGGCAGTCTTGATGACTTTTGGTTTGCGACTGACGCGGCGCAAGCCGATGAACATTTGACCCATTGGATTGCAAACGGGTTGCCGCAATTTGGCGACTACCAAGACGCGATGCTGACGGATCAGCCGTTTCTGTATCACGCGATTATCGGGCTTTATCTGAACGCGGGGCTGCTGGATCCATTAGATGTTTGCCGCAGGGTTGAGGCTGCCTACCGAACGGGTGATGCGCCGCTGAATGCCGCCGAAGGGTTCATTCGCCAAATCATCGGATGGCGTGAGTATGTGCGCGGTATCTATTTTCGCGAAGGTCCAGACTACACCAAGCGCAATGCGCTGGGGCATACCCGTGATCTCCCGGCCGTTTTTTGGGGAGGCGAGACAAAGATGCGATGCATGCAGCAGTCCATCGCCCAAACCGAGGCCGAGGCATACGCACACCATATCCAAAGGCTTATGGTGACTGGGAACTTTGCGCTTCTTGCTGGAATTGACCCTGAGCAGGTCCATGAATGGTATCTTGCAGTATATGCCGATGCTTATGAGTGGGTCGAGGCGCCGAACACAATCGGTATGAGCCAGTTTGCAGATGGTGGGATCATCGCATCAAAACCGTACGTGTCGTCGGGCAATTACATAGCGAAGATGTCGGATTACTGCGGTAGTTGCGCCTATAAGGTGAAAGAGAAAACGGGCGCTGACGCCTGCCCATTCAATGTACTTTATTGGGACTTTCTGATCCGCCACCGCGAACGGTTCAAAGGCAATCCACGCATGGGGAACATGTACCGCGTTTGGGACAAGATGGACGAGACCCGTTGTGACACGGTTCTTGACGATGCAAAAAACTGGCTTGCCAAGATGGACGCAGGCGAAGCGGTTTAGTTGCCTTCGACCGCTTCATCAGTTGCAGGAGCTTGGGCGGCAGGTGCCACGTCTTGCTCTAACGCACCGTCAGCCCAATCGCCTGTGATTTCTTCGCCAGTTGAATAACGCATCGTTCCTGCACCTTGGCGGCGTCCACGTTCAAACATGCCTTCGTAGATGTCGCCATTCGCATAGGTCGCGACGCCGATGCCGTTTATTTCACCTTCGGACCATTGGCCTTCGTAAACAAAGCCATCAGCCAAAGTGATTTTTCCGCGTCCGTCGCGCTGGCCATCGACAAACCCACCTTCGTAGACAGTGCCATCCGCATAGGTTGCCGTGCCCATGCCGTTGCGTTGTCCGTTGGCCCAATCACCATCGTAGATGTAGCCGTCAGCATAGGTCATTTTGCCTTTGCCGTGGTTCTTTGCGTTCAGGAATTGGCCCTCATAAACAAGGCCGTTTGCGTAGACCGCTGTGCCGTTGCCATTGATGACGCCATTTTCCCAATCGCCTTGATAGGACGAGCCATCTGCATAAGTGATTTTGCCGATCCCATGTGCGAGATCTGCGCGGAATGTACCTTCGTAGACTGATCCATCTGGGTAGTTCACAAGGCCGCGACCATCGATTTGTCCATTCACCCAAGACCCCGCGTAGCGGTAACCATCGGTTCCCGTGAACGTGCCCTGACCATGGCGGCGATCTTCCTGAAATCCGCCGTTGTAGATATCGCCGTTCGCGTAGGTCACAATCCCTGTACCATTCCGACGTCCATCGGAAAGACCGCCATCATAGATATCGCCATTGGCCTGAACCAAGCGGCCTTGGCCCTGAATTTGACCATCTACCCAAGTGCCAGAATAAATAGTGCCATCCGCCATTGTCAGCGTACCCGTACCATCGCGTTCGCCAGCTTTTAGGTTGCCTTCGTAGATCGCACCGTCAGGATAAGTGATCTGGCCAATGCCCTCCTTGACGCCGTTGATCCAAGGTCCTTCGTAAACGTAACCGCCAGGGCTGCGCATCGTGCCTGCACCGTGGTGCATGGCGTTGCGTAGTTCGCCTTCGTAGTTCACGCCGTTGGCGTAGTTCATAATGCCGCGACCCGTGATGTTGCCATCAACCCAATCGCCCTCATATGTGCCGCCATCAGCAAATGTGATTTGGCCGGTTCCTTCGGGCTTTCCGCGCGCGAAAGTACCAATATAAACTGATCCGTTCGGGAAAGTCGCCGTGCCTTGGCCGCGAATTTCTCCTTCAAACCAAGCACCTGTGTATTCGTAGCCGTTTGGCAAGCGGTAGCTGCCTGTCCCGTGCTGCTTTCCATTCAGGAACTCGCCCTCATAGACGCCGCCATCGTCATATTGCTTGGTTTGCACGGTCTGTGCCATGGCAGGCGTCATGCTCATTGCCATGATTACGGCTAGCGCCGCGCTTTTAGACCATCCAAACTTCATACTGCAATTCCCTCGGGTTTTGTCGCTTTTGTTGCGTTAATCTAGCGAGGGTATATGCGCGGGGCAACGACCTATCGCGCACAAGTCGTTCCAATCGGCTTCCCCTTGCCCCAACTTCTGCTACATCTGAGGTGAAGTGCGAAGGATTGCCCAAATGACTAAGACATTCCGCCTGACAATGGCCCAATTGAACCCCACCGTCGGGGACCTTGCCGGAAACGCGGCCAAAGCACGCGCTGCTTGGGAGGCTGGTAAGGCTGCGGGCGCAGATATGGTTGCTTTGCCAGAGATGTTCATCACTGGCTATTCGACGCAAGACCTTGTGATGAAACCTGCGTTCCACCTTGCCGCAATGGCCGAGGTCGAGGCGTTGGCGATTGCATGTGCCGACGGTCCAACCTTGGCGATTGGTGGTCCACATTTCGCGGATGAGCGGCTTTATAACGCCTACCATATTTGCCGCGGCGGCAAAGTTGTTGCGCGACAGCTCAAGCATTTTTTGCCTAATTACAACGTCTTCGACGAAGTGCGCCAGTTCCGGCGCGGCCCAATTCAGGGTCCTTACGCCTTGCCTGACGGCCCGCGCATCGGATCGCCTATCTGCGAAGACGCGTGGTATCCTGATGTGGCCGAGGGGATGGTCGAAAGCGGAGCCGAGATCTTGGTTGTTCCCAATGGCTCGCCTTTTCGGAAAGAGAAATTCGACGTCCGCATGGGCAACATGGTCGCCCGCGTTATCGAAAACGATGTGCCGCTTGTTTACCTGAACATGGTTGGCGGTCAGGACGATCAGGTCTTTGATGGCGGCTCATTCGTTCTTAATCGCGGTGCAAAGCTTGCGGTGCAGTTACCGCTTTTTGACAGCATGCTGGCCCATGTTGATTTTGTGCAGACAGATGATGGATGGGAAGCTTTGGAAGGTGAAAAGCACCTCTTTCCCGACGATCTTGAGCAGGACTACCGAGCAATGGTCGAATCGTTGCGCGACTACATGGGCAAAACTGGATTTAAAAAGGTTCTGCTTGGTCTCTCTGGTGGTGTCGACTCTGCTATTGTGGCGACCATCGCTGCTGATGCGCTGGGCCCTGAAAACGTGCGTGGCGTGATGATGCCGTCCGAGTTCACATCGCAAGCCTCGCTTGATGATGCCCAAGGCGTCGTTGATGCGCTGGGCTGCAAATACGATACGGTGTCCATCACCGGCCCGCGTGCCGCATTGACCGAGGCATTGGCACCATTGTTCGCAGGCCACGAAGAAGGCTTGGCCGAGGAAAACATCCAATCGCGCCTGCGCGGCGTTCTTTTGATGGCCCAGTCCAACAAGTTTGGTGAGATGCTGCTGACGACGGGGAATAAATCCGAAGTCGCGGTTGGTTATGCAACGATCTATGGCGACATGGCTGGCGGTTATAACCCGATCAAAGACATGTACAAAACGAGAGTGTTTAAGGCCTGTCGTTGGCGCAACGAAAACCATCGCCCATGGATGATGGCCCCAGCTGGTGAAATGATCCCTGTGTCGATTATCGATAAACCACCCACCGCCGAGTTGCGTGCAGACCAGAAAGACAGCGATAGCTTGCCGCCCTACGAGGTGCTTGATGGTATTCTCATGATGCTGGTCGATAAGGAAAAGTCAGTCGCGGATTGTGTTGCCGCTGGTTATGAACGCGCAACCGTCAAACGGGTCGAGCATTTGTTGTACATCAGCGAATACAAGCGTTTCCAATCCGCCCCAGGCACACGCCTGTCCAATCGCGCATTCTGGCTTGATCGGCGCTATCCGATTGTGAACGGGTTCCGCGACCAGTCCTAATTTTGCCGCGTTGATGGGGCGTGAAATCCAAGATTTTGCTGACTTTGCGACAAGCGAGAAATTCGCGGGGGACAGACCTGTCGTGCAATCACCATTCCAGAAAACTGCGCCTAGCGTCCAAGCCGCGAAAGCTGCGCCTCAAGCAACTGCCGAAATGGACCTCGCTGAAATGTTCCGTGGCAAAAAGGCAAGGTCGGACAACCCAATTCAATCTGTTCCAACCATGGGCGAGCGGTTTTTGGGCCGAAAAGCTGTGCTGTAGGCAGATAGCAAAACCTTTGTTAGGCTTCGTCCGAGATATAGGAGGGAGCTGACATGGCCGAGAACAAAACCAAGCCAACACCACAAAGCGTTTCCGAGTTTATTGCTGCGATTGAACATCCCGTCAGGCGCGCCGACGCCGAGGCGCTTGACGCGTTGTTCCGCGCCGAAACTGGATGGGAGCCGCGTATGTGGGGCCCGACCATCATCGGTTATGGGTCGTATGATTACACCTATGAGACCGGATATTCAGGGACGTCACTTGCCACTGGGTTTAGTCCACGCAAAGCTAACCAAGTTCTCTATATCATGCCGGGCTATGCAGATCTGCAAAGCTATCTCGATCGGATGGGCAAATATAAGACGGGTAAATCCTGTCTCTATATTAACAAACTTGCTGATGTTGATCTAGAGGTCGTTCGCGAGGTCGTCCGCGCTGGGCTGGACGACCTCGGAACAAGATGGTCGATAAAACCGACCTGAATGCGTTCTACAGCAGTTGATAGCTGTGCGGTACAAAGTGGTAGCCGCCTTCGCCACGCGTCTCAACATACCCCAGACCCGGGAATGGCATGTGATACCCAATAAGCGGAATACGGTCGGCCGCGGCCATGCCCAACACCTTTTTGCGTGTCGCTGCTGCTGCGGCTTTGTCCATGTCAAACCGTACCTCCCATTCTGGGTAAGCCAATGACCAAACATAGTGGTTTGCGACATCCGCCATGAGGAACAGCTGCTGGCCGCCGCTCTCTAGCATGTAACCCATGTGTCCTGCCGTATGGCCAAACGTTGCAACGCCCGTGATGCCCGAACGTACGGCATCGCCGTCGCCGATAAATGACATCCGCTCGGCCAGTGGCCGCACCTTACCTTCGAACCCACCGCTGTCGCGCGTGGCCCAGTCATCGTATTCGACTTGGCCTGTGACATAGGCCGCATTGGCGAATGTCGCGTTCCCTGATGCGTCCGTTAGGCCGCCAATGTGATCCCCGTGCATGTGGGTAATCACAACATGTGTCACATCGGTCGGCGCATAGCCCGCACCAGCAAGGGCAGTTGTAATGCCTTCCGCGCTTTGGCCCGTATCGAACAGAATTACCTCTGAACCGGTATTCACGACCGTCGGTGTAAAGAAAAATTCAGCCTCGTCGGTGCTGATGAAATTGGCGCGGCTGACGTCTGCAAACGTGGCATCATCCACGTTTAGACCAAATATGCCGTGCGGATTGGCGACTGGCTGTTGGCCCGCCAAAAGTGTTGTGACCTTAAAGTCGCCTACGTTAAAATCACGGTGCGTTGGCCGCCCAAGTGCAGTGTGGCCATCTGCTGAAACAGGGCTAGCGGCGGCCAAGCCAAGGGGCAATGCTGCACCGGATAAAAGTGTCTGGCGTCGGGTAAGGTTCATTGGTCAATCCTTTCGAAGTACATTTCACTATCAACAAGATGATAGCGTGCGCCCGCGCCATTGCCAGAAACACCTGCGTGAACAACGGATATGTGGACAAACCCACCCAGCCATGAGACATCAGCCCCCTACATCGGAGAGCCCTCATGACCACGACTCGTTTCGCCCCATCGCCTACTGGCTGGCTGCACATCGGCAACCTGCGCGCTGCACTTTTCAACTATGCGATTGCGCGGCAGAACGGTGGCGTTTTCGTCCTGCGGATCGACGACACCGATCTTAGCCGCTCAAAGGATGAATACATCCAAGGGATCAAAGACGATCTGACTTGGCTTGGGATCGATTGGGATCGGGTTGAGCATCAGTCAGCGCGGATGGATCGTTATCTCGATGCAAAGCAGCGTTTGATCGACATGGGCCGCTTGTACGAGTGTTTTGAGACTCCGGTTGAACTGGACCTGAAGCGTAAAAAGCAGCTGAACATGGGCAAGCCGCCAGTTTATGACCGCGCCGCGCTGAACCTGACGGACGAGCAGAAAGATGCTTTGCGTGCAGAGCGCGGATCACATTGGCGGTTCAAGCTGGATCACCAACGGATCGAATGGACCGACGGCATTATCGGCGACATTTCAATTGACGCGGCCTCGGTCTCTGATCCGGTCCTGTTTAAAAACGACGGCCAGATTTTATACACACTTGCGTCGGTTGTTGATGACACTGAATTTGGCATGACGGATGTTGTACGCGGTTCAGATCACGTCACGAACACCGCGACACAAATCCAAATCATTCAGGCGCTGGGCGGCACTGTTCCGCGTTTCGCACATCATTCATTGCTAACCGGACCGCAGGGCGAGGCGCTGTCGAAACGTCTGGGTACTTTGGCGCTGCGCGATCTACGTGAAAGCGGGGTTGCACCGCAAGCGATCTTGTCGTTGATGGCGCGTTTGGGATCGTCTGATCCTGTCGAGCTGCGCGGCTCAATCGACGAAGTCGTCGCTGGTTTTGATATTTCCAAATTTGGATCTGCCCCGACAAAGTTCGACGCAGAAGACCTGTGGCCGTTAACTGCCCGCCATCTGGGTGCGCTGGAACATGGCGACGTTGCAGACACTTTGCAGGCCGCTGGTGTGCCCGATGATCTGGCCGCTGCGTTCTGGTTGGTTGTACGCGATAACATCACAAAGCTTGATGATGTTGCTGGCTGGTGGAAGCTGTTCCGCGATGGTGCAACGCCGATGGTCGCAGATGAAGACAAAGAGTTTATTGCTGAGGCATTCGGCATGCTGGGCGATCCACCCTATGCTGCTGATACTTGGTCCACTTGGACAGCGGCTGTGAAAGACGCGACTGGTCGCAAAGGCAAAGGCTTGTTCATGCCACTGCGCCACGCGGTCACCGGATTGCAGCGCGGTCCCGAGATGGGTGATGTCATGCCGCTTTTGCAGACAAAACCTAGCATCTAAAACGCCAGATTTTCGAAAAACGCGAGGCAGGAGGGAACTCTTGCCTCGTTTTCGTTTGCGGTCTGCTAAGTCCATTGTGATTCCTGAAATCTTTTGAAATGGTTAATCACGTGCAAAGCACGACCCCAAAGAATTGTCAGGAGCCGATATGTCGGAGCAAGCGAAATTCTTAACTGGTAATTTGTTTAAACATATCTCGGTCATGTCGCTTACCGCTTCGATTGGATTGATGGCGGTTTTTGTTGTCGACTTTGTCGATTTGATATTCATCTCGATGCTGGGCAAGGCCGAACTGGCCGCGGCCGTAGGGTATGCAGGCGCGATCCTTTTCTTCACCTCGTCGTTTGGCATTGGCATGGCGATTGCAGCGGGGGCGTTGGTTTCGCGGGCGCTGGGTGCTGGCGATGATGAACTTGCGCGGCGGCGTGCGACGAACACACTGATCTTTGGTTTTGTCTTTGGTGGGCTTTTCGCTTTGGCAGTTTGGCTGAACCTGCGAACGTTATCTGGTCTTATGGGGGCCACAGGCGAAACGCTTGAGCTGTCGGTCGGTTATCTCGCGATCATCGTTCCGTCATTGCCGTTCTTGATGGTCGGCATGATTGGCGGCGCGATCTTGCGTGCGCATGGTGACGCCGGCCGCGCGATGATGGCGACAGTTTGGGGCGGAGTCGTGAATGCGGTCCTCGATCCTATCCTGATATTTGGTCTCGATCTTGAATTAACGGGCGCAGCACTTGCCTCTGTTGCTGCCAGACTTGTGATTGCAGTTGTTGCGATTATTCCTTTGATCCGGCACTACGGCGGTTTTGACAGACCGACATTCGCAAACATGTCTATCGACGTCAGCCCCATCGTGGCGATTGCTTTTCCTGCAATTCTGACCCAGTTGGCAACCCCAATTGGCCAAGCCTACGTGACGCGCACGATGTCCAGTTTTGGCGAAGAGGCCGTGGCAGGCATGGCAATCGTCGGGCGTCTTACCCCGATTGCGTTTGGTGTCATCTTTGCGATGTCAGGTGCCGTCGGGCCGATAATCGGGCAGAATGCAGGGGCAGGGCTGTCCGACCGCGTGCGCGGTGCGTTCAAAGACGGGTTGATTTTTACTGCAATAGTCGTCGTTGTGATGTCGCTATTGCTGTTTATATCGCGGCCATTGCTTGTGATGTTGTTCCAGCTTGAAGGGACGGCGTTGACGATTGTGTTCCTGTTCGCGGGCCCACTATCATTGCTGTTTTTCTTCAACGGCGTGATTTTCGTGGCGAATGCGGCCTTTAACAATCTGGCGCACCCATTTTATTCCACATGGATCAATTGGGGGCGTCATACACTTGGCACGATCCCTTTTGTGATGCTCGGCGCTGCTTGGTATGGCGCGCCTGGGGTGCTGATTGGGCAAGCATTGGGTGGCGGGATTTTCGCCCTTGCGGCATATCTATTGGCGAAAAAGGTATTGGCCGCCGATACAACCCCATCTGACGAAGCCTTTGCCCCGCAGCACCGCTTAATGCAGCTCTTCCACTTGCGCCGCTAAAGCGCTGTCAGGTCTTTGTGCAACTGGTCAAATCGCTCTGCTTGCGCAGAGTTGATCGGCCTGTGGCGGGGATAAATCGGGTCTGCGCGGTCGTCTAGAATGCCCACGTTCCAACCGTTGGTGGATGCGTAGAACTGATGAATTGCCTGATCTCCGAACATGGTCTCATAGCCAATAAGAACCACATCTAGATAGCTGCGCAGTATCGGTTTCGTGGCGATAGGCGTGTGGTCTTGAACCTCATATGTCACTGCATGGGACAAGCCTGCGATTTCGACGGTCTCACGCTCGTACATCACCTCTCGGGCATCCAAGTCGGGCAGGGATGCCATTGGCACGGTCATTACGGCACCATCTAGCGTCGCCTTGTCCACGCGGGTTGCCGACAATATAGCAAAGTCGCGCCCCGGTACTTCGCGCCAAACCCGTTGCCAACCATGCAGCTTTGATGGGATCAATGGGTGATCATGCGTCCGCGTATCAACGAGGCTGCCATAGCCAAAGACGTGTAAATCATCGTTCATTCTCGTGCCCTTAAAACTTGTGCAGGTTTAGCGGCGAGGGGACGCAATGCAAACCCTAGCCCTGCAAGCATCGAGGCGAATACGCCGCCAATGATGATCGCGAAGGCATTCCCCCATGCGATGCTAAAGTCGTTTTCCATAATAAACGTCGCAACGGCCCATCCGCCCAAGATCCCAGCGCCAAGTGCGACGACCCCAGCCGCCAAACCAAGTAGCGCTGCGCGTAGGGCAAAGCTCGCGATGATCTGCAACCTTGTCGCGCCAAGCGTTTTCAGGACTGCGGCCTCATATGTGCGAGCGCGCTCGCCCGCTGCGGCGGCACCAATCAGCACCAGAAATCCGGTAATCAGTGTCACCAATGCGCCGTACCGCGTCGCTTGGGAAATGCCGCCGACAATTACAATCACTTGGTCAATCGCGTCGCGGATGCGGATGGCTGTGATGTTGGGATAGGCGCTGGCAAGGTCGCGCAATATCTGTGCTTCGGCTTCTTCCTCGGCATAGACGGTTGATATCCAGCTATGCGGCGCACCAGCCAATGCGCCTGCATTCATAGCAAGAACAAAACCGATGCCTGCATCTTCAAAGCTCACTTCACGGAAGCTGGCGATGGTGGCCGTGATGTCGCGGCCCAGAATATTTATGGCCATCGTGTCACCAATCGACAGCCCCATTTCTGCTGCCTCTTCTGCCGAGAAACTAATGAGTGGCGGCCCTGTGTAATCTGCAGGCCACCATTCACCCTCGGTTATAACAGTGCCTTCGGGCAGAGCGTCGGCATAGGTAATGCCGCGGTCCCCACGAACGACCCAGTGATTATCTGCAAAGTCTGCGGCATCTTGATCGTTGATCGTGGTGATAATGCCGCGCAGCATTGGTGCCGTTTCAAAATCGTTCACTGCTGGATCGTTTTCAAGCCGTTGTGTGTATCCCGCGATTTGATCGGGTTGAATATCCACAAAGAAATAGCTGGGTGCCTGCTGGGGTAACTCCTCGGCAAAGGCGCGGCGCAAGTTGGAATCGATTTGACCAACAGTTGCAAGAACCGCCAGCCCAAGGCCAAGAGACAGCACAACAGACGTGGTCTCGCCGCCGCGATCGCCTATTGACCCTAATGCCCAACGCCAGATCGGGCGGCCCCTTGCTGTGCGTTTCGCAAACCGCGCCAAGACCCGCGCAATGATTGCTGCGACGACCAGAATAGCGAGCGCTGAAATAATGCCACCCGATGTCCATAGGGTGAGAAACATATTGCCCGAGAACAAAATCGCGGACCCGATGAGCAAGCCAAGCAAGATGACCGTCGCAACAAGGTACTTTGCGCCCGGCAATCTACGACTGGTCGCGAATGCATCGCGGAACAACGTCGCTGCGCGAATTTCCTCGGTACGGGCGAGGGGCCAAAGCGTGAATATCAATGCGGCCAAGATGCCATAGATCGCGGCCTCAATCAGAGGCATGGCTTGGAAGCCGAATTCAGCAGGAATTGGCAGGCGCGCTTCGATCAATGGTGCGAACATGAGGGGGACACTTGCACCTAGGATCAAACCAAGCGTGATCCCAAGCAGTGTGAGTGCCCCGATCTGGATAAAGTACGTCAAAAAGATCGTCTGCCGCGTAGCGCCCAGCGTTTTCAGTGTAGCAATCACGCCTGTCTTACCTGACAGATATGCGCGCACGGCGGCTGAAACACCCACGCCACCCACGGCCAAACCGGACAATCCCATCAGGATCAGGAACGCGCCAATACGCTCAACAAATCGTTCTGTACCGCCCGCACCGCGGCGGCTGTCGCGCCACCGCAAGCCACTGTCTTTGAAATCAGTTTCTGCCTGATCTTCAAGCGATTGCAGATCAGCTCCTTCGGGTAAATCCAATCTGTACTGGGTCGAGAACAGCGTGCCCTCGGCAATCAAACCAGACATTTCCAAATCTTTGGTCAGAACAATGGTGCGCGGCCCAAGACCAAACCCTGCAGATGCGTTGTCTGGATAACGATCAAGAATGGCACGCAATGTGAATTGCTGCTCACCCAGTTTAAAGGTGTCACCAGCGGTCATGCCAAGTCGATCCACAAGTAATCGTTCCATGACGCCGCCGTTGTTTGCCAACGCCTCGTCCAGCGGGATCGGAGGGTCGAGCACAACTTGCCCAACCAATGGATAAGCGGTGTCGACAGCACGGACTTGGGTCAACGCACGCTCATCTCCGACAACGGCCATTGAACGGAATTCAACGGTTTCTGAAACCTTGTCTGCAATTTCGTTTAGCCATGCTAATTCTTCGTCGCGGGCAAAGCGGTAAGTATATTCAACCTCCGCATCGCCGCCCAAAAGGGCTGCACCTTCACGCTCTAACCCTGCTTGGATGCCAGCCCTGACGGTACCAACTGCCGCAATAGCGGCGACACCCAAAGCGAGGCACGCGAGAAAGACGCGAAAGCCGCGCAATCCGCCCCGCAATTCACGGCGTGCGAAACGAGACGCGAGTGCGAGGCTCATTCAGCGGCCTGCAGGGCTGTATCGATACGACCATCGCGCAGGCGGACCACACGGTCACATCGCGCGGCAAGATCAGTCGCATGGGTCACCATGATTAGCGTGGCACCATGTCTGTCACGCAGGTCGAATAGCATGTTGATGATGGCCTTACCGTTCGTCTCGTCCAGATTACCTGTCGGTTCGTCGGCCAGCAAAATACGCGGACGCGACACAGCAGCGCGGGCGAGGGCGACGCGCTGTTGCTCACCACCCGACATTTGGCTTGGGTAGTGGTCCGCGCGATCAGCAAGGCCCACAGATGCCAATTCATCGGCGGCGCGGGCAAAAGCATCGCTTGTTCCAGCCAGCTCAAGCGGCGTTGCGACATTTTCTAGTGCGGTCATTGTGGGGATCAGGTGGAAAGATTGGAACACCACCCCCATATTATCCCTACGGAAGCGGGCTAGCCCGTCTTCGTTTTGCGCGGTCAAATCTTGACCCAAGGCTGTTACCTGTCCGGATGTGGCCATCTCAAGCCCACCCATGATCATGAGGAGTGATGATTTGCCCGACCCACTTGGCCCGACAAGCCCCAAGGTTTCACCTTTTGCAACATCCAGCGAGATGTCATGCAAGATATCGACTATTCCTGCGTTCCCCTTCAAAGAGAGCGATACGTTGGAGAGCGAGAGAACTGGAGCGGACATGGCTAAGACCTTTGTTAGGCGTGTTGCCTTTGGATATGGGGCGGTGCGTGGGTTGCGCAACCTTCTTACGGGGATGTTATTAACTGTTAGTGCAGCACAAGCAGAAACAGTCATCGTTGCAGCACTCGGTGACAGCCTGACTGCGGGCTATGGATTGACAACTTCAGCAGGGTTTGTGCCGCAATTGCAGAACTGGCTTACCGCGCAGGACATCGATGCTGAATTGCGCAATGCGGGTGTTTCAGGCGACACAACGGCGGGCGGTTTGTCACGAACCGACTGGACGCTGACACCTGATGTCGATGCGATGATCGTCACCTTGGGCGGCAACGATTATTTGCGCGGCTTGGATCCCGCCATCAGTCGCGCCAATCTGCGGGGCATTTTAGAAAAAGCAGCTGTTTCAGACGTCGATGTTTTGCTGGTCGGTCTGACGGCAGGCAACAACTACGGCGCTGACTACAAAGCCCAGTTTGAGGCGATGTACCAAGACCTCGCGACCGAATTTGATGTGCTCTTCTTTGAAAACTTCTTTCAGGGTTTGTCAGAGGCTGCAGGCACCCGAGAGAACGTGCAAGCATTCATGCAGTCCGACAACATTCACCCCAATAAAGAAGGCGTTTCAGCTATCGTCGCTGCGATTGCGCCGTCTGTTGTGACGTTGGTGCAAAACGCCAAGAACTAAATCACTTTGGTCTCGCAGCACAAAAAAGGGCGCAGTCACATGCGCCCTGATACGTTTTTGGATATAGCAGCCTAAGCGAGCGCGAGATTAACAGCGCTTTCGCGACCATCGCGGCTTTCCTCGATATCAAAAGTTACCTTTTGATCGTCTTGAAGTCCGGTAAGGCCGGAACGTTCAACCGCTGAAATATGTACGAAAACGTCTTTCGCGCCACCTTCGGGTGCGATGAAGCCGTAGCCTTTTGTGGTATTGAACCATTTGACAGTGCCTGAAGCCATGTCGATCTTCCTTCACATTCTCCGCTCGCGAAATTACAGCGGGCCGGCTCACATTCCTGGATCGAAGGATGGGCCGCGAAAAGGGACCTTGGGTCGATAGAGGTAACGTAGCGTCAGCTTTCTATGCAAAAGCAGCTACAAAATCAACAAATCTGAGGGGGGGAGTAGTCAATCGGCGCTAATCGTTGCCGATTCTAAGTTGTGGTTGGGGCGCCCGCAGACGCGCGCCCCCGTCTTATTCGTCAGGCTTAAGCCAGAGCGAGGTTAACAGCCGACTCGCGACCATCACGGCCAGCTTCGATGTCGAATGTTACTTTCTGGTCGTCCTGCAGACCTGTAAGGCCTGAACGCTCAACAGCAGAAATATGGACGAAAACGTCCTTAGAGCCGCCATCAGGAGCGATAAAGCCGAAGCCTTTAGTAGTGTTGAACCATTTCACGGTGCCAGTAGCCATCGTGTGTCTTCCTTCAAATGTAGACTGCCCGCGTCTGTGCGGCAGCTTGGCTTGGTCAGTGCTAGATCGAGAGACTGTAGCCAAAAAGGAGAACAGTGGGTCGAGATAGGTAACGTCTGCACAGACCACATGATGGTTTATGATGAAAAATGCAAGTCTAAACACGAAACAGTCGACAACAGGCAGTTGTTTGCCGACAAAATCTGGTCGTCCGACCATTGCTGACAAATTAACTGATGGCAAGCAACTTGGGAAACGCAGTGGCCTAATATGTATAGCTTTCATGGGCCAAGGCATTTTGCTAAGGGCTACCAAGATGGAACATGACAAAGGGCGGTTAGGCCAGATGTCTTATATTAGGATGCTGTGATGCGCTGGGATGAATTGATGGACCGTGCCGGTAAGGTTTGCGAATTTTGCGGCGCAACAGAGCAGCTGGTTGGTTCAACCGTCACGGACGAGGATGAAGTTCTGCTATGTCCGATTTGCCGCGAAGAGGCCGAAGTGCCTGAAAACCATTGGCGTTGTCTTGAGGGTGCGGTTTGGTCGGGCGAGCCGTCAGTGCAAATCGCTGTTTGGCTGAAGCTGGGCGAAATCGACGCCGCTTGGGCAACCGATGCCCGCGAAAATATGTATATGGAACCGGATGTATTGGCCCGTGCGAATTCAGCTGGGATCGAAGTGGTTGTTCACCGCGATTCAAACGGGATGGTTCTTGAGCACGGGGACACCGTTGTTCTTATTAAAGATCTGCCAGTTAAGGGCGCTGGATTTACCGCAAAGCGCGGCACAGCCGTGCGTGGCATATCTTTGGTTCCAGAAAATGCTGGCCATATTGAGGGCCGTGTCGAAGGGCAGCGGATTGTCATTCTAACCGAATTCGTAAAACGCAAATGATTCAATAGAAGACGCAGATGGGAGAATCCAATAGGGTTTCCCCTGCAATGTTAGCGAGTAAACGTTCACTAAGTTGGTTGAACATAATTAGGGGTATGGCATGTTGAAGTTTTTATTTGGCTCAAAAGGAAAATTCCGCGCCGTCAAAGAGACGCAGCGAGGAACGATTGAGCGTGCCTTGGAAGAGGTGAATACGATTGTCGCGTTGATGGACGAAAAGCCGAAAGTCACGTTTGACCCTGCGACTGGTGCTGTGAATTTTGCCTTGCCAGATCAGATGCCTGACGAAGCGCTTGCTTTGCCTGCACCCGAAAAGGTCGAAGACGAAACTGTTGTAGAAGAACCTGTCGTCGAAGAACTTAAAAAAGCCAGCTAATCGCTGTTGCTGAATGAAGAACGGGTGGGGTTTTGCCCCACCCGTTTTTGCTTTTTAGCGTACGAACTTCTTATGCTTCATGCGCTTTGGTTCCATCGCATCGGAACCCAGACGGCGCTTTTTGTCTTCTTCATAATCAGAAAACGCACCTTGGAACCATTCAACGTGCGCATCACCCTCAAACGCAAGGATGTGAGTACAGATCCGGTCAAGGAAGA
Source organism: Paracoccaceae bacterium (assembly GCA_034111185.1). Classification (GTDB taxonomy): domain Bacteria; phylum Pseudomonadota; class Alphaproteobacteria; order Rhodobacterales; family Rhodobacteraceae; genus Yoonia. The sequence continues at coordinate 30,996 of JAWUXS010000001.1, read as the reverse complement.
AGCGATCGTGTGAAATCACAACCGCACAGCCAGCAAAGTCGACCAGCGCGTCTTCGAGTGCGCGCAGCGTTTCAACGTCCAAGTCGTTTGTAGGCTCGTCGAGGAGCAGGACGTTTCCGCCTGACTTCAAAAGCTTGGCCATGTGCACGCGGTTACGTTCACCGCCTGAAAGCAGGCCAACCTTCTTTTGCTGATCGCCGCCTTTAAAGTTGAACGCAGAACAATAAGCGCGTGAGTTCATGGAGGCATCGCCAAGTTCGATGATCTCAGCGCCACCAGAAATCTCTTCCCAGACAGTTGCATCGCCACCAAGTGCGTCACGAGACTGATCAACGAATGACAGTTTCACTGTGTCGCCAAATTCAATCGTACCTTCATCAGGTTCGTTCTGACCCATCAGCATTGAGAACAGCGTGGACTTACCCGCGCCGTTTGGACCGATCACACCAACAATACCGCCCGGAGGCAGATCGAATGACAGGTCTTCGACCAACAGCTTATCGCCCATTGCTTTCTTAAGGTCTGTGACCTCGATAACTTTGGAACCCAAGCGTGGACCGTTCGGGATAATAATCTGGGCGCGACCAACCTTTTCTTTCTCAGACTGGTTCGCCATCTCGTTATAGGATGCAATCCGCGCTTTGGATTTCGCCTGACGTGCCTTTGCGCCTTGCTGCATCCATTCCAATTCGCGCTCAAGCGTGCGCTGCTTAGATTTATCGTCCTTCGCTTCGTGCTGCATCCGCTTGGCTTTCGCCTCAAGCCAAGAAGAATAGTTACCTTCGTGCGGAATGCCCGAGCCGCGATCCAGCTCAAGGATCCAACCCGTGATCGCATCAAGGAAGTAACGGTCGTGGGTCACAATCAGGATTGTGCCTTTGTAATCGATCAGGTGCTGCTGCAACCAAGCAATCGTTTCTGCATCAAGGTGGTTGGTCGGCTCGTCGAGGAGAAGCATATCAGGTGCTTCGAGCAGGAGCTTACAGAGGGCAACACGACGCATTTCACCGCCAGATAGTGTCGTGACATCTGCGTCGTCAGCCGGACAGCGTAGCGCTTCCATAGATACGTCGATTTGCGCGTCGAGATCCCAAAGGTTCTGCGCGTCGATCTGATCTTGAAGCTCGGCCATCTCGTCGGCGGTTTCTTCTGAGTAGTTCATCGCAACTTCGTTGTAGCGATCCAGAATGGCCTTTTTGTCGGCAACGCCCAGCATCACGTTTTCACGTACGTTCAGCGTTTCATCCAAGGTTGGTTCCTGCGGAAGATAACCAACGCGCGCGCCTTCAGCCGCCCATGCTTCACCGACAAATTCTTTGTCTTGACCGGCCATGATCCGCATCAGGGTTGATTTACCCGTGCCGTTCACACCAACCACACCGATTTTCACACCGGGAAGGAAATTCAAACGGATTTTTTCAAATACCTTTTTACCGCCTGGGTAGGTCTTTGATACGCCGTCCATGAAGTAGACGAATTGATTACTAGCCATTGCGCGTGCTCCGCTAAATTACGATTTGGGCTCTAGATAGCTGGGACAGGGCAAAGGAGCAATTGCCGAACCTGCGATGATGTCATCCATATTCATTGGGTCTTAACATTCTGTATTGCGGCGAAGCGGTTTGACATCCCATACCCAAGGCGTCTTTCTTTGTATCAACAAGGAGAATCTCAATGACATATGTACCCGCCTCAGACCGCTACGAGAAAATGCCATATCGCCGGTGCGGCAAGTCGGGACTTAAGTTGCCTGCAGTTTCGCTAGGCCTTTGGCACAATTTTGGCGGTGACACGCCGCATGAAACCAAGCGCGAGATTTGTCAGGCGGCCTTTGATAATGGCATCACCCATTTCGACCTTGCTAATAACTATGGTCCGCCCGCCGGTTCAGCCGAACATGCGTTCGGATCAATCATGGCTGAGGATTTCAAAGACCACCGCGACGAGCTGATTATCAGTTCAAAAGCAGGCTACGAGATGTGGGATGGCCCTTACGGTGAATGGGGTAGCCGCAAATACATGATCGCGTCATGTGATCAATCACTTAAGCGGATGGGGCTGGATTATGTCGATATCTTTTATTCGCACCGCTTTGATCCAGACACCCCGCTTGAGGAAACGATGGGCGCTTTGGATTATATCGTCCGCTCTGGTCGCGCCCTTTATGCTGGCATCTCGTCCTACAATACAGAACGCACCCGCGAAGCGGTTGCCATTCTTAAGGACCTTGGCACCCCCTGCCTTATCCATCAGCCGTCTTATAACATGTTGAACCGCTGGGTTGAGCGTGACGGGCTGAAAGAGACGTTGGCCGAATTGGGCGTAGGCTCAATCGCGTTCACGCCATTGGCCCAAGGTATGCTGACCAAGAAATACCTTGGCGGTATCCCCGAAGGGTCGCGCGCAAGCCAAGGCAAGTCGCTGTTCCCATCGATGCTGACCGACAATGCAATCGGAAATATCCGCAAGCTGAACGAAATCGCAGAGGGGCGCGGCCAGACCCTAGCCCAGATGGCGATTGCTTGGGTGCTACGTGGGGGCGGGATCACAACGGCGTTGATCGGCGCGTCAAAGGCATCGCAGGTCATTGATTGTGCAGGCGCTGTTGCTAACCTTGAGTTCACTGCTGCGGAATTGGCCGATATCGACAAATACGCCGATGAAGAGCAGATCAACCTGTGGGCCGCCTCAGCTGAGCAATCAGCAGGCTAGCGCCAAAAGGAACACCCCATGATCCAGAACCCAATCCTTCCGGGCTTTAATGCGGACCCGTCTTTTTGCCGTGTCGGCAAAGATTACTATATCGCGACGTCGACATTTGAATGGTATCCAGGCGTGCAAATCCACCACTCGCGGGATTTGGTGAACTGGACGCTTGTCGCGCGTCCACTGAACCGTGCCGCCCTGTTGGATATGCGCGGCAATGGTGACAGCTGCGGTATCTGGGCACCGTGTCTTAGCCATGCTGACGGTAAATTCTGGCTGGTTTATACGGATGTAAAACGCCTTGATGGCGCGTTCAAAGATGCGCCCAACTACATCACCTGTTGCGACACGATTGATGGCGCGTGGTCGGACCCTTGGTATGTAAATTCATCTGGCTTTGATCCGTCACTTTTCCACGATGATGATGGCCGAAAATGGTTCATGAATATGCAATGGAACCATCGCGGTCCGGGGACGGGGGGTAATCCTGCCCATGCATCGTTCGACGGAATCCTGTTGCAAGAATGGTCACCTGAAAAGGGGTTGTTTGGTCCGGTCAAAAATATCTACGGCGGAACGGATCGCGGCCTGACCGAGGCGCCGCATATGTTTAAGCGCAACGGGTATTACTACCTGACAACTGCCGAAGGTGGCACGGGCTATCAGCATGCCGTAACCCTTTCACGGTCGCGCGATATCTGGGGCCCGTATGAGGACCACCCTAATCTGCACGTTATCTGCGCCGATGGCACCGATGGCCCGATCCAACGCACTGGCCATGGTCAGTATATTGAGACCCATTGGGGCGATCACTATCACACATTCCTTATGGGGCGGCCTATTGCGGGACCCAACGGGAAACCTTTCTGCGCCATGGGGCGCGAGACCGGCATCGACCGCGTTATCTGGCGCGACGATTGGATGTATCTTGAGCGTGGCGGCATGGTTGCGGGTGAAACGGTCGCAGCTCCGATTGATGTGATGCCTAATCCACCGCGTGCCGTAACTTATGATTTCAAAGACGGCCTGCCGGATGATTTCCAATGGCTGCGCACGCCGGAACCAGATCGCATTTTTCATGTCACAGACGGAACGCTGACCCTCATTGGTCGCGAAAGTATTGGCAGCTGGTTTGAGCAATCTCTTGTTGCACGTCGTCAGGAACACCACGCCTATGTCGCGGAGACTTCAGTCACCTTTGCGCCTGAAACCTACCAGCAGGCTGCGGGCCTCACGACCTATTATAACCGCCACAAGTTCCACGCCTTGATGGTAACGGATGAACTCGGATTGGGTCGCGCACTATCGCTGATGTTGTGCCCGGGTGATTGGGCTGAATGTGCGCTGGTATTCCCAGCCGAGCCTGTAGCCATTGCCGATGGTCCCGTTGAATTGCGTGTCACAGTAGATCACGCAACGCAGCAATTCTGGTATCGCCAAGGTGGCGATTGGATCGCTGTTGGTCCTGCTCTTGATGCGTCGATCATTTCGGACGAAGGGGGGCGGGGCGAACATGCGTCGTTTACCGGCGCTTTCGTTGGCATGGTGACCTTTGACACAACGGGCCAAGGAAAAGAGGCGCTGTTCGATCGCTTTGCCTACATTCCCGAAGGCGCGGTCGCATAATAAGGAGCGATTTCATGATTTCCGAACTGTGCCTTTGCGATCTTGATGGATCGGTCGAAGTCGTTTTGCGCCATGAGGGACATATCGAAGCCCCAAACTGGCACCCTGATGGGTATCTGATTGTAAACGGTGACGGTCTGATTTTCCGCGTGCCTTTGGCAGATCCAGAACTACAGCAGATCGACACTGGCTTTGCGCGCGAATGCAATAATGACCACGGGATCTCGCCTGACGGTGCGCAATTGGTCATATCGGACAAGTCGCGCACGAAAAACTCGTGCATCTATATCCTGCCCATCGAAGGGGGCGCACCACAACGTGTGACCAAATATGTCCCGTCATGGTGGCACGGATGGTCGCCGGATGGTGCGCGTCTGACATATGTGGGCGCGCGCAAGGACCGTGTCGTGCGGCTGTTCACATCAAATATAGATGGCTCTGACGAGGTTGAGCTGGCCAATGGATTTGATCACATCGACGGTCCAGATTACACGCCCGACGGGGCCTATATTTGGTTCAATGGCGAAAAAGATGGCGCTGTGAACCTGTGGCGTGTCAAACCCGACGACAATAGTTTGCAACAAATGACCGATGGCGAAACCGTCGATTGGTTCCCGCACCCTGCACCAAATGGTGAGAATGTGATTTTTCTGGAATATCCCGGAGGAACCTTGGGTCATCCGGGCGGTTTGGATGTCGCAATTGCGATCATGCCAGCTAATGGTGGCCCACGGCGCATCCTGACCAAGCTACATGGCGGGCAAGGCACGATGAACGTGCCGTGTTGGGCGCCCGATAGCTCTCGGTTTGCATTCGTGCGCTATATACCCTGACAGGGTTTACTTTGCAGCCTTGGATAGTGTTTCTGAGGTCAAACAACGAAAGAACGCACTGTGTTCGGATTACCACCTGCCAGACCCGGCCAAGTCATCGGCCTTTTGGGCGGATCATTTGATCCGGCCCATGATGGTCATGTTCATATCACCAAAGCCGCCCTTGCGCGGTTTGGGCTGGACCATGTTTGGTGGATGGTTAGCCCCGGTAATCCGTTAAAAGAACGTGGGCCTGCCCCGATGGCTGAACGCCTAAAGGCGGCTGAGGCTGTGATGCAGCACCCGCGTGTGACTGTGACAGACGTCGAAACCAAGCTAGGCACACGTTATACGGCACAAACCCTACGGGCGCTGCGCAAACGTTATCCGGGTGTGCAATTTGTATGGCTTATGGGGGCGGACAACCTTGTGCAGTTCCACAAATGGCAAGATTGGCGTTGGATCATGGAAACCGTGCCAGTTGGCGTTCTTGCAAGGCCCGGTGACCGGATCGCAGCACGCCTATCAATGGCAGCAAGGTTCTATCGCAGCTCACGCATCAGGGGGCGGTCCGCCGCTGCATTGGGTCGTCATCCCACGCCAGTATGGTGTTTTGTGAACATGCCTATGACCGCGCAATCCTCAAGCGCGATCCGTGCGCGTGGCGAATGGTAGACGTGCTTGTGAACGCGTCTTGGTTGCGCTTGCCGCTTTGCTTTGCTTAAGGTCCGCTCATGACAATGAAACTGACCCGCCGCGCCCTTTTGACGACCGCAATAAGCAGTGTTGCAACCGTCGCATTTGCCGAAGCCCCGCTGACGTCGTTGCGCCCAGTTGGCCGAGCAGGATCAGAAGTGCCCGTTGCTCAAATCCCAGCATCGCAGATAGTCGCTGATGCAGGTTTAGGTGGCGTTGTTGGTTATGTCGTGTCCGACTTGAAAACAGGCGAAGTGCTTGAGGAGGCCAATGCAGACGTGGCTTTGCCACCAGCGAGCGTCACCAAAGCGGTCACAACCGTTTACGCACTCGAGGCGCTGGGCAATGACTTTACCTACCGCACGCGGCTTTTGGCTGATGGGCCAATCGTTGATGGTGTCCTGAACGGCAATCTAATCCTTGCAGGCAGCGGTAACCCGAACCTTGTGACTGATGACCTTGTCGCACTTGTGGCTGCAATGCAAAGCGCGGGCCTTAAGCAGGTCAATGGCGGCTTTCATGTTTGGGGCGAGGCGCTGCCATACCTTGATGAAATCGACGAGAGCCAGCTAGATCATCTGGGCTACAACCCCTCGATCTCGGGCCTGAACCTAAATTTCAACCGCGTACATTTCGAATGGAAACGCGCGAACGGTGCATACTCAGTAACCATGGATGCGCGAAGCGAGACCGAGCGACCAGCGGTTTACACATCGCGGATGCGCGTCGTCGATAGGCGGGTACCGGTCTACACCTATGCCAAGGTGGGCAATGTCGACGAATGGACTGTTGCGCGTTCTGCATTGGGTGACGCCGGATCGCGTTGGCTGCCTGTGCGCAACCCACGGCTATATACAGGCGATGTCTTTCAAACCTTGGCGCGGGCCAAAGGTGTTGTTTTGGCGAACCCAGAAGTCATCCAAACTTTGCCTAACGCGCCCGAACTTGCAGGTGTGGACAGCATCAGTTTGCGTGAAATGATGCGCAACATGCTTAAGTTCTCAACCAACTTGACTGCCGAGGCTGCAGGCCTGTTGGCGACGGCTAAACGGACAGGAAATGTCATTGGGTTACGCACTTCTGCGCTGGGCATGAGCCAATGGGTCAATACAAAGGCGGGCCTTACGACTGCGTTTGCAGACCACTCAGGGCTAAGCGACCAGTCAGCTATTTCAGCAGGCGATATGGTTCGGTTGCTGGAATCGAATGGAACAGCTGGGATGCTGCGCCCGATTCTGAAATACATCGTCATGACGAACGAAGAGCGTCGCGAGATCAGGAATTTCCCTGCAGACGTCCGCGCAAAGACTGGCACTTTGAATTTCGTCTCAAGCCTTGCAGGATACGTCCAAACTCCGGGTGGTCGTGATCTGGCATTTACAATCTTTGCGGCAGAACCAGAGGCACGGGCCGCTGGGAAACTGTTACCGGACGACCAACCACCGGGTGCAGCAAGCTGGAACAGGCGCGCGAAACGCCTGCAGCAACGACTGCTGCAACGGTGGGCATTGGAATACGCTGCGCCTAACGCGAGCGATGATACCTAAAGCGTCATGTGCCGTGCGCGTGCGCCACGTTCAATCGCGGCGGCATGCAAACGATCAAGCTCAAGCTCTTCGCGGATCTCTTCTAGCATCCGCGCTTCGGCCCCCTGAATCATCCCGTCAGCCGCAGCAACGTCGCAAGACAGTGCATATGCCGTCTCAAATAGCTTTTCTGGCAGTGCATCGCGGATCAGGCCGAACAAAGCTTCAAGACCGTCTTCTTGCTCAAACAATTCAAAGACTGTTTCACTGACACGTGGGATGTGCGCCACGTCATATTCGGCAAAAACAGGTAAGTTATTGATTGCATTGTTAATCTTTACCAATTCAGCCGTGCGGATATCCGCATCCGAAGCTGAAACAGCGATCATAAGCGCGACAAGCGCGTCCTGAGCCGAGAGTGGAGCATCTTCGATCATTATGAAATCCTTTAACCTGTCCTTTCGATTTATTGACGCCTGACGCCTCGCGCAATAGGGAGTGGCCGATATAGATGCTACGGTGGCATCATTTGACCGATGTGAGACAAATCATGACAAATTTGCGCGATGCTGGAATGACCTCAAAGGCTTGGCCTTTCGAAGAGGCCCGCAAGTTGGTCAAACGGTTTGCGAAAAAACCACCTGAAAAGGGCTATGTCCTGTTCGAGACAGGTTATGGCCCGTCTGGTCTGCCGCATCTTGGAACCTTCGGCGAGGTATCACGCACAACAATGGTGCGTCGCGCGTTTGAGATTATCTCGGACATCCCGACCAAGCTGATTTGCTTTTCTGACGATGTTGACGGCATGCGCAAAATTCCGGGCAACGTGCCAAACCCAGAGCAGCTCGAAGAGCACCTCCAGCGGCCTCTGACCCGTGTGCCCGATCCATTCGGCACGCACGAAAGCTTTGGCCACCATAACAACGCGCGCTTGCGGACGTTCTTGGATACCTTTGATTTTCAGTACGATTTTATCAGCGCCACCGAGTTTTATGGAGAAGGTAAGTTCGACGAAATCTTGCTGCGTGCTTGTGAAAAGTACGATGACATCATGGCTGTGATGCTTAAGTCCCTGCGCGAAGAGCGTCGCGAGACTTATTCGATCTTCTTACCGATCCATCCTGAAACGGGCCGCGTTATGTACGTTCCGATGAAAAGCGTTGATGCCAAGAACGGCACGATCACGTTTGACGATGAGAACGGCCAAGAAATGACGCTGCCAGTTACTGGCGGTAATGTTAAGTTGCAGTGGAAGCCTGACTTTGGCGCACGTTGGGCCGCACTTGATGTTGATTTTGAGATGTACGGCAAAGATCACAGCACGAATACACCGATCTATGACCGTATCTGCGAAATCCTTGGCGGCAAAAAGCCTGAACATTTCACCTATGAATTGTTCCTCGATGCTGAGGGTCACAAGATTTCCAAGACATCAGGCAATGGCCTGACAATTGACGAATGGCTGACCTATGCGTCCACCGAAAGCTTGTCATACTTTATGTATCTTAAGCCAAAGACGGCCAAGCGGATGCATTTTGACGTGATCCCAAAGGCAGTCGATGAATATCATCAGCAGTTGCGCGCCTATCACACGCAGGACGACGCAGGGAAATGCAATAACCCTGTGTTCCACATCCACGGCGCTGACGTGCCGCAGTCTGATATGGTTGTGCCTTTCGCGATGCTTTTGAACCTCGCGTCTGTTTCTGGGGCCGAGGAAAAAGATACGCTTTGGGGCTTTATCAAACGCTACGCGCCTGATGCGTCGCCAGAGATGAACCCGCAAATGGATCAGGCCGCAGGCTTTGCGGTGCGCTACTACAACGACTTTGTGAAGCCGACCAAGACCTACCGTGCGCCCAGCGATCAAGAGCGTGCAGCGATGGCTGATATGGTTGCGCGCCTCAAGGTTTGGGATGGTGGTTTGGACGCGGATGCGCTGCAAACAATGGTCTTTGCCGTCGGGAAAGAGCACGAATTCGACCCGCTGCGCGGTTGGTTCACAGCCCTTTACGAAGTGCTATTGGGTGCATCACAGGGCCCGCGTTTTGGTGGGTTTATCGCACTGTACGGTGTCGATGAAACTGTTGAGCTGATCGAGGCGGCGTTGGCTAAAAGCTAAGTTTCAGTATCACAAACTAACATGTGGCGGGCCTGTTTGGGTCCGCCATTTTGCTTCCTAGGGCGCTCATCCCTGCGCTGTGCACAGCGTCCCAGCAAAATAATACTAAACCAATTGTCGTTCTTGTCCGTATCTTAAATACATAACTTGAGAAGGGCTAAGACGATGCGGAACCTCATGATTATTGCGCTCGGGTTTTGGGCGCTCATCTCGATGCCTGCAAATGCGCAAAGCGATGATGCCATCAAAGACGTCATCGGAAGCCAGCTCGAAGCATTCAACGACCGCGATGTTGAAGCCGCTTGGACGCACGCAAGTCCGTTTATCAAACGGCTATTTGGCAATTCGCGCAATTTTGGTGCGATGGTCGAGCGGGGCTACCCAATGGTTTGGGACAACAACGATGTCCGCTTTCTTGAGCTACGGTCCGAGGATGGCGCGCCCATTCAGCAGGTCATGCTGAAAGATGCGCAGGGCAATCTTCATTTGCTTGAGTACAAGATGATCGAGACGCCACAAGGTTGGCAAATCGACGGTGTGCAATTGGTGGAACTGGACCTTAGTGCCTAACACTGTTGCGCGTCCCTCCGTCACGGTGGTCCAAGCCTAACTTCACTTGAAAATGCGATCCCTTTGCGCGATGGCCCAGCACCCGCTGTGTGCCTTGCGTATCAAAAGGGATATCTCATGAACAAGGCAATTACCGACGGAATTGTACTGATGCCATTGCCATTCGTGGCTGGTCTCGGCGTTTGGTCGAGCGGCGACGGCACACCGGGGACAGACACCTATGCAACGTCAACAACTGGCGCGTTTATGGCCGCCGATCAGGATTTTGGCGGCTGTCTTGAAATCCAAAAAACATCCAGCACAACGCGCGTCCGTTATATGGGCGAAACACCGATCTTACCGGGGTGTTATTTGCGCGTGACTGCACGCGTAAAAGCTATTGCTGGCGCGTTGCCGTCGGTCAGGATCGCGTCATATGCAGGTGCGGCTGGCGGTGGGGCAGCATCAGGGGTAACCCTGAACGCATCGTCGACCACACTTACATCATATGGCGATATTGTTGAGGTCAGCGCAATCGTTGGCACAGGCAGCCGAACTGGCGTCGATCTTGTGTGGGACACGGCATCATATGGTCACTTTGGGATCGATCTTACGGGATCAAACGGCGGTGTGATCCGGTTGGACGACCTGATTATCGAAGACATCACATCTGCCTTTCAGCGCGATATTATGTCAGTCGTGGATGTTCGCGATTACGGTGCAATCGGCGATGGCGCGACAGACGATTCATCTGCATTTGCAGCCGCTGATGCAGCCGCAAAAGGGCGCAGGATTTTGGTGTCTGATGGGATATTCTTTCTGGGGGAAGACGTCTCAATCCAAAGTCGGATTTCCTTTGAGGGAACGGTCACTCAGGCTGATACCCACCGTTTCATCTTGCAGCGTGAATTCGATTATCAAACTTATTTTGATGCTTTCGGAGACGAGGAAGTCGCCTTTCGCAAAGCCTATCAGGCGTTGATCAACTTCGCCGATCACGACTCTCTCGATCTGAACGGTCGGCGTATCGATTTGACCGAACCATTGGATATGCAAGCCGCCGATCCGTCACGCACCGTGTTTGCGACGCGGCGTGTGATCCGCAATGGCCAGATTCGACCCGTTGCTGGGTCTGCGTGGGATACACAATCAGTCAGCTCAACCGCCACATATGCGACGAGTAATGCCACAAAGCTTACCAATGTTGTGAACGTCGCGAATATTGCTGTGGGTTCCCTTATTGAAGGCGCAGGTGTTGGTCGGGAAATCTATGTAAGTGCTGTGAATGTTGGACAAAAGACAGTCACGATCAGTCAGGCACTTTATGATGCGGTTGGTACCCAAACCTATACGTTCAAGCGGTTCCAATATATGTTGGATTTCTCGGGTTACAGCAGCCTAAGTCAGTTTGTTCTCGATGATATCGAATTCCAATGCGAAGGGATTGCTAGCGCGATCTTGCTTGCCCCCGCGGGCCTAACATTCCATGTGCGCGATTGCTTTATCACAAAGCCCAAAGACCGTGGGATCACATCCATTGGGAACGGCTGTCAGGGCATGATGATCGACCGTTGCCAGCTTATTTCCAACGAGCAGGCTTTGACCGTCCCGGAGAGGACTTCGATCGCATTCAACTCAAACGCCAATGACGTCAAAATTCGCGATAACCGTGTTTCATTGTTCAAGCATTTTTGCGTTCTGGCAGGGACTGGCAATCTGGTGAACGGCAATCATTGGTTTCACGGTGACGACGAAACCAGTGCCGTGCGCAAAGGCGGTATCATTCTAACCAGCCCTAATTGCATGACTGCGATCACTGGCAATTACATCGACAACAACTTTATCGAACTCTCTAACGAACATGACGCGACACCTATCTTTGGCTCTCAGCTGTCCTTTGGCGGTTTGACGATCACGGGCAATGTTTTCACCTGTCTTGGCGCTGCGTCGTGGTTTAACTTTATCGTCGTGAAACCACATGGGGCAGGGCACTTTGTTCACGGGCTTTCGGTCACGGGTAATGTGTTTCGCGCAATCAATGGCAACATCGATAGGATCGACGCGATTGATACGACTTTTGCAGACCTCGACTTTACGCGGATGCGGACGATCAACATTACGAACAACACGTTTAGCGGGATAAATGAGCAGATTTATAATCCCGCAAACCTAAGCCATACCCAAAGTTCGACCGCAGCAAGTTGGACTGCGGATGCGGGTGCATATCTGCCATTTGGCGGGCAGGCGCGGTTCGTTGAAAGCGTGGTCGCGGACGGGGCTATTACTGACGGATCAAATACGCAGGTGTTCGAGGCGCCATATTATACGGGCAATCAGAACACAGATAAGCAGGGTGTAAAGTTCACCTTTAGCAAGGCCGTTAAGGGCCAGCTGCGATACTGTGTGCGGATGGATAACCCTACCTAGACTGCATTGATATCTGCGAAAGCTGCGGGGCGCCCTTGGGTGCCCCTAAGTAACGCACGACCCTTGCAAACCTTGCATGTCGGGGCTGCGCAATTGTGCGTTGTCGTGGGGCGGATTGAGGCGCATTTTATGACCCACGGGGGGAAAGAAATTATGAAAAGAGACATGACATGACCGTCCTTCCAAATAGCCACTTGATCAGCAACCGTGAACTTATTGTTGAACTTTTTGCGACACCACTGCGTGCGATCGGCAACGGCATCATTGCAATGGTTGAGCGTAACCCACGGTTTGGCGCGATTGAGCGTCTGAACGAGATTTCTGACGAAGAGCTTGCGGCCAAGGGTGTGACCCGCGTCGATGCGGTGCGCCAAATCCTCGGCACTTATTACTAAAGCAAAAGCCGCAAATTTCGGTTAGATCACAGTCATGGTGATTCTAGCTTTTCTCATTTCTGTTATCCTGCTTGTTCTGGCAACAATCCATATGTTGTGGGGATTTGGATATTGGTTCCCGATGCGCAACGAGGCGGGCCTTGTCCGCGCCGTCGTCGGGGCCAAAGATGTCGACCGGATGCCGGGACCAATCCCTTGCGGTTTGGTGTCGGCGCTGCTGCTTGTCGTGCTTATCGTTCTTTGGAGCGAGCCACATTGGGCGCGGACTTTGATCCTCGGCATAGCAGCTTTGGCTTTCATTTCGCGGGGGATGGCAAGTTACACAGTCTTTTGGCGTAAAATGACCCCACAAGAACCTTTTGCGACTTATGACCGTCGGTATTACGGCCCGCTATGCGTAGTTCTTGGTATGGGTGTTTCGGCGCTGCAATGGGGCGGCTTTTAAAGCTGCTTGCGCTTGCGCATCACCATCAATTTGATCGCATAGACAGGTAACGCAAATGCTTCGCGCAGATGCATCTTTAATTGCGTTTTTAGATGCGCCCCACGGTTGCTAGGTGCGGATGTTCTGGCCTCAAATCCAAGTACCTTTGCGATCAATCGTGCCCTTGGACCATGGTAGCCGTCGGTAACGATTGTCATGCTTGTCGTCCCAAGACGTGTAATAATTGGCTGCGCAAAACTCAGGTTCTCAAACGTCGTCGTCGATTGATCCTCAAGGTGGATCGCTGATGCTGGAATATTTTCTGTGAGCAGGATTTGCGCCATCGCCTCGGCCTCGGTTGGGGCGTGCTTGCCTAACCCGCCACAAACGATAATCGCCTCATGCCCGCCTGCATGCCAGACATCTGCCGCATGCGTACAGCGACGTAATAACGTGGGCGAGGGACCATCGGGCCAAACGGCCGCGCCAAGGACAATAAGCGTTTTCATACCAGTTTAATGGCCTTGAATGCCTGCCTTGCAAAGAGCCCTGTTGTTAAGAAATTGACTGCGTCATGCATTTTTGTGCGCCAAATTGACAAAAACGTAACTTCGCTTGCCGCTCTGCGCTTGGCATTTTGGTATTTCTGCTCATGATATGCGCAATTCAAGATCGGGGAGGATCATCCATGTCAGACAACGCAACTTATCCGCCATCGGCCGCTATGGCCGCAGGCGCTCATGCTGATAAAGTAACTTATGATGCGATGTATGCCGCTTCAATCAGCGACCCAGCGGCCTTTTGGGGCGAGCATGGCAAGCGGATTGACTGGATCAAACCCTATACCAAGGTCAAAAATACAACGTTTGAATACGGTTCTGTCGACACAAAATGGTACGAAGACGGCACGTTGAACGTTTCTGCCAATTGCATCGACCGCCACCTCGCGGAACGTGGCGATCAGACTGCGATCATCTGGGAGCCTGACAGCCCAGATCAGGACGCGCTGCACATCACCTACAAAGACTTGCACGCGAATGTCAGCAGGTTTGCCAACGTCCTAAAAGACATGGGCGTGGGCAAAGGTGACCGTGTTGTCATCTATATGCCGATGATCCCACAAGCTGCTTATGCGATGCTTGCCTCTGCGCGCATTGGTGCGATCCATTCAATTGTCTTTGCTGGTTTCTCGGCCGATGCTTTGGCGGCCCGTGTAAACGGATCTGAGGCAAAGGTCGTCATCACTGCTGACGAGGCCCCGCGCGGCGGCAAGAACACCCCGTTAAAGATCAACGCTGACAAAGCATTCGATAAAATCACCGTAGACGCCAAAATGCTGGTTGTTCAGCGCACGGGCGGCGATGTTGCCATGAAAGAAGGCCGCGATTTTTGGCTGCACGAAGCAGAGGCCAAAGTCAGCGCAGATTGCCCGCCCGAGGAGATGAACGCCGAAGATCCGCTGTTCATTCTGTACACGTCTGGTTCAACTGGCATGCCCAAGGGTGTTGTTCATTCAACTGGTGGCTACATCGTCTACGCATCGATGACGCACCAGTACACGTTCGATTATCATGACGGCGACATCTTTTGGTGTACCGCTGACGTGGGCTGGGTCACTGGCCACAGCTATATCGTCTATGGTCCGCTTGCGAATGGCGCGACGACAGTGATGTTCGAAGGCGTGCCGACTTACCCAGACGCGGGTCGTTTCTGGGCCGTGTGTGAAAAGCACAAGGTGAACCAGTTTTACACAGCACCAACCGCGATCCGCGCGTTGATGGCGCAGGGCGATGACTTTGTCACAAAATACGACCTGTCTGACCTAAAGTTGCTGGGAACAGTAGGCGAGCCGATCAATCCAGAAGCTTGGAATTGGTACAACGAAATCGTTGGCGGCGGGAACGTCCCAATCGTTGATACATGGTGGCAGACTGAGACAGGCGGTCACCTTTTGACGCCACTACCGGGTGCGACGACGACCAAACCTGGTTCTGCGACTTTGCCGTTCTTTGGTATCCAGCCAGTGATCCTTGAGCCGACAACAGGCGCCGAGATCACAGATACAGTCGCCGAAGGCGTGCTGTGCATAAAAGACAGCTGGCCCGGCCAGATGCGCACGGTCTGGGGCGATCATGAGCGTTTCATGTCGACCTACTTTTCCGACTACAAAGGCTACTATTTCACTGGTGACGGCTGCCGTCGCGACGCAGATGGTTACTACTGGATCACAGGGCGCGTTGATGACGTGATCAACGTCTCTGGCCATCGGATGGGCACAGCAGAAGTCGAAAGCGCACTGGTCGCGCATCCAAAAGTCGCCGAAGCAGCGGTTGTTGGCTACCCACACGACATCAAAGGCCAAGGCATCTATGCCTACGTCACTTTGATGGGCGGAGAAGAGCCTTCGGATGCATTGCGCAAAGAGCTTGAGACATGGGTCCGGTCCGAGATTGGACCGATCGCCAAGCCTGACCTTTTGCAGTGGGCACCTGGCCTGCCGAAAACACGTTCAGGTAAAATCATGCGCCGTATCCTGCGCAAGATTGCCGAAAACGACTTTGACGCACTTGGCGATACGTCGACCCTTGCTGACCCAAGCGTTGTGGATGACCTGATCGAAAACCGGATGAACCGCGCCTAACTAGATTTCAGCGGGGTGTTTAATCCATCCCGCTGAACCCGTGCTTGAGAATGACAGGCACCACCAATTCTTCCTCATCAATCAAATGCCGGTTCAAAAGCTTTTGCAGCCCTGCAAGCTCTTGATGGAATTTGCCGACCTCAGCATGCATCCGCATCACAGCGTCGCGCCTTTGCAGGACAGCATTTGCCGCCGCGACAAACGCATTCAGATGTGCATCAATCGCGTGGTGATCCTTGTCGAGAATGTCAAAACCGCTTTCGATCCGCGCATCTAGGCCGATCAGCTTTGGGAAATACTGGGTATCCTCAATCGTGTGATGCCCATGTAGCTGGTCCACGAACATGCCCCCCAAACGGCCCAACCTTTGTGCATAGCGGTCATGATTGTCCGGAGTGTCCAAGAACCCTTCGGCCTCGTCAGACAATTGCTGAATGATCTTGCGAAACATCAAATGACGGTCGAGCCAGAACCGCAGTAGCCCGTCAAAGCCCGGGTCACTTTCCCAGCCTGCGCGTGGGTATTCTGCGACAAGAACACGCAATGCATCTGGCAGTGCGCTGCGGGTTTCAAGGCTAGTGTCGATCATTGGTTCGTCCCTTTGTGTGGGCTTGCTGTACATCACCAAAGTAGCGGCTGCCAATGCTGACATTCACGCTTCGCGAATCGTACGTTGGACGTAAACGACTGAGAACGTGTTCAGAAAATTACACGAAACGGTGTCAAAATTAGCAGAAGTATCGCAGAATAAGACTTTCAGGCTCGAAATTCAAAATGCCGCAGGGTCAACTAAACTCTATCCTTGCCATTTGCATGCCAGAGCCGAAGGATGGCTCATCAAACACGCCCGACGTGTGACAATATCCAATATTGCGGTCGCGCCAAGTGACCCAAAACTAGGGAGCCAAATTATGAAACTATCAACCAACCTCAAAGCGACAACGGCCATCTTGCTGCTGACTGCTGGTACGGCGTATGCCGACGGCCATGCAACGCATCCGGACACTGGCGAAGCGCTGGCGACTGAACAGTCGTTCATCTACCGCGTTGGCGACGAAAGCCCATCATACGATCCGGGTCTCACAGAGGACGTCGACGGTTCAGCCGTTGTACGCGACCTGTTCGAAGGCCTGATGAACCAAGACGCTGCTGGTAACCTGGTTCCAGGCGTTGCGACTGGTTTTGAGGTTTCTGCAGACGGCCTGACATACACATTCACATTGCGCGACAATGCTAAGTGGTCAAACGGCGATGCCGTGACTGCTGGTGACTTTGTCTACGCTTGGCGCCGCGCTGCATCGCCTGAGCTTGCATCACCGTATTCATGGTACATGGAACTGATGTCGATCGAAAATGGCGCCGCAGTTATTGCTGGCGACATGGAGCTTGAAGATCTTGGCGTCTCAGCACTTGACGACGCAACACTGGTTGTTCAGCTGTCACAGCCACTGCCGTATTTCCCGCAGATGATCGTTCACGCAACAACGTTCCCAGTGCACGCTGCCACAATCGCGGCACATGGTTCTGACTGGACCAAGCCTGAGAACATGGTTTCAAACGGTGCATATGTGCTGTCTGAATTTGTTCCGCAGGAAAAGCTCGTGCGCGTGCGCAATGAAATGTACTGGGATAACGAGAACACGATCCTTGATACGGTGACTAAGCTGGTTATCACAGACGAGAACACAGCCCTCACACGTTACTTGGCAGGCGAGCTTGACCAGACAGACGTGCCAGCAGGCCAGTTCCCGCGTCTTCAGGCTGAATACCCTGATCAGGCGAAATCTGTGCCGTCAGCATGTTCTTATTACTACACAATCAACATGACAGACACAGGCAGCGAAGCGCTGCTGAAGCCAGAAGTGCGCCAAGCGCTTTCAATGGCAATCGACCGCGACGTGATCGTCGAAGCCGTTTTGGCAGGTGGTCAAAAGCCTGCTTATACGTTCACACACTGGGCGACTGCTGGCTTTGAAACACCGGATACCGAAATCGCAGGCATGACCCAAGACGAGCGTAACGCACGCGCGGTTGAGTTGATGGCAGCGGCTGGCTATGACGCTGATAATCCTGCGTCAATCGAGTTGGTTTATAACACGTCTGAATCGCACAAATCTGTCGCTATCGCGATCAGCCAAATGTGGAAGCAGACGTTGGGTGTAGAAACTGAATTGGGCAACCAAGAATGGCAGACCTTCCTTGAGACACGTGGCAACCAAGACTACCAAATCGCACGTGCAGGCTGGTGTGCCGACTACAACGAGGCATCTACATTCCTCGATCTGATGGCATCTGGTTCTGGCTACAATGATTCTCAGTACAACAACCCACGTGTAGACGAACTGTTGGCAGAGGCGAAAACATCCGCCAACCCACAGGCCGCCTATACCGAGATTGAACAGATCATCGCAGACGACCTGCCGATCATCCCAATCTACCACTACGCCGAAGTGAACATGCAAGCTGCCGACGTCGGTGGCTGGCCGTTCAACAACTTCCAGCAAAACTGGTACAGCCGCGATCTTTATAAGACCGCTGAGTAATCCCAGCTGCTAAATCGCGCACTCCCGCATTGATTTGCGGGGGTGCGCTTTGCTTTTCACACGTATGTAGACGTGGACCCAAAACATGCTGAGCTTTATCGTGCGCCGCCTTGCCGTCGCTATTCCGACGTTGTTGATCCTTGTGATCCTGTCGTTTGTGCTGATGTATTCCGCCCCCGGTGGTCCATTCAATTCAGAGCGGCCTTTGCCGCCAGAAGTCCTCGCGAATATTGAGGCAAAGTACGGCCTTGATCAGCCGTTCTGGAAACAGATCGTGAATTATGTTTGGGGCGTCGTGACCGAATTCGATTTCGGACCGTCCTTTAAATACAAAAGCCAATCGGTGAATGACGTCATCGCCCAAGGCTTTCCTGTGACGTTGACCTACGGTTTCTGGTCGTTCTTAGTCGCGGCAACCGTAGGCATCTCGCTTGGTGTTGCCGCAGCGCTTAAGCAGAATTCGTGGCTGGATTATATTGCCGTTGGTTTCACCGTTGGCGCGCAGGTTCTTCCGAATTTCGTAATGGCACCGATCCTTGTGCTGATCTTTACGCTATGGCTTGGCTGGTTGCCGGGTGGTGGTTGGAATGGTGGTGCGTGGCAGAACCTTGTGATGCCTGTTATCGCGCTCTCTACCTCTTATATGGCGTCGATTGCGCGGATCATGCGGTCGTCGATGCTTGAGGTTCTCAATACTAATTTCATCCGCACTGCACAGGCCAAAGGCCTACCAATGCGCCGCGTTATCTGGCGTCACGCGATGAAACCTGCGATCTTGCCAGTGCTGTCATACCTTGGGCCAACGTTTGTCTTTATGATCACGGGCTCGGTTGTGATTGATATCTTCTTTTCTACGGGTGGCATCGGGCAGTTCTTTGTGAATTCGGCATTCAACCGCGACTATTCTGTTATCATGGGCATCACCATTCTAGTGGGTGCTATGACGATCCTTTTCAACCTTCTGGTCGACCTGCTGTACGCATGGATCGACCCGAAAATCCGCTACTAAGGGGGCCGATATGTTACCTGACGCAGCAGCCGTTCAAAGCGTAGGCGAGGCCGTGGAAATGGCCGAAGTCCAAGGCCGTTCCCTATGGGCCGATGCCCGCACGCGGTTCTTTCGTAACAAAGCCGCGGTGGTGTCTTTGGTCATCCTTGGGTTCATCGCGGGCTTTGCGGCCTTTGGCAGCCTAATCGCCCAGTACGAGCGAGACACAGTTGATTTCACACTCATGGGCGCGAATGCATACAAGGGCGTGCCATCGTTTGAAACGGGGCACTACTTTGGCACCGATAGCTCCGGCCGCGACCTGTTTGCGCGGGTGGTGCAGGGGACAGGTATATCGCTGATGGTCGGCGTCGTGGGCGCCATGGTCGCCGTGGTTGTCGGCACGCTTTATGGTGCGACGGCTGGATACTACGGCGGACGGGTTGATGGGATCATGATGCGCATCGTTGATGTTCTTATGTCGATCCCGTTCATGTTCGTTTTGATCTTGATGCTGGTTATATTTGGCCGCTCAATCTTTATGTTGTTCCTTGGGATCGGCCTGATTTCGTGGCTCGACATGGCGCGGATTGCGCGTGGTCAAACGCTGACGATCAAGAACAAAGAATTTGTTGAGGTGGCCCATGCCATCGGCGTAAGCCCCGCCCGCATCATCCTGCGTCACATCGTACCAAACCTGCTGGGCATCGTGATTGTCTATGCGACACTGCTTGTGCCAACGATGATCATCTTTGAAAGCTTCATCAGCTTTCTTGGACTTGGCGTACAGGAACCCAATACATCGCTTGGCGCGCTGATCTCTGAGGGTGCTTCAAACATGTCTTACGGTGTTTTGTGGCAGCTCTACTTTCCGCTTATTTTCTTTGTCCTCACGATCTTTGCCTTCTTCTTTGTTGGTGACGGTCTGCGCGACGCTCTTGATCCGAAAGACCGCTAAATGGCTTTGCTCTCAATCAAAGACCTCACGGTCACTTTTCAAACCGCCGACGGCGATGTGAATGCAGTCAACGGTGTCAGCTTTGACGTCGATCCCGGTGAAACGCTGGCGATTGTTGGAGAAAGCGGATCAGGCAAGTCCCAAACCGCCTTTGCGACGATGGGCATTCTTGCCAAGAACGGGCGGTCTACGGGGCAAGCACTGTTTGATGGTAATGACCTTTTGACGATGAACCAAAAGGCGTTGAACAAAATCCGGTCACAAGAGATCGCGATGATCTTTCAAGACCCGATGACGTCACTGAACCCATACTTGCGTATCTCGGACCAAATGGCCGAAGTGCTGCAGTTGCATCGTGGCATGTCCAAACGCGCTGCCGTGGCTGAGGCTGCAAAGATGCTGGATGCTGTGAAAATTCCAGACGCAAAAAGCCGCATCACGATGTATCCGCATGAATTTTCGGGCGGCATGCGTCAGCGGATCATGATTGCGATGTCGCTGCTGTGTCAGCCGAAACTGCTAATCGCAGATGAACCAACAACCGCGTTGGACGTGACCGTGCAGGCGCAGATCATGCAGCTGCTGGGTGACATCCGACAAGACTTTGGCACTGCGGTCATCCTGATCACACATGACCTTGGCGTTGTTGCAGGTTTCTGTGATCGCACGTTGGTAATGTACGGCGGCCAAATCATGGAAGAAGCCCCGACCGAGGCGCTGTTCGCTGATCCGTCCCACCCCTACACAAGCGGCCTGCTGCAAGCTGTGCCGCGCTTGGACAAAATCGACGGTGCATTGGCAACCATCGCAGGCGAACCGCCTGACATGTCACGCCTTCCCAAAGGCTGTCCATTTTCGCCGCGCTGTGCCCAAGTCCTTGATAACTGCTCCGCAGAACGACCCGCGCTTGAGAGCCATGCAAACACCCGTCGCCGCGCCTGTCATCTACCTGCATCGGAGGTTGCGAAATGAGCGAACCCATCCTTTCCGTTCAAGACCTCTCGGTCACGTTTGATGTTCACAAGCAGGGTGCTTGGCCATGGACGCCAGCGATGAAATTGCATGCCGTTTCGCAGATGTCGTTTGACCTGCAAGCGGGTGAATGTCTGGGTGTTGTTGGCGAAAGCGGCTCGGGCAAATCCACGTTAGCGCGCGCAATTGTGGGGACGGTTCCGTCATCTGGCGGGCAGATCAATTTCGAAGGTGCCGACCTTGCTGGCATGGATGTGCGTGAACGCCGCGTGCATCGCCGCGATGTTCAGATGATTTTCCAAGACCCGCTTGCCGCGCTTAATCCACGAATGACAGTTGGCGAAATCATTGCAGAACCGCTGATCACCCATGAACCCAAGACCCCACGCGCCGAGGTGAAAAAGCGCGTTGGCGCGTTGATGGAACGTGTGGGTTTACTGCCCAATTTGATCAATCGCTATCCGCATGAATTTTCAGGCGGGCAGTGCCAACGCATCGGTATCGCGCGCGCATTGATCCTAAAGCCCAAGTTGGTGATCTGTGACGAGCCTGTGTCAGCACTTGATGTATCGGTGCAGGCGCAGGTCGTGAATTTGCTGATGGAACTGCAACGCGACATGGGGCTGTCGATGATCTTTATCGCGCATGACCTGTCAGTGGTGAAACACATCTCGGACCGGATTATTGTGATGTACCTTGGTCGCCAGATGGAGGTCGCAGATGCGAACACGCTGACCACCGCACCGGAACATCCGTATTCACAGGCGCTGATCTCGTCGGTGCCGATCCCTGATCCCGTTCTGGAAAAGGCCCGCGTGCGCCCGACCCTTGAGGGTGAGTTGCCGTCCCCCCTCGCGCCACCTTCTGGCTGTGTGTTCCGCACGCGCTGCCCTAAGGCGCAGGCAAGCTGTGCTGGCGATCGCCCCGTGATGCAAAACCTTGGAAACGGCCACACTGTTGCGTGCCCATTCCACGAGGTGCAGGACGTTCTTGCAACAGGCTAACCTGCGTTAGTAATCGCGCTGAAAGAAGATGCCGATACTGGTTTCGCCGTCCGCACCCACGGTGCCGGTCGCCTTGAACTCATCCGTGATATCGAGGTTAAGATTGATCTCGGTTTCGCCCTCAGAGTTGATTACAACATCGGTATAAACATTCTCGGACAGATAGGCGCCTGCGCGAACAGCCGCATTTCCGTCTTCGTCGGTGGTGATGTCAAAATCATCCAAACCGATGTCTTGGCGGAACGTATCAATCAATCCGCCGCCGCCGCGCCCCGCCAAAGTACCAACAGCAGCCGCAAGCTGGATTGCCTGAAGCGGGCTGATATCGGCAAGGTCACGCCCAAAGATCAGCTGCGAAAGGACCTCGTCTTGCGGCAGGTCTGGTATCGATTCAAAGGTGACTTCTGGCGATGATGCGACACCTTCGACAATGATGTTGATTTTGGTACCCGTCCGCGCCTCGGTTGCTGCAACAAGGCGAATGTAGGGTTCAAAGTCGCCTTGCAAGGAAACATCGCCCTCAGTCAGGTCAAACCGTTGTTGCAAAATATCCAAACGGCCACGGATCAGGCTGAACCGTCCGACTGGAATGATATTGTCGGTGGTGCCACCCAATGTCAGTACCCCGCCCAACTCTGCATCCAGACCGCGACCACGGATGAATATCTTAGACGGTGCATTGATCGTCAGGTCGATTGGAAACGCAGAACCTCCAGCCGAGGAGGATGACCCACCGCTGACGTTATCCGCGCCTGCGCGTGTAATCGTTTGGCGCACAGCAGAACTGGCCCCGATATGCGTAACGTTTGGCAGATCACCAAGTGAACCAACGCCTGATGACGGTACTTGGATTTCCGCCTCACCAAGGTTGAGTGTCCCTGAAATCCGTGCACCACCAGCAAGCGGGCCCGTCACATTGATCTGACCCGCGATTGTTGTCTTATATAGCTCTGGGTCACGCAGACCGACGTCGTTCAAACGCACAACGATGCCAGCCTCAAGGCCGCCTGTCAGACCAACCGGACCAGTAACAGAAATCGTGCCGCCGCTATCGACATCTGTCGCTATATCCAGCCGCGCAACACTTTGCCCAAGGGTCACGCCACCGCGCAAATCCGTCAAAGCAATGCCAAGTGTAGGCGCAGAGAAACGTGCACCATCTATACCGATACGACCGCTGACTGACGACAAAGCAGGGGCGCCATTCACCGCAAGGTCAAACACGGCATCGCCATCAATGCGCCGTGGTTCTAACGAGGCGTTAGCTAGGCCAAGCGGTACCTGACCGTCGATGTTCAAATTCAGGGTGCCGCCTTCGGAGAACTGACCAGCTGCACGCAGGTTGATACCACCTGGGCCAGTGCCTGCTGCGTCCAGATCCCATGATCCGTTGCCATTGCGGGCAGCCGTTCCTTGCGTCGTAACAGGACCGCTAAGTTGATCAGTCAAAAGCCCAACATCACGCAACGTTGCATCAAATGTGCCGCGACCAGTGCCGCCAGCGCTACCGTCTAGGTCGGCGTTCAGCGAAATGTTTGGTGTCCGAGCCGCGAAGTTCTGCACAGTAATCCCGCTCACAGTTCGGCTAACCGTTGCGCGTAAAGTTCCGAGACCGCGCAGCAGCGTATCTACAGTGGCTTCACCGATCCCAAGATCGCTGGTCTCAACCGATATATCAGCGGCAAAGCGACTTAGGTCCGGCAATAGCGTGCCGTCAACCGTTGCTGTCACACCCCCTGAAAGGGATTGGCCGGTTAAGCGGCGATAGGCGCGTAGATCATTTACCGCGACCAAAGCACGTCCCGACACTTCTTGTGTTTCAGCCAAGACTTGCGCGTCAACCGTGGCCGTAGCACCCGGTGCACTTGCTGTTGCATCAACGGTCCAAGTGCCAACAGCATCCCGACTGGCTGTACCCTTTGCGGTCGCGGGGCCAGAGATACCGTCGGCGATCAATCCAACGTCAGAAATCTGTGCGTCGAAGTTTCCGACCCCGACACCGTCGCTGCTATCAAGCGATCCTATCAGTTGGACGTTCGGATACTGTGCGTTTAATTCATCAACTTGCAGCCCGTTGTCCGTCATGGCGGCTTTGGCTGCAAAAGTCCCGATGCCAGCGATAAGCGGATCAACCGACGGGTTCCCGATCTCTAAATCTGTAGACCTAAACATGACATTGCCAGCAAAACGGCTAAAGTCTGGCAGGGCGGTTCCAGTGATCTTAGTTGCGACAGCGCCATCAAGGGCTATGCCAGACAATGACCTGTAGACAGACAGGTCCGCTATATTGGCATCAAACGTGCCTGTTACTGCGTTCGTTTCTGCCGCAACCTGCGCATCTAAGGCAAACCGCGCGCCTGGTCCGGTGCCGTTCACATCGATGTTCGCTGCGCCATCCGCAGCAAGGTCAGCTTGGCCAGTGACACGCACCGCGCCGGTCAGGTCTGCGAATACGTCTTGCGCATCTGCAATCAGAATATTGAAATCGGCGTTTGAGTTTCCGATCACACTATACCTACCATCCGCCTGCATGGTCAGGGCATCCGTATCGATAGCTAGGCCGCGAATTAGGTAGACGTCTTTTGCTGGGGTCGCGAGGCTGACCGACAAAGTGCCGTTCCCCGACATAAGCGGATCTAGCTGGGCAATATCCATCCGCAAATCTTGGGTCGTCGCACTTAGGTCCGCGTCAAACCGCTCTCCGTCACTTAAGACAATTGCAGTCAGTTTTGCATTGATTGCGCCGCCAAGGTCACGACCCAGCAACTCAGAATAGGTCGCGAGATCAGCAATTTTTGCGGATACATCAGCGGATAATGTTTGGCCCCGTCCAGCAGGAATAGCTTCGCCTGCTGCCTGAATGTCCGCCCCGGGTGCCAATGCTCGCAAATCAAACGTGGTCTTCAATGCTGTGTCGCGTTGCGCGTTGCCTCTCAGGGTAATTGGGCCAGTCATCGATGGTTCGACGACATTGACGTCAGTGATTTGAATGTCGAATACTGCAGCGCTCTCGCCGCTTGTCAAAGACGCCTCTGCCGTAATCTGGGCTTCGTTCGTTAGGATGTTTAGCGCGGTAATGCGGGTCCCTTCGGTGTCGCGGACAGCTGCTATCGCGATATCCCCCGCACCAGCCAGCAGCGGATCAAGCTGTTTGATGTCCACAGCCAGATCGTTAGTTTTTCCGGTTAATACGACATCAAACAACCCATCAAGCGGGCTTATCTTGCTTAGGATCGCAAGTTCTCCGTCACCAGCGAGCGAACGATCAGCCAAGGTCGAAAACCGCTCTAGCGCACTCACAGTCAAAAGGATCGTGCTTGATGTCTCAAACCTACCACTAGGTCCTGCAACCGTGGCCTCGCCCAGCATCTCAACACCTGGGCCTTCAAGGGTAAGCTGCGTGATGTTCGTTGGCAGATCTTCGGTGCGGTCTATTTTGATCACACCAGTGATCGCATCACCTAACGCCTGTGCGACACCCGGATCATCAAGCTCTAGCCCGTTTGCGGTATACGCAAAGTCTGCGGTGACTTGACCAGTCGCATCACCTTCGCCGGGGCGCAAAATGCCACCACCAGCCAATTCCAATCCGCCGATAAATAGGCCGGGGCGATTGAAATCTGTGATGTTGAACCGCGCGGTCCAATCCTCGGACACGGCATAATCATAATTGATATCCAGAACGAGGTTATCGACATACGTCTTTGGCCCCGTCAACGGCAACAGCACAATGTCGCCATCAGCATCAGCGATGGATCCCGTAAGGGACAGGCGTTGCGGCCAACCTTCTGCACCGATCAGGCCCGAACCCTTAAGCTGGATGCTTTGTCCAGTCAGATCAAAGCTGCGCAAGTCAAGCTGTCCATCCGGTAACTGCTGGCCGCTCGCGCTTAGAGAAACGTCATCGCCGAAAAAGTCGTGATATTCGGGCACCAACAGCGGTGTTACATCACCGCCAATATTCAAATCAAACGACTGGGTGCCGTCTTCTTCGGTCAAACGCACGTCACCTGCAATGCGGTCTTGACCATCGGTGGCCAAAGCAATTTCAGCGGTATAATCCTCAAGCGGGGCAGTGCCATTGATCGTCAACGCAAGCGAAGGAAGTCCTGGTATCTCAAGCAATTTCGCTGCAACGCCACCAGCACCTTCGCGGATATTCAGGTTCAGCCCAAGAACATGGGTGACGTTGTTATAACCACTGTCGATTAAGAATGATCCCGAAGCCCCATCAAGGCGATCCGCCAGCACTTTGACCGCGCCTTCGCCATCCGCGAGCGAGGCACTGCCAGTCAGTGATGCGGCAAACGGTTCGCCCAAGAATGCCTCGCCCAGTTCAATCCGGTCGATTTGCAATTGGCCGAGGTCAATGCTTACAGGCAATTCTGGTAAGGCAAATGGCGTCGCCTCGGGCGAGGTTGTAGCAGGTTCTGTGATCGGTTCCCTGCTAACAACGATGCGCTCTGCGCGCAGCTCATTCACTTCGATGCGCCCGCGCAAAAGTGCGGCGCGGTTCCAATCAAGCACGACGTTTTCAAGTGTCAGCCAAACACCGTCTTCATCCGCAATAGTCAAAGCCTCAAGCGTTGCCGCAGAGCTAAGTGCGCCGCGAAACCCTGTGATGTTCACTGTCCGGCTATCACCAGAGAGATTGTCTTCGATCAAGGTGGTAAGATAGCTTTTGTCAGCCTCTTCTTGCGCGGTTTGCGCAGAAGCTGGGACAGCAACAAATGTAAGCACAGCAGCAACCGCAGTGCTTTTCAATAGAAAGGAGCGTCTCAAAACGATTGTCCAATGCCGATATAAATCTCGACGCGATCGATTGCGTCGTCGCCGCTTGTTGGTGTTGCGATATCTAATCTAATTGGGCCGATGCCTGTATTGTACCGAACCCCGAACCCTGCACCCGATTGCCAGTTCCCATCGCCGAATGGGTTCGCGGTATCACCGACAAAACCAACGTCAAAGAAACCCACGACGCCGATGCTCTCTGTCACATCAACCCGCGCCTCAAGCTGGGCACCCGCAAAAGACAGGCCACCTGTTGTGACGTCTTCGCCTGCGATTGTGCGATCAATGCCAAGGGATTGGTATTGCTGCCCGCGAACACTTCCGCCGCCACCGGAATAAAACAGGTAGTCGGCAGGGGCCGTATCAAGGGTCGCACCCAGAACGCTACCAATTTGACTGCGCGCCGCGAGGGTAAATCGATCATCCGCACCAAAGCTGCGGTAAACCCGTGCATCAGTAAATAATCGCGCGCCATTGTCGCCGCCAAGAACACCAATAAATGGGGTTGCATCAAGGTCGAGGTAATAACCGCTTTTGGGATTGGCGGCGTCGTCACGTTTGTCCAACTCGCCGCTGATAGGAAAGGTTAGCAAGATGTAATCGCGGTTACCGGTTTCAGCCTGTTCATAGGCAGCAAGCAGGCCTATACCGCCTTCGATCGTGATGTTATCGCCGATGGGCCGTGTCAGGGTGCTTTCAATCGCGAACTGCTCCAGCAGATAGCTCGGCTCATCCAATCGGCTAAGGGATGTCGTTGTAAGAAAATCAGTATCCGCGCCCCAAACGGCAGGGCGCCGCAGGCTAGCGGATAGCGTGTAATCGATCCCGCCGGTCTCTCCCCCGATACCTGAAATCTCTCCGTCAACACGGAACCTCTCGGCGCCGCCTAGGAAATTACGGTGCAGCCAGTAGGTCGAAACAGAAAGGCCATCAACCGACGACAGCTCAATCCCTGCTCCGATACGGCGCGGTTTCGCTTCGACAACCTGAGCCGTTATGGGCAGTGTATTATTCGGCCCGATTTCATCTGCCTCAACCAGCGCCACGGAATCGAACGCACCTGTACGACGCAGGCGGCGTTCAGCGGTGGCTATCTCTTGTGGTGAATAGGTCTCTCCGGTGGGTAGGCCCGCGATCCTAACCAGTCTATCGGTGCGAACATCAACGTTGCCGTTCACAGCAAGATCGCCAAATGTCAGCTGTGGACCGGGTGCGAGGTTAACTGCGACGTTCAAGATTTGATCGGCATGTCGCGCTGTTACCTCTTGGCCAGTCGGGCTGACTTTCGCATAGCCGGCTTCGCGCCAAGCCTCGGTTGCAGCAGTCACACTTTGCCGGACGACTTGCGATTGGGCAGGTTTCCCAGCTGCAAACCCCTCGGGCAATTCGGTGTCTGGTGCCAAGGGGGCGATTGCGGCAGTCCCAAACGTAAACCGCGGTCCGGGGGTTACTGAAATTGCAACGTTGCTCACACGGGATGGGGCATCAAGCGGGGCAAGAGTGGACGCTTCGCGCCCGTCGATCTTGATCGAAATCGTTCCGCCATAATAACCGTCGGCATAAAGGGCGGTCAAAAGGCGACGGTAATCGGCACGCGCCGCCGCGACATAATCTTGTGCTGCGGCATCTTCCTCAGCAGGAAGGGTCAAACTTACCGAGGCGCTGCGCAATAAATCTTGTAGGCCCGCATCAGCCAAAGGCGCATCAAATTGCACATTCTGGGCCGCCAAGGCCATCGGGAAAATGGCGGCTAAACTCGCTGCAAAATACTTCATTTGTCGTGCCTAATCCGCGATTTTCGCATGTTGTCGGTTGCTCGGCCAATAATTAGCATTCTTTTACCTGTTTTGGCGTGCAGTAGGAATCCCTGAAACGGCCAACGCGCATCAATTCGCCACTGCAAAATGCAGATTGTCGCCCTAACATGTCGCATTAGGTCTTCGCGCTGCCAAATCCGAGGAGTATTGTGCCAGCATGAAATATCTGATCGACAACCTGCAGTACGCCAATTGGTCTGAAACCATCTTTCGTCAGATGCGCGAAGGGGGGGTGGATGCCGTTCATGTCACTATCGTTTATCACGAGAGTTTTCGTGAGATGATCCTCGCGCTTGAGGCGTGGAACCGGTGGTTCGAGCGCTTCCCCGAACTCATCATGCGCGGCACGACTGCTGCCGATGTTGCAACTGCCCGTGCGACTGGCAGGACCGCTATTTTCTTTGGGTTTCAAAATCCTAGCCCGATTGAGGACGACATCGGATTGATCGAAATCGTGCACCAACTGGGTGTTCGTTTCATGCAACTGACCTACAACAACCAATCGCTCCTCGCGACGGGGTGTTACGAGGCTGATGATACAGGGCTCACCCGTTTTGGCGCGCAAGCGGTTGCCGAAATGAACCGCGTCGGACTTGTTATCGACATGAGCCACTCTGCCGATCGTTCCACCCTTGAGGCGATTGATGCATCGACCCGCCCGATTGCAATCACGCATGCGAACCCCGATTGGTGGCATCCCGCGTTACGCAATAAATCTGATGAAGTTATCAAGGCGCTGACCTCAAACGGTGGAATGCTGGGCTTTTCTGTCTATCCGCATCACCTTAAAAACGGCAGCAACTGCACATTAGACAGCTTTTGCACCATGGTTGCCGAGGCCGCGTCGCGTTACGGCGCGGGCAGTATCGGGATCGGAACTGACCTTTGCCAAGACCAACCTGACAGCATCGTCGAATGGATGCGGGTCGGGCGTTGGTCCAAAGTTATCGATTACGGCGAAGGATCAGCAGACAATGCAGGTTTCCCGCCAATGCCAAATTGGTTCAACGACAACCGCGACTTTGGCAATATCCGCGATGGCCTGACCAAAGTCGGCATGTCCGAGACCGAAGTCGACGGAATCATGGGCGACAACTGGTACCGCTTCTACGATGAGAACTTTGGACCTGCCGATGCTTGACGATCAGACGAACCCACCACAAATGCCGATGCGCCCAGCATCCAAGGTGATGCGCTTGCGCCGGATGGGGGCGTCATTTCCGACGCGCCTTTCGTTCTTGCGGACGTTGATGCGCGCGTTGGCCGCCGATGATGTGACGGTCAGACGTCCGGTTTGGAACATGTCCGATGATGGTTATGGCCACGCGGTGTATTCGCTGAACTTTGGTGGTTTTGACTATTCGCTTGTCGCCGTTTCAACTGACATTCCACCGGATCAACGCACTGACCGCGTGATCGCGACGGCATGGGACACGGCCTATGTTCTTTATGACGGTATTCCCGACACAGCCGAAATCGCCCGCATCGCGGCCGCCGCACCAAAGCAGGAGGCGGCACGTTTTACATTGCGCGACCTTGTCTTAAGCCGCGCAAATAAATCGGTACGCCTGTTCGATCACGTCACGGCTGCCCTGCGCAAAGGCGAGCAGCCCGACCCTAAGATGGTGCGCGAGATTGGCTACTTGATGCGGACCACAGCCGTCTATGGGAATGGCAAATTTGGCATCGCGGATCGCAGTCAGATCGCCGACCGTTCGGGCCTAAGCGGGCCGTTCATGATTGAGATGCTGACCGTTTGGCTGATCCGCGGGTTTACCCATGATCTGGCCGAACATGTAGGCCAAGGCACGTTGGACCGCGCTGCGAAACAGCACCTTGGGATCGGCAACTCGACTGGTCTTGGAATGGCACCATTCTTGGTATCGCATCCGCTGCTTCTCGATGCTTGGATGCAGGTGCGCGAAACCGCAATCGCGCGGGTGCGGGCAATTCCGTCCCTTACTGACGCACAGATTGAAAAACTTTACGAACTGACGGC